>JANQSF010000155.1 GCA_028284155.1 Phycisphaeraceae bacterium
CGCCGCCGCACCCGCGCCAGCAGCGGCTGCACAGCCCGCAACGCCCGCGCCGGCTGAGCCTGCCGCGCCCGGGCCGTCCGACACGGCCGGCCTCGTCGAAATCCCCAGCCCGATGGTCGGGACGTTCTACGCCTCCTCCAGCCCTGACGCCGACCCGTTCGTTTCCGTCGGCGACAGTGTCGGTCCCGACACCGTCGTCTGCCTCGTCGAAGCCATGAAGGTCTTTAACGAGATCAAGGCTGAGACGTCCGGCAAGATCGAAAAGGTCCTGGTCGAAAGCGGCCAGGCCATCGAGTTCGGGCAGGCATTGTTCCTCGTCAAACCTGCCTAAGCAGCCCACGCATTCCAATGCGTGGGTTTCCCCTCCCCAGTACCCAACCGCTCGACGCCCCATGTTCTCCCGCATCCTCATCGCGAACCGCGGCGAAGTGGCCGTGCGAATCATCCGTGCCGCCCGCGAACTGGGCGTCCAATCGGTCGCTGTCTATTCCGAAGCCGACCGCGACTCTGCCCACGTGCGTTTGGCGGACGACGCGATCTGCATCGGCGCACCGCCGCCGAACGAGTCGTACCTGAAGATCGACCGCATCATCAGCGCGGCCGAGGTCGCCAACGTCGACGCGATCCATCCCGGTTACGGCTTCCTGTCCGAGAACGCGCACTTCGCCGACGTCTGCCGGTCGTGCAACATCGAGTTCATTGGCCCCAGTGTCAAATCGATGGAGCTTTTGGGCGACAAGGTCGAATGCAAGAAGCTGGCCATCAAACACAAGGTACCGACCTCGCCCGGCAGCAAGGGCGCGGTCGAAACCGAAGACGCCGCGCTCAAGGTTGCGCACGACATCGGATACCCCGTGATCATCAAGGCCGCGGCCGGCGGCGGCGGGCGCGGCATGCGCGTCGCCCACAACGACATCAGCCTCCGCTCCGGTCTGCACAGCGCCATGGCCGAGGCCGAGTCGGCCTTCGGCAACGCAAGCGTGTACGTCGAGAAGTTCATCGAACGGGCGAGACACATCGAGGTCCAGGTGCTCGGCGACCAGCACGACAACGTCGTGCACCTGTTCGAACGCGACTGCACGATGCAACGCCGCCATCAGAAGTTGATCGAGGAAGCCCCCTGCCCCGTGCTCGACGACGAAGAACGCAGCGCCGTCTGCCGTTCGGCCGTCCGTTTGACCAAGGCCGCGGGCTACTACTCGGCCGGCACCGTCGAGTTCCTGTTCGACGCCAACGAGCGCAAGTTTTACCTCATGGAGGTCAACACGCGCATCCAGGTCGAACACCCCGTCACCGAGACCGTGACCGGCATCGACCTCGTCAAAGCACAAATCCGCGTCGCAGCCGGCGAGCCGCTCGGATTCACGCAGCGTCAAATCAAGTGCAAGGGTCACGCGATCGAGGCCCGCATCAACGCCGAAAACGTTGACAAGGGCTTCATGCCCAGCCCCGGTACAATCGACCAGTTCGACCCGCCCGGCGGCCCGGGCGTCCGCGTCGATACGCACTGCCACGGCGGCTACCGCGTCCCGCCCAATTACGACTCGATGATCGCCAAGCTCATCACCTTCGGCGAGACCCGTGACGACGCCCTGGCCGTCATGCGCCGCGCGCTTTCCGAGTTCCGCGTCGAGCCGATCCCCACGACCATCCCCCTCCACGCCCGCCTCATGCGGCACGGAAACTTCATCAAGAGCGACACCGACATCCACTTCGTCGAACGCTGGCTCGAGGCGAAGTAGCCGCCCGTCAACCCACCGGCCGATCCACCCGATAACCCCAAGGTCACCGCGCATCCCGCGCGCCTCGGGGAGATCGGCCATGATGTGGATCATCCTGCTCGGCTTCGTCGCCCTGCTCGGCCTGCTCGCGCCGTTCGCCGGCGTCAACATGCTCCGCGAACGACGGCGCATCCTCGATACGCCCGTCCGCCCCGTCCGCCAGGTCGAACAAGGCCCGGTCGCCGTGCACGGGCAGGCCCGGCCGTTCGCGCACATCGTCGGACCGTTCAGCGGCAAGCCCGTCGTCTGGTGCGAGTACGAGGTGCAGGAATACGTGTCGTCCGGCCGGGGCAAGTCGCGCATCGCCTACTGGAGCAAGATCCGCGAGTCGCGTCTGGACACGCCGTTCATCGTCGACGACGGCACGGGCCAGGTGCTCGTCGCGTCGAACGCGGCTGTCGTCGATGTCGACGAGCGCTTCACGTTTCAGAACGCCGACGACCGGCGCGGCCGAGTCAACCAACCCCTGCCCCCGCACATCGATCAATCGCTGCGTTCGCTCGGCGTGTTCGTCGATGAAGGGGCACGAGCCCTGCGCGTCGTCGAGCACCACATCGCCGTCGGCGACGCCGTGTTCATCCGCGGCGAGGCGTCACGTCACCCGGCCGACATCGCCGACGCCGTCGGCTTCGTCGAACCGGACGAAGGCACGCCCACACCGACCCACGTCATCACCGGCGGCGACGGCAAGCCCGACCCGTACATCTCGCTCGGCGACGACCGCAGCGTCCAACGCAAACTCCTCATGCGCGGCATGGCCTGCCTAACGCTCGGCCCCCTCGCGTCCGTCGTCTGCGGCGGCATCCTGACCCTGCTCGTCATCGCCGCGCGCTCGTAACTTGATCAACACAACAAGTCCACCGCCCCACTTCGTGGATTCGGTCAACACCTTCCTAGACCCACACCAACAAGGCGGGGTCGCTTCAGCGGCCCCGGTATTCGCCCCAAGGCAACCGCACCCCAATCATGCAAAGAGCCCTCCCGATCTTTCGACCGGGAGGGCCGTCCTCTTTCTCCCTTCGGGCGTCGTCCGCTCTCGAAGCGGATGCGTCTCTTATCTGATTAGAGCGAGGTCAGGTCCGTCGATCGACCGTTGAGCATCACGTCGCCGACCTGACCGTCGATCTTGATCCGGTCGATCTCGCCGGTGATCACCGCGTCGCCGACGATCATGCCGCCGTTCCCGCGCTGGCCCTTCACGCTCAACTGTTTGATCATCGTGTCAGCCTTGAGCAGCAGATTCGGCGTGATCAGGTCGCCGCCGGTCACCTTCAGGCTACGCACCGCCGTGCGGTCGCCCAACGTCACCGCGTCGGTCAGGACGTTCAGCGTCAGCAGTGCGTCGCCGCGGACGTTGATGTTGCCGATCCGGTCGCCGGTGATCGTCGAATCCAGGCCGCCCTTCACGTTGATGTTGCGGATGCCGAAGCCGGCGAAGTCGTTCCGCAGGTTCGTGATGTCCGCCCCGAAGAAGCCCTTGCTCAGGATCGTGTTGAACGTCGAGGCCTGCACGTGGCCGCTCATCCAGTCGGTGACCCGCACCTGGTGCAACTGATGCGCCGTGTGCAGCGTCACATTCTGACCGACCTGGTCGGCCTGGAACACCATCCGCCGACCGGTGTTGCCGCCCATGTCGATCGACGCGCCGTCCATCACGTCGTCCAGCATCAGCCGACGGATGCCGCCGGTCGTCGCGATCGAATCCATCAGGTCGCTGCGGCGGGCGTTGAGCATGTTCAGACCCGTGCCTGTCACCTTGCCGATCGACGTCTCGCCATCGGTCGTGCGGTCGGGTCGCACGCTGACCATCAGCCGCGTCTTGAGGTCGCTGGTGTCTTCCAACTCGATCGAATGGATGTCAGCCTTCTGACCCGCGCTCACGTCGCGGTAGATCGTCGCCGCGCCGGGGCCGCCGAGATTCACCGTCACCTTGTTGCCGTCGGCGTCGACGAACTGTCGGCGGTTCGGCTCAACCGTCTCACGCGTCGAGTCGATCCGCAGGCCTTCCAGCACGGTCGATTTCTCAGCCGAGGTCAGCCGCAGTTTGCTGCCGCCGAAGTCGATGTTCGCCGCGTCGGCCACGTCGAATTGGTCGTCGCCGGTCATACCCTTGACCGTCGCCGCGTCATCGCCGCCGCCCATGTCGACCTCGACCAGCGTCAGCGGGGCGCGGTTGCCGAACGTCACCTCGAGGCGGTCGTCTCCCTCGCCGGTCTTCACGTTCAACGCCGGGGCGAAGCCCTCGCCGTCCGCGTCGATCATCACCAGGTCGTTACCGCCGCGCGTGTCGATCTCGACGTTGTCGATCCCCGTCAGGTCGGCGCTTCGGCCGTTGACCACCAGCCCGTCGGCACTGAGCATCACGATGTCGTCGCCGTCGGTCGTGAACAGGTCGGCTGTGTCGTCGCCGTCACCGCCGTCGAGCGTGTTCGCGCCCGCCCCACCGTCGAGGAAGTCGTCGCCGTCGTTGCCGAACAACTGGTCGTTGCCGTCGCCGCCGAGCAGGATGTCGTCGCCGGCCGAGCCCATCACCGTGTCGTCGCCAACGCCGCCGTCGATCGTGATCTTGTTCAGGTCAGCCGCCGGCGTCTCATTATTGAAGTTGATCAGGTCGTTGCCGCTTCGGCCGTCCACCGTCAGGCTGAAACTGTTGCCGAACTCGAGGGCCTGGAAGTTGTCGATCGACACGCGACCCGTGTCCGCGCCGTTGACCAGCGGCGTGCCGCTGTTCGGGCCGGCCGTATACGTGATCACATTGCTGTCGTCCGTGCCCTCGATCAACAGTTCGCCCGGTGTCAGGTCGATCACCTGGTCCATCGAGTCGAACCGCACAGCCTGCAACGTGTCGGCGAAGTCGACGTGCGTGACCTTGCCCTCGTCGACGTTCGGGCCGACCTTGTACGACGCGTCGACGCTGTTGTCGCCGAGCAGCCGCAGGATGTCGTCGCCCGCGCCGCCGTTGGCCTGCACGCCGTCAGCCAAATCGATCAGGCCTTGCGTGTTGTCGACATCGATCTGGTCGTCGCCGCCCAGCGCGTCGATCGTCAGGCCTTCAAAACCCGTCAGTGTGACCGGCACCCAATCAGCGCCGTTGCTCTGCACATGCACGTCGACCGCGTCGCCGTTACGCGTGACCACAAACAAGTCGGCGCTGTTCGAGCCGGCGACCGTCAGGTGGTCGTTGTTCGCCAGGCCGTCGATCGTCACGACACTGGCGCCCGTGTTCAGGCCGCGCAGTTCCAGCGTCGGGCCATTTTCGCTCTCGATCGTCGCCACGGCCGCGCTCTTGGGCGTGTACGTCACGTGGTCGGGCAGGTCGGTCGTAGCAACGTTCACCGCATCTCCGTCATCGCCGTCCACGTCGAGGCCGTTGAGCACGACGCTTTGCAGCGACGAGGCGTGCCCGTAGTTCGTCACGTCGATCGCGTTCGCCACGCCGTCGCCGCCGTCGACGAACAGGTGCTCGACCTCGACCAGTTCGACGTCGCCCGCGACCACGCCGCTGAGCGTGCCGGCCGCCAGGTCGAGTGTCGCGTCGCCGTTAGTCTTGACCTGCACCACGTCCGAGCCGAACGCCGCGTCGCCGCCGAAGACCTGCACGCCGCCGACGAACAGATCGCTCGGCTCGATGGTGATCGAGTCGCCGCCGGCGAGCGTGTTCAGGATGACGCGGTCGAACTTCGACACGTCGGTCGTGTTCGTGCCGCCGAACAGCGTCGTGACCGTCAGCAGACCCGCCGAGCTGAGCAACACCTGGTCGCTGCCGGGGGTCAGCTCGATGACGGCCGCGCCGCCGTTGCTCGCGACGTTCGCATCGCCCACACCGTCGAAGGTCAACGCCAGCAGCGCGTTACCCGCTAGGTCAACCGCTTCGACCAGGCCTTCGTCGGTGAATCGGCCCGGCGTGACGATGCTGTCGATCGCGCTGACGTTCAACACGTCGTCGCCGGTCACGCCGTCGTAGAGCAATTCGTCAACATTCAGCATCGTGATAGTCGAGTTCGCGTCGACCAGTTCGAGTGTCGCGCTGGCGGCGCCCGTCGGGGTGTATGTGACTTCATCACTTCCGGGGGTCTCAACGATGACCTTGTCGCCGCTGGTCGGCAGGCCGGCGTCGATCTGGATGTCCACACCCCACACCGCGCCGTTCGGCGCCGGGGCCTGGATGTTGATCAGGTCGTTGCCCGCACCCGAGTCCACCGTCAGCGTCGGCTGATTGATGAACAGGATCTCGGGGCCGTTGTTGACCTGCACGGTGAAGTCGCCCTCGCCGTCGGCCGCGGGGTCGAACGAGCTGTCCCGCGCGACGATGGTGATCACGTCCGCGCCGTTCGTGCCCTCGACAATGCCGTCGTTGGCCGTGTCGACCGTCAACAGCAGCGGCGGCGACATCTGCGTGCGACCCTGCACCGGCGGCATTTGCACGTCGAAGATGCGCGTCGCGGCCGTCACATAGAACTCGCCCTCGCCGTTCAGCGGCAGGTCGTTGAACTCGAACAGCGTCTTGCTGCCGTCGATCGAGTCGGCGAAACCGACCGACTCGCCGTTCACGAACACCTCGACCGCCGCGCCGGGCGTCAAGCCCTCAGCCGCAAGGTCGGCCGAGAGGATGTTGATGCCCATGTCGAAGAAGTTCTGCAGGTCGTCATGAATGATCACGCGCGGGCTGTCAGTCGAGATCAGGTTGTCGCGCTCGCCCGAGTCGTCAGCCGGGTCGACGGTGACCTCGGTCGGGACCGGCGCGGCGAAGTTCTCGATCTCCATGTCGTACTTGACCTGCTCACCCGTTGGGCTGCTGATGCGGATCCAGTAGCACTCCTGCGTCACGACCGGCAGGCTCATCTTGTGGTTGGCTTCGAGGATGTATTGATACTCGACCTCAACCTCGCCGCTGAACTGCGCGTCGCGTGTAAAGACCTGGCCGGCGCCGGGGCTATTGCCCGTGCTGCCGTCAGCCACGATGTTCGTCGTCAGGTCGGCGTCGAACGCCACGTCGCCCGCGCCGCGGTAATGGTCGAGCGCCGAACCGACGAGCGTCTGCGACGCGCTGTCGGTCGCCTCATCGATCAGGAACTCGACCATGCTCTGCGGCGCGATGTTCCGCGACACCGGTAGCGTCAGGTTCGACGGGCCGTCGACCTCGCTGACCGTCGGCTCGACGGTCGTGTCCAGCGAAAGCGACGGGCCGGTCAGCGTGGACATACCCTGCACGCTCAGCACGGAGCCTTCGGTCGAGGTCGAGGCGCTGGGGTTCTCGATGATGACCGTGCCGACACCGAACGGCGCGGTCTGGATCGGCGAGGGCTCCGGCGAGCCGTCGTGGATCGTCAACTGGCTCATGAACGTCGCGCTGGTGAGCTGCGCGTTGACGGGCACGCCGAACTCGCTCAGCAGGCTCGGCTCGAACGCTTGGCGCAGGTTCAGGTCGGCGCTGTTCACGCCCGTCCCGTCGGCGTTCAGGCCGAGGTTCTGGAACAGGTCGCGGTCGTTGGCCGTGAACGACTGGATCTCGCTGGTCGTCGTCGTGACCATCTTGACGTTGCCGTTCATGTCGAGCACTTCGATGATCAGCGGCTCGTCGTTTCTCGGGTGCACGGTGATTAGCAGCTTGCCCGTGTCGTGCGCGGTGACCTTGAACACGTCCACGCCGCAGTCGTCGTGGATCATCAGGTCGTTGAGCGTGACCTCGGGCAGCGAGCCGAGCACCATGGCCGTCTCGACCGTGTGGTGGCAGGTCATGTTGTCCAGGATCGTGCCCACGCCCTGCGGGTCGGCAATCGTCGCGTTCACCGAATTGCTCAGGTCGATGAAGTACGTCTCGCTCACTTCCTGCACGTCGTCTGCCAGGACGGGCACGGAGATGTTGGCTGTCAGTGAACCAGCCGGAATCACGACGTTGCCCGCCACCGCGCTGTAGTCGCCCGGCGTGACGGCCGTGTTGTCGTTCGACACGTAGTCAACACTGACCGTTTGGCTGCTCGGGTTGCTCAGCATGACGGTGAACACCGCGTTGATCTGACCGACGACCGGCTCGGTCACCGTCACGTCGTCGATCACCAGGCTGGCCGCGTCTTCCGGCGCGTCGAGGATCGTCCCGACGCCTTGGTTGTCGGCGATATTGCTGTTGACGGCGTTGCTCAGGTTGACAAAGTACGTCTCGGTCACCTCGTCGATGTTGTCAGCCAACACCTTGATGGCGACCTGCTTGCTCTGCTCGCCCGCGTTGAATGTCACGGTGCCGTTGTTCGCCGCGTAGTCGCCGTTGTCAGCCACGGCCGTGTTGTTGCTCGTGGCGAAGTCGACGGTGACCGTCTCCTGCGCCGGCTTGTTCAGGCTCACGGTGAACACCGCGTCGACCATGCCAACCACGTCGCTCGGCTCGACGACCGTCACGTCGTCGATCACGATGTCCGGCTTGTCCGGCGCGCGATCGAGGATCGTGCCCAAGCCTTCGCCGTCGACGATCTCAACGTTCGTCGGGTTCTTCAGCTCGACGACGTACGTCTCGGTCTGCTCCAGCAGGTCGTCGGCGTTGACGCGGATGTCGATCGTCTGCTTCGTCACGCCCGGGTCGAATTGCACGCTGCCGGTCTGCGCGTCGTAGTCGCCTTCGCTTTGTGACGCAGACTGGTCCGCGGTCATGTAGTCGAGCGAGACGACCTTGCTGCTGGGGTTGCTCAGCATCACGGTGAACGTCGCGTTGATGAAGCCGTCTTCCGGCTCGGTCACGGTCACGTCGTTGATCATGACCGTCGCCGCGTCCATCACGTCGTCCAGGATCGTGCCCACGCCCTTGTCGTCGGCGATGTTTGCGTTGTCGGCATCGGACAGCAAGACGAAGAACTGCTCGTCCATCTCGTCGATGTTGTCGGGCAGCACGTCGATATCGACCTGCTTCATCGTTTCGCCCGGCGCGAACGTGACCGTGCCGCGGTCGGAGACGTAGTCGCCGTTCTCAGCCACGGCCGAGTTGTCGCTCGTGCGGTACTTGACGGTCACGGTCTGCGTGGTCGGCTCGCTGAGCTTGATGTTGAAGGTGGCCGGCGTCGTGCCTTCCTTCGGCTCCTGCACGGTCACATCGTCGATCGTGATGTCGGGGATGACGATCGGGCGATCGAGGATTTCGCCCACACCCTGCGGGTCGGCGATCGTCGCGTTCTGCGCGTTGCTCAGGTTGATGAAGTACGTCTCGGTGACCTCGTCCACTTCATCGGCGTTGACGTCGACGGTGATCCATTGGCTCATCTCGCCGGGGGCGAATGTCATTGAGCCAAGCGGTACGGCGTTGTAGTCACCGTTCGCGACCGCGGTGTTGTTGGCCGACACGTAGTCGACCGTCACCGGCACGTCGCTGGGGTTGCTCAGCGTGACGTTGAATTGGACTTGCACGTCACCGGACTCCGGCTCCATGATCGACGTGTCGTTGATGCGGATCTTGACCGCGTCGTCGTTGTTGTCCTGGATCGTGCCCACGCCCTGGTCGTCGGCGATCTCGACCGGGCACGGGTGCACCGGCAGACGGGTCGCGGTGAAGAGCCAATCGGACGCGCTCAAGTGCCCCGCCGCGCCGCTGTGGTTGAGCCAACCCCAACCGGAGACGCCATTGAAGCCGCGATGGCCGGCGTCATTCGCCTCGTCGCCGAGTTGGAACGAGTAGCTGTGTGAGCCGGCGTAGTCTTCCAGGTCGAAAGACTGCTTCGCGCCGTAGAGCTGCGCGATCGTACCGGTGTTGCTACCCGCGTGCGCGTCGTCCACGTGCAGGTCGTCGTCGCCGGCCAGCAGGTCGACGTTGTTGTAGGTGAAGTCAAGTTGCCACAAGCCGGACTCGGCCGGGTCGTAGCCGTTGCCCGTGTCCAGGCCGCCGAACGCCGTGCCGGAGATGTGGATCGTCGAGCCATCGACGGTCATCTGCACGTCGCTGTCGGCGTGCTCGAAGTCGAACGTGAAGATGTCGTTGGCGTTGCCCGTCAGCAGGCCGTCCAGGCGCAGGCCGTAGAACGGCGAGGCCGCGTTGCCGTCTGGGTGGTTGCCCAGGCGGTACGTGCCGTCGGGCACGAGCGTTGACAGGCCGGTGTCGGCCGGCGCGTCGAGCGATCGCGCGTTGCTCAGGTTGACGTTGAACATCTCGTCCAGCTCGTCCACGTCGTCTGCCAACACCTTCACCACGATCTGCGCTGTCGTTTGGCCGGCCGCGAACGTGACCGTGCCGCTGGTCGCTTCGTAGTCCAGGCCGGCCTTGGCGGAGCCGTCGCTGGTCACGTAATCGACCTGCACATCCGTCGCGGTCGGTTGGCTCAGCGTCACGGTAAACACCGCGTCACGCGTGCCGTTGCTCGGCTCGGTGACGGTCACGTCGTTGATGCGGATCGTCTTGACTTCCGGTGCACGGTCGAGGATCGTGCCTTTTCCCTCCGGGTCGGCGATGTTGACATGCAGTTCGGCCGGTGCTTCTGTTTCCGGCCCGTGCAGCTTGACGTTCTTGATCTTGCCGTCGAACGGCATGTTCAGGTTGTTGGCGACGTTGTTGCCGCTGTACATCTGCGACGCGCCGATCACCCACGGCTCGCTGTTGCCGGCCAACCCGCCGGTGTAGCCGTTGGTGTCTTCGACGTCGCCGTCCACGATCAGCGACATGCCGCCGGGGCCGAACTCGACACGCACGTCGTACCAGGTGTAGTTGCTCACCCTGGTGTCCGACTTGAGCGTGTACGAGTTGGAATCGCTCTGCAGGCGGACGTTGATGTACCGGCCTTCGAGCCACATGGTAAAGTGGCCGCCGCCGTCGTAACCGCTGGAGTCCTTCGACACGATGCCCTGCTTGGCGCGCTTGTCGGACGTCTTGAAAGACAGCTCGACGTGGCCTTCGTCCATCGCGTGGCCGGATTGATGCGAGACGATCACGGCGTCGTCGGTGTCGTCGTCGAAGTGGCGTTCGCCGTTTAGCAGCGTAAACCAGACGTCGCTGGTGGCGGCCGGCGCGTCGCCGTCCGTTCGGGCGTTGCTCAGGTCGATGAAGTACATCTCATCGTCCTCGGCGACGTTGTCAGCCAACACCTTGATCTTGATCTGCTGCGACGTTTCGCCCGGGGCGAACGTGACCGTACCGGACTTGCTGACGTAGTCGCCCTCGGACGCGTCGGCATCGCCGTCGCGGGTCACGTAATCGACCTTCACCGTCTGATCGACGGCTTCGGAAAGACTCACGGTGAACATCGCGAAGACGTGGCCGTCCTGCGGCTCGGTCACGATGACGTCATCGATGGTGATGTCAACATGCTGCGGCTCGGCGGGCGGCTCGCCGAACACGATGCCGGCCAACGCGCCGCTGGACGACAGCTCGACCTCGAGACGGGAGACGTTGTCGAAGTTGACAGCTTTGGTCTGGACGCTGTTGTCGCCTGCGCCGTTGACGGTGACCATGCCCAGCGAGTTGCCGGCGGCGTCGTAGCCGGTGATCCACGCGACCTCACCACGGTCGATGTCGAGCATCTGCACGGCGTCGATCGGCAGCGGTTCGTCGAATGTGAAGATGAGCGTACCGCCGTTGCCGTTGTCGTCCGGGTCGCCGGTGTCGGCGTCTTCGCTGATGATCAGCACGTTGTCGAGCGGCGTGTTGTTGTTCGCGCCGCTGCCGGGCGTACGCAAGTCCCAATCGCCGCCGGTGGGGTTGGCGGTGTCGAAGATCATCGCGGGATGATCTTCCGGGTCGTGCGTGGTGACGTGGATGCCGAAGTCGGCGTACTGCTCGGTGACGATGTCGCCGGCGTTGAGCGTGCTGCCGTCGTCGGTGAGCTCGAAGTCGATTGAGCTGATGGGCAAGTCAGCCGACATGAGCACGCGCTGTTCGAGCGACTCGAGCGAGGCGTGCAGGTTGCTCAGGTCACGCGGGGTCGTGGGTCGCGGCCGACGGACGCGGCGCGATCGGTTGAATCCCGACGCCTTGCGACGGTCGGTGATCTTGTGCAGCACAGTGCGGAACTGTTCAAAGGCGGTCGCGTTGGCGGACATCGGATTCTCCCAATCGAGTGTGAATTCAATCCATGCGCGTCTCTCTTTGGGCCTTCCGGGCGGCGCCCCTTGCGGGGTTGTGGGTTCCTTGGGCCGATGCGTCAGACGGCGGTTCCCACACGATGCAGATGTACCCCGGCCCCGACCTTTCGCAAATCGTTTGTCAAGCGGCGGTCGCGAAAAAGACGCGACTTGAGAGTCAGGCCGTCACAATCGTGCGCCCATCGCTGGGTTAACACGGCAATGGCGGCACGACCGATGTAACCGGAAGGCCGTTGCGTGCATTCAACGGGCCGTACAGGCGTTACACCTTGCCCGGATTCACCGCCAAGAGCATGAACGGCAGGTTTTGCACGACCCAGCCCCGGCGTGACTATCGTTTCTCACCGGGACGCCCGGCCCTGCCGATGACCGTCAAGACGTAAAGACCATGACGAGAACGAAAACACAACCCGCTCGGCCCCTCGTGACCCTGCTGACGCTCGCCGCCCTGGTGGCGGTTCAAACGCCCCATGCCGCCCGTGCGGCCGAAGGCGTCGGCGAACGCGTCTATATGAAGCACTGTGTGTCCTGCCACGGCAAGGCGGGCGTGGGCGTCAAGGGCGAATACAGCAAGCCGCTGGTCGGCGACAAGTCGGTCGCACAACTGGCCAAGTACATCGACAAGTGGATGCCGGAAGAGGAACCGAAGCAGGTCACCGGCGACGACGCGCTGCACGTGGCGCGGTATATGCACGAGGCGTTCTATTCGCCCATCGCGCAGGCGCGCAACCGCCCGCCGCAGATCGAACCGGTTCGGTTGACCGCGCGCCAGTACCGCAACGCCGTAGCCGACCTGGTCGCCCACTTCCGACCCAACCCGCCACGCCATGACAAGCAGGGCCTGCGCGGCCGATACTACAAGTCGCGTCGCATCGAGCGTCGGCCGGTCTACGAACGCGTTGACGCAACGGTCAAGTTCGACCTCGGCCCCGACTACCCCGACCGCGACAAGTTCGACCCCAAGGGGTTCACGGTCCGATGGACCGGCTCGGTCATCGCGCCCGACACGGGGCGGTACGAGTTCACCATCAAGACCGACCACGCCTTCAAGCTCTGGATCAATGCGGACGACCGTGACACGCCCACGCTCGACCGGTGGGTCAAGTCGGGCAACGACACGGAGCACAAGGTGTCGGTCGATCTGGTCGGCGGGCGGGCTGTCCCGATCACGCTGGAGTTCTCGTCGTACCGCCAGGGCGTGGGCAACTCCGACCAACGCAAGAATGTCAAGGCTGGGCCTGCCTTCGTCGAGCTTTGGTGGAAGCGGCCGCACGCCGTGGCCGAGGTCGTGCCGGCGCGGCACCTGTCGCCGAACGAGTCGCCACGGGTCTTCGCGGTGACGACGCCGTTCCCGGCTGACGACCGAAGCGTCGGCTACGAGCGCGGCATGTCGGCTTCGAAGGCGTGGGCCGAGTCGGTCACCGGCGCGGCGTTGGAGACGGCGAGATACGTCGAGGCCAACCTGCGCGACCTGGCGGGGATTCAACACCTCGACCCGGAAGACGCGCCGAAGCTGCGCGAGTTCTGCGTGAAGTGGGTCGAGCACGCGTTCCGTCGGCCGATGACCGACGCACAACGCAAGCTGTACGTCGATCGGCAGTTCGAAGGCACCGACGTCCACACGGCGCTCAAGCGTGTGGTCTTCTTCTCGCTGACCTCGCCACGATTCCTCTACGCCGACTTCGCGTCGATGGGCGGCGACGCGTACGACACGGCTGAGCGACTGGCGTTGACGATGTGGGACTCGATCCCCGACCGCGCGCTGCTCGACGCCGCCAAGTCAGGCCAACTGAAAACGACGGAACAGGTCAGGCAGCACGCGCAGCGCATGTTGAACGACCCGCGTGCGCGGGCCAAGATGCGGCAGTTCCTGCACCATTGGCTGGACATCGAGCACACGCACGGCCTGCCCAAGAGCGACGAGTTCTACCCCGACTTCAACGAGCACCTGGCGCACGACCTGCGGGATTCGCTCGACCTGTTCATGGATGACATCGTCTGGGGCGATCGCCCTGACTTTCGTCGGCTGCTTTCGTCGCGCGAGTTCTACGCCAACGGCCGACTCGCGTCGTACTACGGGCTGGAGTTGCCGGCCGACGCGGAATTCATGAAGGTCGATGCGGGCTCGTCGTCGCGTATGGGCGTGTTAACGCACCCATACATCCTCGCGAGGTTTTCGTATGACGACACAACGTCGCCGATCCACCGCGGCGTGTTCCTCGTCCGCAGCGTGCTGGGGCGAGGCCTGCGTCCACCGCCGGTCGCCGTGGCGCCGACGCCGGCCGACCTGCACCCGGGCCTGACCACCCGCCAGCGCGTCGAGTTGCAGACGAAGCCCGACGCCTGCCGCGGATGCCACATCATGATCAACTCGCTCGGCTTCACGCTCGAACACTACGACGCCGTCGGCCGATGGCGCGACAAGGAACGCGACAAGCCGATCGACGCGACCGGCGCGTATGAGGTCGCGTCGGGCGAAACCGTGCAACTCGACGGCGCCAAGCAACTGGTTGATTTCGTCACCGCCAGCCCGCAGACGCACCGGGCGTTCGTCGTGCAGCTCTACCACCACATGGCCAAACAATCGATCATGGCGTACGGCACGTCGACGCCGGACGAGTTGACGCGTTCATTCGCTGGCCAGTCATTCGACATCCGCAAACTGATGGTCGAGATCGCGGTGCGGGTCGCGCGGGGGAAGGTGCAGAATAAGAGCGGGCCGTAGGAATCGGGATACCTCGTTCGATCTAAGCCGGGTTTTTCCGAAGACCCGGATCCGGTGGTGCTTCTTATCCGGGTCTTCAGTAAGACCCAGCTTGTGAGGTTCTCAGAGACATTCTGAGGGGCGATGAACGGCCCTCAGGCGTTAAGAATCGACCTTTCTTGTATCCCTGGCCGACGAAGTGCAATGATGTTGCGGGGGATCGACGTTTTGCCCCCTGCCTGCCCGACCCGATCTGGAGCATCCCCGTGACCCGCCAAACCTCACGACGACAGTTTGTGCGTGACCTTGGGCTGAGCGCCGCGGCGCTGCCGTTTGTCGCCAATCTGCCGAGCCTCGGCTACGCGGCCGACGCCGCGGACGCGCGACGCAAGCAGCGGCTGATCGTCATGTTCAGCCCGAACGGCATCGTCCCGAAGAACTTTTGGCCCGACAAGCAGGGCGAGGACTTTGACTTCAAGCCGATCCTCAAGCCGCTCGAGCAGTTCCGCGACAAGACGCTGATTCTGCACGGCATGAGCGTCAAGCTGCGGGGCGACGGCGACAACCACATGCGCGGCATCGGCTGCCTGCTGACCGGCATCGAGCTGTTCCCGGGCAACATCCAGGGGGGGTCGCACACGCCGGCCGGGTGGGCCAGCGGCCAATCGATCGACCAGGAGATCAGGAACTTCCTGCAGAAAGACCCGGCCACGCGCACGCGGTTCGGCTCGCTCGAGTTCGGCGTCATGGTGCCGGACAAGGCCGACACGTGGACGCGTCTGTCGTACGCCGGCGCGAACAAGCCGCTGGCGCCGATCGATGACCCGTATCAGATGTTCGACAAGCTGTACGGCCGACTCAAGGACCGGGCTGTCATCGCCAGCGTGCTCGATGACCTGCAACAGGACATGAAGACGCTGCGCGGCGCGTTGGGCGCGAACGAGCAGCGCCTGCTCGATGAGCACGCGCAGCGCGTGCGCGAGATGGAGCGCGAGTTGCAGGACGCCGCCAATCAGCCGATCGGCCACGCCGTGCCGAAGCTCGAAGCGGGCGTCGAAGACCAAAACGACAACATGCCCAAGATCAGTAAAATGCAGATCGACCTGCTGGTCAACAGCTTCGCGGCCGACTTCACCCGCGTGGCGACGCTGCAGTACACCAACTCGGTCGGGCAAGCGCGGATGAAGTGGATCGGCGTTGACAAGGGCCACCACTCGCTGTCGCACGCATCGGACAACGACAAGTCCGCGCAAAACGACCTGACGAAGATCAACACGTGGTACTGCGAGCAGATGGCGTACCTGGCCAAGCGGTTGGCCGAGACGCCCGAGCCGGACGGCAACGGCACGCTGCTGGACAACACGACGATCGTCTGGACGAATGAACTGGGCAAGGGCAACAGCCACACGCTCAACGACATCCCGTTTGTCATGGTCGGCGGCGGCCTGGGCTTCAAGACCGGCCGAGCGATGCGGTTCCGCCACACGGCACACAACCGTCTGCTAATGTCGTTCGCGCACGCGTTCGGCCACCGCATCGACAAGTTCGGCAACCCGGACCTGTGCGGCGGCGGGCCGTTGGATTTGGGATGAACCTCCCTGGACAACCGAGTGAGCGTCAAGCCGCAAGCGGCGGGATGGGCGTGTGCGCCGGTGACCTACACACAGTTACACAAGGGAACGACACGATGATGGATGTGACACGTTGGGTGGCGGCGGTGGCTCTTTCGATCGCGACGTCGATGTCATCGGCAGCGCCGCTCGTGTACCAGGGCAAGTCTGGACCGGGCAAGGGCAAGCACATCGTGTTCATCGCCAGCGATCACGAATACCGGTCGGAGGAAACGCTGCCGGCACTGGCGCGCATCCTCGCGAAGCGACACGGGTTTAAGTGCACGGTCGTGTTCGGTGTTGATGGCAACGGCGTGATCCAACCCGGGGCGTCGAACGTGCCGGGCATCGAAGCGCTCAAAGACGCCGACCTGATGGTCATCTTTACGCGTTTTCAGAATTGGCCTGTCAACCAGATGAAGCACTTCGTTGCGTACCTGAACCGGGCCGGGCCGATCGTCGGGCTGCGCACCGCGACGCACGCGTTCAGGAACATCCCGGCGAACAATCCGTACTCGATCTACAACAACAACTACGGCGGTTCGGAGTACAAGGACGGGTTCGGCCGACAGGTGCTGGGCGAGAAGTGGGCCGGCCACTACGGCCGCAACCATCAGCAGAGCACGCGGCTGGACATCGTGCCCGAACAGAAAGGCCACCCGATCCTGCGCGGCGTCAAGAAGATGTGGGTTCAGTGCGGCGGGTACAACGCCAACCCGTTGCAGCCGAGCACGGTCCTCGCGATGGCGCAGCCGTTGCAAGCCATGACGCCCGACGCGGAGGCCGACCCGAAGCGCAAGCCCGTTCCCGGCGCGTGGACGCGTTCGTACAAGGGGCAGAACGGCAAGTCGGGGCGCGTGTTCACGAGCACGTATGGCGCGTCGAACGACATCGAGAACGAGGGCTACCGTCGGCTGCTCATCAACGGCTGCTTCTGGGCAATCGGGCTCGAAGACGCGATCAAGGCCGATGCGAATGTTGACTTTGTCGGCCCCTTCAACGCGACGTGGCGACGGGGCAAAGGCCGACGCAAAGCCGGCCTGAAGCCGCAGGACCTGGCGGGCTGGGACACGCCGATCGTGCCGCTTCAGAAGTAGACGACACGCCCACCCCCAACCTGAACTGATCAGGTGCCGCGGCGCGGCCGCCATTGATACTGATCGAGTCGGATCGCGCCGCTGTCCGTGAATTGCACGCCTTCCGCTTCCAGGCACTTGCGTTGCTCGCGTTCCGAGCCGCGGTCATATCGTGCACTGATCTGACCCTTCGCGTTTACGACGCGATGCCACGGGACGGTCGAACCGTCTTCCAACGCGTCCATCGCATAGCCGACCTGCCGCGCAGCGCCGGGTCGGCCGGCCAATTCGGCGACCTGCCCGTACGTCGCGACCTTGCCGCGCGGGATGCGGCGGACGACCTGCCAGATCTGCTCGTAAAGCTCAGACGCCACGCGACATTGCTCAATGATTTGTAGGGTGGGCCAAGGCTTTGCGGGGCCCACCAATACCGGCCGCGTCGCGACGCAAGCGCCAACGGCAAACTTGTACGCCCGATGGTGGGCCGCGCCGAGCCTTGGCCCACCCTACAAGATGACCATGCTGTTCCGCGCTGCCATCACCGGACGGTCTCGAGACCGCGTTTAGCGGCGTCGCGGATGTGTGCGTGGCGTTCGAATGCGTCGGCCGTCGCCAAGTGGGCGTAGATGCGTGCGGCGTCGGCCTTCTTATTCGCTTCGACGAGGCGTTCCGCCAATTGCAAACCGGCGTCCACGAGTTGGTAACGGGCGAACCCGTCGGCCTTGCCGATCGCCTTGATGACCGTGTCGACCGCGGACGCATCGTTCATGTTGGCCAGCGCCCAGACGGCGGTCTGACCGAGTTCGGCGTCGTCGTCGCCGACGAGTTTGCCGATCGCGCCGGCCGACTCGCTGTCACACAGCACGCCCAGCGCCTGCACGATCGTGACGCGGGCCCGCCCTTCCGACTTGGGCAGCGCGGCGCGGAAGTGCGGCGCGACGCCGTCGTTGATGGCCAGCAACGCGCGAGCTGAATAGTCGTACAGGTTCTCGTCGTTGAGAAACCGCGCGATCGCCGCGGACTGTTCCTTTGCGGCGCAGACCTGCAATGTCTGAATGAGGTATCGCTTGACCGGCCAGGGTCGGTCTTCACCAAGTGCCTTCGCCAACGACTCGGCGACGATGGGTCGCTGCTTGATCTTCGCCGGCTGCGACGTGTAGACCGCCAGGTTGTGCAACAGCTTGCGGGCCTTGTAGTCCTCGCCGTTGTCGACCTCGCTGATCAGGTCGATCACCACGGCCACGGCGTCCGCCCCGTCGGCGAGCACTTTGTCGTAGGCGGTTTCATACGTCGCGCGGGGCGGGGCTTTCCACGTCTGATCGAAAGTTGGCAGCGAGTCAACGAGGGCGGTGATGGTGTCACGGTCGGCCATTTGGGTGATCCAATCGTGTGGTTAGGTGGGTCGTCGTCTTTCGTAGGGTGGGCCAAGGCTTTGCGCGGCCCACCGATGAGTGCTGAGTTGACACGTTTGATCTGGGTTTACATACGGATGCCAAGTGGTGGGCCGCGCCGAGCCTTGGCCCACCCTACGTTACAACCGCCACGGCGCGCGCATCGGCTGTTCGATCAGCCGATTCGCGTAGTCGTCGCCGATGAAGCGTTCGGTGTCGGGGTCGAACCGCAGCGGTCTGCCCAGTCGGATCGCGAGGTTGGCCAAGTGGATAACCGTGACGGTGCGGTGCGCAGCCTCCGGGTTGCCGCCGGCCGGCTTGCGCTGCTTGACCGCCTCGGCGAAGCTGAGCAGCGGGTCGGGGTCGGGCATCGCCTCGACCTTTTTACGGTCCGCCTCCGGCAAGTCGCTGAGTTTGATGCCGCGCGACTTCTTCCGCGAGTAAGGCTCGCCCCACTCGCCGCTTTCGAGCACGAGCGTGAAACCGTCGGCGTACTCGAGTTCGACCCAGCCCCACATGCTTGTCACTTCCGGGTGCGCCGGTGGCGCGTACGGCGTGATGCGCACCGGGCTGGTGTCGTCTTTGCCGTATAGCCAGTTGAGCGGGTCGAGGTGGTGCTGTGCCATGTCGCACAGGCCGCCGCCTTCGTAGTCCCAATACCAGCGGTGCGTCCCGCCGACGCGCGGGCGCTGATACGGCTTGTACGGCGCGGGGCCGCAGTACATGTCCCAGTCGAGGCTGGCCGGCGGGTCCTGCGGCTTCTGATTTACACGGCCGGACCATTGCTTGACCTTGAAACCGCCCTTGCGGATGTGGACGACCTCGTGCGGCAGCTTGACGCCGCTGCGCATGATCTTGTGCGTCTCGATGTTGCCGCGGTTCCGGCTCGCGCCGAATCGGCCGAACGTCCCAACCTGCCAGATTCGGCCGTACCGCTTGGCGGCGTTGACGACGGCGCGGCCTTCGGAGATGTGGTGCGTCATCGGCTTCTCGCACAGCACGTCCTTGCCGGCCTGCATCGCGGCGATGGAGATCAGCGCATGCCAGTGCGGCGGAGTGGCGATCGCGACCACGTCGATGTCGTCGCGCTCGAGCAGTCGGCGGTAGTCGGTGTAGCGCGATTTGTTGTCGGCGCTGCCGACCCACTTCACATCGCACTGCGCTACCTTGACGACTTTGTGGCCTTGGCTCATGGTGTTGAACGTGCCGGGCCCCCGCCCGCCGACGCCGATCAGCGCCCCGCCCAGCGTCTCGCTCGGCGGCGTGTGCTTCGGCCCGCCGAGGCAGTGGGCGGGCACGATGTGGAACATCGCCGGCGCCGCAGCCGTCGTCGCCAGAAAGCGGCGTCGGCTGACGGCGTTCGATTTCGATGATTCAGGTTTGTTCGGCTGGTCGGGCATGGCCGGTCACTCCGGGTGGGCCGAGGGGGTTGTGTACGTATGAAAGCCATTGACGCGCGGACCGACCAAGGTTAACGGATTTAGGACGGTCGGTGAGCAAACCGATGCATCCGCATGGTCATGGCGTGCCCTGACGGTCTTGATTTGGGAGGGCGAGGCTCCGTCCGAGCCGTGGTGAATTCTTGACGTTGGCCGCGCAATCGCGGCTCGGGCGGAGCCTCGCCCTCCCAGCAGAATGCTCACCCGCGCGACAACGCATCGACACCAGCGCTTCCTTATAATCCCCGCACTCCCATCACCAAAGAGTCACCCATGCGCCGCACACTCCTTGTCATACCCTGCCTGTTCGCGATGTTGATCCTGACCGCCTGCGACCGCGGCGGCGACGTCGATCCGAAGGTCAAAGCGTTCCTCCAGACGCACCCGGCAACGCACTTCGACCCGGCCGACGTGAGCGAGGACAAGACCGTTTCCATCATCACGGCCGATCGGCCCGGCACGCTCGACCCGCATGAGACGCAAAACGGCGGCGACACGAAGATCATCCGGCAGGTCTACCAGACGCTGCTGAGCATCGACCCGAAAAATGCCGACGTGCTCGTGCCCGAGTTGGCGACGAAGTGGAGCATCGCGGACGACAACCTCGCCGTGGAGTTCGAGCTGCGCGACGGTGTGACCTTTCACGACGGCGCAAAGCTCGACGCCGCGGCGGTCAAGCTCAGCCTCGATCGGCTGCGCGGCAAGTACCTGGACGTGCCGGCCGCACCCTATCGGCCGTTCTACGACTTCATCGAGTCGGTCGAAGCTGAGGGGATGACGGTCACGGTCTATCTCTCGCGTCCGGTCCCACGTATCGCGCTGCGGAACCTGGCGATGTTCCCGGCTTCGATCATCAGCCCGGCATTGCTCGCGGCGACGGAAGATATGGAGACGAACGAGCGCAGCGCGTTCATCGCCGATCACGCGTCGGGCACGGGCGCGTTTTACCTCTACTCGTTTGACAAGGCCTCGGCCCACACGCGGCTGCATGCCTTCGAAGACTACCGAGACGGCAAGTCGAAAGTTGACGCACTGGTGTTCCGGCAGGTCGCCGACGCCAGCGCCCGCGTCGAGCAGTTGCGCAGCGGCACGGCCCAACTGGTCGACGATGTCCCTCGGGCCGTGTGGGACGAAGTCGAACAGGGCGACCAGGCGACGCTCTACAAGTGGTGGGCGATGAACATCTGCTACATGGCGCTCAACGTCCAGCACGAAAAGACCAAGGACATCAACCTCCGCCGCGCGATTCAGTTGGCCGTCGATCGCGACTCGGTCATCGAGCTGTACTACGGAACGGCTCGGCCGACCTACTCGCTGGTCGCGCAGACGCTGGGCGAATACGCCCCGGCCTACCGCGTGCCCGGCGGTGACGAACCGTTGGCCGCGCGGCAAGCCAAGGCACGCACGTTGATCGAACAGTCGGGCATCGGCGACACGAAGCTGACGCTTTACTACCCGCAGGACGATCGGCCTTACCTGCCGACACCGTCGAAGGTCGCGGACAAACTGCGGCAGCAGCTCGAAGCCGTCGGCCTGAACGTCACACCGTTGGCTGTGCCCAACGCCGAGTACTTCGACTCGATCCACAAGGGGAAGTACGAGCTGGCGCTGGTCGGCTGGATGAGCGACAACGCCGACCCGGACAACTTCTACACCCCATTGGCCGACGGAAGCGACGACGGCACGCCCGCCTCGACCAACGCCGCCCGCGCCTTCGACCAGCAGGTCCACGACGCGCTGGTCAAGGCGCAGCAGCTCACCTCGACCGACGAGCGCAAGGCCGCGTACCGCGCCGTCGAAAAACGCCTCCAGGAGCAGGTCGCCGGCTACGTCCCGCTGGTCAACACGCAACAGGGCATGGCCTTCGACAAGTCGCTGACTGGCGTCGAGGTCGACCCGTTGGGGTATTACCGGTTTCACAAGGCGGCGTTGAAGTAGTTGCCTTAATCGTCCTCGTAATCGTAATCGTCTTCGTAATCGACCCCGCCTCAGACACTCTTCGACGTTGGGACAATTCGATTGTGTACCCCGTCCGCGCTCCAAGTGAGGGGTGATCCACACGACCGAGAGGGCCACGGCACGACGCCCGGTCGATTCAGGGCATCCGACCGGTTTCGATTACGATGACGAGGACGAGTACGATGACGATTGGGCTGGCGGCGCTGTGAACCATACGACCCCGCATTGAGTAGAATCACCAGCCATGCACAATCAGCGACGGCTTAGTGATGTGTGGGGTCCGGCGGTTTGCCTGGTGCTGGCGGTCGTGTGTGGCGCGGTCGCGCAACCCGAAGAAGGTGGGACGACGACCGGCGAATCGATCACGGCCACAGTGGGTACAAACGATTTCGGGCTGAACGACGTCTGGCGGCTGGGCGAGTGGACGCCAATGCGCGTGACGCTCTCGGCCGACTTCAACAAGCCGCGGCAGGTCGATGTCGAGTGGTCGCTGCCGGACGAAGACGGCGACCTGGTGCTGGCTCGCCGATCGGTGACGGTCCAGGGCGGGCGACGGCAAGGCGTTTGGCTGTACGGCGTGCCGCGGCGGAACTACTCAGCCCGCGAGTCGTGGCAGATCCGCGTGCTCGACAGCGAGACCGGACAACTGCTGACCACACAGTCATTCAAGCCCGTCAACGAGCCTCTGCAAACCGAGTTCGGCGTCGTGGGCGTGATCGGCAGCCGAACACTCGGGCTGCAACGGTATGAAGACGAGGTCACGCAACATGAACCCATGAAGGTCGTCAGCGAGCTGAAGCCGAACACGCTGCCCGACCGTTGGTTTGGCTTGTCGATGTGCGACATGATCGTCTGGACGCCCGACGGCGGCGACCCGTTGTCGCGCGGCGCGCAGGGCGGGCTGCGCTCGGTCCGGCGGTGGGTCGAACGCGGCGGGCACCTGGTCATCGTCATGCCCAGCGTCGGCGGCGCATGGATGGACCCGCTGGTGGCCGACCTGGTGCCGTCGGTGAAACTGCGGCAGCTCAACCAGGTGCCGCCACCCGAATTCCTGCTGCCCACGCCCGGCCTCTCGCCGAGCAGGCGTCAGGAGATCATGAAGATCGGCTTGACGGCGCACGCGCTCGACCCCTCGACCGAGGCGAACGCCGAGCCGATCCTTTGGCGTGACGGCCGAACGCGCACCGACCCGCTGGTCGTCGCCCGACAGGTCGGGTTCGGGCGGGTCACGCTGATCGGCATCGACCTGACGGACCAAAGGCTTGTCCGGCTCGGCATGCCGATGGCCGAGTCGCCGTTCTGGCGGATCGTCACCGGTTGGCAAAGCCCGGCCTACACGAAGCTCGACCTGAAGCGCATGCTCGAAGGCAGCATTCTCGATGGCGAGCGTTCGATCAAGCCCGCCAGCTCACGCAGAGGCAACGAGCGTGAGCTGACCGACAGCCTGGTCGCCGACCAACTCGGCATGACCGGCAGCGCGTTCGGCTCGCTGATGCTCGCGCTGTTTGTCTTCGCGGGGTATTGGATCGTCGCCGGCCCGGTCGCGTTCGCCGTGCTCAAGGCCCGCAAGCAACCGCACCACGCGTGGGTCGCGTTCGTGATCATCGTGGCCATCTTCAGCATGATCACGTGGGGCGGCGCCGCCCTGCTCCGCCCGCAACGCACGGGCGTACAGCATTACACCGTGTTGACCTACGACGGGACGACCGGCCTGACGCATGCGCATAGCTGGGTCTCGCTCATGGTGCCGCGACACGGCCGAGTGGAGGTCGAACTGGCGTCGGACGAAGTGGTCGCGTCGCCCAACACGCTGGCCAGCCCGGGCCTCAAAGGCGGCGTGGGCACGGGCGGATTCCTCGATGAGCAGCGGTATGTCATCGACACCGGCAAGCCGGTCAACGCCGACGTGCCGTTCCGCGCGACGACGAAGAAGTTCGAGTTGGATTACCTCGGCCGATCGGCCTCGAACGACAAGGGAGAAGGTGACGACGAAGACCAAGCGCCCGCCGGTTGGGCGCCGCCGGTTGGCGGGTTTCGGCTGGTCGCCGGCCGACCGGTCGGGACGCTGACGCACAACTTGCCGGCCGGGCTGACTGACATCCGCATCATCTATTGCCCGGGTCGGGGACAAGTGCCGTACATGTGGGAGATCGGTCGGCCCCAAGGCGCGAACCGGAAGTGGCGTTGGGAAGCCGAAACGCCGCTCAAGCTCGATGCGCCACCCAAGTGGGTGGATCTCACACACCGTCTGGTCCGGCCTGTGCGCGATGGCAACTACTTCGTTCGGCCGGCTCCCAACGACAACACGACCACCGCCACCTTCAAGCATCGGGATTGGGGCGGCGAAGGTATCCTGGGCAAGTGGCAGAAGAACGACATCGACCAGGAGATCAATCGCGCTGTCGCTTTGTCGTTTTACAACTATCTCCCGCCGCCCGATTTCGTCAACCACGGTGCGCTGATGTCCGGCCTGTCGGGCAGCGTTCGGCCTTACTACCGACAACTCGGCCGAGCGTTCGACCTGTCGCACCTGGGGGCGCTGCCGCGCGTCATCGTGATCGCGCGGGTCACCACGAAACGAGAAGACGACGCGCCGCTGCCCGTGCCGTTTACGGTCGACGGTGATACCGTGCCGTCGTCCGGCGAAACGCTCGTGCGCTGGATACTCCCCGTCAAGTAGAAGCGCACCGCGGCGCATGGATCGACGACACAAGGTGTAACGCCTCATGGCCATGATCGAAACGATCAACCTGACCAAGCGATACGGCGAGCTGACCGCGCTGGATAATCTCAATCTCAAGATCGAGCAAGGCCAGTGCTTCGGCTTCATCGGCCCAAACGGCGCGGGTAAGACGACGACCATCAAGATCCTCGCCACGCTGCTCAAGCCCACATGGGGCGAGGCGCGGATCGACGGCCTGTCGGTCGGCCCCGTCCACGCGCGGCAGGTGCGCTCCGTCATCGGCTACGTGCCCGATTACTTCGGCACGTACGACGACATGGTCGTGAAGGAATACCTCGAGTTCTTCGCCTCAGCCTACGGCATCTACGGCAACAAGCGCGAGGCCGTCATCGACGACGTGCTGAACCTGACCGACCTGTCGTACAAGATCGACGCCGAGGTGAACGGCCTGTCGCGTGGCATGAAGCAACGCTTGAGCGTTGCGCGCGTCCTGCTGCACGACCCGAAGGTGCTCCTGCTGGACGAGCCGGCCTCCGGCCTCGACCCGCGCGCCCGCATCGAGATGCGTGAGCTGCTCAAAGAACTGCACCGCATGGGCAAGACCGTCCTCATCAGCTCACACATCCTGCTCGAGCTGGCCGAGCTGTGCAACGTCATCGGCATCATCGAACAGGGCAAGCTCCACTACCACGGCACCGTCCGCGAGATCATGGACCGCGCGAAGGTCGGTCTCGTCCTGCACGTGACCGTGGCTGAAAAAACCATGACCGCCTGCGACTTGCTCAAGACCGTTCCCGGCGTCCTGAGCGCCGAAGCCGAGGAAGGCGAGATCAAGGTCATGCTCGACGGCGACAACGGCGTCCACCCGTCCCTCATCGCGCAGAAGCTGGTGAGCGAGGGATTTCGTTTGGTCGGGTTGCAGGAGGAACAGGTGAATCTTGAGACGGCGTTCATGCGGTTGACGAAGGGGTTGGTGCAATAGGGCCTCTCCAACACAAATGTTTCTCAATTGCCGGGGTAGTAGAATGTCGGCGTGACCAAAGTCTTGATCGCCGCCATGTTCGTTCTGCTCGTCGTGCTACCGATCGTGCTCACGATCTGGCTGTTGATCTACGCGGCGCACAAGGCGACGCACGTCGTCGGGCGTTGCAAGAAGTGCGGGTACGACCTGCGCGACTTGGGTGATCGGCGGGCGTGTCCGGAATGTGGGTTTCCGTTTACGGTCAATCGGCGCGGGGATGTGATTAGTTGACGGCTGGAGCCATCCGCAGTCACGCGAGTCTGTGGCTGTATGCAATCGACGCAACTCAATGTCGTGAGGCAGTCATTCCCGTCTGCCGTTCGACTAAACAGGCAGACAAGAATGTCTGCCCCACTTCATGTGCAGGCAGCGGTTGGCTGTGAAGAAGCGGAGCGTTTCACGGCATTGGACGACCAACGCCGTGAAACGCTCCGCTTCTTCACAGCCAACCTGCGCGACAAGCGTGCGGCAGGCGACGTGCCGACCTGTCCCCCGTTTAATGTCAGCAATTCACCAACCCATCCACGGCGTGCTGTTCCGCACATACCGGCCTTCGCAGTAGCCTTCGAAGAACATCGCGAGCATCGGGTGTTGCACCGGCTCGATGCTTTCGTCGGCGATGAGGTTTTCCTCGGCCGCGTAGGTCGCGCTGCTCGTGCCGTCGACGAGGACGTGGTACCACGGCTGACCGCGGTCGGGCTGCGTCTGGTTCTTGAAATACCAAGCGTCGTCGGCTTGGCAGGACGGGTCGTGGTCGGCTACGACACCGCGGTAGTTGTACCGCTTGTGCCGCACGAGTTGGCCTGGCCTGAACCTTGGGCTTGGAACGGTTTGCGTCGCCCCGCCGCGATACATGCTGGGCAGAATCATGAGTCGAACTCCCGCACACAACCGGGCCGACATCCCACACGCGCGGCCCGCTTGCGCATGATACCATCGTCGTCGGCTCAACCGAACCCCGGAGTCAAGATTTGTTCTGATATACTTCACGTGGCGGTGGACACGTCGCCGACGGCGCGGCCGAAGCACAGGACATCCACCGCGACACAAACCGACGTCGGGCAACCGACGCGCACCCATCCAAGGCCCGCTGGTCACCGCGACGCGACCCGCGTTCGGCGGCGCTGTGCTTCGATTCGCAACGCGGGTTACCGTCGTCGAGACCCCACATTCAAACGACTAATCTGTGCATCGAGTTGACCCCATGAAAGAACAAACGACCCACACCGCCGCATCACGTCAAGGTTTTTCTCTTCGGATCGGCCGAACAGTTGGCGTTGCGATAGCCGCCGCATGGATGTTGGCTTGCTCCACCCATTCGTTGGCCGACAACGCGACGCGGTTCGGCCGAACGCTTGAACAGTGGCAGGACGACCTGGCCACGGGCGATACGGGGCGGCGTGCAACGGCTGTGCGTGTGATCGGCATGTTCGGCAACGAGGCGACGCCGGTGCTTGCCCAGGCGTTGCAGAGCGATGACGACGCCGTCCGCGCGGCCGCGGCCGAGGCGGTGGCGGTGCGCGGCAGGGCCGATGCGCAGAGCAAGCAGCGTTTGACCGCGCTGCAAGAAGATACGTCTTCGTTCGGCGTGCAGTTGGCCGCCGCGTTCGCGCTTTGTCGCATGGCTCAACCGAGCGACGCCGACTTGGCCAGTCTGGTCAAAGGCGTCGAGGTGAACTCCCGACCATTTTCGACGCGCGCCTGCGACTACCTCGCACGCATCGGCCCGCCAGCCAAGGCGGCGCTGCCCGTCCTCCGACCTGCCACCAAGTCGAAGGACTACCACATCTGGGGCGCCGCACTCATCGCGATCGGTGAGATTGAACGAAACTAGGCTTCGTCCGAAACGTAGGGTGCGCTTCAGCGCACCACGAAGAACGGACGGTTTCGCCGCGACCTTGGTGCGCTAAAGCGCACCCTACGGATGGACCGGCGACATTTCGGACAAAGCCTGGAAAACGATCCTCCCTCAAGTTTTCGCCAGGTCGTGTGCCACTGGTGTCACACGATTCATGCCGCACGCACGCCCCCCTGGGATCAACTCTCCTGACGCATACCATTCCCACATGACCAGCAAACGTCTTGGCGTCACGGTCACGGTTGTCCTGTTGCTGTCGCTGATCGCCTGCGCAGTCTGGGATCAGACGCGTACCTTCGACACGCCGCAGAAGACCTCGATCGGTTATGAGCCTGTCGAAGGCGACATCGTTTTTCAGTCGCTGCCGTGGCATGAGTTGACCGAAGCGATCGAAGGCTCCACCGGGTCGCCCTACTCGCACGTCGGCGTGGTCGCGCTCGACCGCGGCCGATGGGTCGTCATCGAGGCGATCGGCCCGACCATCGAAACGCCGTTGGAAAAGTGGATCAACCGCGGGCGTCACCGCGCGGCCGCGGTGTATCGGCTTGACCCGAAATACGCCGACCAGATCCCGGCGTTTATCGACGCGGCGAGAGACTACCTCGGTCGGCCTTACGACACGCGGTACCGCATGGACGACGAGGCGATCTATTGCTCGGAGCTGGTCTACAAGGCGTTCAAGCGGACAACGGGCGAGTCAATGGGTGAACTGGTCAAACTCGGCGACCTGAACTGGCAGCCCTACACCGCAACGATCCGCAAGTACGAAGGCGGCGACCCACCGTTGGACCGTGAAATGATCACGCCCCGCGACCTGGCGAAGGCGGAGCAGTTGGAGCTTGTGTTTGATAACGGGGTCAAGCGGTGATTGACTCCGCCTTAAGGGTGCCACACTTTGGCTTTGCAAAGTGTGTCGCTGTCCCTTGGGTACCACAATGACTACGGCACACTTTGCAAAGCCAAAGTGTGGCACCCATACAAACGCAGCGATGACCCATTAGGTCATCAGAACGGGATGTCGTCTTCCCAGCGCGGCTCGTCGCTGTCACGAGCGCGGTCGATGTAGATCGGGCCGATCGGGAATGGCGCGATGCGCGGGTCGTCGGTATCGCCGCCGTCGTCACCGTCTTCGGGCAGAGGCGACCACGGGTCGATGAACATTGGGGGCGAATGGATGTCGAACGGCCCGTCTTCTGCCGACTCGTCCTCGACGTCGTATTCGTCAACCGGTTCGCCGAACTCGTCAAACGCGCACTGGACGAGGTCGGGGTCGTCCTCGTCGGCCGAGGGTTCTGCCTCGGGGTCGATCATACGCGGGGTTTCGCCGCTGTAGATGTAATCCCAGATCTCCGACTCTTCGTCGTCGTCCGACTCGCCGCCACACCACATGCGCTCGCCGTCTTCGTTCGTCCACTCCTGGTCGGTCGGCAGGATGTCGAACCCAAACCCACGCCCGTCGCAGCCCGGCGTCGGGCAGCACCAGAAACCGCGCTTCCGCCCGTCGGCGTCGACCTCTTCCTCCCAGTGAATGAGGTAGCTGTCGTACTCCTGATGACAGTGCAGGCAGAACACCTCGGTGGGGATGGCCGGCGGCTTGAACGGGTCGCTCTGCGGGTCGCACAGGTGATCGTCGCTCATACCCTGATTCTTGCCGCGTTCGGCCCAACAGGCAAGCCGAGTGGCCGGCCATGGTGAATTGGGGCGGGAACGGGGAAGAATGGCGAATGGCGAATATCGAATGACGATTGATGAAGGCGGAGGGGGCGTCCGGACTGCAATTCCGACTTCGCAAATCGCTATTCGCGACTCGCCATTCGTCATTCCTCCCGTGTGGACCGAGCGGCTTGTCGACCAACGGTACAATCGGGCGATGTCACGCATCCGCCATTTGAGCGTTGGTTTCATCCTGATGGGATGTCTGATCGGGTGTCAGCAGCAAACCGCGACGACGGGGACGATTCGGGGCGTTGTTCAATACGTCGGGCCTACGCCAATGCTGAAACCGATCAAAGTCTCCGGTGATCCGGCGTGCATCAGATATTGGAACGCTCGCGAGTTACCCGGACCGCCGGATGAACGGGTGCTGTTTGGGAACAACCAAACGTTGCAGAACGTATTGGTCCATATCACAGACGGGCTGGCGGAAGACCGCGATAAGGCGCCTCCGAAAGAGCCGGTCGTTTTGCGACAGATCCATTGTCAGTATGTGCCGCACATCACGGTGGTGCAGACAAACCAGGCTCTTCATATTACGAACGAGGACGAGACGTTACACAACCTGTTTGCGGTGCCACGTTCCAACCCCGCGTTTGGCGACGGCATGCCGGTTAAAGGGCAGTTCCTTGTCAAACGTTATCCGAACCCCGAGATTGGCTTGCGCGTCTCGTGCAGCGTTCACCTTTGGATGCTCGCCTACATCCACATCCTCGACCACCCTTACCACGACGTGACCGGCGAGTCCGGGACGTTCGAGATCACGAACGTCCCGCCGGGCGAGTACGAACTGAGCGTCTGGCATGAGTTCAAGCGCTTCAAGCCCGACCAGGAAACGATCAAGGTGCGCGTCGAGGCGGGGAAGGCGACCAAGGCGGCGTTCACGTATCGCGTGAAGCCAAGAGGTGAATAGGACCGCTCCCTCCAGCCCCGGGCTTCGCCCGGGGACCGACATATCAAACGGCCTGCGCTGCGCGGCGAGCGCTCTGACACCTTTGCCAATACGTTGACTGATCCCCGTCCAAAGGTCTTATCCTTACCCACCTCTCACCGCGTCATTTGCAGGCCTGTAGGGCCGACCGATTCCAGCCCAGGGCGTCTAGCCCTGGGTTGTCGATGTGCGTGTGAATCAAGCCCTGAATGGACGACAGCAAGGCCAACTTGATGTCGGCCATTCAAGGCTCATACACGTGGGTACGAACAAGTCCCAGGGCTGCGCCCTGGGCTTTAGTCTGGTCGGCCTTTCAGGCCTCAGCCGACAATGGCTGCGCCATTGGACGTACTTCCCAAGATGTGGGTAAAGATGAGGCCGAAGGCCGGGGCTGAAGGAGCTATGTTCCCTACGGCCCCACCGCCGCCGAACGGTTCTTCTTATCGCTGAACAGCTTCGCGTCGGTCGTCCATTTCAGCCAGGTCTGCCAGTGTTCGCGGGACATGGGCAGCGTCGGGTCGTCAAACTCGGCTTCGGGGATCTGTTTGAGTTGCCAGCGGGCGCGGTCGTTGGCGATGCGGGCCTGGTCAAAGCGTTCAAGTTCGCAGTTGGCGTTGACGATCTGGATCAGCCCGACCAGAGACGCGGGGTGCTTGTCGTAACGGTTCACCGCCTGCGCGTACAGGTCAATCGCCTGCTCGTACTGGCCGCGGTCGTAGAGGCAATCGCCGCGATAAAAGTAGGCGTTGCGCAGGTAGAGCTTCGACAGGTCGTCCAGCGTGTTCTCGCCGTCTGATTCCAACTCGTTCACGACCTGGCTGAACAGGACGGCGGCGCGGTCGAGCCGTCGGTCGTGCTCCGCCTTCAGTTCAGCCCGCCGTGTTTCGGGCATCGGGCGGGTCATCTCCTGCGCCAGCGGCGTGGCCGATTGGCGGTAGGCGTCGGCCGCGGCAAACCGCAGCTTCGCGCCTTCGTCCGTGTCGCCGTAACGCGCGACGGCGACTTCCAGACGCTCGATCGCTTCTTCGTACTCGTTCAATCGGTAGTGCAGACGACCCAGCGCGATTAACGCCTGCCGGTACGCGATGCTGTCCGGCGTGATGGCTTCGTGGTTCGTGACCACGCTGCGCAGCACCTGCTTGGCCTCGTCGAACCGCTTCAGTTCGATATACGACCGCGCCAACGGGACGAGGCTGTCGTACGTCTGCTGCGCGCGCGGGCTGGTTTCGATCAGTTCCCGGAACAGGCCGACCGCCGGCGCGAACTGTTTGTCCGCCTCGTAGGCCAGGCCGAGCCGGTGGATCGCGTCGAGCCGGCGGGGGTCTTCCGGCCGAGCCTTCACGTACTCGGCCCAGACTTCGATCGCCTTCTTCCACTGCCTGGCCTTGTCGTAGCTTTCCGCCGCCCGCCACAGCGATTGGCCGAACAGGTCGTCGTCGTTGATCGTGACCAGCCGGGCGTGACGCAGGTAGTAGTCGCCGGCCTTGTCGGCGTGGACGGCCGCGTTCTGTCGAGCAAGCCGGGTGGCCGCTTCGTGCTTGGCCACGTCGTCCGGGATGGCGTCGGGCGCGTCGGCCTTGGCGGACGCGTCGCGGGCCTGCGTGTCGTACTGCTGCGACAACAGGTCGTGCGTCGAGGCGAACAGGGCTTCGAGGTCGGCGTCTTTTTCATCGCCGGCCAGACGGCGGAGCAGCGTGAGGTATTCGAGCGCGGCGTCGTAATCCAGCGTGTCATTGGCCGTGCTGAACCGGGCGCGCAACAGGTGGCGGAGGCGGTCGACATCGTCCGGCCGAGCGTTGGGCTCGAGCATCAGGTCGACCGCGCGGGTGAAGTGCGTGATGCCCTCGGCAAACATCCCCAAGCGGGCCTCGGTGTCGGCCCGGCCCATCAGCGCGGCGGGGTACGCGCTCGTACCGGGGTACTGCTCTTCGGCGATGCTGAATTGCTGCAACGCGATGTGCTCTTTCCCGCCCGAAGCCTGCGCGACCTGCCCGAGCCCGACGTAAGCCTCCGCCTGCCGCGCGTGGTTGCGGGGCAGATTGTCCTGCGCATACAGGAACCACCGCTCGGCGTCTTCGTACTCGCCCTTGCGCTGATGACTCAGGCCGAGCACAACCTGCAGCGGGCCGAGGTCTTTGTCCTTGTCCTCACCCGTGGCGGTGTCCATAAAACGCGGTATCGCCAGTTCAACAATTCGCCCGGCCGAGTCGGGGTCACCCGCCTCCAGCGCCAGCCGCGCACGCAACGCGGTCGACCAGATCTGCCCAGCCCGCCGCGCGTCCGCGTCGCGCACCTCGCGCAGCATTGTGTCGTACCGCTCGATCAAGGCGAGCAGGCTCTGCCCGTCTTTCTCGTCCGGCCGCTTCCGGCGGTTTTCGATTACACGTCGAACGACGGCCACGCGCCGTTCGGCCGGCGCGTCATTCAGCCGATCGATCATTTTCAATGCCGCGTCCTCACGACCCAGCGCGATGAGCAACTCGGCCATGCGCTGCAACCGTTTGCCGGATAGCGGCGTGACCGCGTCCGCCTCGCGGTAGAGCTTGACGACCTGCTGCAACGACTCGGCCGTAGGCGGCACGGGAGACTGGTGCTGCTCACGGTAGAGCAGGTCGGCGTGGAGCACGACGTGCCGCGCGGCCTGCACTTCGCTCAGCTTGTCCATGTGCTCGGCGACGGTGGCGAGCTGCGTGCGTGCGCCCTCCGCGTTGCCGGCCATGATGTACTGCTGGGCGGAGTCGAGCGCCCCGTCGAAGTCGTGCTCCACCGGCTTGGGCAAGGTCAGGTAGACACCCAACGCCATCAACCCGACGCCGAACATCAGCAACGGCAGGTGCCAGACGTTGGCCCACCGCCCCAACCAGGACGTCGATGGCGCGACACTGTCGGCGTCGTCCAAACCGTCGGTCTGACCGTCGGCCAGGTCTTCGTCGTCCAGCGGCACGAGCTGATTGTTGGGGTCGGTTTCGGGCATGGCAACAGGTCGCGGGGCCGATACGCGGATCGCGCAGGCCGCCTACCTGTTATCGACCCAATCGGGGTGCCCGCCTTAGCCTGACCGCCCCTCACCACAGACGCGATAACCAGAACACGAGGAACAGCACGGCCAGCAAGACCAGCCCGACGATCGCCCGGAACCACCGCCATTGATGCGCCATCGAAAGCCGATAACACGCCGGGCGTTCGAGTACCAGAATCGCCAACCCGACGGCAAACGCCGTCAGCACGCCCCCCACAGCGACCCAAACCACGGCAGGCCAACCGTTCGCTTTGCCTCCCATTGCCGCCGAGGCGGCCACGCCCGCGCCGAGGATCAAGCCAAAGGCCAGGCTGGCCCACGCGCCGGTGAACGCCTCCGTCCGAAACACCAGCCGCCCGTCGAACAAGACAAAGGGCACGCCGCATTCGGGGCAACGGTTGGTCGTCAGGCAGCGCAAGTTGTAGCCGCAACGGATGCACGGCACATCGTGGTCAGCCAGAAAGGCTGTCAGCGCGGGGTCGACGGGGTCGTTCGGGTGGTCGGAGTGGTCGGAGTGGTCGGAGTCCATTGATAAGCGAGGGCAATGCGAGTGACGTCCTGATTCAGAAGTCAGTCAAAACCCACGACGATGACAGTGCCGACCGCCAGCACGAAGGCGATCGCGCCCATCGCGATCAACCATTGCACGCCCGACGTCGCGCGGCGGTAGGTCGTGCGCAGCGCCAGCGCGATGGCCAGCCCCGTTCCCGCGAAGACGAGCAGGATGAGCAACGCGATGCCCGCCAGCCCTGTCCACCAGTTGGTCGGCGCCTCGAAGATGCCGACGACAGCCAACAGTAACGCGGCGCCCGTGCCGACACTCAGCGCGACCAACGTGGTGATGAAGGCCCCCAGCCTCGGCTCGACCAGGCCGACGCGGATCGTCAACGCATCACCACACTCGGGGCAGGTGTCGTTCTGTAACCGGCGCAGGTTGTACCCGCAGCGCGGGCAGGGTTCGTCGCGGTCGGACAGGTATTCCTGCAAGAGTGAACGTGCGGATTGCGTCGTCGAGACTGTGCTCATGGGGGAATTCATTCAGACCAGGGACGCGGGCGAACAAGTAAGTCGTAGGTCAGGTCATCGACCTGACGCCCGGAATCACCGACGATGGATGTCTAAACTATGTCCTCACTGGCACGGACGCCCAACACAATACCCCAAATAGGCCAATGGCGAGAAGCAATGACGCTACTGCAGCCAACATCTGGAGAAGCGACCCGAATCTTACGAATCGCCGGCGCTTGACGATCAACAGGACGAGAACTGTTGCTGGAATGCTGACCACGCCTGCAACGGTCACAATCGACTCTATTGAAGAGTAGCCAGAGACTGCATCTTTAACTTCGACAATGATCAGAGCCAATGCCCAAAACGCGATGAATACCCAGGAGAATAGGCACAACGCCCAGCCTACTTGGGACGGCTCTTCGATCACATCCGACAGACGCAGACGTGTCCCGCATTCCGGGCACTGATTGGCCGTCAAGTTGCGCAGGTTGTAACAGCAATACGGACAAGGGACGTCCCGATCAACGAGATGGCGGGTGATGAATCTGTCCCGTGGATCGGCGTGCTCGTCCATCGCGTCACTCAAACCGCACCGGCGCTTCGACCTCCACCGGCCGTTGACACACCTTGTCCGTACACGCCTGGTACTCGACGACTAGCACGGGCTTGGCCTTTGCGTCGGCGTCGGCGGTCTTGGTGATTGTCACCTCGACGACGACCTTGCCTTCGTAGACGGCCAGTGTCTTGTCGCTGAACGCGTACTTCTTTTTCAGCGGGTCGGGGAACTTGACCTTGACGTCGTAGCCCTTGGCCTGTTCGAGGCGCACGGCCGTGGCGACGAGGCCTTCGTCGCTGGCCTTGGGGCCGTTGATGTGGTAGCCGGCACCAATGTCGAGCGTGACCTTCACCGTCGCGGGGCCTTTAGCCAGATCGACCTTGGCGGGCGTGGCGGTGATCTTCACTGGCGTGTCGTCGTTGAGGGTCGGCGTGACGGGGTCGGCCTTGACCAGCTTGTCGCCACCGGCCTCGAGCGCGCGGAGCAACGCCTGCTGCATGTGCGCCATCGCCGCGCCGCGTTGGGCGAGCAGCGCGGCGAACGAACGCAGGTCGGTCACGGCCTGTTTCAGGTACGCCTCGTCTTTCGTCAACGCGTGCAGGTCAACCAGGTTGAGCATCATCTGGCTGTTACCCGTCGGCACCGCGCCGTCGAACGTCGAACGCGTGCGGACAAACAGGTCGGCCTGATCGGCCAACGTGTCGTAGTAGCCGCCGCGCTGGTCGGCGAAACGGTTGCGGGCGGTGGCGGTCAGCTTCTTGGCGTCCTCCAACCACGTGCTGTCGCCCGTCGCGCGGTGCAGTTCGATCAGGCCGTGCACGAAGAAGGTGTAGTCTTCGAGGAAGCCATTGATGTCGCTGACCTTGCCGCGTCGCATCGAGCGCATCAGGCCGCCTTCATCGTCGCGCATGTGGTCGAGGATATACCGCGCGGCCTTGCTCGCGGCTTCGGTGTAGCGCGGCTCGTTCAACTGCTTGCCCGCGCGGGCCATGCCCGCGATCATCATCCCGTTCCACGACACGAGCACCTTGTCGTCCGTGCCCGGCTGATCGCGTTTCATGCGGACGGGGTAGAGCAGGTCGTTGATCTGCTTGCGCTTCTTGGCCATCTCGGCCGTGGACATGTCGTGTTTCTTGGCCAATTCGTCCAGCCGAACGGGCAGATAGACGACGTTCGTGCGCGGCTCGTCGGGGTGGTGCGGGTCTTGGAAATTCGTGCCCTTGTCGAGGCCGTACATCTCCAGCGCGAGCTTGGCGAGCTTTTCGTCCTTGATCGCGGCTTTGACCTGATCGGGCAGCCAGACGTAGTTGCCGCCTTCGCGTGCGTTGACCTCGGCGTCCTGCGCTGACCAGAACGCGCCGGTCGAGTCGGCCATCTCGCGCAGGACGTAATCACACGTCTCGCGCACGACGCGCGCGTACAGGTGTTTGTCCTGCTTGTCCGGCTGAATCGACTGCGCGATCAGGTACGCCTCGACGAGTTGGCCCTGGTCGTAGAGCATCTTCTCGAAGTGCGGGACGAGCCACTGACCGTCGGTCGAGTAGCGGTGGAACCCGCCGCCGACCTGGTCGTACATGCCGCCACGGGCCATGCGTTCGAGCGTGTGGGCCAACGACTTCCAAAGCTCGCCGTCCTTCTGTTCCGGGTCGAGTTGCACGACGGCCGCGATCAGCGTGAGGTTGTTCGGCGTCGGGAACTTGGGCGCCTTGCCGTAGCCGGCGTCGCGCGGGTCGTAGCTGCGCAGCAGTTGCGTCGTCGCGCGGACGACGAGGCCGCTGGTCAACTCACCGCCCAGCTCGCGTTGCTCCATGTGCTGCGTGATCGCCTCGGCCGCGCGGTCGGCCGCCTTCACGACGTCGGGCTTGCGGTCTTTCCAGACCGTCGTGATGTGCTGCATGACCTGCCCGAACCCGGGCATGCCGCGCTGCGGCTCGGGCGGGAAGTACGTGCCGGCGAAGAACGGCTTGAGCCCGCGGTCGTTCTCGCCGCCGGCGCCCGGCGGCGTGAGGAAAACGCTCATCGGCCAACCGCCGTGGCCGGTCATCATCTGCGTCGCGGTCATGTAGATGTCGTCAACGTCCGGCCGTTCCTCGCGGTCGACCTTGACACAGACGAACAGCTTGTTCATCTCGACCGCCAGCTTCTCGTTCTCAAAGACCTGCCGCTCCATGACGTGGCACCAGTAACACGTCGAGTAACCGATCGAAAGGAAAATCGGCACGCCGCGCTTCTTGGCCTCCGCGAACGCCTCGGGACCCCAAGGCCGCCAATCGACCGGGTTGTGCGCGTGCTGCAACAGGTACGGGCTGGTCTCGTTCACGAGTTTGTTCGTGAACTTCCACGACCCGTCGGCGTTCTTGAGGTGCGCCTTGTGGTCTTTGTCTTTCGCTTTCTGGGGGTCGGTGGGCGCGCTGTGCGCAGCCTCGGTCATAATCAACGCTCCAATCGTCAGGGCGATCGCGACGGCAACGGCGGATTTGCGCACGGTGGTCACTCGCTTGCAGGTGAAAAAGGACACGATGTGATCTTAGGAGGCAACGGAAGGAGGCGGGGGTAGGGCGGGAATGAACGCGGGGCGGGGTGAGAAGCAAGGCAGAATGGCGAGTGACGAGTGGCGAATAGCGAGTGGCGAAGTCGGAGTACGTGCTCGGGCGCGTGTTCCGACTTCGCAAATCAACAATCGCTATTCGCCATTCGTTATTCCTCCGACGCGCGTCGCGAGCGACGCGGCTAAATGTCAGTACCAGATAAATCCCGGGTCCGGCGGAAACATCTGCCCATTCGTCGCGCCTTCCCATTCGTACTCGTTTGGCACGCGCATCCATGCCGTGTGGCCGTCGGCGTAGGCGATCGGCTCGTTGCGTTCGTCGCCCTTGTCGTGCCAGCGGGTCATCGGGTTTGACCACGGCCGATTGAGCCACCAGCCGAAGTCGCCAATCACGACCTTGTTCGCGGGGCTCTCGAAACTGTCGATCCGTTTGGCCTGCGGCCCGTTCGGCACGCCGAACACAAACTGCGTGCGGAACACGTCGTAGTTCCACGGGGCCTGGTAGCTGTTGCCGTACTGCTCGTAGCAGTTGGTGATCCGCCCGCCCCACGCCGGGTGCGAGTCGCCGATGTCGGACGGGCATTCGGCCGTCTGGTACGCGACGTAGTCGTTGAGCACGCGGTCTTCGACGTCGTACTGGTGTGAGTTGTAGGCTGAGTCCGTGCCGCGCTTGCCGAGCAGCGTCGTCCAGGTGCGGTACGCGGGGTAGCGCTTGTTGTGATCGACAGCGTACGACACGCACGCGCCCTGGATCTGATGCATGTTCGAAAAGCACGTCACGTTTCGGCCGTGCTGCCTCGCCTGCCCCAGCGCCGGCAACAACAACGCGATCAGCAGGACGATCAGGCTGACCACGACGAGCAGTTCGATGAGTGTGAAACCTCTTCGCAAAACATTTGCGCCGGCGTGAGTCCCGATCAATCCACGATCAAACTCGCGGAGGAGAACTGAATTCTAACGCGTCCCACCGGCGCCAAACATCGGCTCGTTGTGGATATTCCAGATGCGGTTGACGTCCGCGTTCCAGTGGTCGCTGATGTCTTCGGGTAGCAGCCGCTCGGTGTGGCCGTCGACAAACGAGACGTTGGCTCGGCCCTCATGGATCTGGCTTGGGTATTGCCGCGGCGCTTCCAGTCCGACAAACCCCGACCAGTTCAGATCGACGTCGTAATTCGAGTCGGCGAACTGCACCATGCGCGGCGGGTTCTTCACCCGGCCAACCCGCACATTGCCGAACGTCGCATGCCCGTCGTACGTGCCCAGCCCGGTGTTCATGACACGGCCGACGTGCGAGCCCCAGACGTTGTAGCCGTAGCTGAAGTCCGTCTGTCCGCCGGGGGCAAGACGACGCTCACCGTCGAGGTACCCGTGAACGGCGTCGCCGCCGCCGTTGATCACGACTTCCCACTTGGTCCTGTCGTCGGCCGCGGGGCAATGAAACGGCTCGGTCGAGCCGCCCATCTGTCCACGGAGCAACGTCGGCCAAATCCATGTCCCGCCGGACGAGGCGATACCGACCACGTGGTAGCCGTTGTCCGTGCCGTAGTCCGTCGCGGCGGCGGCGATCTGATGGAGGTTACTCGAACAGGAGACGGCCCGCGCGATGCCCCGCGCTCGGCCGAGCGCCGGCAACAACATCGCGATCAGCAGGACGATCAGGCTGACGACGACGAGCAGTTCGATGAGGGTGAAGGCGCGATGCGCGCAGCGCCAAGCATTCATATCGCGGCCACTCTAACAGGTCGCAACACGGCTTGCGGTACGGCTTGAGCCACCTCAGTTGCGCGTCGCGCGTCGCCGACGCAGCATGGCCAGACCGGCGACGCCCAACAGAGTCATGCTTGCCGGTTCCGGCACGGCAGCAACACCGTCGATCGTGACACTGAAGTCGTAGGTGCGGGCGAACGTGCCTTGGCTGCCACCGCTGATCGGCTGGCCGACGACCGGGGCGTTCGTCCCGCCGCCGAACCGGATGAATGCGCCGCCTTCGTTGTTCAGGAAGCCGAGCGGGCTGGCTTGCCCGCCCTGGCCCTGCCAGAAAAAGGCGGCAAACACCTCGCCACCGAGCGGGAGCGAGAACATATCGTCGCCACCAAAGGGGATCGTCGTGAACCCGCCAGTGACACCGCCAAACGGCACGGGATCACCTTGGGCGAGCACGGTGTAATCCGTTCCACCACCGGTGACGAGCACGGGCGTGACCACACCGCCAATGTTCGACCCGCCGGAGAATTCATAGTTGAAGTTGGTGGCCTGGTACTCGCCCGCCGAGAGCGATGTCGGGTTGACTAGGTCCACCACCAGTAATGGGTTAGCGCCGTCGTTGGCGTTGATGGCCACGTCGCCCGGGCCGACATCGAGCGGGACCGTCGTAGGCGCGAACGACACACCGGTGATGTCGCGCACGACATAGGCGTTCAATACCGGGTCGGAACCGGGCTCGGCGTTAAACCCAATCGTCTGGCTCGCCGCGTCGGCGGTGAATCGACCGATCAGACTCTTGAAACTGCCCTGCACGATCGAAGGCGAGTTATTCCCGTTCCCGTCATGCAGAAACTCGATCCGGTTTCGGCAGCAACCTCGCTGATCCGAGATGAAGAACTGGACCTGGTAGTCGTTGCCCGGCGTCAGCCCGCTGACGAAGCCCGGCAGCGTCACGTTGTTGCCGTTGAATCGGGTCTCGTTGATGATCGTGTTCCACGACGCGTCGGTCGAGCCCGCCCCGCCGCTCGTGAAGTTGCCACCCAGTTGCGCGCTCGACGCGAACGTGAGGTTGATGCCGCCCGGATCAACGGTCAGGCCGTTCGTCACACCGAGGTTGAACGCGCTGACCGGCGTGCCGCTGACGTCGATGGCGTCGAAGCCACTGGGGCCGCCGAAGTTCTGGCCGTACTGCCACGAGATATTCGCGGCCTGCGTCGCACCGGCGATCACAAGGGCGATGGCAACAGCGAAAACGTTCACGAGGGTCGCGCGTGCATTCATGGCTCGCTCCAAGTCGATTGTGGTCTATTGGTGGTAGAGAACACTCCTTCGTGAAGGACTATAACAGATCCTGAGTGCCGAATCAACGATTGGACGCCGTGTAACATGGCTGACAGGTAACCACCGAAATCGGCCCTGATGCGGTTGGAGGCGGCCGGAAGCGGCAACCAGGCCACATACAACGCTCAGTTCCGCCAGCCTCGCCGGCCCCCGCCTCGGCCGGATACACTTGATCACCGGCCGAGCAGGTCAGTTTCACCCGATCCGGGACCGACCCCCTTGAAACCCGCCCGCGCCTTCACCGTCGTCGAACTGCTCGTGGTGATGTCCATCATCATCCTGTTGATCGCGCTGCTGCTGCCCGCGTTGTCCAAGGCCCGGTCAGCCATGCGGGCGTCGATCTGTCTCAACAACGTCACGCAGATCCACGCCGCGCACGTCGCGCACAGCAACGACTACGACGGGCGGTTCATGCCCAGCGTCAACCCCGACGGCCAATGGTGGACCACGTCGTTGCTGGAATACCACACCGCCAACGACGTGCTCTTCTGCCCCGAGACAACGATCAAGGCCACGCCGACGCTCGGCACGCTCGGGTTCGGCGGGCCGGACGCGACATGGTTCGACGGTATCCAGTGGCCGAGCGACCCGCTCGACGTCAGCAGCTACGGCCAGAACATGTGGGTCAACAACCCGACCGAGTCGCGCACGCTCTGGGGGCATGAGCCGGAGTTGCACTGGTATCACCCGCTGCTCGCGCCGGACGCGACGAACATCCCCGTCGTGACCGACGCGATGTGGGTCGGCGGCTTCCCCTATTCACACGATGTACCGGCCGCCGCGCAGTGGGACCAGACGATCGGCGGCGGCCACCAGACCAACCGCTTCGCGCTGGACCGCCACGACGGCGCGGTCGAGGTCGCCTTCATCGACGGCAGCGCCCGCCGCGTGGCGCTGCCCGACCTGTGGACGCTGCGCTGGAACCACGACTACACCCCACGCGAGATCGCGCTGCCGTGGTATGTGGAATGACATATCGCACTCAACTTGAAGGAGCACCCATGAAACTGAACGTTCCGATCATCTGCACAGTGCTCTGCCTGAGCGCCGTCCTCGTTGGGACACTCACGGCGCAAGACGCCCCGAAAGACGCCGGCGAAGCGGCGGACGTGCGGTGGCAGCACATGGCCATGACGGTCGACCTCAACGACGACCAGCACCACCGCAAGTTCGTCCGCCAACTCAGCCAGGTACAGAACGACGGCTGGGAACTCGTGGACGTCGAAAACTTCGACCGGTCGGGGACGACGATCAAGACGGTGTATTACTTCAAGAAGCCGAAGTGAGGCCGCAAGTCGTCTGCCGCGTGAACGGTGGGCGTACCTCAGGTACGACGACGGCGACCCACGGGAGATCGCCGTGACGTGTCATGTAGAATGCGCCCAACCCAGCGGGCCCGGTTTTGTCCTGACAAGACGCCGGCCGGCAAGATCGGGTCACGGTAACCCGGCAAACAGACCGATCAACAGAAGTGTGATGGCCAACCCCAAACCCAACCGCATCGGCTGCCCCGAGTTCCGCGAGCACCTGCGCAAGGTCGACCGCCGGGCGTTTTTACGCGCGGGGATGCTTGGGGCGACGGGGCTATGTCTCAGTGACGTGCTGCGGGCTGAGGCGTTGGCCAAGCAGGCGGGCAAGCCGACCGACGAACTCAAGAGCGTGATCATCCTCTGGATGCGCGGCGGGCCGAGCCAGCACGAGACGTGGGACCCCAAGCCCGACGCGCCGGCTGAGTACCGCGGCTCGTTCGGTTCGATGAAGACGAACGTGCCGGGCGTGCACCTCTGCGACCTGCTGCCCAAGTCAGCCGCGATGATGGACAAGTGGGCGATCGTCCGCTCGCTGCACCACAAGGACGCGGGCCACTCGGCCGGCGACCAGCACTGCTTCACCGGCTACCCCAATCAAGGCGACCCGAATCAGAACACTCGGCCGAGCGTCGGGTCGATCGTGGCGAAGCAACTGCAACACGAGAACCCGTCGCTGCCCGCGTATGTCATGATCCCCCGCCAAGTGCCGGGCACCGACTCAGCCTACCTCGGCCCGGCGTACAAGCCGTTCGAGACGTTGGCTGACCCGGCGAACGACGGGCCGTTCAACGTCCCGCTGTTCCAAGTGCCGCGCGGCCTGACCGTCGACCGCATGGGCAGCCGACGCGCGTTGCTGGGTGAGATCGACCGCATGCGCCGCGCGACGGACAAGTCAGGCATGATGGACGCCGTGGACAAGTTCCACGCCCGCGCGTGGGACATCGTTACGAGCGACGCGGCGCGCAACGCGTTCGACCTTGATCAAGAATCGCGTGAAACCCGTGAGCGTTACGGCTTCATGCCCGCCTACAAAGCCCCGACACCCGACCGCTGCGGCGTGCCCGCGTGGAGCCAACGCTTCCTGCTCGCCCGCCGGCTCGTCGAAGCGGGTGTTCGACTCGTCACCGTCGACTGCCGCTGGTGGGACACGCACGTCAAGGGTTACGAGACGATGCGCGACGGCTTCCTGCCCCGTTGGGACACGGCCTACACCGCCCTGCTGCAAGACCTGGAAGACCGCGGCCTGATGGACAAGGTCATGGTGCTCGCCTGGGGCGAGTTCGGCCGAACGCCGCGCGTCAACAAGACTGGCGGCCGCGACCACTACCCCAACGTGTTTAGTGCGGCGCTCGCCGGCGGCGGCATCGAAGGCGGCCGCGTCGTCGGCTCCAGCGACAGCAAAGGCGCCTTCCCCAAAGACAACCCCATACGCCCTCAAGACGTCCTCGCCACAGTCTACCGACACCTCGGCGTCAACATCGACGCGCACTACGAGGACAACAGCGGCAGACCGATCCGCGTGCTGCCGGATGGGGATGTGGTTTCGGAATTGTTTTAGATCTACCGGAAACCGGCGGTCTTGGTAGGTCTGGCCGGACCAACTGGCACCAGTATCATCAATTGAATGTTGAGCGAGCTAGGCGATTCGATGTACTGTCGAAAGTGTCGGTATCACCTCAAGGCACTTCCACGCTCGGTCTGCCCGGAGTGCGGTACTGGATTTGATCCAGACGACGCAGATACCTACTTACAACGTAGCAACCGGCGGCTTAGTGAAGAGGCTCACGTCTATCTTGCAGTCATAGCTGCGGGATACGGCCCTTTTCTTTCTCTTACTCAGGGAGTATCTGTGCTGTCCGGATTGACTCTTTCAGCTCACTTCCTATCCGGACCGCTCGCATTCTTTGGCCTTGTTGTCTACCCGACAGGGTCACCTGCTCATTGGCCTTTGTTGGCCATACTGAGCGTGGGGGTCATTCTCTATCTGTTGATCTTCTTCCGTTGGGCTCGACGCGCATGGCGACTTGGAGGGCTGGTCTTCTTCTTGCACCTGCTCTGGCTATTCATCGGTTTCCTGTGTATCGGAGTAAGAGCGGCTGGCTGATCTCCGTCGGTAGTCAACAAATGGGTAGCCGCTCGCCCCGTCCAAGCGCGTAAATCAGGTCATTGACCTGACACGGTTACAAGTAAGACGTCCATTGTCAGGTCGATGACCTGACCTACGAAGCGAATGACACAACCCCTGTTTCCCCCTTCGTGTTCTGCACGGCCCCGTCCGGCAGCCTATCAGACCCAAAGAACGCCCCTGGGAGACAAGTGCTTCAGCCGTTGTGACACTGCCGTTATGCACTAACGGTCAAGCAATACGTACAAGAAACCACCGGGCAGGTACTCAACACCCCCACACAGAGAGACTTTGTCATGGTTAAGCCTACATGGACCTTGATGACAACACTGCTGACATGCTTGACCTTGCTGGGTGTCGTCACGGTATCCGCCACTGCCGTCGATCATTCCTCACGCCCGACAGATCACAACGCGACCGCGACGGCTTCTGCGGAGAACGCACGCACTGCACACAAACCGCTGCGACACAAGACACTCTCTCCTGACGGTCGGCTGATTGCCGGCTACTACCGTGACGGATGGGACGAAGTGATCGCGATCCACGACGCCGCGACGGGAAAACAACTCAAGCGCATCGTCGGGCACGGCGACAACGTTCAGGCTTTCAAATTCACCGGTGACGGCAAACTGCTCGCATCCCGCTGCGCCAAGAAGGGCTGGGCGGTCTGGGATGTTGCGTCGGGCAAGCTGCTCATGCGGCTGCCGACGGCCATCAAGCCGCAAGACAAGCGCAAATCCAAGTAACGGATCAAAGGGGACGAGTTGTACAGCAGGTAGATCAGGTCATCGAACTGACACCTGTACACGTGTGACGTCCATTGTCAGGTCGATGACCTGACCGACAAAGCTGTGCTCCACTTGGGTTCGTTACGTTAATAGACCCGCCGTCTCGTCCATCCCAAACATCACATTCATGTTCTGCACAGCTTGACCGCTGGCGCCTTTGATCAGGTTGTCTTCGGCCGAGAACACGACGACCTTGCGGACGTCGCCCTGCTCGACGAGCTTGACGGCGATGTCGCAGAAGTTGGTGTCGCGGACGTGCTTCACGTTGGGCATGCGGTCGCGGCACAGCCGAACAAACGGCTTGTCGGCGTAGGCGTCTACGAACGCTTCCCACAGGTCGTCGATCGACACGTCGCTGTCCTTTGGGCTCAGGTAGATCGTTTCGAGGATGCCGCGGTCGATGGGCAGCAGGTGCGGGACGAACAGGGCCTGCACGGGTTGGCCTTTGACGCGGGAGAGGGTCTGTTCGATCTCGGGCTGATGCCGGTGCTCGCCGCAGGCGTACGCGTAAAACGCCTCGTTGACTTCGCAGAAGTGCAGGTGCGGCTTGACGGATCGGCCGGCCCCGCTCGTGCCGCTGGCGGCGTTGATGACGATGTCGGCCGTGTCGATCAGGCTGCGTTCGATCAGCGGCGCGACGCCCAGCGCCGCAGCCGTCGGGTAACAGCCGGGGTTGGCGACGAGATCGGCGTCGCGGATGTCGTCGGCAAACAGTTCGGGCAGGCCGTACGCGGCGTGCTTGAGGTTGTCGCGGTCGGTGTGCGGCGTCTGGTAGACGCTTTCATAAAGATCGGCGTCGCTCAGCCGATAGTCGGCTGACAGATCAACCACGCGCACGCCTGCGGCGAGCAGCGCGGCGACGTGGGTCATGGCTGTCTTGTGCGGCAGGCAGGCAAACGCGACGTCGCATTCGTCGGCGATCGCCTGCGCGTCGATCGGCCGACAGGTCAGTTCGCATCGGCCGGCCAACGCGGGGAACTCGTGGTCGATGCGCGGCAGCTCGTCACGCGCGCTGGCCAAGTACGACACCTCGGCGTGCGGGTGACGCAGCAGCAGGTCGATGAGCCAATAGCCGGTGTAGCCGGTCGGGCCGAGGATGGCGGTGCGGAGGGTTTTCATGGGGGCAGTATGTTACGCGCGGGGGCGTGGGCTTGGTCGAGTGCCACTGGCGGCTTGTCCGCCAGTGTGATTGACGTGCGTGCAAAGCACTGGCGGACAAGCCGCCAGTGGCACCCAGGCACGGGATCGGGCGTGGTTTTTTGGAGATTAGACTTGGATCCAGCGACTCGTGCCACGGCCGTGTCGGCCGTGCGGAACGCCATTGATGAACCACACGGCCGACACGGCCGTGGCACCAGACTGTGGCTCACTTGCGTGGCGTCACCGGCACGTCGCCGAACGCGTGGACGGTGTCGCAGATCAGTTTGAGCGACGACTCGACATCGCCGTCGGCGGTGCGGAACGCGTCGGCGTCGATGGTCAGTGGTGCGCCGAGGACGACCAACGGAGCGCCGTACTGCGGCGTCTGCACAGCCTGTTCGATGCTCAACCCGCCGACGGCTTGCACGGGGATGCCGACGGCGTCGACGACCTCTTTGAGTTGATCGAGCGGGCTGGGCATGCGTTCGCCGCGCGCGGCGATGCCTCTGCGCTCGTCGTAGCCGATGTGGTGGACGATGTAGTCGCAGCCGAGGTCTTCCAAACGTCGTGCGCCGTCGACCATGTCGGGGCAGGCGAGGTTGTCGCCCATGACTTTGACGTTCAGGTCGCGGCCGGCCTGCACGACGCACTTGATGGTTTCCTCGTGTGCGCGGGCCATGACGACGACGTGTGTCGCGCCGGCCTTGGCCATCACCTCGGCTTCGAGGTAGCCGCCGTCCATCGTCTTCAGGTCGGCGACGATCGGCGTGTCGGGGAAGCGGTCACGCAACGCGCGGACGCCGTGCATGCCCTCAGCCAGGATCAGCGGCGTGCCGGCCTCGAGCCAGTCGACCCCGGCGCGCATGGCCAACTCGGCCGTCTGCACCGCCTCGGCCGTGGTGATCAGGTCGAGTGAGATCTGGACAATCGGTTGCATGGCCGACACGGTAGCATGTGCGGGTCAATTACGGGAGCGCGTCCCGTTGCCGCCGCGCGCGGATCGGACTGGGGCCGCTTGCGGCTCAGCGCGATTCAGGGACAATCGCATCAGGTCAAGAGCGGCGACTCGCGCTAAGCCGCAAGCGGCCTGGATGCCTGAACATGGAGTGACTCATGCGAAACCAATGGTCTGTTGTGTTACTTGTCGCCGTTTGGTTGTCTTCGTTGGTCGGTTGCGCGAACCAAGAAACCGCATCCGACGACGCTGGCCAACCGACCAACACGATCACGCACGGGCCGATGCTCGGGCATGTCACGCACGACTCGGTGCGCGTGTGGGCTCGGACGCGAAAGCCGGGCACATTTCGTGTCGTCTACGGCACGCCCGCAAACGACACGTTCACGCAGGACGTTTCACCCGCGGTCAAAACAACTCTTGAAAACGACAACACCGGTGTGATCACGCTGACCGGGCTGGCGCCCGATTCCAACTACTACGTCGCCGTGACAACCGACGTCGATCCTGAGCGGGGATTCGTCAAATCGATCCCGCTTTGGGCCGGCGACTTCCGCACGCTCCCCGACCCCAAACAACTCCAAGACGCCAAACACAACCCGCGCGGGCTGTACAACTTCAGCTTCGAGTTCGCGTGCGGGAATAACCAGAATCCGGGGGCGAGCCTCGGGCCGTCGCTGCCGACGTACAACACGATGCTGCGGGAGGTCATGGGCAAGGTCGATTTCGCGATCCTGAACGGCGACTGGCTCTACGAGGAAGACCGTGACTACTCGCCCGACGCATGGCGGAAACAGGTCGGCATCCATTGGTCACTGACGCCGAGCATCGTCACGACCGCGCCGCCGATCACGGGCGTCTGGCAGAATTACAAGACGTACCTCGGCCGGGCGAAGAACCTGGCCAAGTGGCACCGCCACGTCCCCAGCTACTACACCTTCGACGACCACGAGTTGCTGAACGACGTGTTCGGGTGCGCCGAGGTCGGCTACCGCAATCGGCGGGCGGTGTTTCGCGACATCGGCGTGCGCGGGTGGTTCGACTATCTGGGCTGGGCGAACCCGGTCGCACACAAGCAGCCGGTTCACTTCGGCCGGGCGATCCTGGAAGCGGGCAAAGACGTGCTGACCGACCCGAACGCCGACTTCACGGCGATCGACTTCGATCAGACGGGCAACCTGCATGTGCATTGGGGCACGCCGGACGCCGGGGTGAAAGACATCCCGGCCGGCGATGTTGAAGGGGGCGACCCGAACGCGCGGGTGTATGAGGTCGTGCGCGTGATCGACAAACACCGCGTGCAGATCCGACCCGCGGCGACGGCGACGGGCGAGTCGTCTTACTCGATCGGCCGACGCAGCTACGGCTCGTTCCGCGTGTCGAACTGCGTGTTCTTCCTGGTCGACACGCGCTCGCACCGCAACCTGCAGGACCTGAAGCAACGCGATCGACCCGACCTGACGATGCTGGGCAAGCGACAACTCGATTGGCTCAAGTCATCCATCCAGCGCGAGGCCGAGGCGGGCGCGGACTTTTTCTTTGTCGTTTCGAGCGTGAACTTCATGATCCCGCACGTCGGCGGCGGCGGGCATCACTTCGACGCGGCGCTCAAGGACGATGCGTGGACCGCCTTCTTGCACGAGCGTGAGCACCTGATCGAGTTCTTCGACGGGCTCGACCAGCGGGTGTTCATCCTGACCGGTGACCTGCACAACAGCTTCGCTGTCAAGATTACGGAGAACGTGTGGGAGTTCGCGTCGGGGCCACACAACTCGGTGAACCATCGGCCTGTCGATGAGGGCAACCGCCCGGTGAACGGGCCGTTCAAGTTCGGCCCACGGCCTTGCGAGATCCGCTGGTCGACGACGGCGATGGGCGACATCCCGCGCGAGAACCGCATGTTCCCGACTTACTGCGTTGTGCAGGTGAACAACGTGTTCAACAACCCGCTGACACGCGACGGCGTGCGACGGATCGCGTACCCGCACCCGCAAGTCATTTTCAAGTTTTATAACGGGCTGACGGGTGAGTTGAGATACTCGGAGACGATTACGACGCGGATGACGGCCGACGATTAGGAGAGGTGCGCGGAGCGCTAAGCCGCAAGCGGCTGCGGGGGTCAGGACGCGGAGTCCTCATTACTGTCGCCTTCGACGCCCGGCTTGATGCCCAGGTTCTTGCGGCTTTTCTTGAGGCCGCGCCACAGCTTGCGGATGCGCTGGTACGCGTCCTCGGCTGAGACCTTGCCGTTCGACTCCAACCCGACGATGAAGCCCACCTTGGTGGCGAACTCGTCGAGGTTCGAGTCGAACATCATCTCTTCGGGTGTTTCGTACGGGTCTTCCGGCATGGTTGCGTCCTGCGGGCCTCGAGTCCTTCGCGCTGCATGAGACAGGGTAAGCGGCGGTGTCATGTAATGCCAATGTACGCGGCGATATCGCTATCATATGGGCTATGAATCGCATGCTTACTAACCGATCGTTGACTTACTCCCTGGCTCTCACCTTGCTGGCGTGGTCAGCCGGTCTGTCCAGCGCCGCGCCACTGAGCGACGAGCAACTGGGCGCGCAGGCCCGCGCGCTGGTCGTCGCCAAGTGCATGGGCTGCCACGGGGCCGACGCGGGCAAGATCAAGGCGAAGTACGACATGCGCTCGCGTGTCGGCCTGCTCAAGGGCGGCACATCCGGCGACGCGGCGATCGTGCCGGGCAAGCCGGAGCACAGCCCGTTTTACACGGCCGTCACGTGGGACGACATCGACCTGCAGATGCCGCCGAAGGAGCGCAACCGACTCACGAAGGAACAGCTCGCACTCGTACACGAGTGGATCAAACGCGGCGCACCCTGGCCGAGTGGCAATGCGACCAATCAAGATGGGCATTGGGACGCCGGGGCGGGCGGTGTGTTGATCAAGACCAGCGGCGGCCTATCGCCGGACTGGACGAACCGGCGGTACAAGCCCGACGACCTGTGGGCGTATCGGCCGGTCGTTGACCCGAAGGTGCCGTGGGATGCGCTGGGCCAAGCGATCCCCCAGAACGCGAGCGCGATCGATGCATTCGTCGCGCGTCGTTTGCACGACGCGAAGCTGAAGGCCGCCCCGCGGGCTGACCGCCGCACGCTCATCCGACGTGCGACGTTCGACCTGACGGGCCTGCCGCCGACGCCTGCCGAGATCGACGCGTTCCTCAAGGATGACAAGCCCGGCGCATACGCCCGCCTAATCAACCGTCTGCTGGCCAGCCCGCACTACGGCGAGCGCATGGCTCAGCATTGGCTCGACGTGGTCCGCTACGCCGACACGGCCGGCTTCAGCAACGACTGGGACCGCCCGCACGCCTGGCGGTACCGCGACTATGTCGTCACCGCATTCAACCGCGACAAGCCGTTCGATCAGTTCGCGATGGAGCAGCTCGCGGGCGACGAGATGTTCGCCGCCGGCGACAGACGGCCCGAACTGTTCATCGCGGCCGGCTTCCTGCGGATGGGGCCTTGGGAACACACGGGCATGAGCGTCGCGGCCGTGACGCGGCAGCAGTTCCTCGACGACGTGACCGACTCGGTCGGCCGAACGTTCCTGGCGATGGGCATGTCGTGCTTCAAGTGCCACGACCACAAGTTCGACCCGCTTCCGACGAAGGACTACTACCGCTTCCAGGCCGTCTTCGCGCCGATCAAGTTCGCCGAGCGGCCGACGCCGTGGCTCAAGCGCGAGAACACGGCCGGCATCGACGCGTACGCCAAGCGCATGCAACGGCTGATCAGCGACCAGAGCCACATCCAACTGAAGCTGCCCAAGGGCGCGACCGAAGACGACCGCAAGAATGGCGAGCTTGGCGTGAAGAAGGTCAAGCGGAAGCGGCAGCAGATCCTCAAGAAGCGCGTCGTCGCGAACAAGCCGATCGCGTTCACCGTCAACTCGTCGAGCGGGGAGGCGACGCACATCCTGCGCGGCGGGTCGCTGGAGTCGCCGGGCGACCGGGTCGGCGCGGCCGTGTGCAGCGCGTTCGTCGGCGACGGCGACATGGCCGACCAACTCGTGCCCGATCAGACCGCCGGCCGACGACTCGCGCTGGCCAAGTGGATCGCCTCGGCAGACAACCCGCGCACCACGCGCGTGATCGTCAACCGCGTTTGGCAGATGCACTTCGGCCGGGGCATCGCCGCCAACGCCAACGACTTCGGCGTCATGGGCAAGAAGCCGACGCACCCGCAACTGCTCGACTGGCTCGCCGCGCGGTTCGTTGAGGACGGCTGGTCGATCAAGAAGCTGCACCGCCGCATCATGCTCAGCGAGACGTACCGCCGCGCGTCGATTTTCCCCGGCGCGTCGGAGGCCAAACAAGCTGACACGAACAATGTCCTGCTCTCCTACTTCACGCCGCGCCGGCTCACCGCCGAGGAGCTGCGCGACGCAATGCTCGTCGCTTCCGGCGAGCTGAACAAAACGTTGGGCGGCTTCCCCGCGCGACCCGAAATCAACCTCGAAGTCGCCATGCAGCCGCGTCACATCATGGGCAGCGTCGGGCCGGCTTACCAGCCGTCGCGCACGCCGACGGAACGCAACCGCCGCACGCTCTACGCGATGCGCATCCGCACACTGCCCGACCCGATGCTCGAGGTGTTCAACAAGCCCGGCCCGGACGTCTCCTGCGAACGCCGCGACGCCTCAACCGTCACGCCGCAGGTCTTTGCCCTGTTCAACGGCCAAAACACCTACGACCGCGCGCTGGCGATGGCCAAGCGCATCGAAGGCGAAGCCAAGTCACAAGACGAACGGATCATCCAAGCCTTCCGCCTGGCGCTCGGCCGAACACCCACGCCGACCGAACACGCCGCCGCGGCCGCGCACCTCCAACGCATGACCGAATACCACAAGCAACACAAGCCCGTCAAGGTCGACCCGCCCCGCAAAGTCACACGCACGATGGTCGAGGAAATGACCGGCCTGAACTTCAGTTGGGAAGAACAACTCGACGTGTACCAGAACTACGTGCAGGACGCGAAGCCGTGGGACGTCGGGCCGCAGACGCGGGCGCTGGCTGACCTGTGCCTGGTGTTGTTCAATGGGAATGAGTTTGTGTATGTGTATTGAATGACTGATAATGGATACTACTCACGTTCGGGTTACGTACACCATTTGAGATGAGTTGTGCCAACAATTACATTTTGGAATACCGACGGAAATGCAACAGCGGGGCAAATCTCTGCACTTGCTCATGACTGGAATACGGACATACTGATCCTTGCCGAGAATCAAGTTGCAACGGCCACGCTCCTATTAGCGCTAAATCGAGGGCAGAAGAGATTGTTCTACGCCGATGGTGGCGAGTCAGATCGTCTTACCATTCTTACACGATTCCGCCCGGGTCGGTCTTGGTTGACCAGAGATTCCAGCGGCGTGGCCATACGACATATTGACTTCCCGATTGGAATGAGCATGCTAGTTGTGGCCGTCCACCTATCGAGCAAACTTTGGAAGAAGACGGAGGATCAGATCCTTGCAAGCACGCGACTCGCAAGATACATCCGACAGGCAGAACAGTCCGTGGGACACACACGCACAATCGTGATGGGTGATCTCAATATGAACCCATTCGAAGTGGGTGTTGTTGGATCTGAAGGCCTGCATGGTGTCATGGACAAAGAAATCGCGGCCGAAGAGGCACGAGTGGTTCAGGGGGAGCGCTGTAGTTTTTTCTATAATCCAATGTGGACAGTGTTGGGCGAGGGTGGTGCTCGGCCGCTAGGTACGTACTATTACCGTTCAAGCTCAGAAGTGAACTACTACTGGAATGTCTTTGATCAAGTCTTAGTTAGACCTTCCCTTATCAAGTTACTCAGTGATGACGCGATTCACGTGGTCACTGAAATTGAAGGCGTACCAATTCTTACACCTCACGGCATTCCCGATCGCGCAAACGCATCTGATCACCTACCGCTCGTTTGTCAATTGAAAGAGTATCCGGAGCAAGCATATGACATCCAATAACATGTGGGGCGATCTAAGTGATCTAGACATCGTTCGAACGCCGAAGGCTATCCTGATTGAACAATCTATGCACCTCGCAGAGCATACGGACGGAGTTCTGGTTGGTGATGTCGACGAACAACTCGTGGGCTCGAGTCGCTTCTCCATTGACCTTGACATATTGGTTCCATCTTTAAATAACTATAGATACACCGTTCTTTCGGCGCGACACGATGTCGAACTGTACCCCGTACGGGTTCATGCAGACAGACCACCGACAAGTCAGAAGTGCGACGACGAAGCCGCCTTCATTGAAACCGTCTCGGCTATCTTATCGTCAGCCGAAGTCAAAACCATCCTCTCTCGCCTTTTGTCACAAGCAACCTAACTCGATCGATACTGCTAATAGCGGCAGGTGAGTGGCTGTGGTTGATGCTCGGATCATCCACGGCTGGACTCACATTGGCGGGTCGACGTAAGAACGACATGACCGGCCCCCGAAGCCGGGGTTGTTCAAAGCCGCAACACCAGCCACCCAATATCATTCAATTCGCAACGGCGCGGCCTACATGCCTGCCGACCATATACAACGACAACTTCACGATAGATTGAACGATAAACAACTTGTCTCTGTAAGCGCAGGCCGCTAACTTGCTTGAGTGGCAATCACACAACCTCTTTCCTGCCTACTGAGGACACCGGCCATGAACGCAACCCGTCTCTTACTGACTGTGGCTTTGATCCTGTCCATTTCGTCGGTTGTCGCGGCGAAGAACCCGCGCGGCGTTGCGAAGGTTCCGCCGAGCACGGGGACGAACGTGCCTTGCATTGTGCCGGTGATCGAAAACTACCGCGCGCTCGACGCAAGCCGGGCGAAGGAAGTTTGGGCTGAGCCGGCGCGGCCGCCCAAGGCGGGGCAGGCGGTGGCGTTCAGCGTGTCGGGCGACAACATGTATTCGGCCCACGCCGAGCGGGCGATCCGGTACAAGACGACGCACACGAACACGCACCCGGCCGCGTGGGTCAAGGGCGGGTCGCACTTCCGGGCGCCGGCGGCTGGGCTGTACCTGTTCACCGTGTCGTTCACGAGCGAGCAACACCCGCGCTCCGACGGCGACGACGTTTACGTGGTCATCCGCAAGAACGGGCAGGCCAAGGGGTTCGCCTTTGTGGGCGAGGTCGGCCAACGGGACGACACGAAAGCGGGCAACCCGCTACGGAAGACGGGCAGCTACACGGTCGCGTTGCCGCTGGTGCGCGGTGACGTCGTCCACACGGGCGTCGTCGACGACGTGAAACGCCGACGGTGGATTCGCTTCTTCAACTTCACCGGTGTGTTGATCCAGCCGGCGATGCGGGAGGCGCGCAAAGCCCAGAAGGCGACGGTGAAGCAAGAGCGGACGGCGAGCAAGTAGGCTTGGCGTACGAATAGGCGACGCGTGCTACCCACTGTCCCGAATGGCAACGTGTGCGGCTGCTAAACGGCGTGCGCCGTTGGTGAGTCGGCACACTTTGCAAAGCCAAAATGTGGCACCCGGATCGGGTGAGCGCTCCGACTCACTCCACCTTCTCAAACACGAACTCGATCGCTTTGATCTCGCGGTACGGCTTCTTGCGGGTGTCGAGGTAGTAGACCTCGATCACAAAGCGGTCGGGTTGTGTGAAGTCGGCGACGTGCATGAAGCGTTTGTCGAAGCCCATCGCTTTCATGTGCGGGTCGTCGTCCTGGCCGAGCATCTTGATCTTGCCCGACTTCGGGTCTATTTTGCCGTGCGACGTGACAAAGTAGGTGCCGTGCGTGTCCATCGCGATCAGGCTGTACCGCTGGTTGCGCCGGTCGAAGCCAAGGGTGAACGAGCCCTTGACCCGACCCGCCTTGCCGGCCGTGGAGTAGCCGACCCACAGGAATCGGTTTTCCAAGGTCATGTAGCTGCGCCCGCCGCCGGTCGATGTCCTGGCGCGCTGGCCGGTGCCCATGGTCATGCTGACCTTCCACTTGCCGGCAAACTTGGCCAACGCGGCGTGCTCCGGGCCGGGGCGTGACAGCTCGAGCAATTGCTCGCGTGTCGGCGCGGCGGGTTGGTCGTCGCCGTCGGCCGCGAGCAGACCGGAAGCGGGGACGATCGACAGGGCCAATGCGAGGAGCACGGTTGATGTAAGGCGTGTGTTCATGGAGGCAATCTCACCGTGGGTTGATATCTGAGCGGGATGTTCGCGCGTTATCGCGTGCATTGTAAAAAGTGCTTGTAACAGGGTTTTCCGTACCGCTCGGGCGGTGAACCATACCTTGCCTGGCGCGTCCAACCTATGGCTACGCTTTGAAGCGTCCTGTGCCAGGAGCCATTGGTATGGTCACATCATCGCGAAACGTGCGCCGTGGGACTACCCGCCGCCGATCGTACCTTGTAGGGTGGGCACTGCCCACCAAGAGTGGCGATGGCGCAACGGTGATCTGTGGTGGGCACTGCCCACCCTACGCCAAGGCCAGGCAGACGAGCGGGGTCGTGACCCTCCTGGCTGTTGGCTTGATCTGCATCGGGCTTGTCGGTGGGCCGGCATGGGCAGAAGACATTCGTCACGGCAATGACGACGGTGTGCGCGAGTTGCGCGTGAACATTCTGACCTCGTACGACAGCCACCCGGGACAGGACGGCAGGCCGATGGTGCGGGGGCCGCATGTCTCGCTGGTTCGGCCAAACGTCGAGGGTCGTGGCGGGGGCAAGCGTCAACCGCCCGCGCAGCCGCCGGCGGCGGATGTGGCGACGACGGCGGTGTTGACCAGCGAGATACTCAGCACCGGCTTTGATTGGCGGCCGGCGCGGGTCGAGCGCGACGGGCGGAAGACCACGATCCACATGGAAAGTTGGCATGACAACCTGCCGCGCGCGGCGAACATTCCGTTCCAGCGGACACACATCGTCTCGCTGGGCAAGCTGCCGGCCGGTAAGCACGAGGTGGTGGTGCACATCGTCCACTACCACCTTGGGTTGGGCCCGGCGCCGGCATCGATGCACCACCTGAACTTCGGCCGAGTGACCGGGCGGGTCGCGTTTGACGTGGCTGAGAAGGCCCCGCCGGCGACCGGCCGTGTGCCGCAGATCACGAAGGCCGACTTTGCAGAGTTCAAACGGTTGCCGAAAGACAAGCATCGGCAGCACGTGGACGACCCTTGGCGGCCGTTCGCCGGAAGCGAAGCCTTGCCGGTCGTACACGGCCTGCGCGACAGCGACCGCGGGCGGGGCTTGCGCAAACTCGGGCCGACGGTCGGCACGGCTGATCTGGCAACGATCTGGAAAAAGACGCCGGCCACGATGACGGACATCCCCCGCCTGCGTGCGGCGCGTTCGGGCGAGCCGGTGTACCTGTCGGTGCTGGGCGACCCGCTGAACCTGGGCGAGCACATGACGCTGAACGGCGTGTACTGGACAGGCCGAAAGGTGACCGTGCTGATCGACCTTTGGCGGGACAGCGGGGAACGCGGCAAGAACATCATCCGCACGCCCCTGTTGTTCATCCCGCTGCGCGAAGGGGCGGGACGAACGATTACCGAACCCGGTGACTACGAGGTCGAGGTGAAGTGGTCACTGCTGTATTCACCGAACGGTTTCGGGCCGGGTGCGTTGTATACGCGATACAGCCCAGAGGCGATCAAAGACGCGCCGGTAGCGCCGGGTGTCAAGGCGAATCTGATCAACCTGAACAAGAACGCGTCGACGACGAAGTTCACGATCCGTGCGGCGGCTGCCAAGAAACTCGGGGCGGCGTCGCGGCGCGATGCGCGATAAACGTGCTCGTCGTCGTCGAAAACGATCGCATTCGTGCGCACGTTCAAGACGATCGGCCCCTTATAGGTGCCGACGTTTTTCCTTCCATTTCGAGCCTGCAGTGCCACTAAACGCGTGGCGGGGTTGTGGCGTTCGCGTGACGTGACCTGTCAGGGTTGCGGCGTGGATCGTCGATTGGAGCCAACCCGGGCGGGTGGGCCTGTCAGGGTGACAAACAGGCCGATCAGCGTAAAGCCTTGTCTATTCATATGTAAGACCCCATTCGGCCCGTTTGGAGGGAGGGGTATGGCGGGTCGCCACGCCAATTGTTCGATCGGCGCGCACGGTTTGGTTGACGTGGCGCACAGATCGCGCAGGAACGGCCGCTTTCTGCGGCTCGCCGAAAAAAATGGGCCGAGTGCGTGCGTTACACTGGTCCAGTCATTCAACGGCGCAGCCGGTCTGGCTGGGCGTCGGTGTGGGTCACTCATTTCGAAAGGGCTTCGTATGAAGACTCGAATCTTGTTGTTGGCTGCGATGGTTTGTGTGTCATCGTTCTTCGCTGGTCGTGCGGTCGCGGCTGACGAGGATCGGCCGGACGAGTTGAAGGTGCTGGACTTGTGGGTCGGCGAGTTCGACGCGGTGATGACGATCAAGCCCGGCGTTTGGGTGCCCAACGGCAGTGAGACGAAGTTGAAGGTCAAGGCCGAGTGGGCGTTGAACGGGCGATTCCTCCGGACGGAGGGTAAGGGCGTGCGTCACGAGGGCGGGCAGAAGCGGCAGTCGGCGTTCATGTCCATCACGACCTACGACCGCCAGCGGCAGGCGTATGTCGGCACGGTGTACTTTTCGGTGCTTGGTGGCGGACATGACTACTGGGGCGGCGGCTTCAATCAGACCACGCGGAGCACCTGGAACGCGGCGACGCGGACCATGACGACGGAGACGAAGGACCCGGACGGCGGGTTCACGGTAAGCGGGACGATGAAATGGATCGACGACGACCACTACCAGTGGACGAGTGTCACGAAAGACGCCGACGGCAACATCATGATGGAACAGATGGGCAAGGGCGTTCGGCGGAAGAAATGAGGCGGTGATGGCGCGTTGTGCGTCGCGCGGCGTGTTGGGTGTTCCGTGCGTCGAGTAGTAAGTGCGTCGCTTGGACGATGCAGCGTTTGATTAGTGCGTTGGCAGTTCGCCCTGCAGGTACGGGTTGAGCCGGCGCTCGCCGCCGATGGTCGTGGCCGGGCCGTGGCCGGGCAGGACCTGCGTGGCGTCGGGCAGCGTGAGCAGTTGCTCGTGGATGCTGCGGATGAGCAGTGGGCCGTCAGACGTTGGAAAGTCGACGCGGCCGACGCTGCCGGCGAACAGGGCGTCGCCGACGATTGCGACGCCGGCGGCGTGCTGAACGAGACTGACGCTGCCGGGGCTGTGGCCGGGCGTGTGACGGACCTCGACGCCGACATGGTTCAGGTCGAGCACCTCGCCGTGGCGCAGGTCGCTGGTGGCCTCGGGCGCGACGATGGGCATGCCGTAGCCGGCTGACAGGTTGAGCATCGTGTCGGTCAGGAAGTGACGCTCCGCCTCGTGGATCAGGATCGGGATGTCCGGGTACGCGTCGCGGACGGCGTGCAGGCCGGCGATGTGGTCCAGGTGTGCGTGGGTGAGCACGACCTGCGTTGGCCAGAGGCGTTCGTCCTTGACATAGTCGAGCATCGGCTGCGGGTCGAAGCCGGCGTCGACGAACCAGCACGGGCGGCGACCTTGAGCGTCCTCGCCCGCGTGCACGACATAACAGTTGGTCTGCCAGTCGCCGAGGGTGAAGCGTTCGATGGTCAGATCAGAATTGGGCTGGGACATGGTCGGCGATTGTACGTTCCGCGACGAATCATGCGAAGACGCTCACCCGACAAACTTCTTCGACCGCTTGCCCTTGAGGTAGCTTTCGATCACCGTCGACGAGAGGTCTTCACTCGAGCAGTAGAACGCGGTGCCACGTGTCAGGCGGGTGAGTTGATCGACGAAACCGACCCAGTCCATGCCCCAGTAGTCCTCGATCAACGCAAACGTGGCGAGTCGGATGCCGCGCTGCTGGCAACGCAACGCCTCCTTGAGCGTGGCCGTCGACGTGCGCTCCGTCGGCGGGTAGAGCAGGTAGAGCATGTCGCCCGCACCAGCCTCGTTCGGCTCGACGTGCGCGGTGGGTTGGCCGTCGGTGATGATGAAGACCTGCTTGTTGGCCGCGCCGCGACGCGCGAGCACTTGCTGCGCCATGCGCAGGCCGAGTTGCAGGTTGGTGAAGTGCTGCGGCATCGACTGCGGATTGGCCAACGCCTGGTCGAGCGGGGCGCGCAGCCGAACCTGGTGGTCGTGGATTGTCACCGGTTTCGGCATCACCAACGGCAGTTCGTCTTCGCGGATTCGGCTCGCGGTCGAGTAGAAGCCGACGAAATCGACCGTGTCCTGCGGGAAGTGGCGACGCATCAGCGCGGTCATGCCCAACGCCACACGCTTTGCCTGCAAGAATCGGCCCCAGCGCATCATCGATCCCGAAAGGTCGATCAGGATGCACAACGCCGTGTCGGCCTGACCTTCCGTGCGGTGCAGTTCGAAGTCGGCGGGTGTGATCGACAAGGGCAGACCCGTGCCCACGGAAGACGACTCAACTTGCTCGCTTCGCTGACGACTCAACACGCGGCGCATCGTCGCGCCCAGATCAATCTCACTCAACGGGTCGCCGAACTCGTAAGACTTCGTCCCGTCGGTGCGTTCGTCGCCTCGGCCGGGGTCTTCGGTCAGGTGACCTTCCTTGTTCCCGCGGTTCAGCCCTTCGAAGATGTCGAGCAACGCCTTGTGTTGGATGCCGCGCAACATCTTCGGCGTGATGCGCAACTGCCCCGTGCCTTCGTCGCGTTCGAGCAGGCCGGCGTCAATCATCTGCTGAATAAGCTGCGCCAGCTCGTCGTCCTCGGCGTTCTGCATCGCGTCGAGCGCCTGCTCGCCGTGCTGCAGGATGAAGTCAACAACGTTGGCCGACGGGAACAGGTCGTCAGGCGTCGGGAAAGGTTGACCGTCGAACTCGCCGTATTGGTATCGCATGACGTTTGCATCATACGCGGGTGCGGGCGGCGAACGTCGGAAAGAAGACAACCGCGGATTGCGCGGATGACGCGGATGGGGTGTGGAGGTGTTGCGTTGATTGGGCGGTTGCCGACCGGGACGGTCGGCCTATGTAGGCGGGCCGTCGCGGCCCGCAAGCGCCGCGCGACCATCGAGGTCAAAACGTCATTCCCACTCGATCGTCGCGGGTGGTTTGGACGAGATGTCGTAGACGACTCGGTTGACGCCGCGCACCTCGTTGATGATGCGGTTGCTGATCGTCGCCAGCACGTCATACGGGATGCGGGCCCAGTCGGCGGTCATGAAGTCCTGGCTCTCGACGGCGCGGATCGCGACGACCTGTTCGTGGGTTCGGCCGTCGCCCATGACGCCCACGGCCTTCACCGGCAACAGGACGGCGAAGACCTGCGCGGTGCGTCGATAGAGTTGGTTCGCGACGATCTCTTCAAGCAGGATTTCGTCGGCGTCGCGCAGGATGTCGAGTTGCGGCTTGGTCACTTCGCCGAGCACGCGCACAGCCAAACCGGGGCCGGGGAACGGGTGACGCCAGACCATCGACTCGGGCAGGCCGAGCACCGAGCCGAGTTGTCGCACCTCGTCTTTGAACAGGCTGCGCAACGGTTCGATCAATTCGAAGCCCAACTCTTCGGGCAGTCCGCCGACGTTGTGGTGCAACTTGATGTTCGCGGCCTGACCCGAGTGGCCGTGGCCGGACTCGATGACGTCGGGGTACAACGTGCCTTGAGCCAAAAACGCGACGTCCGCTTCAATGCCATCCGCCGCTTCCTTGAACACGTCAATGAAGCGGTGGCCGATGCGTGTGCGTTTTTCCTGCGGGTCGGTGATGCCCGCGAGGTCGTCGAGGAATTGTTGCGACGCATCAACGACGCGGAGGTCGATATCGAAGTGGTCGCGAAAGGTCGTTTCGACGAATGCGCGTTCGTTCTTGCGCAGCAGGCCGTTGTCGACGAAGATGCAGGTCAGTTGTTTGCCGATGGCCTTTTGCAGCAGCGCGGCGACGACGGCCGAATCGACGCCGCCGGACAGGCCGCACACCACGCGGCCGTCGCCGACCTGTTCGCGGACGACGCGCACCTGTTCGTCGACGAAGTCGGCCATCCGCCAGGTGTCCTGGCAGTCGGCGATGTGGTAGAGGAAATTGCCCAGGATGTCCGACCCGTGCGGCGTGTGCGTGACCTCGGGGTGGAATTGCACGCCGAAGAACGGTTTCTCTTTGTGCCGCACAGCCGCGTAAGGACAGGTCGATGTGCGGGCGAGGCGGACGAAGTCGTCACCCAGATTGTCGATCTGGTCGCCGTGGCTCATCCAGACGGCCGTGTGCTCGGGCACGTTGGCCAGCAGGTCGCTGCCATCGACGATGTCGAGGTTGGCTCGGCCGTACTCGCGGGCGGTCGCACCCTGCACCTGCGCGCCGAGCAGTTGGCAGGCGGCATGCAGTCCGTAGCAGATGCCCAACACGGGCACGTCAAGGTCGAACAGGTTCGGGTCGCACTTGGGGGCGTTGTCATCGTAAACGCTTGCGGGGCCGCCCGAGAGGATCACGGCCTTGGGGCCAAGCGCCCGCAGTTCGTCGACGGTAATGTCCGGCCGAACGAGCAGGCTGAACACGCCGGCCTCGCGCACGCGCCTCGCAATGAGTTGGACGTACTGCGACCCGAAGTCGAGGATCGGCACGCACCGACCCCTGCAGGAGGCGGGCAGGTCGTAGGTTTGGGTTTGCGTGGCGGTCATGGGAAGCGGGATGATAGCGGGTGGCTGGAAAGCAGGAAATCAGCAGAGCCCGAAAGCAGGAAATGGGGATGTCGCATTGGGTACGTCATGTGCAGACGCATCGCCGCGCTTCGCGGACGCCCGCAGGGCGTGGCTCCCCGCCGCGCCAACGCGCCGCGATGGACAAGCGACGCGCGGCGGTGTCATCCCTGTGGACGACCCGTCCGTATGAGTTGTAACCGACTTAGAATGCCGCGATGAACCTGACCGCCCCACTGCTGTTGACCTGCGTTCTGGCGATCCCGCCGCTGTCGCCCGACCAACGCGGCCAGGTCGAGACGGCGACGGACGGCGAGGTGTTCGACGAGCCGGCGTTGTACCCGCTGCTCAAGGACGCTTTGACCTGGGAGGCGGGCGACGAAGCGGGCGCGATGATCCCGGATTACGAATCGCTACTGAACAACGCCGAAGAGCGGGCCCGGCTGCGCGGCGGATTGTTTCTGATCGAAGGCCGGTTCATCGGCGTGCCGCACAGTCGCAAGCAGGACGGTACGGGGCTGACAGTTCAACGTTTGAGTCGCCCCGGCCCGTGGGAGGGCAAGTTGCAACAATGGGGTGTGAAGGTCGACAAAGCGAACGACAAGGGCGAGGCGATCCTCGTCTATCTGCTCGACCCGCCGAATGAGCCGTTGGCTGGTCAGCGTGTTCGGCTAGTCGCACGTTTCTACAAGGTGTGGAAGTCAAAGCGATACCTCACGGCCGAGGAAGAGCTGAAAGGGATGAAACTAGAGGACGCGCCGGTCGAGTCGTTCCTGGTGTTCGTCGGGAAGACGGCGACAGTCTCGGCCGGGAGTGGTAAGTCGCTTGACGGGATCGACAAGAAGTTCCTGTGGGTCGTCGGTGGCGCTGTTCTGATCATGATCGTCGGCTGGTGGCGTATTCGAAAGAACCTGACGCCGCGGATGACGCATGCACAGCAACGCTTGATGGAACGACGCGAGGCGCGCGAAGCTGGCGTGACAGCAGATAACGACATGGTTGATGACGGCGAGCCTTTGCCCGAAGACCCGATCGAGGCGATGGAAGAGATGGAACGGCGACGGCGCGCGGCGGCCGAGGCTGAGGATACGACGCCGGAGTTGGAAGCGCTCAAGGCGGTGCAGCGCGAGGGGAAGCCGTTGTCATAGATGACGATGCGAGCTAATTCGCAATCGTAAAAAGAAAACCGGGCCTTTGGAAAGGCCCGGCTTCGTTTTGCGCTTTGCGTTTTGGTTTGACTGGTGGTCTCGGGAGCAGGCTGGTTTACTGCACGTCCCAGACCATGTTCAGGAAGTAGAAGTTGTCGAGTCGGTCGACGCCGTCGTCGGGCTGACTGTCGTACTGCGTGCGGAGGCCGAGCCGGAGCTTCCAGTTGGCTTCCTTGTTGAGCGGGATCTCGCCGGCGTTTTCCATGGTCGCCCGCCAGGCGGAGAAGTCGTCGAGCGGGAAGTAAAAGTCGAGCGTGTGTGTGAACTTCAGCCACTCGTTCAGCTCGATCCAGTAGTCGTGGCCGGCCTGGCCGATGGCCGAAGTACGGTCGCCGCCGGTCGAGAAGCTTTCGTGCTGAAGACCGAGGCCGCCACGGGCCTTCCACTCGTGTTCGGGCTTGCGGATCAGGAAAAGCCCGAGGCCTCCGGTAGCCGTCGCACGCAGGTCGAGGTTCTCGAACTCGTCGTTTTCCAATTCGACGCCGCCCCAGACGAACAGGTCTTGGTTGATGTCGACCTCAAGCTTGGCGCCGCCCAGAATCTCGCGCGTCGTGTCTTCGCCGTTCTCGCGTGCATATCGACCTGCGGCGTAGATCGACAGGCGGTCTTTGTCGGTCGTGCGATTGGCTTCGGCTCGGCCGTTGATGGCGACACGTTCGCTGTTGCCGGTCTGGCCGTTGATGCCCAACTCGAGCCGCAGCTTCCACTTGGCGCGGGCGGCCTCGTACTTGGCTTGCGCGGCGGCGACCTCGGGGCTGACGTCGTCCTTCCGCCAAACCGCTTTGACCTGGCCGGCCGGGACGTTGCGCTGGCCGACGACCTCGCCGGTCACGGTCTGGCCGCCGTCGGCCGCGGGGGCGAGCTTGCCGATCACCGTGTCGCCGCTTTCGAGGCGGACGTTCACGTCGTCGGCTGTGCCGATCGACTTGACCTGCGCGGCGTCGATCTCCAGTTCGCCGGCGAAACCGGTCTTGATCTTGAGCTTGCCGCCGTCGAGGCGTTGCACCTCGCCGACGAGTTTGCTGCCGTCCTTGAGGATGACTTCGTCGGCGGCGGCGGGCGAGACGGCGAGCAGAGCGAGGGTGAGAGACAGTGCGATGACGGCGGCAAAGCGGCCCATGTTTCAAGCTCCCAAGGATGGTGAAGGTCGAGCGCGATGATAGGCGACGTGATCGGATTCGAGTGTCACCGCTGGGCGAGTCAGGAATCGGCCCGCTAGAGGCCCTCAATACGCGCAATCTCTGCTTCGATACCCTTAACCGACTTCATGGTGCGAGCCCGCTGACCCGGATCGGGCTCCAGACGGATTGACGTTTCCAATGCGGCCTTGGCCCGACGGTATCGGTCGAGCAATTCCGCCCGGGTCGCGGGGACGAGCAAGGCCTGCATCGCGAGCGCGCTACCCAACGCGTGATGCCCGTCCCGCCATACCACCGGCGAGCGATCAGCGGTCACCACCCTGAGCGCCGCTTCGCTGGCGGCGACCGAGTCTTCCAGAAACAGAACCGCCGCGACGCCGCCCACATCGAACGCCCGGCCATTGAGGGTCACCGCACGCGACACCTGCAAGTTGGCCCACTCGGTTGGAAACCTCTCACGTGTCAGCACGGCCGACGCCACCTCAAGCAGTTTCAGCGACTCATCCAGAAACCTGAACCGGACCGAACGATCTTTAAGCGCCGCCAAGTGGCGAAACGCGTGCGAGGCGGACACCAGCGTCTTGGCCCAGTTGACCCTGGAGTCGTGCTCGGCACGCACGACCGCCACATCCTTGTAGACCTGGATCGCTTCTTCCAGTATCGCCGTTCGCTGGGCCGCATCGTTCGTCAAGACTGCGCGTTCAGTCATCACATGGGCAATGTTGTGCTGCGTCTTGGCCCACACGCGCGGGACAACTTCACGTGGGCGGACACGCAATGCGGCCCGGTACGCGGCCTCGCAAGCCAGAAGCCCGCGCAGGCGTTCTTCGCCGCTGAGCGATTTGGCCTGAGCGCGCAACGCGATCCCTAGATTGAACTGAGCCATCCCCCAAGACTCGGGCGCTGATTGCTCGGTGATGACGGCCAGCACATCACGACTGCACTGCACCGCTTCACGCAGCCGTTCGGCGCGCTGCGCGGCGGGGTCTGTCTCCGCCAACTCGACCAGTGCGACGGCCAGGCTGATCTGCGTACTCAACCAACGCGCGGGGTGTGAATCGCGTTTGTTGATAGTCAGGGAATCGCGAAAACACTTGACTGCCTCTTCGCGCAGCCCTGCGCCCGCTTTGACACCGGCCGCTTCGGCCTGATCCTGCAACGCGTAGCCAAGATTGTGCTGCGCCATCGCCCATTCGTTCGGCAGTTTTTCGCGGTCGATCTTTTCAAGAGCCGAGCGGTAGTCGCGCACCGCCTGCCGGTTCAGCACCAATCGCTCATCACCGCTTGAAGCCCGGGCAAGGCCACCCAGAACGCTTGCGCGTTGAGTCAAAGCGTACGCCCACTCGTTCGGTGTTGTATCGGGCGCATATACCTCCAACGCCGCGTTGAACGCGGTCCGCGCTTCGTTCAATAACGCGACATGTTTGGGCCCAACGGTTTCCCTCGCCAGACTCGCGAGTGTCACACCGAGGTTGTGCTGCGACATCGCCCAGCTTCTCGGGTCGGTCTCACGCCGGTGAATCTCAAGCGCCGTGCGGTGGGTCGACATCGACGCCTCGAGTAGTTTCCGCTTCTGCTCACCCTGCTTGCACTCGGCCAGATCAGCCAGTGTGCTGGCGATGCAGAACTGCACCCACGCCCAGTAGTTCGGATGCTTCTCCCGTGAGACGGTCGCCAACAACCCGCGCTGTGTTTCAAGAGCCTCGATCAACACGGGCTCGCGATCAGCGCTGGTCATGGCGTTGGCGTGGTTGATCTGCGTGAGCGCGACGTTGCCGCGGACCGTCCAGTGATGCCGCGGGTGCGCATCGGCCGTGAACACCTCCAAGGCCGATCGGTAGGCCGACAGCGCCAAGTCACGCCGTTGGCGAATCTCCGCCCCCGTTGATCGTTGCGCCCAATTGGACGCCGCGTTCCCAAGCAGGAAGTGCAACTCAGCCCATGTTTCAGGCCACGTCTGCCGCAGGGTGACACCGATCGCGCGTTGATAGGTCGCCACCGCCTGGCCGAATTGCTCGCTCGCCATCTGCGCGTGCGCTTTGAGCGCCAACGCCCGCGCTTCCTTGACCCGCGCGGCCTCGATCCGTTCCGCGGCGGCCTTGGCGACGGCCTCGACCGCCTCACGCTCCTGTCTCGCCTTGTCGGCCGCGTCGCCGGCGCTTTTGGCCGCGTCGGCGAATCGCTGTTGAGCGAACTCGGCCAACGCGCGGTCGTAGAAGTCGGCGCCTGGGTCGGCCAGCACGGCCGCGACAAACAGGTCGATCGCGGCGCGCATCTCGCTCGGCGGCACGCCCGCGTCCTGCGCGACCTGCGCCACCGCCCGGTCGAACCTTTGCTGGCCGGTTAGCCGAAGCGCCGCCAGTTCGACCTGCTGCCGGCTGTACACGTCGGCGACCTGCTTGATGTATCGCCGCTGCTTGTCCAGTTCCGTCTCGACGGTGTCGAGCCGTTGCTCGGCTTGCTCGACCTGCTGATGCGTGCCTTGTCGCTTGTGATTGACCCACCACAAGCCGACGCCCAGCATGGCCAGCACGACCAGCACGACGGCCACACCCCGCGCCAACCGGCTGCGCGACCGGCGCAGGTCGTCCGCCAACCGCTCGACGCGCGTCTGCAACTGGTGAACCTTCAGCGATAGGTCATCGCGCGAGTCGACCGGTGTAAACAGTTCGTCACCGGATTGCAGACGTTGTCGGTGGGCTTGCTGCAGCGCACGCCGTTCGTCGTCTTCCGGTTCGTGCGCGTCGTAAGGGAAGCCGTCGCCGCAAATGAAGAGGTAAACCGGCTTGCCCAATTCGCGAGCTGTCTCGTACTCGATTTGCGTGTAGCTGCGCCGCGGCTCGTCGTCGCTGAATTCCTGCGGCTCGCTGCCGTACGCCACGCCCACGACGTGCACAACGGCGTCGCACTGAGCCAGTTTCTCGCGCAGCATCTGACGCACCGAACCCGCAGACGGCGGGAAGTTGGTCTGCTCAACGGGTGTGCAGCCGAGCGTAAGCAACGCCTGCTTGATGACCTGCCGACACGTGCCCAAGTCGGCCGAGGTCGCGCTGATGAAGATGTCCGGGCGAGAAGGTCGCACGCGACGCTCCGCGAGGTCCAGTCGCCACAGTTTATTCGCTCACCCACATCCCCAGTCGACCCAGCCGTCACAACCGGGCAATCGGGGCCACCTCTTTGCCAACCGTTGCGACCCGAACGCCGGTGAAACAGTTCCGAGAACGACCGGACGAGGGTGTTCAGGTCACCCATCCACATCCCGATTGGGGGACGGGGGGTCCATAGAAGCACCCGCGCCCGGACCACGCAGGCCCGTGCGGCGGACAGGAGCACCGCTTCATGGACCGACGTGCAGGTCAACCAGACCGGCGGGGCGATGGCCCGCGCCGGCGTGGCGATCGACGCAGACATCCCTTGGCCCCCGAATTCGGCCGACGCACCGACACTTGGATCGGGGCGATGGAGCCGCTGGAGCCAAGGGTGCTCATGTCGGTCGACATGGGTGTCGGCCCGATTGTCGGCCCGATGCCCAGCCCGTCGCACGACGCGCACGCGGGCGTGTTACAGGGCAAACATCAACTCAACATTGCACCATCCGATGACACGCGCGTCTCGATCACCGGCTGGCTCGGCGGCGACGCGGCGACATCCAACGACTACGACGACACACGCGTTTCGATAGCCGGGTTCGCCGACACCGGCGCGTCCGTGCAGGCGATCGACACGCTGACCTGGCAGGGTCGCGACATCCAGGCCGCGGCGGGTCAATGGCTCATCCAGGCCAACCCCGCGACGTTCGGCGGCACCTGGACGCAAGACAGCCTGAACACACTGCTCGGCCTCGACCAACTCGGCGGCCACGTCGTCCGCGACCTGGGCGCGTCGGGCAGCTACCTCGTCCAACTCAACACCGACCTGTCAGCCGACGCGCTGCTGAGCTACTTCGATCGCAACCTGCACATCACGCACGCCGAGCCGAACGTCTTCATCGACACGTTTAGCGACGGCTGGGAAGACACACGGATCGACACCGGCTCGCCCATCAGCGGCCACGTGTTCGACGCGCTTTCTGCTTCGTCGGGCGGCGGTGAGGGCCTTGTGACGATTGACGCGGGCGACGGCAACGTCGTGATCGGCGTGATCGACACGGGCGTCGACTACACACACCCGGCGTTGCAGGACTTCATGTGGACGAACCCGGGCGAGATCATCGGCAACGGCCTGGACGACGACGGCAACGGTTACGTCGACGACATCTTCGGCTACGACTTCGTCAACGACGACGCCGACCCGATGGACGACCACTCGCACGGCACGCACGTGGCCGGCATCATCACGCAGACGGCTGAGCAGGTGCGCGCGCTGACCGGCGGATCGGGCAGCGTGTCGATCATGGCATTGAAGTTCCTCGACGCCGACGGGTCTGGCTTCATGTCCGACGCCGTGTCGGCGATCAACTACTCGGTCATGATGAAGCAGGAACACGGCGTCAACATCCGTGCGACCAACAACAGTTGGGGCGGCGGCGGCGCCGACTATTCGCTGCGGCGGGCGATCGAGAACTCCCGCGACGCCGACATGCTGTTCCTCGCGGCCGCGGGCAACAGCAACGAAGACACCGACTCGAAACCGCACTACCCGTCGTCGTTCTCAACCGAGAACGTCGTGAGCGTCGCGGCGGTCGACACGAGCAACAACCTCGCGTCGTTCAGCAACTACGGCGCGACGACGGTCGATCTGGCGGCGCAGGGCGTTCGCATCAACAGCACGGTCCCGGGCGGCGGGTACGCGCGGTTCAGCGGCACGTCGATGGCGACGCCGCACGTCGCGGCCGTGGCCGGCATGCTCTGGACGCAAGCGCCGGACGCGACGTACAGCGAAGTCCGCGACGCGCTGCTCAACGGCGTCACGCCGATCGCCGGGTTGGACGGCAAGGTCGCCACCGGCGGCGTGCTCAACGCGGCCGGCGCACTGACGAGCATCACGCCCACGCCCGACCGCTACGAAGACAACGACTCGGCCTCGGCCGTGCTTGACATGACGCCCGGCGCAGCCAACAGCGCGCACTTCGGCGTGATCTCAGCCGAGACGACCGTTCACAATCTGAATTTCATCGACGACACCGGCGACTGGTTCGCCTTCAGCCTCGACCGCGTCGGCGACGAAAACGCGGCCGTGCAGGTCGACTTTGCGAACACGCAACACGACCTGGCGTTGACGCTCTATGCCGACGACGGGGTCACCGTGCTCGGCCAATCGGACGGCTCGACCGGGCGGGAGTGGGTCAGTCTCGACGGCCTGGAAGCGGGGACGTACCTCGTCCACGTCACGCAGGCCAGCAGCGGCGTCGCCAGCGCGTCGTACTCTTTGACAGTCACGCCGCCGATCGCCTCGACCGGTGACGCATACGAAGACAACGACACACCGTCGCAGGTCGATGCGCAACTGCCGGGCGGGCTGAACAGCCCGAACCTCGGCCGACTGGTCGCGCCGTTGACGGTGAGCGGCCTGAACACGATGGATGACGCGACCGACTGGTTCCGCCTGGAACTGGCGGACGAAGGCGGGTCGTCGCATGGTGTTCGGATCACGTTTGAACATCGCGACGGTGACTTGGACATGGCGCTCTACCGCGACAACGCGTCGAGCGTGATCGAGCGCAGCCTGAGCATCAACGACGAGGAGTTCATCTCGTTCGACGGGCTCGAGGCCGGCGTGTATTACGTCAAAGTGTGGGGCCACCTTGGCGCGCAGAACCCGAACTACACGCTTTCGGTCACGCCGCCTGCCGAGCCGCCCGCCCCACCGCCGCCGCCGCCGTCAGAACCGCCTGCTGAACCGCCCGCGGAGCCGCCAGCCGAGCCGCCCGCAGAACCGCCCGCAGAACCACCGGCTGAGCCGCCAGCGGATCCCCCTCCACCGCCACCGCCACCGCCTCCACCGCCTCCACCTCCGCCGCCAGCGCCCGAGTTGCCGGACCTGGTCGTCGGATCGATCGGGTATGAAGACGGTGTGTACGAAGCAGGTCAGACGCTGCGCGTCGATTCCGTGGTGAACGACGCGAGCGACGACAGCCTCGACGGTGTCGGTGTGTTCGACACGCAGGTGCGCCTGTCGCGCGACCACGTGTGGGGCAATAACGACGACATCATCCTCGACACCGCGCGCTACGACGGGGCCGGCGCTTCGGCCGACGGGTTGATCAACACGCACGAGGTGAGCCTGCCCGACTCGATCCCAGCCGGCGACTATTTCGTCGCGGTCAAGGCCGACTCCGGCAACCACGTCGACGAGACGAACGAGTCCAACAACGTGCGTTGGTCGTCGTCAGCCAACCTGACCATCGCTCAGACCGAGGTGCTCAACTTCGACAGTTCCGCGCCGCTGTTCTACACCGACGCGACCAACGTGAGCGTCATGGTCCGCCTGTACGGCCAAGGCCAGGGTGAAGTACACATGCACCCCGACGGCAGTGTCGAACTGGTCGTGAGCGGCACGAACAAGTCGTCGAAGCTCATGGTCCGCGCCCGCGGCCACCGCGCCACAACCATGCTCAAAGGCGTGACCGTCACCGGCGACCTGCGCGCGTTGCACGCGAACAACGTGAACATCGCGGGCAACGTCACGGTGTCCGGCGGCCTGCGCAGCCTGGTCGTCCGCGATGTCGACAACGCGACGATCTCGGTCGGCGAAGGCGCCCGTTCGTGGCACACGCTGCGCCTCAAGGCCCGCAACGTGACCGATACGTCGGTCGAGTCGCAGACGTCGATCCGGTTGATCTACGTCAAGCAGTGGTCCGACCTGGACAGTCACGACGACACGGTGACCGCCCCGACGATCGGCCGAGTCCTCAGCCGTGGCGCGTTCGATGCGGACCTGATCGAGATCGCGCCGGGCACCGACCCGACCGACCTGAGCGACACGACCCAACCGCGCGACATGGACGACAGCAGCGACGCCATGTCGCAAGGCGTGCAGCCGAGGTCGAGCGGCGGATCGTCTCGGATGGTTGCGTGAGCGATGGTGACCTGATTGAGTTGACATTGACACGCGCTAAGCCGCAAGCGGCCGCAGTTCATCCGCCGCTTGCGGCTTAGCGCTGCGCCCATCAAACGTCCCTCGACACGAACCGTTATCATCATCGGCCTGACATGGCCGACCCGCTCCCACCAACGTCGACGAACGAGCCGCCTCCCGACCCGGTCTTCGTCGCGGCGCGGCGTGAGGCGTTGGTCATCCTCGGCGCGTGGGCGACCTGCCTGGTCTGGTGCATCACCACCTGCGTCGTGCTGGGGTACGGCGATTCCTCGGGCGATGTCACGCTGATTCTGGGCATCCCACATTGGGTCTTCTGGGGCGTGGTCGTCCCATGGGCCTCGGCCGGCGTCTTTTCCGTCGTGTTCGCCACCTTCTTCATGAAGGACCACGACCTGGGCCCGGATCGGATGATCGAGGACGCCGAACGCACGACGCGCGACAACGCCGACTCGGCGGAGGGCGACGATGCCTGACGCGCTACCAAGCACGACCTGTCTGGCCGCGGGCGCGACGGCGGCGTCGCCGTCCGCCTTGATCACGTTCGCGGTCTACACGTTAATCGTGCTCAGCCTGGCCGTGATCAGCCACCGGTTGATCCAACGTCGCAAGGCGTTCCTTGGGGAGTACTACCTGGGCTCGCGTAACCTCGGGCCTTGGACATTTGCGTTCACGTTCGCGGCGACCGTGGCGAGCGTGGGCAGCTTCGGCGGATTCCCCGCCAAGATCTACACGCACGGCTGGATCCTGGCGTTGTGGATCGCCAGCTACATGGTCTTCCCACTGACGACGATGGGCCTACTCGGCAAACGACTCAACCAAGTCGCGCGCAAGACCGGCGCGATCACGCTGCCCGACCTGCTGCGCGGCCGATTCAACAGCCCGTTGATCGGCGTGGTCGTCAGCGCACTCATGCTCTTTTTCCTGAGTTCGTATCTGATCCCCCAATTCAAGCTCGCGAGCCTCATGCTCAAAGCGCTGCTCGCGGACGTGGCGTTTTATCAACAGGCCGTCGCCGTGGTCGGGCAGGTCACGGGCCCGGACTCGTGGTTCGGAGACGACCCGGGTTATCTGCTCTGCCTCGTCGTGTTCGCGCTGGCGGTCGTGTTCTACACGTCGTTCGGCGGCTTCCGCGCGGTCGTGTGGACCGACGTGCTGCAGGGCTGTGTGATGCTCGTCGGCGTGGTCGTGTTGCTGGTGCTGACGACACGCCTGGCGGGCGGGCTGGATTCGGCGACGAAGGAACTGGCAGCCCAATCGCCGCCGCAGATCGGCGAAGTCGAACTCGAATGGGTCGGTGATCCGGACGAAGTCAAACCGCTGCGCGCCGGGCGACTGATTCAACACACCACAAACGACGGGCAAACCAAACGACTGATCCGCATCAACGTCGACGCCGCGTTCGTGAAGTCGGACGGCCGACTGACTGCCAAAGTCAAGGCCGTGCTGATTAACAACGAGGCCTACATCGCCAAGACATATCCAAGCGTCGAAACGCTGCCCGACGTGCGCGTGACATCGACGGACTTCAAACCGTTCGCAAGCGGCGCGGGCGAGGTCGGCGCTTACACCTCCGGCCCCGGCCCGGACCCACGGCCGACGCAGGTCGACGGGTTCCTGCCGGTCGGCGTGGCGGTCTCGTTCTTCTTCATGTGGGCGATCTCGGGCGCTGGTCAACCGGGCAATATGGTCCGCCTGATGGCGTTCAACAGCACGCGCACGCTGCGTCGCGGGATCGTGATCGTCACGCTCATGCTCGGCGTGATCTATCTCTCGCTGGTCATTATCTTCTGTTGCGCCCGCAACCTGATCCCCGGCTGGGAGGCGAACCCCGACAACGCGATGCCCGCGCTGTGCGTGTTCGTCGCCGACGCCGTCAATCAGCCGTGGCTGGCCGGCCTGCTTGTCGCCGCGCCGTTCGCCGCGGCCATGTCGACAGTGGACAGCTTCATCCTCATGATCTCGTCGTCCGTCGTCCGCGACCTCTGGCAGCGCAACAGCAAACGACCTGTCTCCGACAAGGCTGTCAAACGCGCCAGCTATCTCGTCACGGCCGGCATCGGCGTCGTCGTCCTTCTTGTCGCGATGAACCCGCCGCAATTCCTGCAAGACGTCATCGTCTACGCGGCGACCGGGTTGGCCGTCTGCTTCCTGGTCCCCGTCGCCCTGGCGCTCTACTGGCCGCGCGCCAACACGTTCGGCACGCTCGCGGCGATCGCCGGCGGGTTCTTTGCCCACCTATCTTTGTACGTCACGAACTGGGTAATGTTTGACGCGTTCAGCCCGTACAACCTGCTCGGCGTCAGCCCAATTATCTGGGGGCTGGCCGCGTCGTTGATCGTCGGCATCGCCGCGACGTTGGCCTCTCCCCCGCCGCCGCGGGAGCAGGTCCGACGCTTCTTCTGTGCCTAAGTCGTGCGCGTTTTTTATCGGCTTGCCAAAGTCCGCGATAACTTTGTGAATCTGCGCGCGATCGGTCTGCAACGGCGACCGCGCAGGCGGGCAATGTGGTATGATGAGGGAGTCGGACGTCGGCCTGTGAGGATCACGTTTGTGCCGCGTTTTGACCGCCTCGCAGCGATCTCCAAAGCCGGGACGGTGTTTGGACGATCAAGGGCTTGAACGACGCGCGCCCGGCGGTCGGGTTATCGGTCAACCAGCACTCCCCAACGACGCCGCGGCGTCGCTTTGGACACGATCAATGGCGAAATCGCGATCGGGCAACGGCGGCCGCGGCGGCGGCAGGGAATCGAACGGACCCACCTCTACGGGAGGCGGCGAAGGCGGCGGTGGCGGCGGCTTCAAGGGCCGACGCGTCACGACTTGTTCGTTCTGCGGCAAGACCTCGCGCGAGGTCGGGCCCATGGTCGAAGGGCCGAACGACGTCTACATCTGCGCCAACTGCACCGACCTCTGCCAGAACATCTTCAAGCAGGAACGTCGCCGCGTACAGAGCACCCGCCCGAGTTTCGGCACGATCCCCACGCCGCGGCAGATCAAGGAGTTCCTCGATCAGTACGTGATCGGCCAAATCATCGCCAAGCGGTCGCTGTCGGTCGCCGTGCACAACCACTACAAACGACTCACCGCGGTCGAGGATAAAGAAGCCGGTATCGAACTGGACAAATCCAACGTCCTTCTGATCGGCCCGACGGGCTCGGGCAAGACGCTGCTGGCCCGCAGCCTGGCGCGCACGCTGAACGTGCCGTTCGCCATCGGCGACGCGACGACGCTGACCGAAGCCGGTTACGTCGGCGAAGACGTCGAGAACCTGCTGCTCAAGTTGTTGCAGGCGGCCGACTACGACATCGAGTCGGCGCAGCGCGGCATCATCTACATCGACGAGATCGACAAGATCGGCCGAACGAGTCAGAACGTCAGCATCACGCGCGACGTGTCCGGCGAGGGCGTGCAGCAGGCGTTGCTCAAGATGCTCGAAGGCACGACCGCGAACGTCCCCCCGCAGGGCGGACGCAAGCACCCCGAGCAGCAGTACATCCAGATCGACACCAGCAACATCCTGTTCATCTGCGCCGGGACGTTTGTTGGGCTGACCGACATCGTCGAAAAACGACTCGGTCAAAAGGCGATCGGCTTTGCTTCCGAATCGCGTCACGAAGCGGACGGCGACCAGACCGAAGACATCGGCTACCTGCTCAGCCAGGTCACGCCGGAAGACCTGACCGAGTACGGCATGATCCCCGAGTTGATCGGCCGACTCCCCGTCATCACGTCGCTCGAGCCGCTGACCGAGGAAACGCTCATCCAGATCCTGACCGAGCCGAAGAACGCGCTGGTTCGTCAGTACCAGCACTTCTTTGGGATGGAAGACGCCGAGTTGGAATACACGGCCGACGCCCTGTCGCTGCTGGCCCGCCGGGCGATGAAGCGCGACACCGGCGCCCGCGCGTTGCGCAGCGTCATGGAAGAGCTCATGCTCGAACTGATGTACGACCTGCCCGACCTGAAAGAAAAAGGCGCCAAGTACGTCATCGACGCCGACGCCATCCGGGAGAGCAGGTCGCTGGCCGAGATGCGGGTCGAAATGCCGATGGAACGCAAGAAAGAGTCGGCGTAAGTTTCGAACAACCGGCCCGAATTCTCTGAATCGATTCTCCAACCCGCCGACACCGGCGGGTTTTCTTTTGGCGCGCCGTGCGACGTCAGCGATGTGTCTGATTCGTGTCACGGCCGTGTCGGCCGCGCGGTTCATCAGAGGCGCTCCTTCAGGGCCGACACGGCCGTGGCACGAGTCTGTTCATCACTGTCAACCCGCGATCGCCGTGCGACTCACTTTCTCCGACTGGCCCACGCCCCCGGCCACAAAAAAACAGCCGCCCGAAACAGCGAATGTGCTCGGGCGGGCTGCGCGTGTAGGTCGAGATTGTTTGCCGAGGTCGGCCAAGCGGGCCCGTTTTCGCCCGCCACCCCGTTTTTGTCCAACGGAGCCATTGGGTTAACGTAATCTCACTAGAACGTATTGCAGATTTCGCCGTATTGCCCCCAAGTGCCTGTTTTGGCCGGTGTTACGCCGCTGGGCGTCCTGCACTTGGGCCCCTACCATCCTTCGACCGATCCGTCACAGCCCTCCAACGGAAGCGCCACACCCATGCCCGCGACACGCGACCAGATCATCGACCGCCTGCGGACCGTCAACGACCCGGAGCTGCACCGCGACATCGTCACACTCGGCATGGTCAAAGACGTCGACATCGACGGCGCTTCGGTCAAGGTCCACGTCGAACTGACGACGCCGGCCTGCCCACTCAAGGACACGATCGAGCGCGACGTCCGCAACGCCGTGCTCCCGATCGACGGGGTCGACGGGGTGACCATCGAGTTCAGCGCGCAGGTGCAGCAGTCGCCGCAGGCACGGGCCAAGCTGGACAACCCGCTGCCCGGCGTGAAAAACATTATCGCCGTCGGCGCGGGCAAGGGCGGTGTGGGCAAAAGCACGGTGTCGGTCAACCTCGCCGTCGGATTGGCGCGCGAGGGGGCGCATGTCGGGCTGCTCGACGGGGACATCTACGGCCCGTCGCTTCCGACCATGCTCGGGCTCGGCCGGGGCACGCCGCACACGGCCAACAACATGATCATGCCGTTTGAGAAGGCCGGCATCAAGGCGATGACCATCGGCCAACTCGTCGAACCGGACAAGCCGCTCATCTGGCGCGGCCCGATGGCACACGGCGCGTTCAATCAACTGGCCAAGCAGACCGAATGGGGCGAACTCGACTACCTCATCATCGACCTGCCGCCGGGCACCGGCGACGTGCCCCTGACAATGAGTCAGATCCTGCCGCTGACCGGCGCGGTCGTCGTCTGCACACCGCAGAAGGTCGCGCAGGACGACGCGCGTCGCGCGATCGGCATGTTCCGCGAGTTGCAAATCGGCGTGCTCGGCGTCGTCGAAAACATGAGCTACTTCATCGGCGACGACGGCAAGGAATACGACATCTTCGGCAAAGGCGGCGCGCAGCAGATGGCTGACAGCATGGAAGTCCCGTTCCTCGGCCACATCCCGATCAACACGGCGCTGCGCCGCAACAGCGACGCCGGCGACCCGTCTGCGAACTTTGACGACGCGCAACTCGGCGGCGAGTTGCAGAACGTCGTGCGCAACCTCGCGGGACAGATCAGCGTCAAGGCGCTTTCGGGCGCGGCCGGCCAACCGACGCTGACGGTGTCGTAGCAAGTGGTCACTTCGGCTCGGTGTACTGGTACTCGCGAGCCGAACGGATGACACCTTCCAGGTGCACGTCTACCCGCTCGTCATTCACAAGGCGGGTGCCGTCAATCGCAAGCTTTCCAGTAACCAGCCCGCGATACACGCGGGAAGTTTTCGGTTCGACGTAGACTTTTCCTGATGCGTCAAACGACATTTCACCCTCGTCGGCAAACTCCTTGGGCGGCGCGGCCGTGCCGGTCATGCGGACATTGAAGACGGCCAGGTCGGGCGTCGAATCTTCAGCGGCTTCGATCCCGATCAACACGATCTCATATCGGGTAAAGTCTGCATTGGTCCCACCTATCAACACTTCAGGAACCTTGAATTCGTTTTCCTTCAGCAGGTCCCGCGTCCGCCCGCGTTCGACCGTTTTGCCGCCCAACCATGGGCCGATTCCGGTAGGCGGCTTAAGCGTCTTGCGCGTACGACTCTGGACGATCTTCGACTCCTCATCCGACACGGAAAGACCGCGACGGTCATGCACTACGATGTCGTCGCCGTCAACCTCCACCGAGAAAAACGTCCCCGACATCGGGTGTGCTTCTTCCTTCTTCGCCCTGCCCAGTTTGGCAATCGTTTTCCAGACGGGGTATTCGATTTCAAATCGTTTGCGGCCACCACGCGTGTCGGCCAGCCGCCGGCAGACCCTGCGTTTATGAAGTATCCAGGTCACCCCCGCGGCGTCCGGCTCACCGATGGGGTGCAGACGCAGCGACGCTCCTTCCCAGACATTGAGGTAACCACCTTCGGGCAGACTTGGTTGCCAACGAAATGTCACACGGTCCGGCTGTTGGCTGTGATCGCCTGCCGCGATCGCGGCCGACACACCAACGATCAACAGCACGGCCGACCAGCGAAACAGGGGCTGGGTTGTACTGCGGTTTTGCGTACGCATGAAAGGCTCCGGTTAGAAGACCGATCGCCCTTTCCCCGTGCGGGTCAGTGTATCAAGCGTCGGCTGATACGTCGGCCCGGCGAAACCAATCCCGCACGGCCGTCAGCAACCGATCGACGCAATCGTCGTCCAGATCGGCACGCAGGCCGATGCGCACCCGCGCTGCGCCGGGAGCGACCGTTGGCGGCCGAATCGCCGGTGTGTGAAAGCCCGCACGACGCAGGTGATCCGACAGCTCGACCGCCGATTGCGGCGAACCGGCCACGACAAGGACGATGGGCGTGACGAATGAGTTCGCCGATCGCGCACCGGTTGTATCAAGGCCGATTGCGCACAAACCGTCTTGCAGGCGGCCAGCCAACGCCAAGACGCGCTGCCGCCGCCACGGCTCGTCCCGCACCACGTCGAGCGCCGCGTCGATCACCGCCGCCTGCGCCGGCGGCACGCCCGTTGTGTAAATGAACGGCCGCGCCTTGTTGATCAGTGTGTCGATCACTTCCCGCCGCGACGTGACAATGCCGCCCAGACCGCCCAGCGCCTTACTCGCAGTGCTCACCACGATGTCAACACGGTCGCCAACGACCTGTGCTTCACACAATCCCGCCCCACTTTCACCAAGCACGCCCGTCGCGTGCGCTTCGTCGACCACGGTGATCGCGTCGTACCGATCCGCCAGTTCACACAGCGCGGGCAAGTCGGCGCAGTCACCGTCCATGCTGAACACGCTGTCAGTGACGATGAACTTGCGACGCGCGCCGCCGCGACTTTCCTCCGCACCCACTTGCGCCCCACCGCCCGCTTCGCGGTCGCCCGTAAGGCGGGCCTCGCCCCGCTCAAGCAACCGCTCCAACTTGTCATACCCCAAGTGCGGAAACACGCGCACCGTCGCGCCGCTGGCGCGCGCCGCGTCAATCAGACTCGCGTGGCAAAGCTTATCGATGCAGATCAGATCGCCCCACTGCGCCAGCGTCGTCAAGACAGCAAGATTGGCCATGTACCCAGTCGGGAACAGCAATGCCGACTCGGCATGCTTGAACCGCGCGAACCGCGCCTCCACCTGTTCGTGGATCGGTTGATGCCCGGTGACCAGCCGACTCGCACCGGCACCAACGCCGTAACGCTCAACCGCCTCAACCGCCGCGGTCTTGAGCTTGTCGTGCGTTGCCAGCGCGAGGTAGTCGTTGCTGGCCAGGTTGATCAACTCGCGACCGTCTCGCAAAACGATCAGCCCCGCCGGCTCGACGGCACGCAGCGCACGCCACAAACCCGCGTGCTCAATTGCGCGCAGGTCGTCACGAAGCTGGCTGAGCCAGGCGTCCATCCTGTCAGTCATGCGTTCACGGTTCGCGCGTCAGGCCGGCGGTTGCTGCGCTTCGGAAGCCGGGGTCGCCGCCGCGCCCGCACCGGGTGCATCCGGGCCGACGTCGCCGAGCGTCTCTTTCATTAGTCGGCCGACCTTGAACTTCACCGTCCGCTTGGGCGGCACTTCAACGGGTTCAAGGGTCTTGGGGTTCTGCGCACGCCGGGCCTTGCGCAGCTTCACTTCAAATACCCCAAAGTCGCGGAACTCAAGCCGGTTGCCCCGGCCGAGTTCGAGAATGATCTGGTCGAGAAAGCTCTGGATGATCTGCTTGACGACGACCCGCTTCTGCTTGGTCGCTTCGGCGATGTGATCGATCAGCTCTTTCTTCGTGACTGTCGCCATCGGTTTTTCCCGCATGAGTTGTAAGTGCAATCGGCGGCAATCCTTGCCTCATGAATCGGCTCCGCTCCTGCCCGTCGTCGCTATTGCCGCCTGCCGGCTGAACCTCGCCGATCGATGGGGTCGCTGCTACGCCCGGCAGTATGCCACCAAACGCCCGCCCGGTCAAGGCGGCCCGTCGGCCAATCTTGTTGCAAGTCCTTATGCAGACTACCATCCCGGCCGTGAAGGTCGACCCCGACAAGCTCAGAATCGTCCTCTACCCCGACCCGGTTCTCCGCCAAAAGGCCGAGCCAATCGACCCGATTGACGACACCGTCCGGGCCGTCGCCGCCCGGATGTTCGACCTGATGCGGGAGGCCAGAGGTGTGGGCTTGGCGGCCCCGCAGGTGGGGTTGCCCTGGCGGATGTTCGTGGCCAACCCGACGGGCGAGCCCGACGACGACCACGTGTTCATTAACCCCAGCCTCAGCGATCTCGGCCGCGACCAGACCTCGGCTGAGGAAGGCTGCTTGAGCCTGCCCGATATCCGAGCGCAAATACGTAGGCCTCAGTTGGTTACGATCGAGGCAACCGGCCTCGACGGCGGGCCGATCCGAATGACTTCTGACGAATTCCCCGCACGCGTCTGGCAACATGAATTCGACCATCTCGAGGGTGTGCTGATCCTGGACAAGATGGATCGGCTCGACCGCATGGCCAATCGTCGCCGGATCAAGCGGCTCGAGTCTGACGCCTGATGACTCGATCCGGCCTTAAGGTTTGCCTGTCAACGACTTGGGGTTACGCGGTCCGCTCGATTCAGCGCGGCGACAGGTCGACTCCTACACTCTGCGGCCATGCGGATTGTCTTCCTCGGCTCCGGTGAGTTCGGCCTACCCACGCTGCGGGCTCTCGACGCCGCCCACGACCTGGTGGGGGTCGTCACGCAGCCCGATCGGCCGGCTGGTCGCAAGCGGCAACTCACGCCGACGCCCGTCGGCCAGTGGGTCGGCGACGGTGGCCCGCGCGGCGATGACATCCCGCTCATCAAGCCGGCCAATGCGAACGACGACGACGTGATCGCGCAGATCGCCGCGCTTGAGCCCGACGCGGGCGTCGTTATCGCGTTCGGCCAAAAGCTCAGCCCGATATTGATCGAGGCGCTGGGCCAAGGCGGCGGGCCGGTCGTCAACCTGCACGCGTCACTTCTGCCGCGCTGGCGCGGCGCCGCGCCGATCAACTGGGCCGTCATGGCCGGCGATACGGAAACGGGTGTGTCCGTCATCGGCTTGGCGCAACGCATGGACGCCGGGCTGATCTACGCGACCGCCAGAACGCCGATCGACCCGATGGAGACGGCCGGCGAACTTCATGACCGGTTGTCATTACTCGGGCCGGACGCCGTCCTCGACGTGCTTGCAGAACACGAGGCGGGCACGCTGCAAGGCCAACCACAGGACGACTCGCTAGCGACACGCGCCCCGAAGTTGAGCAAGGCCGATGGCAAGGTCGATTTCAGTGAGCCGGCGGCGGCCGTGCAGCGGCGCGTCCACGGGCTGACACCCTGGCCGGGCGTGACCGTGACGTGGCGCGACACGCAAACCGGTGAAGAACAACCGTTGATGATTCGACGGGTCGAGGTTGTTGACCGCGACGCAACGCAGGACGCGCCGCCGGGCACGATCCTCGAAGGCGCAAACGTCGCGTGCGGCAAGGGCTTGATCGCGTTGCGACAGATTCAACAACCCGGTAAACGCGTCATGTCGATCGATGAGTTCACGCGTGGACGATCGTTGACGCCCGGCGACCTGTTGAAATGACACTTGCCCTTGCGACAATTCCTTCAGCCCCGGCCTTTGGCTGGGGACCCGTTACAACTTACGTCTGAGTGCCCTGGCAATCGATGCGCGATGTTTGATGTCCGGCGACCCGTCCCCGGCCAGAGGCCGGGGCTGAAGAAGACGATCGGGCCCCGGCCAAAGGCCAGCGCTGAAGTGACACGGTCACCACTGACCCGCCAACATGCGCTCAAGCGCAAGCGCGACGCCGTCTTCGTCGCAACCCTTGGTCACGTAATCCGCCACGTCTTTCACCGCGTCGATGGCGTTGCCCATGGCGACGCCGCACGCGGCGGACTCGATCATCGTCACGTCGTTGATTTCGTCGCCGATCACGGCGATGCCGCCCGGATCGACCCCACGCTGCGACGCGACCCAACTCAGCCCCCGCCACTTGTCGACGCCCGCGGCAAAAACCTCCAGGATGTGCAGACTCAACTCCGTGCCTTCAACCTGCACCGCCTCGAAGCTATGAAACTGAATCAGCCCATCCATCGGCCCGCGCAACGCCCGCTTCATCTGACTGACGCGCGGCTCGGACGCGACGACACACACACGCAGCGCGTGATGCAGGTCGTCGGCTGAAACTTGTTCCTGGTAATGCACCGTCGCGCCGGTTCGTTGGAACCAGGCCTGCGTGTTGGCCGACAGGCTGCCCCGGCCCGTTACGAGGTAGTCGTACCCGACGCGATCCTCGTCATGAAATACAAGCACCGCCTCGGGTTGATCGTGCAACGCCGCGACAATCTGCTCAGCCACGTGCGGCTCGATCACCGCCAGGTCGAGCGCACGACCTGATAGCACGTCAACCACCGAAGCGCCCGTCACAAACACCCCCGGATCACCCGTGTCCACCAGCCCCCCCGCATTCCCCGCCGCTTGCGGCTTAGCGCTCCCCCCCTCCAACTCCCGATCAGGCCGACAACGTATCTGCTCAATCGCCGTCAAAGACTCCCGCCACCCTCGCCCCGTACACGGAACGACAAGCACCCCCGCCTCACGCGCACGTCGAATCGCCGCAACGTTCGCGTCGCTGACACGGCCGCGCCGGTTGAGCAGCGTGCCGTCAAGGTCGATCCCAATCATGCGGTAACGCATCACGCGCGACTATAGGTCGTTGACGGCGGCGCAAGAAAAACACCGACGGCGGATGCCATCGGTGTTTGAAGTCATGATCAAGTTCAAGAGTTGTCACGCACGCCGACGGGCACGACGCATGACGAGGCCGCCCGTGGCCAAGAGCAACAACGCGGCCGAAGCGGGTTCAGGAATAGCCGCTTGGCTGATCGAGATGTTGTCGATGGCGATTTCGTCTCGGCTGCCGCCGCCACTGAAGTCGTCACTGTCGAACCGCAACGTCAGAAAGTCGCCCGGCTCCAACCCCAATTCACTCAAACTGGTGGCGATCGTGAATACCTCCCATTCCGGCTCCAAGGCGGAAGGTTCCGGGGTAAGCAGTGTCAACGAGCCCAGGTGCGTAAATGTCCCGCCGGTTGAATAAAACACCTCGAATTGCTGTGAACGTTCTTGGTCGTTGTAGAACAGGAAGTCGAAACTGAGGTCCAGGGCGTCAATGACGCTGTCGGTTTCGTTGGGAAGTTGCAGGAAGATCGATCCGGGTGTGAAATCGCTACCGGCCGGCTGAACACCAAGCGCCGGATTGGGGTCCGCACCACCGCTGTTGCTGACGTCAAAGGCGTAGATGCCGCCTGTGGAGACGCCGCCGTCGTCCGCACCGCGGGCCGGGTCGCCTGAGTTTTCAGAGCCACCGAAACTCACGTCGGTGCCGAAGCCGCTAGTTGCAAAGTTGTCGGAGTCCAGTTGGCCGGCCGACGGGTCGGGGTCGAAACCGCTACCGGTGAATGTCGAGAAGTCGATGAGCGTTTCTTCACCCGGCTTCGGCAATTTGTGGGTGAAGTCTGTCATCGGTGGCGGCGGCATGAAGCCGGCCGTCGGCGTGCCGGGGCTGGCGTTCAGTGACATGTTCACCGTGTCGTGATCGGCCACGTTGGTATCGCCTTCAGGACTGCGCACACGCGATACGCCATCCGTATCGGAACCGAAATCCTCAATGGGGCCGATGCGCGTCGCCGTCCCAGAGAAACCGTCGCCGGCATAATCGACCGTCGGATCGTCCGCACCGTCGCCGTTGTACAGGGCTTGAATGTAAGTGTCAGCACCCGGGTCATACACCACGATGTTGTCACCTCCGTTGTTCAACACGCCGCTGCCGAACCCGTCATCGAAGATTGCGCTGCCAGCCGGCACGGCGGGAAGTGAACCGCCACCCTGAACTCCCACGACTACCGCCGCGCGACCGCCCGGGTCGATCGTCGTCGCGGCGGGGAATGTGAACCACTGGTTTGTCCCGTCGTCCCAGAGTTCCAACCCGCCGATGTCAATGGGGCCGGCCGAGATGTTGATCAATTCCACAAACTCGTCGGTCGTATCGGCCGTGCCGTTACCGTCGGTGTCGAAGTTTTTTGACCCGTTCGGGTCGGCCAAGAATTCGTTGATGGCGATGCCGCCGCGCAACACAGCGGTTGTGTCCACGGCGAATACGTTCGACACATGCAGCACGACCAGGCAGGCGATCGCCATACCCGCGCTCATCCGACTCCAAATCCGAATCATCTCTCGTTCCTTTCGCGATTGGGTCTCAACTCTCTCGTCTTTTGCGCGTCCATCTTAGCCCAATTATGGGCATCACGGAAGTCGATACGCCAACACTAACGCCTTTCTCACGGGCATGCGGGTCCGCCCAACTTGCCAGAGTGAACCTACATCCTTTGGTGCAAGTCAGTTATGACTGCACGGATCCGCCGGATCGACGCACCAATTCAGCGTTTGAAGCGGGTTGGGGTCCGCATACCAACTCGGGGCGGCGGTATCGAGGCGGGGCTCCTGCACGACGAATTCGACGTGGCCGTCGGCGAAGCCCGCGTTCAGGCCTTCTTCGTGCCGGATGCCAACCGTCGCTTCCAAGGCGTGAAAGTGACCGGCCGTACCTGAGTCGGTCGGCCGAACGTCCTGCGCCCGGCCGTCGATCAGCAACACGGTCTTGCCCGGTAACTTGGGCGCCGACTTGCTGTAAAACTTGAAACTGCCACCGCCGCTGTTGCCAAAGTGGTCGTTCATCTTTAGCGTGCGGTTGCCCTCCTGGTTCAGGACGATGTCTTCGTTCGACGCCCAAACTGGGTCCTGCTTGATGGGCGAGTAGTTCCGTAGGCTCGTGTCGCTCGAGGTGTAGTTCAAAACGGGCAGGCCGATGTATTCATCGATCGCGTTGAACCAGATCACCCTTTCACGCAGAGTTGCGGGATCGATGTCGCTGTCCCGAAAGGGCTGCGGCCACTTCTGGTAGTCACTTGTGTAGTCGATCAAAGCGTTCTGACACTGCTTGATATTGCTCGCGCAAGCCGACTTGCGCGCGATCGAACGCGCCCGGCCGAGCGCCGGCAGCAGCATCGCGATCAACAGAACGATCAGCGACACGACGACGAGCAACTCGATCAGCGTGAATCCGCCGCGTCGGACACGGCTGGGCAGCGGGAGCAGGCCACGCGGCGCACGGCACACCGGCTGATGGGGATGGCGAGGGTCGGGCATCGGCTTTTCGCCCCTGATGGTTGTGAAACGGTCGCGGCTGAGTGTCGCCCCGACCTGTCATTATCCGCACGCTCGGGCCAAAGGGCAAACGCCAATGCGGGTTGACCCGCGGTGCTCACCGGACGCTCACGTTTCGGCCGGTACGGCCGCATCGACACGGATGCGCAATTGCGGGTCGCCCTCGCCGTCGGCCACGGTATCGACGACGACAGTCGCGCCGTCGGTGACGTCGCCAGCCAGGATCTGCCGCCCGATCCGCGTCTCCAGCTCGCGTTGCAGGTATCGTTTGAGCGGCCGGGCGCCGTAGACCGGGTCGTAGCCGTTCTGAGCGATCAACTCGCGGGCCGGCTCGGTCAGTTCGAGTGCGACGTTCTGTTCCGCAAGCCGTTTGCGGATGTCCGCCGCCAACAGGTCGACGATCTGCTCGATCTCAGCGAGGGTCAGCGGCTTGAACAGGATCACGTCGTCCACGCGGTTCAGAAACTCCGGGCGGAAGTGCGAGCGGAGGTCGGCCATCACGCTGTTGCGGGCCTGGTCCGTCACCTGCCCAGTCGCCGCAGTCGCGTCGTCCAGCAAATGATGCGAGCCGAGGTTGCTGGTCATGATGACGACGGTGTTCTTGAAGTTGACCGTTCGGCCGTGCGAGTCGGTCACCCGGCCGTCGTCCAGCAGTTGCAACAGCACGTTGAACACGTCGCTGTGCGCCTTCTCGATCTCGTCGAACAGCACGACGCTATATGGCTTGCGTCGCACGGCCTCGGTCAGTTGGCCGCCCTCCTCGTAGCCGATGTATCCGGGAGGCGCGCCGATCAGCCGGGCGACGGCGTGTTTCTCCATGTACTCGCTCATGTCGATGCGGACGATGTTGTCTTCCGTGTCAAACAACGCCTGCGCCAACGCGCGGGCCAACTCCGTCTTGCCCACACCGGTCGGCCCCAGGAAGATGAACGACCCGATCGGCCGCTTCGGGTCTTTGATGCCGGCCCGCGCGCGGATGACCGCGTCGGCCACGAGCTGCACTGCTTCGTTCTGTCCGATCACCCGCTCGTGCAACGTCTCGTCGAGCTTCAAGAGCTTTTCGCGCTCGCCTTCGACCAGCCGGGCCACCGGAATGCCCGTCCACCGCCCGACGATCTGCGCGATCTCGTCCTCCGTCACCTCTTCGCGCACCAACCTCCCCCCCGCCGCTTGCGGCTTAGCGCTCTGGTCGTCGGAACCGTCGGATTGCAATCCATCGGTATCGACGTTCGGCGTGTCGCTCTCGATTTGCTCCAACTGCTTCTCGACCTTCGGAATCTGACCGTACTGAATCTCGCCCGCCTTGTTGAAATCGCCCTCGCGCGTCGCGACGTCGAACTCGTGTCGCAACTGTTCGAGTTCTTCCCGCAGTTTCTGTGACCTGCCGATCGACTCCTTCTCGGTCATCCACTGCGTTTTCATCGTATCGGCCCGCTCCTTCAGATCGGCGAGCTCTTTGCGCAGCGCCTCTAACCGCTGCTTAGACGCCGTGTCCTTCTCTTTCTTGAGCGCGGTCTCTTCAATCTCAAGCTGCATGACCCGGCGGGTGACCGCGTCCAGTTCAGCCGGCATCGAGTCCATCTCGGTTCGGATCATCGCGCACGCTTCGTCGACCAGGTCGATCGCCTTGTCGGGCAGGAAGCGGTCGCTGATGTAACGGTTACTGAGCACCGCCGCGCCGACCAGCGCATTGTCCTGAATCCGCACACCGTGGTGCACCTCAAACCGTTCACGCAGGCCGCGCAGGATGCTGACCGTGTCTTCGACAGACGGCGGCTCGACCAGCACGGGCTGGAAACGGCGTTCGAGTGCCGCGTCTTTTTCGATGTGCTGGCGGTACTCGTCGAGCGTCGTCGCGCCGATGCAGTGCAACTCGCCGCGCGCGAGCATCGGCTTGAGCATGTTGCCCGCGTCCATCGCTCCCTCGGCCTTGCCGGCCCCGACGATCGTGTGGAGTTCGTCAATAAAGAGCAAGATGCGGCCGTCGCTCGACTTCACCTCGTTGAGCACGGCCTTGAGCCGTTCTTCAAACTCGCCGCGGTACTTCGCGCCCGCGACCAGCGAGCCCATATCCAGCGCGAAAATGGTCTTGTCTTTCAGGCCTTCGGGTACGTCGCCGCGGACGATGCGCTGGGCCAAGCCTTCGACGATCGCGGTCTTACCGACGCCCGGCTCGCCGATGAGCACGGGGTTGTTCTTTGTCTTACGCGACAGGATGCGCACCGCCCGCCGGATCTCTTCGTCCCGACCGATCACCGGGTCCATCTTGCCGCTGCGCGCCTCGGCCACGAGGTCGCGGCCGTACCGATCGAGCGCTTCGTACGTCGCCTCCGGGTCGGCGCTGGTCACACGCTGACTGCCGCGCACCTCTGTCAGGATATGCAACAACACGTCACGCGTCACGCCCAGGTCACGCAGCACGCCGCCGGCCGTGCTCTTACTGTCGGCCACCATCGCAAGCGTCAGGTGCTCGACGGAGACGTACTCGTCTTTCAGCCGCTTGGCCTCGGCCTCGGCGTTGACCAGCAGTTGCTGCATCTCGGGCGCAATGGCAATCTTGCCCGGCTCGGCCGCCGCGCCTGGGCCTGACACGCGCGGGCGCTGCGTCAACCGACGCTCCAACTCGCGCGCGACCGCCTCGGCTGGGCGGTTGAGTTTCTCCAGCAGGCGGGGCACCAGCCCGTCTTCCTGCGTCACCAGCGCAAGCAACAGGTGCTCCGCATCGACGGCCTGGTGTCCGTGCTGCACAGCCTCGCGCTGCGCCGATTGCAGCGCCTCCTGCGACTTGAGCGTGAATCGGTTCATGTCCATCTTGGTATTCCCGATTGTCGAATAGCGATTTCGAATCAGGCCGCTTGCGGCTTAGCGCGTGTCAGACCGGACCCTCCACATCGCGCAATTGCTCATACAACGCGCGCTGTTCATCAGACAATTGCTTAGGCACAGTCACACGGACTTGCGCGATCAGGTCGCCCGCCTCGTCGTTGCCTTTGGGCAGACCCCTGCCTTTGAGCCGCAACTTCGCGCCGCTCGACGTGCCCGCGGGAACGGTCATGTTGACCTCGCCGGCCATTGTCGGCACGTCAACCTTCGCGCCCAGCGCCGCCTGCCAGGGCTGAACGTCGATGGTCGCCGTCAGGTTGTGACCGTCGATGCCGAACCGCGCGTGCGGCGCGATCAAGAGCTTCAACAGCAGGTCGCCGCCGCCGACGCCCTGGCCTTTGAGTCGGATGGTCTTGCCATCCGTTGCGCCGCGCGGCACGGTGACGTCGATCGTGCGCGACGAGCCGTCCGGCCGACGCATCGTCAGCCGCCGCGACCCGCCATGAAACGCCTCTTCAAGCGTGATCCGCAGGTTGTCGCGAACATCCTGTCGGGCCGAACCGGCACGCCCGCGCGCCGAACTGCCGTTGCCCTGGCGCTGCGCGTTGAGGATGTCTTCCATGCTCGGCCCGCCGCTGCCGAAGAACATCTCGAAAAAGTCACTGAACGCCCCGCCGCCTCCGGACGTGCGGAAGTTGAATGCCCCGCCGCGACCGCCGCCCGCGCCGCCCTGTCGGCCGAAGAATTGCTCCCACTGCGGCGGTGCTTGTTGGCCGGCCTTCCAGTTCTCGCCCAGCACGTCGTACTTCTTGCGTTTGTCAGGGTCCTTCAAGACTTCGTACGCCTCGCCGACCTGCTTGAATCTCGCCTCGGCCTCGGGCGACTTGTTGACGTCCGGGTGGTACTGGCGGGCAAGCTTGCGGTAAGCGCGCTGGATATCGTCCTGCGACGCGTCGCGCGCGACACCGAGCACCTTGTAATAGTCCTCGAACTTCAGACTCATCTGCGGGGTCCTTCCAGACGGGTACCAAGACTAGTTAGGCAACCCGCGCGCCGCGCGAAACCCTGCCAATCAATGACTTACAGCCAATGCAAGGTGACAGAAACGTCCCCGGCCGGCCGCGACGTGCCGCCTTGGCAGGTCAATCAAAGGCTGATTTGAGAGGGGATTCAACCGGTTGACGATGCTTGAACGTCAGTTCAACTCGGTGCTGAACCAGGTCGTTCGGTCGCCGACGCGGACTTCCTTGAGCAGGTGCAGTTTCAGGTCGTGGCCCAGCCGACCGATCAGGCTGACCGCCGACTTGGCCTCGGCGGTGAACAGGTGCAACTGCACGGCCGCGTTCAGATCGAAACGCAGTTGACGCTGGGTCAGTTGCAACAGGTCGATATGCCGCTCGACCCACGCGCGGGTCTCGAGCAGGTCGACCATGGCCGCGCGCATCGACGGACTGTCGCCGGGCTGCGCTTCGTGACGCACTAGCAGGTGGAGTCGGCCGGCCTGATCAAGCACGATCTGCGCGGCGGCGTGGTCCGGGCAACGCGCTTCGAGTCTGACGACGCCCGAAGCGCCGTTGTCGGTCAGGAACCGCGCGAGGTCGAATGGTCCGTCCTGGCGTGCGTCGTCACTTGGAGCCGGCGTGGATTCGGACGGTGTCGCAGCGAGTTCAACGGGCGGGACGGGAGTTTCATCGACCCGCGACGACGCGACGGGGGTGTCTTCCGTCAAGGTGGGCGCGGGCAGAGTCGCGGTGGTGGACATCGGCTTGTCCTCCGTCGGCGTCGGTGCGTGAATCGGCGTGTCGTCGATCGATTCTTCGTCTACGTCATCGACCGTCGCGGGCGCGACGTCGTTCGGCGGGATCGGCCGCGTCGCGCGCGGCTCGGCAGTGTCTGTCTCGAAGCATTCGAGAAACTCGATCAACTGTTCGCTCAACTCGGCTGTGCGGTCGGCCCCGCCGATGCGGGTCACCTGCACGGGGCGCATGCGTTGTCGCCAGTCGATCAATTCGACCTCGACATCGAGCGAAGCGTCGAGCGCACGGTTGAGCCGATCGACGGCGTCGCGACTGACAGCCGCGTCGCTGCCCATGACCACCGCGCCCAGGCGGTGCGGCTCGGCGTCTTTCAGGACCAGCGGCTCGATCATGCGCGAAGCCGCGCGAACAGCCATGTCGTCGGCGCCGAATAGAAACGTCCAGTCGTCGATGTGCCGGGCCAACTCGAATACAGCGTCGGAAGGGTCGCTGGGCAGCAAGACGAGCCATCGGTTGACCGGCGTCGAGTCAGACGCGGCCAACGCGAATACGCGGTCCACCAACGACGTACCGTTCGGCCAAGCGACTTCGCTGGCGTCGGGCAGGTCGCTGTTGGTGTCTTCGCCTTCGGCTGCGCCGCCCGGCATCACTTCCAATTCAACTCGCTCGTCGTCGATGCGCAACAAACCAACGGGCCCCAACCGCTGCGCGAGATCGTGTGCGTATTGACTCAGCCAGGGCCCGGCGAAGCCGGGCAGGTTGCCCAGAAAGACCGCCTCGACGCAGGCATTGCCCGACAAACCGAACGCCGCTGTCTCGGGGTCGCCATCTTCCTCATGTTTAACGGGCAATTGAAACGGCTCAGGGCCATCCAGTTCGTTCAACACGTCTGAAGCCGGTCGGCGGAGCGGCGGCTCGGCGGTCGCCGCCGCGGGGCCGGTCGATGCGTGCGGAGTTGACCGACCGGCGGCATTGTCGTTGGGCATCGTGCCGGTGAGGAACAGGTCCGCCAAGGCATCCAATTCGTCGCGCGTCCGTTGATCGTCCATGATCACACTCAGAAAAGCAGGAGAGCAGGAAAGCAGCAAATGTTGGCGGCCGAACGTCGAAACCGCGCCCGTAGCGTTAATCAATTGTCGGACCGCTTACTTCGTCACCAACCCGCACCAGTCTGCCGTTGCACCGTCCTTCGCGGCCTTCATTTCCTGCTTTCTTGCTTTGCTGCTTTACTGCTTTGCGGTTTTACTGCTCTTCCACCTCTACGATGCTGTTCAGTTCGCCGAATGGATTCGACTCGACATAGGTGTTGTGTCGGTCGTGCGTCCAGTGGCCGTCGACGACCAGGCGGTAGCGATATCGGCCAGGCGGGACGTTCAGACAGACCTGCCAAACACCCAGTTGATCGTCGCGCCTCATCGGCGTTGCGACGGGCGACCAGTTGTTGAAGTCGCCGGCGATCTGCACCTGCCTCGCGCCGTCGACGGGCTGAATAAAGAGCAGGCCCTGCTGCGTCTTGCGCACCCCAAACATTCGGCCGATCTTCTCGCGGAGCGACGAGCCGTTCCCGTTCACACCACCCGCGTTCTGGCCGTTGCCGTTGCCATTCCCATTGCCGTTGCCGTTGCCGTTGATTGGCCCTGAATGGGTCGACGCATGCTCGGGAACGCTCGTCGTCGGCTGAGGTGGCGTCGCCTCGACAGGCTTGATCGTCGGCTCGCCCAGGGAGACGGCCGTGGTCATGACGTTCGCCTCGGCCGCGGGCTGCGGCTGAGGCGACTCTTCCTGAACGGGCGTCGGAGGCAGGGGTGTGCCGGTCGAGGGTTTCGCTTCATCCTCTTCCAACGTCGTTCCCGGGATCACGCTGCGGCCGCCTCGGTCGGCGACGAGGCGTTGCGCTAGTGCGGCCGTGCGCTGTTGCAACGACCGCGCGCGTTCGACGAGTTCGGCAGCGCGGCTCTGCGCTGCGCTGGAGGCGCTGGATGCCGCGCCTTCGTTGGCCGACTCCGCTTGCACCTGCGGCGGGTTGGCGATCAGCCAACCGGCGAGCTTCTCAAAGTCCTGATGTCCGCGGCTGGCACCGTCGTATTCCGTGATCGGTTGGCCGAAACTGGCGGCCTCTTTCAGCTTGCTGTTGAAGTTGATCGTCACCGGCATGAGTTTGTCGCCGAAGTGACGCTTCAATTCCGAGAGGATCTCGCGCGCGAGCTTGGTCCGCACGTCGTACATGGTGGGCAGTACCTTGAACCGCACGTGGTGGCCTGCCCGACGGGCGAGCATCTCGATCGTCGCTTCCTGGCGGATCGAGCCTTGCAGCGCGAAGTAGCCGGTCTCGACCGGCACGATCACCTCACCGGCCGCGCGCAACGCGTTGAATGTCAGCAGCCCGATCGAGGGCGGGCAATCGACGATGCAGAACTGGTATTGTTCAGCGACCGGGCTAAGCACCTGTAAGAGTCGCCGGTCTTTGTCGGGCGCGGGCGACAGTTCCTGCTCGATGCCAGCCAACCGCATGGTGCTGGGCGCCAGGTCGAGATTCCGCGTGACCTGCCAGGTGACGTCACCGACGCTGATCGACCCGTTCAGGCCGTTGCGCAGCAGGTCGTCGATGGAGCGTTCGACCTGGTTCTCCGGTACGGCCAGGCCGAGCGAACAGTGGGCCTGCGGGTCCATGTCGACTAACAGGGTCTTGTGTCCCTGTTCCGCGAGCACGGCCGCGAGGTTGAGCGCGACGGTCGTTTTGCCGCACCCGCCCTTCTGATTGATGACCGCGATGGTCCGCAAGTCGTCGGCCTTTCGTCCGTGAATCCGACCCAGCCGAGCCTTACGCGGGCGTCGGCGGGCCCAGCCGGGGGTGCCGGCCGCGGCTCGTCCATCCGGTGAGCCGCGGGCGGAATGGTCCGGGCAGACCTTTTCCGCCCGTACGGGTTATCGGGGTCGCTGTTGGCAAATCTTGAATATCAGCATTGATACAGCCGGTTTCGGGGTCTGTAGAATCTGGTTGTGAACAGCGTTCGACTGATCTTGGCCAGCCGATCCCCCCGCCGGGCCGACCTGCTCCGCGAGGCTGGGCTGGACGTGACCTGCGTGACGCCGGGGTACGACGACCCCGACCAGCCCGACTCGGCAAGCACGTCATCCAGAGTGTCAGGACCGGTTGATCCGTCACGTGCGGCGGCCGAGTTGGCTGAGCGGAAAGCCCGTAGCGCCCCGCTATCGCAAGTTGACAAAGACGACCCGTGCGTGCTGGTCGTCGGGGCAGACACGATCGTGGTGGACGACGCCGGCCGACTCATGGGCAAGCCGACTGACCGCGAATCGGCACGGCAGATGATCCGCACGCTCACGGACGCCTGGCATGACGTGGTCACGGGTGTGGCGCTCTGGGCGCCGGCCACCGACGCGTGCGAGACGTTCGCCGACACCGCCCATGTGCACGTCGGGCAGGTGTCCGACGCGTCGCTCGAAGCCTACCTCGATTCCGACCAATGGCGGGGCAAGGCGGGCGGGTACAACCTGTTTGAGCGACAAGACCATTGGCCGATCCGCGTCGAGGGCGACCCGACGACGGTCGTTGGCCTACCGATGCGCATATTGGTCGATCGCCTCACGTCGATACGTGTCGAATCCTGACGACCCGCGCAATCAATCCAGTCACAGACGTGGCACACTGGCAGGAGCATCTCATGGACCGTCGCCGATTCATACAACAAGTGGGGGCGACAGCGTTGGCTGGCGTGGGGCTTCGGCCGGTGTCGGCCCAGAATCAGGCCGAGCCACGGACCGAGGCTGAACGACTGGCAAGTTCGCTGCACGGCCGAATTCCGCGGTTTGTGCCGAACCCCGTGTGGATTGAGACCATCGAGGTGCTGCGTGTGGAGGCGGACTATTACGTCCGGGTCAGGTCAACCGACGGCGCTGTCGGCATCGCCGCCGCCAACCAGCGGATGCATGTGCTGCATCCGTTGTTGACTCGGCTGGTCGCCCCCTATTTCAAGGGGAAAGACGCGCGTGACTTGCCGTCACTCGTCGAAGGTGTTTATCGACATGGCAGGAACTATAAGTATGCGGGGATGCCGTTCTGGAACTGTGTCGGGCACGTCGAGTTGGCGGTGTGGGACCTGCTGGGTCAGGTGTCGGGTGAAGCCGTCTGGGCGTTGATCGTGGACAAGCCGGTGCGCGAGTATTTCCCGGTCTACCTGTCGAGTTTCAACCGTCACACCACGCCTAAAAAGGAAGTCGAATGGATGGCTGAGCGGCTTGCAACGACCGACGCGACGGCGTGCAAGCTCAAGGTCGGCGGGCGGATGAGCAAGAACAAGGACGCCATGCCGGGCCGCAGCAAGGCGCTGGTCAGACTTGCTCGCAAGACGTTTGGCGACAAAGTCAAGATCTTCGTCGATGCCAACGGCTCCTACGACGCCGACCACGCGATCGAACTGGGCAGGTTCCTGCAGGATCACAACGTCGGCTTCTTTGAAGAGCCGTGTCCCTGGCAGCAATACGAGCAGACTCAGGTCGTCGCGGCGGCACTCGACATGACCGTCGCGGGCGGCGAGCAGGACACCAGCCTCGACATGTTCCGGAGGATGGTGCGCGGCCGCATCGTCGACCTGGTGCAGCCGGACGTGCTGTACGCCGGCGGTATCGTGCGTTGTCTGCACATCGCCAACATGGCTGCGCGGGCGGGCTTGAAGTGCACGCCGCACAGTTCAAAGCCCTGGCCGATCAACGCGGGCATGCTCCACTTGGCGGCGGTCGTTGAGAACCTCGGGCCGTATCAGGAATACCCCGCCTACGCGGCCAAGTCGGCCAAACTGAAGATTCCCACCAGCCCGGGCCTCGGCGTCGAACACGACCCGGACCGCCTGGCCAAAGCCAAGCCCGTGCTGCCGTCGTGATGCTCACGACCCGCAGGACCGACTCAGACATTCGCGATCGTGCGAGATCTGAGCAGATTCACCTATATCAAACTAAGCTTCAAATATCTATAAAATAACGACTTGCGCCCCATCGATACGCGCAATACCCGAGGAGTGACGGAAAAAGCTTGCAACGACAAGCCGGTCTGATAAACTATCGGGGCCTACCTGACCGGCTCGTGGTTCGTTTTTTTGATTCGAAACAGGTCATTCAGGTTGGCCTCGCCTTCCACCCGTGATAATTCACAGGTAGGCAGGCGGGAAAAGGGATGCAGGACTCAGACCTGGAGAAGGAACGTACCGCCATAATCCGTTCAGGGAGATAAGGAATTGATCATGCGATTGCCATTGCTCGCCGTCTGTGTTGCGACTGTGTTGGGCCTTGCCGCGTCAGCCGACGCCGCGTTGCTGGGACTGACCCAGCAGGACCCGGACATCTTCACGAATCAGATTGAAATCTCCTACAACGCCGGCACCATGCAGTTCAGCGCCATCGGCGACCCGAGCACGCTGTCGCCCGGCGGCTTGAACATCACCAACAGTGTCGATGAGTACCAACTCAACGCCGTCATCAACCCGGTCACCGGTGACCTGGCGAACGGCACGCTGGTGATCGGCGGCGAGGTCAATGGCCAGGGGACGGTCAATCCCCTGTTGACGGCCACGCTGACGGACTTCGGCTTCGCCGAACCGCCTGTGAGTGATCAGGTTCACCTGTACGAGTTCCTGTACCAGATCACAGGGGGCGATTTGGCGGCGCAGTTCGGCGGCGTCGGCGCTGAAGGTGGCGTCATCTTGACCCGCGCACCAGCTGGCGGCGCAACCTTCCCGCAGTCGTTTACGGTGCAAGACGGCCAGTCGGACACTTTCGCACAGTTCAAGGTTCCCGAGCCGGCGACGGCCAGTGTGCTGAGCCTCGGCGCGATCGCCTTGCTCCGCCGGCGACGATGCGCCGCCTGAGCAGAAAGCGAGTTTCGACTGTAGACTGCGTGCCGAGCGCACCATACAGAGAGGATGAGGAAAAAGAGGATCTGAGCCCCTTGATCAGGATCAAACATTCGTTGAGACCATGACCTGATTCCAGGTGTCCAGCGTCGGACCATTGGGGATCACATCCAGCAGCGATCTGTCCATCAGGACAAACAAGCGCGTGCTCGCGGGTGGTGATTCTGCGCAAACGACTTAGAGAAACACTCCAAACGCGCCCAGGGCGCGAACGCATCAGCGGGCGAACGGAACACTTCAAGACGGAGATGAATCGACATGTGGAAGCCGCAGCAATCGCTCAGGGCCATCAAACGACGTCTGAATCGCAACCGTCGCCGACCCGCATTCCGCGACCGGCTCAACCGGGTCCAGCCGTCGCGCTTCGAGTCACTCGAGCCGCGGACGCTGCTCTCGTTGCTCGGCGTATCACCCGACAACCCCGAGTTCAATTTCACGTTTGTTACGAACAACGACGAAATCGTTTACACGGCCGCCAACGGGGCGTACGTCCTGACAGCCGAGCCGACCGACTTCGTCGACCCCAACGACCCGGGCAACCCGGTGGACGTCACGAACGACGTCACGACGCGGCATCTCGAGTTGAACTTCTCGCTCGACTCGTCCGGCAACTTTGCCGGCGGCGTGCCGGGCGACGACCTGGTCATCGAGGGCACGGTCGATATCGACGGCGACACGGTCCCCGACTACACGGGAACGCTGCTCACGGCCGAGATGGTCGATTTCGGCTTCCTGGACGTCGGTACGGGCAGCGTCGACTTCTTTGACATGCGTCTGACGATCACCGGCGGCTCGATGGCCGGCCTGTTCGTCGACGGTGGCGGCAACCCCGTTGACCTGGGCATGGTCGTCACGTCTGAGAATTCCAACTTCGTCAACGACTTCACGGTCAACTTCACCGGCCGACCCAAGGGCGAGGCCGGCTCGATCCCGACTGTTCAGCCGGCGATGATCGGCGACTTCGTCTGGGACGACAAGAACGCCAATGGCATCCAGGACCCCGAGGATGCCGATCGCGGTATCCCCGGCGTGACGGTCAAACTACTGGCCGACACCGACGGGGACGGTGACATCGACGACATCGTCCAGACCCTCGTCACCGCAGACGGCTCGAACAACTTTGACTATGACAACGACGGCCAGGCCGACCCGGTCGGCTTTTACAAGTTCAACAACCTGACGCCGGGTATTGAATACAAGGTCATGTTCAATAACCCCGACGTCTTCGACGCAGACACCAACCCCGACGGGTACATGTTCAGCCCCCGACAGGTCCACGCCGACCCTGACAGCGGCGACAACAGCGACGGTCCTATGTCCGATGTTGTCGTCCTCGAACCGGGCGAGTTCAACGACACCATCGACACCGGGCTGTTCCGCAAGGGCTCCATCCACGCTTATGGCTTCCTCGATGAGAACGGCAACGGCCAGCAGGACGACAACGAGGGTGCCTTCCCCGACTTCGACGAACAGGGCAACCGGCTCGGCAAGACCTTCGAGTTGCTGTTCGACGAGGATGGCGACGGTGACCAGGAAGTCATCGACACTCAGATCACCGCAAACGGCATGGCCTGGTTCGTCGGACTTACGCCCGGCGAGTACACCGTCCGCGAGAACCCCGTTCCCGACGGATTCATGTTGACGACGCTCCCCAACGAGCGCACCTTCGTCGTCATGAGCGGCACAGAACTCGTCTACGAAGACGACGCCGCCATGCTCCCCGATGGCGATCAGCGTGTAGAGATGATTCCGCTCGACGAGAACGGGCAGGAAGACGGTGACCTCCTGCGATGGGGCAACACCGAACTGGCGATGCTGGGGGATTACGTCTGGTTCGATGAGAATCAGAACGGGCTGCAGGACGACGACGAGGTCGGCGTTAACGGCGCCAAGGTCATCCTCACCGGCGGGGGCGCCGATCGCATCATCGGCACGGCCGACGACACGATGGACATGCAGTTCACGACCACCAACCCCGATGACAACACCGACGGCTTCTACAAGTTCAACGACCTGATCCCCGGCGTCGAGTACAAGGTGACGTTCGAATTGCCCGCGGGCTTTGACAGGTTCACCATTCACGACCAGGGCAATGACGACACAATCGACTCCGACGCGAATATCTTCAACGGCAACATGACGCCGATCGTCACGCTGGAGTCGGGCGAATTCAACGACACGCTGGATGCCGGCGTGGTGAGATTCGTCGCCAGCCTCGGCGACCGCGTCTGGTACGACATCGACGCCGATGGCATCCAGGACAAGGACGTCAACGGCAACTTCACCGAACCGAACGTCGCCGGTGCCAAGGTCATCTTAACGGGCGGCGGTGCGGACAGCGTCATCGGAACCGGCGGCGACGACACGATGGACATGCAGTTGACCGACGCCAACGGCGGCTACTTGTTTGACGACCTGAACCCCGGCGAACAATACCAGGTCACCTTCGTGCTGCCCGCGGGCTTCGACGCGTTCACGATCCGTCAGGCGGCCGGCATGCCCGCGATGGATTCCGACGCGGTGACCAGCGACATCGTCGTGCTTGCGAACAACGAACACGATCCGACCTTGGACGCCGGCGTCATCCGCTTTGCCAAACTCGGCGACCGCGTCTGGGAAGACCTCGACGCCGACGGCATTCAGGACAAGGACGCCAACGGCGAATTCACCGAGCCGGGCATCGCCGACGTCACGGTCAAACTGCTGGACGGCAACGGCGACCCGGTGCTCGATGCGAATAATCAGCCGGTCACCACGACCACAGACGCGACCGGCATGTACATGTTCAATGACCTGATCCCCGGCGACTACCAGGTCATGTTCATCAACCCTGACCCGTCTGTCTACATGTCCAGCCCGGTGAATGCGCAGAACAACACAATGGACGCCATGGACTCGGACGCCGATCCGAACGACGGGTTGATGACGCATGTCACCAATCTCGAAGCCGAGGAGTTCGACGACACACTGGACGCCGGCTTCTTCCGCAAGGCGATGCTGGGGGACTACGTCTGGTTCGATGAGAACGAGAACGGGCTGCAGGACGACGACGAGGTCGGCGTCAACGGCGCCAAGGTCATCCTCACCGGTGGCGGCGCCGATCGCATCATCGGCACGGCCGACGACACGATGGACATGCAGTTCACGACCACCAATCCCGATGACAACACCGACGGCTTCTACAAGTTCAACGACCTGATCCCCGGCGTCGAGTACAAGGTGACATTCGAGTTACCCGCGGGCTTTGACGGATTCACCGCTCATGATCAGGGCAATGACGACACGATCGACTCCGACGCCGACACGACCAACGGCAACATGACGCCGATCGTCACGCTGGAGTCGGGCGAATTCAACGACACGTTGGACGCCGGTGTGGTCAAGATCACGATCAACATGATTCCGGACATTGACATTGAAAAGTTCACGAACGGTGTCAATGCTGACGACGTCGCCGATGCGCCGTTGATTGCACCGGGCCAGACCGTGACCTGGACATACAAGGTCACGAACACCGGCAATGTTCCATTCGACTTCGACGAGGTTGTCATCGTCGACGACGCCGGCACCCCGGGCGACACCAGTGACGACTTCAGCACGACTTCCGGCGACATTGTCTTCATCGCCAGCAGCGATGTGGGTGGCGACGGCGTTCTCTCGCCAGACGAGATGTGGCTCTATGAAGCCAGCGCGATCGCCGAAGACCTCGGCACGGCCGGCACGTCAATCACCATCGACTTCGACGGCCTGCCGGCCGGCACCATCGTCAGCAACCAATTCCCCGGCGTGTTTATCTCGGCTGACGGGGGCAGCACTGACGGCAACGCCGCGATGATCTTCAACACCGCCAACCCCACGGGCGGCGATGACGACCTGGCGACACCCGGCCCGGGGGTCAACAACGACACACCGCTGGGCAACGTCCTGATCATCTCTGAAGACCTCGACGCGTCCGACCCGGACGACGACGCGGCCGGCGGTGTCATCAGCTTCAAGTTCGACGTGCCTGTCACCGTTGACACGCTCGACGTGCTGGACATCGAGGGCGAAGAGGCTGGGGGCTCCGTAACGCTATTCCTACAAGCCGGCGGGTCGGTCAGCATCCCGATCCCCGGCCTGGGCAATAACAGCTTCCAACAACTCGACATCAATGTCGACAACGTCGTCGAGATGCAGGTTGCCTTCGTAAGCAGCGGGTCGGTCACGGAACTCGTCTATCACGAGGCCGGTCGGGACTGCTACGAGAACTTCGCCGTCGTGACCGCCCCGGGCGCAACCGACACCGACAACAGCCACTACTGCAACCCGGACCTCAACCCCGGCATCGACCTCGAGAAGTTCACGAACGGCGTTGACGCGGACACCGAGGCTGAGGCGCCGCAGATCATGGCTGGCGACATCGTGACCTGGACGTACAAAGTCACCAACACCGGCGACGTGCCGTACACATTCGACGAGGTCGAAATCGTCGACGACGCGGGCACGCCAGGTGACGCCAGCGACGATTTCAGCACGACGTCGGGCGACATCGTGTTCGACGCGTCGAGCGATGTCGGCAGCGATGGCATCCTCTCCCCCGGCGAGATGTGGGTCTACGAGGCCAGCGACATCGCGCAAGACCTGGGCGGTGGCGGTGCCGGCGAGGGCGCGTGGTACAACTTCGCCGGTAACAGCGGCACGGACGGCCCCAACGGCAACATCCGCACATACAGCGACAACGGCGTGTCGGTCAACGCCAGCGCCTTCAGCCGGGACGCCAATGGCGACTGGGACGCGGTCTTCCTCGGCGCGTTCGGCGGCGGCCTGGGCGTGACCGACAACTCCGAGGGCAACGGCGGCAACGGCACCCACCGCGTCGACAACGTCGGCGAGCAGAACTACGTCCTGTTCGAGTTCTCCGAAACGGTCATTGTCGACGCCGCGTTCCTCGACTCGGTCGTGAACGACAGCGACCTGTCGATCTGGATCGGCACGATCGACGGCGCGTTCGACAACCACGTGACGTTGAGCGACGCCGTGCTGGCGAGCATGGACCTGCAAGAGGTCAACAACACCGGCAGCAGCGGCTCGCGTTGGGCGAACTTCAACAACAACGAAGTCGCGGGCAACGTCCTGATCCTGGCCGCGTCGGTCGAAGACTCGACGCCGGAAGACCGCTTCAAGATCAAGAAGATGGACATCCGCAAGACCGAGGCGGGCTGCTACGAAAACCACGCCGTGGTGACCGTGCCGGGCGCGAGTGACGAAGACAACAGCCACTACTGCAACAGCGACGAACAACCCGACCCGGACATCGACCTCGAGAAGTTCACCAACGGCGTGAACGCCGACCATCAAGACGACGCCCCCGAGATCGCGCCGGGCGACGTGGTGAACTGGACGTACAAGGTGACGAATACCGGCAACGTGAGCTTCATGCTCAGCGATGTCGAGATCGTGGACGACGCCGGCACGCCGGGCGACAACAGCGACGACTTCGGCACGGCTTCGGGCGACATCGTGCTTGACGTGTCGAGTGACGACGGCAACGACGGCATCCTGTCGCCGGGCGAGATGTGGGTCTACGAGGCCAGCGGCGTCGCCGAAGCACTGGGCGGCGGCGAGCCGGGCGAGGGCGCCTGGTTCAACTTCGCCGGCAACAGCGGCACGGACGGCCCCAACGGCAACATCCGCACGTACAACGACAACGGCGTGCAGGTCAACGCCAGCGCGTTCAGCCGTGACTCCGGCGGCACTTGGGACGAGTCGTTCCTAGGCGCGTTCTCCAGCGGCCTGGGCGTCACCGACAACTCCGAGGGCAACGGCGGCAACGGCACGCACCGCGTCGATAACGTCGGCGAGATCAACTACGTCGTGTTCGAGTTCTCCGAGGATGTCATCGTCGATGCCGTGTTCCTCGACTCGGTCGTCAACGACAGCGACATTTCGGTGTGGATCGGCACGGTTAACGACCCCATCAACAACCACGTGTCGCTGAACGACGCGCTGCTGGACGGCCTTGAACACTACGAGGTGAACAACACGGGCAGCAGCAACTCGCGTTGGGCCGGCCTGAACGACGGTGAGGTCGCCGGAAACATCCTCGTGATCGCCGCGTCGGTCGAAGACACGACGCCGGAAGACCGCTTCAAGATCAAGAAGATGGATATCCGCAAGACCGAGCCGGGCTGCTACGAGAACCACGCCGTGGTGACCGTGCCGGGCGCGAGTGACGAAGACAACAGCCACTACTGCAACCCCGACGCCCCGCCGCCGGTTCAGCCCGACGGCAAGATCGGTAACTTCGTCTGGAACGACGTGGACATGGACGGCCAGCAGGACCACGACGAGGAAGGCCTTGCGGGCGTGACCGTGCAATTGCTCGACGCCACGACGCACGAAGTGTTGCAGACGACGGTGACCGACGAGAACGGCCACTACGAGTTCTGCGACCTGGACCAGGGCGACTACAGGGTCAAGTTCATCAAGCCGGACGGCTTTGTCTTCTCGCCGAAGGGTCAGGGCGACCACGCCGACCACGGGTCGAATGCCGACCCGAACACCGGCAAGACCGGCAGCATCTGGCTGGACGAAGGCGAGGTGGACAACACGATCGACGCCGGCCTGTACATGCCGATGGACGACGGCGGCGAGATCGAGGTCGACCGCTTCAAGACCAAGCGCAAGAAGGCCGAGTTCAAGATCAAGAACACCGGCGACACGGAGGTCAACCTGTCGCAGTTGATGATCGAGTACGGCGACCAGGACCTGAAACGCGTGTTCGTCAACGGCCAGCGCGTCTTTAAAGGCATGGATTCGGACGGCCAGATCTCGCTGAGCGGCCTGGACGTTTGGCTGAACCCAGGCGACACGGTCGTGATCAAGCTGGTGTTCGCCCGCTACGCGGACACCGACGCGTCGGAATACGGCCTGAGCGCTGACATCGGCAACGGCCTGGTCGAGGTGTTCTGATCGCCCGCCAAGCCGACTTGTCAACTACAATCAACGCGCGGGCAGGCATTCCAACCTGCCCGCGTTTTCGTTGATTACTGGCTTGGTAGGCTGAGCGCCCGACCTCTTGGTATATGCTTACGGGTCGTTCCACGCCCATTCGAGAGAATAGAGATGGCCGATTCAAAACCACCCGTGCCGGACGAAGGCCCTGACGGCGTCGTCGGCAAGGTGACAATCTCGGGGCAAGTCACGCCGGAGACGCTGCGCCAAGGTCAGTCGCCTGCCCAAGGTCCTTCGACTCCGCGTCGCCCGGCGCCCACGCCGCAACCGAAGGGTGTGAAGACCGCCGTGATGCGCGACCCGGAACTGACCGAGGCGCATAAGCAACTGCGTGCGGCCGTCATGTCGGCGTTAAACCGGATCGAACGATCCATCGACGCAGTCGGCTCTCATTCGACCGACGCCACCTCTCCAGCAGAACAGCTACAGCTCGACGTCGACGCGCTGCGTGAGGCGCTTGTCGCACTGAAGAAGCGGTTGGATGCGACAGGCGATCAGTCGGACGCGCGACATACGTCCGTCATCCAGTCGTTGGATGAATTGAAGTCACTGGCCCGCGAACTGGAGTCGGCCGAGCGGGAGTCACGCCAGCGTCAGGACGAGGCCGCCCGCGACCAGCAACAGCAGCTCGATACCGTGCGTGAAACGGCCGCCGGCTGGCAACAGGTCGCTGAATCCATCGCACGTCTGCCGCAAACCGTCAGTGATCAGTTGGCAGGCCCATTGAACGAATTGCGAGACCGTGTTGCGTCGGATCAGCACGCCAACAGGCAACTGCTGAACGAGCGAGCCGAGGCGTTGCACAAACACGTCGACGATTGCCGCGAGGGGATGAACGACCGGCTGAGCGAGATGGCCGGCTCGCTGGAACAGCGGGTCAGCGAGACAGGCCGGTCGGCCGACGAGCAGATCAGGTCGCTGCGCGCCGTCGCGGAAGACTCTCACCAACAACTGAACGACCTGCGCGGATCCATCCAGGCGTTGCAGGTCAAGGCCGAATCGGCCGACACGCAGGCCAAACGGTTGCAACAGACCGCCGATTCGACCAACCGCCACGTCGTGCAACTCGACGAGGCCCTGAAACAGGTCGTCGCGATGCGCAAGGCCATCGAGGAACTGCCCGACCGTGTCGAAGGCGAACTCGTCGCGCACCGGTCGGCGATGTCCGCCAAGATGACCGACCTGGAGCGGGGTATCGGCGCGATGAACGAACGCATCGACGCCCTGCGGCAGGAACTGAACGACCTGTTCAGGAAGCAGGACACCGGCCTGCGCCGCATCGGCCTGATCCGCAACGTGCTGTGGTTCGTCGTGCTGCTGGTCTTGGCAGGCGGCGGCGCGGCCGTGTGGCTGCTGTTGCAATCGCTTGGCGTGGTGTGAACACGACCAAACAATCATCCGATCAGGTCACCGTCTTCCGCCCCGCGCACGATGATGGGGTCGATCTCGCCCTCGATCCGGATGTTGCCGCATTCATCAACGACGCAAACGGGCACGCGACCAGCCGGCCAATCCGCCAGGGGCAGTAACGGCCAACGTTGGGGCAGGGTCGTGGTCGGTTCGATACTCACTCGTTCACCACCCGGCGCCAGTCGGTCGATGACCAACCTCGGCGACGCGAGCAGGTAGCCAACGCTTGCGACACCGCGTGGGTAAAAACTGAGCTTGTTATTGATGTAGGTATCGACGTAACCCAGGCTCTGCCGGTGCGTGTTGCTCATCACCTGCATGTCCCAGTAACGCTGCGCCAGGAAGGGCGGCCAATCCATACCGAGGTAAAGGCCCAGGTGATCGCGCCACAGGTTCTGGCTGATCCAGATGTTCTCCGGCTCGAACGATGAGTGGCCGCAACCGTAAGGCCGAAGCGTCTCGCGCATCGCGGTGTAAACGTCGACCGACAGCCGCTGCGGGTCGAGCACGGGCGGTCGGCCGATCATCGCCGGCAGTAGCAGGCCGTTGCCGGTGTAAATCGAGTACGCGTCCCACCCGGGGATCTGCTCAACGGCGAGTTGTTCACCCGTGCGCGCGTCGGTCACGCCCGCGGCCGACGAGTCGATACACACCATGTAGTGGTCGCCGAGCCAGGCGGCGCTTTCGATCTTGCGCGAATCGACCTCAGCCGAATCGGCGTACGACCGCGCCACGTCATGCCAGCCGACCAGTTCCAACAGGTCGGCCGCGGCGGCAAGCGCCGCAACCCGTTTCACCGCGAGATAAGTCTGCTTCCGCGCGACCTGCACGGCCGCGCCGCCGTCGTCGATCGTGTTCGCCACGCCGGCCGAGGGAAACCCGCTGCCGTCACGGTCCGTCCAGAGCAAGTACTTGGCCAACCGATCGATCAAGTCAGCCAACTCCGTCGCCACCAGCAGGTCACCCGTCCAGTGCGTGTAGGCCTGCAGCAGCAGCAAGTAGTCGGTGTTCTCCTCGATCGGCATGTCGTGGTCATAGGCCTGCCCCGTCACGTCCACTCCCTTGCCCAAATCGTGACGCAGGAAGCTGCCGCCGGACGGCTCGTCCCCGTGTTCAACATGCGCCCACTGACGTAACTGCTTGGCCAACAGGTCGGGCCAAAACGTCAGGTACCACAACGCGACGTTGTACTCGACGTCGAGCGTCGACTGAAACAGGCTCGAGCCCTCCCACACGCTGAACCAGTCCTGCCCGTCGTCGAACACACACCAGAATGTGTTGGCCAGAAACGACTGCGCGCTCTGGTTAATGAGGTGCCGCTGAGTCATGGTCAGCGACGCCTCGTCGAGCAGCCGTTCGAGTCGACGCGAATGGATCAGGCGGTCGTCGCGGTGCTCAACCGCGTCGGCGATGACGGCGTCGATGTCCGGCAACTTCGACGTGTATCGCAATCGGGCTCGCCGTGTACCGTCGCCGTTCTGATTCACGGTCAGAATCGGCTCGGCGCAGTGCGCGCCCCAGACCAGCCGCCACTTGATGCCCTTGTCCTGCTCGGTGACCGGCAGCTCAAGCTTGAGACCCATGCCGTCGTCGTCGATCTCGCACCCTTCGTTCAAACTCACGATGCGCTCGCGCACCGGGACCGAGCCGTGTTCATCGACTGGCAGGGGCAGCGTCGGGTCTTCACGTGTGTCCGGCACGAGCGTCGCGCGGTAGGCGAGGTCAATCTGTGCGCTCTTGCCCTGCGCGCTGGCGGAGATCTCTGTCTCGTCTCGGCGGAGTCGCAGGAAGAGCGTGACCCGTTTGGGAGTCTCACCCGACGGCTCGTGCAGCCGAACGCGCCGCGAGGGGTAAACGCGCATCTCGAGATAGAAGGCGGGCATCGTGCACAACGCTTCGTCGCGCGGGTAGAAAACGCTGTGGATGTTGAACTCGAACCGGAGCTGATACTTCTCGCTGAAGCCGCGGTACGTGATCGAGTTGAACCGCTCGAACTGCTCGCAGTTGCTCAGCAGCTCGCCGCGTTGCGTGAACGGCAGGACACGTTCCGTGCCGTCCGGCTCGATCAGGCCGACCATCAGGTCCATCGGGCGATCGAGAAACCGCCCCAGCGCCGAGTGGCGCACGCGGCCGTGATGCGGCTCGAACAGCAGGCTGAATCGGCTGCCTAGCCGGGCAACCGTCCAGGTCATCAGTTGCATGGTCAGGTCTTCCCGTCGCCACAGTGGCGGTCATCATCTCTCATACGCGGGTCGGCAGCGTCTGTTTCAACCGCTGCACGACCTGCGGCACGACGCGCACCGCCGTGTCAATCTCATCGTCCGTTGTGAACCGGCTCATCGAAAAACGCACCGACCCGTGGGCGATTTGCTCCGGCACCCCCATGGCCAACAACACCGGCGACGGGTCGAGCGAACCGCTCGAGCAGGCCGCGCCGGCCGAGGCATAAACGCCGCGTTCGCTCAGCCCGATCAGGATCGCCTCGGCTTCGAGCCGGGGGAAACCGACGTTCGTCGTGTTCCAAAGACGCTCCGCCCCGCCGCCGTTGACGACCGCGTCGGGCACGGCGTCGAGCACGCCGCGCTCAAAACGGTCGCGCCGCGCGCGGCACGTCGTGATGTTGGTCTCGACGTCAACGAACGCCTTGGCCAACTCCGCGGCGACGCCCATGCCGACGATGGCCGGCGTGTTCTCCGTCCCGCCCCGCCGGTCACGCTCCTGTGGCCCGCCGCGGTTCTGCGGCGCAAGCTGAACACCCTGCCGAATGAACAACGCACCGACCCCCTTCGGCCCATGGAACTTGTGAGCTGAACACGTCAGCAGGTCAACGCCGACTTCGCTGACGCTGATCGGCGCTTTGCCGACCATCTGCGTCGCGTCGGTGTGGAAAAGGATGCGCGTGTTGCTCGCTTCACGCGACTCGCGCGCGGCCCGTACGACATCGACCAGCGCATCGATCGGCTCGACCACGCCGGTCTCGTTGTTCGCCCAGTGCACGCTGACAAGGATAACGTCGTGATCGCCCGACTCGCGATTCAACAGTTCGTGCAACGCGCTCGGCTCGACACACCCGTCGGCGTCGATCGGCAGCAACTCGACATCAACGCCGGCACGAGACAACGCCTCGCCCGGCTCACGAATCGCCGAATGCTCAATCGGCGTCGTGATCAACAGCGGCCGCTTGGCTTGCACCAGCGCGCCGAATAGCGCCAGGTTATTCGACTCCGTCCCTCCCGACGTTAACACGACCTCGCGGTCGCGACAGCCGAGCAGGTCGGCCACCGACGCACGGGCCAATTCCACCCGCTGCCGCGCGGCCTGCCCGAACCGGTGCACGCTGGACGGGTTGCCCCACCAATGGCGGTACATCTCGTCCACCGCCTCAACGACCTGCGGCGCGGGTTGCGTGGTCGCGTTGTTGTCCAGATAGACCGTCTCCATGGCGTCGACACTTTAGCCCCTCCCCCAGCCGCTTGTGGCTTAGCGCCGCCGCCGAGGCGACTCCCGAATCGCCACCCCGACTCGCACCGCCAGCGACGCGGCCAAATGGAACTGCTACGATCCGAGCTCATTCACACAGTATCCGTATCCTTCTACTCATTCGACACGACCCGCCATGGACCACTTCATCTACCGCAACGGCCAACTGTTCGCCGAGGACGTCTCGATCGACGACCTCGCCGCCAAGGTCGGCACGCCGTTCTACGTCTACTCGCAACGCACACTCGAAGACCACTACGACCGCATCGCGCAGGCGTTTGCTGAGCTCGACCCGATCATCTGCTACTCGATCAAGAGCTGCGGCAACGTGCACTTGTGCAAGGCGTTGGCTGACCGCGGCGCGGGGATGGATGTCGTCAGCGGCGGCGAGCTGCACCGCGCCAAGTTGGCCGGCGCAAACATGGCCAAGGTCGTTTACGCGGGCGTCGGCAAGACCGACAGCGAGATCATCGACGCGGTCAACGCCGGCATCGGCTGGTTCAACATCGAATCCGAAGCCGAGTTCGAGAACATCGCCGCGATTGCCAAGCGGCTGGGCAAGACGGCCAACGCCGCGTTGCGCGTCAACCCGGACGTCTACGACAGCAAGACACACGACAAGACGACGACCGGCAAAAAGGAAACCAAGTTCGGCGTCGACATCGAACGGGCCAAGCGTTTTTTCGAGAGGTACGGCCAGGTCGAGAGCCTGCGCCTCAACGCGATTCACCTGCACATCGGCTCGCCGATCTACTCAGCCGACCCGTACGTCGCGGCGATCAACAAGGCGATGCAACTGATCGACGACCTGAGGCAGGCCGGCCACCACGTGACCACGCTTGACATCGGCGGCGGGTTCGCCGCGGACTATCAAACGGGCGCGTCGCCGCTCGCGGCCGACTACGCCGGACAGATCGTGCCGTTGCTACGCGACTTCCACGCCGGTGGCGGGACCATCATCCTCGAGCCCGGCCGAACGATCAGCGCGAACGCCGGCCTGCTCGTCACGCGCGTGCTCTATCTCAAGACGGGCGGCCGAAAGAAGTTCGTCATTGTCGACACAGGCATGCATCATCTGATTCGACCTGCGATGTATGAGGCGTTCCACTTCATTTGGCCCACCAGCGTCGCCCCGCAGCACGAGCCGAACGCACGGCAGGAAACGCTCGACCTGCCCGGCCTCGAAACGTGCGAAGTGGTCGGCCCGGTGTGCGAGACGGCCGACGCGTTCGCCAAAGACCGCGCCCTGCCGCCCGTTGCCCGCGGCGACCTGCTGGCGATCTTCACCGCCGGCGCGTACGGCATGGTCATGGCCAGCAACTACAACGCCTTCCCCCTGCCGGCCGAGGTGCTGGTCAACGGCGACCGCGCGACGGTGATCCGCAAGCGCCAGACGTATGATGACGTGACGGCGCTGGAGCGTGAGGCGATGGCGGTGTGATCCGTCGACGCACACGCAAGACATTCAACTTGAAGCCAGGAACGCAGGAGGCCAAGAGAGAACACAACGGGATTGTTTAGCGGCGTGCCCGCAGGGCCGACCTCCGAACGGACTCGAATGCCCATCGACCGCATCATCTCTGGCGCTAGCGGAGGCGACGACGACGATCGCTTGAACAAATCGCTGCGCCCGCTCCGCCTCGACGAATATGTCGGCCAACCGAAGCTCGTTGAGAAACTGTCGATCACGCTCGACGCGGTCAAAGCGCGGTCGGAGCCGATGGAGCACGTCCTGCTGCACGGGCCGCCGGGGCTGGGCAAGACGACGCTGGCGCACATCATCGCCAACGAGATGGGCACGCACCTGACGGTCACGGCCGGCCCCGCGCTGACGAAGCCGGGCGACCTGGTCGGCATCCTCACGAAGATGCAGCGCGGCGACGTGCTGTTCGTCGACGAGGTGCACCGTCTGCCCGTATCGCTGGAGGAGTACCTCTACTCGGCGATGGAAGACTTCAAGATCGACGTGCAGATCGACTCGGGTATGCACGCCAAGACGATCACGCTGCCCTTGCAGCCGTTCGCATTGCTCGGTGCGACGACACGGGCCGGGCTGCTGTCCGGCCCGATGCGGGCACGGTTCGGCATCACGCACAACCTCGAGTTTTACAGCGAAGACGACCTGCTGAAGATCCTGCACCGGTCGGCTGCGTTGCTCAATATGGACTCAGACGATCCCGCTCCTGCCAAGACGAAATCAAGTTTGGAAGCGCTGCGCGCGATCGCGACGCGCTCGCGCGGCACGCCGCGCATCGCGAATCGCCTGCTGCGTCGCGTGCGTGACTACTCGCAAGTCCGCGCGAATGGCAAGCTCACGCCGCGCATCGTCGACGAGGCGTTGGAACTCGAAGGCGTGGACGGACTCGGCCTCGACGAACTGGACCGCAAATACCTACGGGCCGTCGCGGAAGTCTACAAGGGCGGCCCCGTCGGCCTCGAAGCCGTCGCCGCGACGCTCGGCGAAGACGCCGGCACGCTCGAAGACATGGTCGAGCCGTACCTGTTGCAGATCGGCTTCCTCGCAAGGACGCGCAAGGGTCGGCAGTTGACCGAAAAAGTGGCGGGTTTTCTGGGGATGACGTTTGTCACCGAAGACGACAGAAGCGCCTCGGGGGACAGCCTGTTCACCGGCAACGACATTTAGCCGCGTCGCTTGCGACGCGATCCCGGTCACAATCTGAGCACCTGACGCGCGTCGCAAGCGATGCGGCTAAATGGGCGCATGGCGCGATCTCGGCAATGAAGGGTCGTAACTACGTCGTCGTTTCTTCAACGTCCCCCGCCGCTACCGCGTCCGCATCGTCACCATCTTCGTCGATCTCCTCGATCGTCGCCTTGGACTTCAATTCCTCGACTACCGCGCGCGACCGCTCGTTGCGCTGCTCGTCGACCATGTACTTGCGGATGTCGTCGCGGATGTCGTCCAGCGGGTAAGGCTCGCGGGCCTTGCGGTCTTCGAGCTTGGCGACGTGGTAGCCGAACTGCGTCAGGAACACCGGGCTGATCTCGCCCGGCTCCATTGAAAAGATCACCGCCTCGAACTCCTCGACCAGCTCACCGCGACCGAAGTAACCGAGGTCGCCGCCCTCGCCCGACTTGTCGGACAGCTCGTCGCTGAGCGTGGCGAAGTCCTCGCCGGCCAGCGCCCGCTTGCGAGCCTCGTGCAGGTCGTTGAACGCCTGCTCGCGGTCGGCCCCGTGGTCGAGGTCCTTGAGGATGTGCCGGGCGCGGACCTGCTGCGGAGCCATGAAGTCGTCGAGGTGCTCGTGGTAGTACGCCTCGACCTCGTCGTCCGTCGGCTCGTGGATGTCGCCGACCAGTTGGTCCATCGCCGCCTGCACGCGCAGGTCGTCAGCCAATTGCTCCTTGAACTCGCCCTCGCTCTCCTTCGACGTGTTGAACGTCATGTAGAACCACTCTTCGCCGCCGTGCTGCTCTTTGAGCTGCTCCAGCGACTCGTCGACTTTGTCCGGCGGGACGGTCACGTCCATGCGGTCCGCCTCTTTCCGCAGCAACGCCCGTGCGATGATCGTGTCACGCGCGTAGCCCATGTACTCATCATCCTGCTCGCAACAGTTCGGCGGGTTCGGCCCTGACTGAGCCGCGGCCTTGAGCTTCTCCATCTCGTCGTAGATGTCGTCGTCGGTAAACAATTGGCCGTTGATGCGCAGGGCCATGGGTGACTTCCTTTCAGTCAATCGGTCGATGCGGAGCTACATCATATGTCGGCGGCGTTACCCACCGCTTCACCCAGTTTTCCAAGCCGGGTCTTTCCGAAGACCCGGCTTAGGTCAACACTCAAGGGTTACGTTTGTACCGCCAATACTCATCAAAGAATCCCGCGTCGACGACGCGGCCGGGCGTCGTGTCGTTTGGCGGCTGCGTGATGTCGATCAACGCCCAGTCGCCCAGCTTGGGGTTCTGCAACGAGTTGGTCCGGTCGTGACCTTCGCGGTGCGTCGGGCCGGAGTTGACCACGACGTACTTCGACGGGTCCAGCGGGTTGGGGTAGATCAGCATCGGCACGTGCATTCTTGCGTCAACGCTGTGATTGCCCATCACCAGCTTGTCGTTCTTCCATTGCACGACCGGCAGTTGGTTGGCCATACGTCGCAGCACGGCGTTTGAATGCACGTCGCCCCACAAGACCAGGTTGGCACTACGCATGTCCCGATCCGTCACGTCCACGTCTTTCTTGACGAGTACCTCGCCGCGATACAGGGCGCGCCAACGGTCAACGAAGTGATTCAACTCGAACTCAACCCAGCGCTGAACCTGCGGGTGCGGTGATTTGCCGGTCGGTCGAACGACAATGAAGCGCGACATGAATGCGTCGTCGATCGGGCCTTGCAGACCGTGCTGCTTTCGTAACGGCGGAGGGGGCGCGGCTTGATTCGATGGTTTCCACCTGGCGAACCGCGTCACGTCCAACGCCCGCTCCGGTTGATCGGTCACGACCGTATCACCATCGATGACGAATCGCGTGCCTTTCGGCCAAGCGGCCTGCCCCTTCTTCGCGGACCGGAGTGTCATTCGCTTGATGTTCTTCGTCGTCACGCGCACGACGCCGTCGTCGTCGACGCGGGCGTCGATCCGACTGTCCTTCCAGTGCTCAACCAGCGCGGTGGCTGTGACCCAGAACGCCTTGTTGTACCGCAGGGTGCGCGTCTGGAGCGCGACCTGCTTCGGGTGCGTGTCACGACCCTTTTTCACTGCCGCGCGCATGTGCGACATGATCTGCTTGAGCGTGTCCGGGTGGTACTTGTGACCCATGCCCGGGCCGATCAGGTGCGTCAGTTCCCGGCCTTCCGCCTTGAACGCCTCTTCCATCACGCGCGCGGCCTGAATCTGTTTGTCCTTCTCACCGCTGTACGCGACAACGGGCAGGTTAAACAGGTTGCGCACGTAGCCCGGCACGTCGTACACGCCCCACAATGCCTGCTCGACCTGCCGGGGGTACTTTTCAGGTGTTAGACGGGTGTAACGGGCCGTCTCCGCGAAGCCCGCGCCGGGGCTCATCGCGCACCACTTGTCCGGGTAGTGCGCCCCGATGTGCCAAACGCCCGCGCCGCCCATCGAGAAGCCCATGAGGACGATGCGATTGGGGTCGATGTTGTAGCGCTTCTGCACAGCCTTGACGGCGTCGAGCACGTCGATCTCGCCGGCGCTCTTGAACCCCATGCAGTGTCGGCCGAACGGGTGGAGGATGATGCCGTCCTTGACGTGCGGCGAGATCGGGGAGCTCTTCGACTCACGCTGCGCGATGAAGTGCATGTCGGTGACCTTGTCGCCCCGGCCGTGCAGCCAGACGTAGAGGGGCTGCGGACGCCTTGGGTTGAAGTTGTAGCCGTTGGGGATTTCGAGGCCGTAGGGTTGGAGCGACCCGTCGATGGAGGAGAGGTATGCGCTCACAACACGTTGATCTCGACCCCATGGGAGACCGGACCGGCTACTGGCCAACTTGTAACGGGCGTCGGCTGTATCCAACAGCTTGTGCGCGAGCTTTACATCGTCTTGTTTGTAGAACTCGTTGTGTTGAAGAGCGAGTTTGACTGCTTTGATGTAGACACGGATGTCGCGCTCAGGTTGTCGATCAAACGCGGCTGTTGCTGACCCGTTGTTGAATACGAAGTCTCGGTTCTCCAATTCCGTGACGCGGCGTTCTAGTTCGGCTCGGTCTTTGGGATCGATCTTGATACCCGCCGGCGGGATGCGACGTGCAATGGGCGGGATGGGTTGGTCGGCGGCTGGTTGTTCGGCGTGCGCGGATCGGTCGGTGATGACGGGGACGGGCGTCACCGATGCGAGCAGCAGTGCGATGGCGGCGGCGAGGCGTGGAAGGCGGGCCTGCGGCCGCGCCGCTAAACGGGGTTGGCGTGACGTCATTGCTGCGGTCCGCCGGGTTGACCGGTCGTTTCGCGTTGAATCTGCCGCAGTCGTTCGCGATTGATCCATGATCTGATCCACCAGTTGTCGTCGTACGGTTTGTCCGCGTCCGTAAGGGGTTGCCCCGCGCCTTCGAGGTTGTCGAACTTGCCTTGTTCGACCGCGTCGCGGATCGCGCGGTCGGCGACGCGCTGGATGGCGCGGTCGAGATTGACGATGTGCAGGGGCATATTGTGAATGCTTGTGTGCCACTGGCGGCTTGCCCGCCAGTGTGTTGTCGCGACGACCAACGCACTGGCGGGCAAGCCGCCAGTGGCACCCGACACCCGGCGACCTTCGACCGACCCCGGCCAAGGCCGGGGCTATTTGGGGGTGCGGTTCCAGTAGACCTTCAGGTTTTTGGTCGCTCGGCCGGCGGCGATGATGTCGGGTCGGCCGTCGCCATCGAGGTCGGCGATGCGCAGGTCTTCGCAGGCCATGCCGTTGTCATCGACTAGGTGTTTTGCCCAAGCCGAACGGTGGAAGTCCGTCGGCTCAAAGATCGCGACCCCAACCTTGCGCTGCTGGTCGGGCATCCGCCAACCGATGACGATCTGATCGCGGCCGCGTCCCAACACATCCGCAACCGCCAATGCATGGCCGTGCCGCATCGTCTCGAACAAAACGTGACGCTTGACCTGCCATTGCTTGTCATTCGGCCCCTTCTTCACGACGTACGCCACACACGCATTGCCGTGCATCGGCTCGACCGTCGCGTAAAGGCCGCGATACTGACGGTCTTTCATCACGGACTGGCCCGCGCGGACCTCGCCAGCCGCGTAGTGCTTGCCATCGACGCCGTTCAATTCACTCTTCCATTGGCCGTCGCCGCCGAGCCACGCGGAACGCACGCCCTCCTTCCCGGCGATCAGTAACCACTCGCTGCTCGATCCCGGCTTCGCGACGACATCCAGGTTGTGCGTCATGTGCATCGTGTCATTGATGAGCGTCGTTTTCCAGGCCGAGGCATCGGACGGCTCGTCCGGGACCGCGTACGCCAAAATCTTCACGCCCGCGCCCTGCCCGCCGCGATTTGCCTGACCATGCAGCGGCAGAACGACGAGTTGGAATTCACTCTTGCCCGTCTTGACCCACCGCATCCGGTGCGTCGTCACCTCGTGTTTCAGTTTGACGGGCGTCCACTTCTGCGTCGGGTCTTTGGGTCTAATCAGGTAATGCACACTGCCCGACTTGCTCGGGTCGGTGGTGTTGCCAGGGTTCCACATCGCGCCGACGGCGACCTCGACCTTGCCGTCGCCGTTGATGTCGCGGGCGGCGAGGCAGACGTTGTCCAGCGGAGTCAGGTTTTCGACCATGACGTGCTTGGGCCAGGGCTTGTTCGGCGCGCCGGGGTTTTGATACCAGACGAACTGTTTCTTGTCGGCCAGCAGGATGTCGGGCTTCTTGTCGCCGTCGACGTCGCCGATGGCGACGCCGTAGCCGATGCTGATCTTGTCGATGGTCTGGTGTTCGAACTTGGGCGTCGGGGGGTCGGCGTGCGTAGCTGTGGTGAACAACACGCACGCGGACGCGGCGACGAGAAAGGGTGAGAATGACCATCGATGGAGGCGGGTGGGTTGTGGTGTCATGGCTTGTCTCGAATGGTGGAGGCTCGCCCTGTGGGCGACCGCGAAGCGAGGGCGTTATGTTGATGGAGCCTGTCCGCACGCCGGGTGTGTCGCGTCGTGCGCGTCGAGCGCGTCGAGCGCGTCGAGTAACATGGTAACTGACGAACGGAACGACGCCTTCACTTTGAGGATCCGCCATGCACCACCGACTGTTTCTTGTGGCGGCCGCCGCCGCGTTGCTCACCCTGACACTGCCCACGCTGGCGCAGCAGGACAAGCCGAAACGAGACACGCCGATGGCCCCCGTGACGGACGACCCGAAGCTGCCGCGTGTGCTGCTGATCGGCGACTCGATCTCGATCGGCTACACCGTGCCGGTACGGGCGCTGCTGAAGGGCAAGGCGAACGTGCATCGGCCGAGGACCAACTGCGGGCCGACAACGCGAGGGTTGGCGCAGATCGACGCCTGGCTCGAAACCGGTGGGAAAGACAAGAAGTGGGACGTCATCCACTTCAACTGGGGCCTGCACGACCTGAAGTACATCAACGACAAGGGCGGGCTGGTCGACGTGGACAAGGGCAAGCAGCAGGTACCGATCGATCAGTACGAGGCCAACCTGCGCAAGCTGGTCAAGCGTTTGAAGAAGACCGGTGCGACGCTGATCTGGTGCAGCACGACGCCAGTGCCCAAGGGCGCCAAGGGTCGTGTGGTCGGCGACTCGGTGAAATACAACGCGGCGGCGGCGCGCGTGATGAAGGCCGAGGGCGTGGCGACGAACGACCTGTACACGTTCGCATATGAACGCCAGGACAAGATCATGCGCAAGGCCAACGTGCATTTTACGCCGGAGGGGTCGAAGGTGTTGGGCAAGCGGGTGGTGGAGGTGATCTCACCAAATCTGCCGAAACAAGAATGATCTGTTTAGCCGCGCCCCGGAGGGAAGCGCGTCGGCGGCACGCATGATGTGCAAACGCGCTTCCCTCCGGGGCGCGGCTAAACGCGGACAAACGGGGCGTAGTGATGGTTCTGGGTTACCACGTCATTATCAGCGCCTACGGGTTCTGGCTGCCGAACGACGAACGCCGGTCGTGGTCGGACTTTGTCGGGGCGTGGGAGTTGCTGCGGTTCGGCAAGGCGACGAAGACCGACACCCGGCGTTCGGTCGCGGGCGAACCGTTCGATTGGCGCAAGCGCGACGCCGCTCGGCAGGCGCTGAGATACACACCGGTCGTGTTCACCGGCCGACAGGCGAACGCCGTGGCGCAGGGGTTTGCGGCCTACATCGCAAAGTCGGGCATCACGGTGTGGGCGTGCGCGATCCTGCCCGAGCACGTGCACATGGTCGTCGGTCGCCACGCGTTTAAGGTCGAATCCGTGTGCAATCAGTTGAAGGGGTACGCGACACGTCGGCTGGCCGAACGCGGCCTGCATCCGCTGGCGTCGTTCTCCAAACCCGACGGTGGCGCACCGACGCCGTGGTCGCGCGGGCAGTGGAAGGTGTTTCTGGACGACGCGATGCACGTTCGGCGGGCGATCCGGTATGTTGAACAGAACCCCGTCAAAGAAGGCAAACCGGTGCAACGTTGGCCGTTCGTCACACCGTGTCGCCTGTGACGTTTGGGTGGGGCTGTGACGTTTAGCGCTGGTTCGGTCAACCCGCGGCCGCCCACATCTGTTGGATCATCTTGATGCCTTCGGTGTAGACCTCTTCCTTGGCGGGGAAGAAGTCACGCCACACCTTGGTCGCGGCGGCGAGGTCGGGTAAGGCTCGGCCGAACGCCTCGATGCAGAGCCAACCGTCGTAGCCGATCTCGCGCAAGACTTTGAAGTGGGCCAAGTAGTCGATGTGGCCCTTTCCGGGGGTGCCGCGGTCGTTGGCGCTGACGTGGAAGTGGAGCAGTTCATCTTTGGCAGCGCGCAGGGCGGCGGGGCCGTCCTTTTCTTCGATGTTCGCGTGGAACGTGTCGTACATCGTTTTGAACGCGGGGTGGTTGACACGTCGCACGTGCGCGGCCGCGTCGGCCATCGTCGTGAACATGTAGCACTCGAACCGATTGAGGTACTCCATGGCCATCTTCAGGCCGAGGCTCTGGGCGTAGTCGGCAGCCTGAGTATGCACATTGGCGGCGTTGCCCCGCTCGGCGTCGGTTGGCGGGTCGCCGGTGAACTCGCCGAGAGGTTGGTGAAACGGGCCGCAAAGGTAGTCGCCGCCGCAGGCCTTGGCGCAGTCCAGCGCCCACTTGAGGTGATCGACGGCGGCTTGATCCCCCTTCCGCGGGTCGGCGTCGGGCGTGGCGACGGTCACGCACGTGCAGCCGAGGCCCTGGTTCTTCAGTTCGGCACCGATCTTCTCGAAGTGGGCGACGTCGCCTTCGAAGATGGGGATCTCGACGCCGTCGTAACCCAAGCCTTTGAGCTCCGCGAGGATCGGGAAGTGTTCGTCGGTGATGTGGGTGGCCCACAGCAGCAGGTTCATGCTGATTTTCATGTCGTCGCTCCATTCACTGAGGTTGCTCGGCCCTGGTTCGGGCCAATCGAGGACTTTCGGGGTCAACCGCGGATGACGCGGATGGGCGCGGATCAGGCATAATACGGGGGCGTGCATGTTCCGCACGGGTCGAACCGCGTGCGGCCGGGGCACGTGGGGGGATACAGATATCGCGCGCGGCCGATGTTGGCAAGTCGCAGACGGTCAACGCACGCGGCACGTCTTGCTGGAGCGACCTCGTGCCTCGGCAGACACGGCCGCGACACGCATCCCGCACGTCGGCGACATTCCATGACCGCAGGCAGAAGAAGAATCCGCATCCCGGGCCGATTCTCGGGCCATGCATTATGATGTGGGTTCCGCACCCATGGGCCGGCAAAGGGTCGGCCCGCAACCCGCCAAGAGAGCAAGACATGACGCACCGCTCGTTCACCGCCGCCTCGATCATCGCCGTGCTGATCGGCTCGGCCCTGCTGCTCACCCACCTGACGCCCTCGGCCGACGCCCAAGCGGGCAAGGCCAAAGCCAAACGCAAGGCCGCCCTGTCACTCAACGGCGCGTCGTGGGTCTGGCTGGGCAAGGCCGCGCCGGACAACGACTCGGGCGTGATGACCAAGTCGTTCACGGTGGCCGGCCCGATCAAGTCGGCCCGTGTCACCGGCTCCTGCGACAACCACATGCAGGTCAAGCTGAACGGGCAGACCGTGCTTTCCAGCGGCGCGTGGGAGCGGCCGGTCAACGCGAACGTGACCAAGCAGGTCAAGACCGGCGACAACACGATCGCCGCGACGGTCCGCAACGACAGCGGGCCGGCTGGCTTCATCTTCAAGTTGGAGGTCACGCTGGCCGACGGCAAGACGCAGGTCGTGCAGAGTGACGCGTCGTGGCAGGTCGCGGCGAAGGGCACTGAGCAAGCTCGACAGGTACACGTTGTCGCCAAGTACGGCGGCGGGCCTTGGGGCACGCTGCCCAAGCGGCCGATCGGCGGCGACCCGACCGTCTTCACCGCCGCGACGGTCAAAGACGCGATCAACGTGCCCAAGGGATTCGAAGTCGAACTGCTCTACACCGTACCCAAGAACACCCAAGGCTCGTGGGTCGCGATCACTGCGCTGCCGGACGGCCGACTCGTCGCCAGCGACCAGGGCAACAAAGGCCTTTATTACATCACCCCCGGCAAGAGTGCAGACGACACAAAGGTCGCGAAGGTGCCCGTCAACGTGAGCAACGCGCAGGGCCTGCTCTGGGCGTTCGACTCGCTTTACGCGAACCGCAACGGCGGCGGCCTGTGGCGGATCACCGACTCGAACAAGGACGGCGAGCTTGACCACGCCGAGGCCATTGTGCCCCTGAAAGGGGGCGGCGAGCATGGGCCGCACGCGGTGATTCTCACCGAGGACAAGAAGGGCCTGTACATCGTCGGCGGCAACCACACGGACATCCCGCCCGACCTGACTGGGTCGCGGCAACCAAGGAATTGGGGCGAAGACCTGCTGCTGCCGCGTCAGTGGGATGCGCGCGGCCACGCCCGCGGCAAGCTCGCGCCGGGCGGTTGGGTCGCTCGCGTGTCGCCCGACGGCAAGGAACGCGTGCTTTACTCCAACGGCTTCCGCAACCAGTACGACATCGCCTTGAACAATCACGGCGACATGTTCACCTTCGACTCGGACATGGAGTGGGACTTCGGCACGCCGTGGTACCGCCCGACGCGCGTCAACCACGTGACCAGCGGCAGCGAGTTCGGCTGGCGGTCGGGCACGGGCAAATGGCCGGCCTATTACCCCGATAGTCTGCCGGCCGTGGTCGACATCGGCCCGGCGTCGCCGGTGGGTGTGTTGTTTGGCTATGGCGCGAAATTTCCCGACAAATGGCATGAGGCGCTCTACGTGCTCGACTGGACATACGGCACCATCTGGGCCGTCCACCTGAAGCCCAACGGCTCGACATACTCCGGCAAGGTCGAAGAGTTTGTCAGCGGCAAGCCGTTGCCGGTCACCGACGCGACCGTCGGCACGGACGGCGCGTTTTACTTCACCGTCGGCGGGCGCGGCACGCAGTCGGCGTTGTATCGGGTGACGTATAGCGGTTCGGTCGACTTGGACGCGATCGGCGTGGTAGGCTCATCCACCGCCGACAAGCTTCGAAAGATTCGCCGTACGCTCGAAGAGTACCACGGCGTCAAGCACGCCGGCGCCGTGCCGAACGCGTGGCAACACCTCGGCCACGGCGACCGCTTCATCCGATACGCGGCGCGCATCGCCGTCGAGTCGCAACCGGTCAACACCTGGCGTGCCAAGGCCCTTTCGGAAACCGACCCGCAGGCGCTGATCACCGCGATGGTCGCGCTGGCCCGGCAGGGCAAGTCGACCGACCTGAACGACGCGTTGAACGCGCTGAACCGCCTCGAACTGACGGAGCTGTCTGAACAGCAGTTGCTCGAAGCGTTGCGTGCGTATCAGCTTGTCTTCATCCGTTTGGGCAAGCCCAACCGCGCCCAGCAGACGCAGGTCGTTCACAAGCTGGACGCGATCTACCCCAACGAAAGCGACGACGCGAACGCGGAGTTGGTCAACCTGCTGGTCTACCTCGACGCACCGACGGTCGTGGACAAGACCATGAAATTGCTTGCGAACCTCAAACCGACGCCCAAGCCCAAGTGGGCGACCGTGCTCGACCGCAACAACCGTTACGGCGGCACCGCCCAGAAGATGCTGGCCAACATGCCGCCGCTGCGGGGCATCCACTACGCGTTCGCCCTGCGCAACGTGCGGTTCGGCTGGACGATCCCGCAGCGCGAGCAGTACTTCGCGTTCATCAACAGCGCGGCCAAACACCCCGGGGGTGCGTCGTACGCGGGCTTCCTGAACAACATCCGCAAGGAGGCGTTGGCCAATGCGTCGGCTTCCGAACGAGCCGCGGTCAAGCACCTGACGGGCGAGAACCTGACACCCCCGCCGCCGTTCAAGGTCAAGCCCGTCACGGGGCCGGGCGAGAAGTGGACGGTTGCGTCGGCCAGCAATGCGGTCGGCAACAGCCTGAAGGGGCGAAGCTTTGAGAACGGCCGCAACGCGTTCTACGCGACCGGCTGCGTCAAGTGCCACCGTTTCGACGGTGCGGGCGGCGCGATCGGCCCGGACCTGTCGAGCGTGGGCAACAAGTTCAGCCACCGCGACCTGCTCGAAGCGATCATCGAGCCGAACAAGGTGATCAGCGACCAGTACCAGTCGCACATCCTCGAGACGAAGGACGGCGACCGTTACATCGGCATCGTCATCGAGAACAAGGACAACGGCACGGTCGACATCTACACCAAGGACTTCGACACCAAGCCGATCACGGTCAAAGCGAGCGAGGTCGACTCGAAGAAGCCGTCACCGATCTCGCAGATGCCAGCCAACCTGCTCGACCCGCTGAACAAGGACGAGATGCTCGACCTGCTGGCGTACCTGTTGTCGCGCGGAGATTCGAACGCGGCGTACTTCAAGTGACGGAGGTATTGACCGCGGATGACACGGATGGGCGCGGATCGGGATGGATGTTTAGCCGCGCCCCGAAGGGAAGCGTGCATTGAACGACGACATGCCGCCGACGCGCTTCCCTGCGGGGCGCGGCTAATCGGTTGACACTACATGACCACAATCACTCGCCTGACACAGATCGCCGTGGACGCGGCCAAACGGAAGGACGCGCTGTTGATCGAACGGGGCATCGGTTACTGGATCACCGCCGACGGCGAGTACCTGCCGACGCCGCCGCGCGTCTCGCACGCCGATTTTGTACGGCAGTGGTTTGAGAACGCGTCGTTGAACGACGACGAACAGGACGCCCTCACCCACGACGCCAACGTGTTCGCCATCGACCGCGGCTGGTCGCGCGTGCGGGCCTACCCGAACCAGCGGGTCGTTTACATCGACTATGGCAGAAACATGCAAGCGCAACACGCAAAGCTACTCGACGACCTGCTCGATCAACTGGGGCTGGTCGGGTACGACGTGAAGTACACTGATGAGGACAGCAACTACGTCAGCCCTTAGACCGCGTGCTTGACCGCGGAGGGCAGTTACCACGGATGACACAGATGGGCACGGATTGGTAGGGTGGGCCAAGGCTTGGCGCGGCCCACCGGTTCGCATCGTGTTGAGACTTTGACTTGAAAAACACACCGAGCTTCAGGTGGTGGGCCGCGCCGAGCCTTGGCCCACCCTACTCAGACAACGACACACACAGGAGATTACCCCATGCATCGTTGGACACTCACGACCGCCCTGCTCGCGCTGGCATTCGTCGCCGCGCCGCTGTTGGCCGACCATCACAAGCCGATCAGTCTGTTCGACGGCAAGACGCTGAAGGGCTGGGACGGCAAGAAGCAGTTCTGGACCGTGGAAGACGGCGCGATCACCGGCACGACGACCAAGGAGAACCCGACCAAGGGGAACACCTTCATCATCTACCGCGGCAAGGACGGGAAGGCTGAATTCGGTGACTTCGAGCTGACGATGAAGTACCGCATCGGCAAGACGGGCAACAGCGGCATCCAGTACCGCAGCTTCGAGACCAAGCCGGGGTCGTACGTGATCGGCGGCTACCAGGCTGACATCGACTCGGGGCCGACCTACTCGGGCATCAACTACGGCGAGAAGTTCCGCGGCATCCTCGCGCGGCGTGGGCAGCGGACGACGATCCAGGAAAACGGCAAGCCGAAGGTCGACGCGCAGTTCGCCGACGGAGCGAAGCTGAACGACAAAGTCAAGAAGGAAGACTGGAACGACTACAAGATCGTGGCCAGGGGTTACAACTTCAAGCACTACATCAACGGCACGCTCATGAGCGAAGTGACCGACGCGGACACGGACGTGCGTCGGGCCAAGGGCCTGATCGCGCTGCAACTGCACGCGGGGCCGCCGATGAAGGTGCAGTTCAAGGACATTCAGGTGAAGTTGTTGGGGAAATCGGCGGACGCGGGTGAGATTACAGGCGCCCAGGTGCGGGCGGACATTGCGCCGGAGTTGGCCTCGCTCGCCGCAAGCGCCAAGCCGCAAGCGGCCGCAAGTGGTGGGGCGAAGAAGATTGTTCTTGTCGCCGGCCACCGGTCGCACGGGTTTGGATCGCATGACCACAAGGCCGGCGCGTACCTGTTAGCCAAGCAACTCGAAGAATCCGGCCTCGGCTTCAAGTGCGTCGTGCACTACCCCGGTTGGCCGACCGATGCGTCGATCTTCGACGGCGCGGACGCGGTGGTCATCTACTCCGACGGCGGCGGGCGTCACCCAGCGATCCGTCGGCCGAGCAACGCCAAGACGCTCGACGCGCTGGTTGAAAAGGGGGTCGGTGTCGGCTGCATCCACTACGCCGTCGAGGTGCCCAAGGGCTCGGCTGGGCGACGCATGCTCAACTGGACGGGCGGCTTCTTTGAGACGCACTGGTCGGTCAACCCGCACTGGACGATCAAGAACCCCAAACTGGCCAAGGATCACCCGATCACGCGCGGCGTCAAACCGTTCGAGATCCGCGACGAGTGGTACTACCACATGCGGTTCCGCGAGCAAAGCCAGGGCGTCACGCCGATCCTTTCCGCCCTGCCGCCTAAGGAGTCGCTGACCCGCAAGGACGGCCCGCACTCGGGCAACCCAGAGGTGCGCAAGGCCGTGCTCGAACGCATGGAGCCGCAGCACCTGATGTGGGCGTTCGACCGGACGAAGGCCGACGGCAAGGGTCGGGGGTTTGGCTTCACCGGCAGCCACTTCCACTGGAATTGGGCCAACGACAACCACCGCACGCTGGTCCTCAACGGCATCGCCTGGATCGCGGGCGTTGAAGTGCCGTCTACGGGCGTGCCGAGTAAGACGCCCAGCGTCGATGACATGCTGGCTAACCACGACGACGCCCCGTCGCCTGACAAGATCGACAAGGCCGCGATCGCGAAGAAGATGCAAGCCGTTCAGTAAGTTGATCGAATAAACAACTGTCCGCGGATAGCGCGGGCGATGCGAATTCAACGTGGATTGTTCCAGACGCGAACAACAAGCAGGCTTTCTCATGTTTAAACACACACTCTGCATCGCGCTTGGCCTTTCACTTGTTTTGAGCTTCGGCTTGGGAGCGGCCCAGGCAGCCGACGACAAGCCGTTGCAAATCGTGATCGTCGCCGGCACGAAGAGCCACGGCTACGGCTCGCACGAGTTCAACGCCGGCGGCCTGCTGCTCGAACGCGAACTCAAACGCGCGCTCCGTAAGCGTGTGGCCATCACCGTGCACCGCGACGGTTGGCCAAGCGACGCCAAAGCCTTCGACAACGCCGACGCGGTCATCCTCTACATGAACGGCGGCGGGCGACACCCGATCCTCCAGCAGTTGGCCCCGATGCGCAAGCTCATGGCCAAGGGCATCGGCCTGATGTGCATGCACTACGCCGTCGAGGTGCCCAAGGGCGAAGCGGGACGGGCGTTTCAGGACTGGATCGGCGGCTACTACGAGAGCGGCTTCTCGATCAACCCGCACTGGAAAGCCAAGGCCAAGCTCCACGCCAGCCACCCGATCACGCGCGGCGTCGAACGGTTTGACGTACACGACGAGTGGTACTTCAACATGCGCTTCCGGGAGGGACACAAGGGCGTGACCAACATCCTCCAGGCCGTGCCGGACGACGAGGCCCGCAGCGGGAAGACGTCGTACCCCCGCGGCCCCAAGAAACACATCGTCGAGGCGTCCGGCCGAACCGAGACCCTGCTTTGGGCGGTTGAACGCGAGGACGGCGGCCGTGGCGTCGGCTTCACCGGCGGCCACTTCCACTGGAACTGGGCCCAACCGCACTACCGACGGCTGATCCTGAACGCGATCGTCTGGGTCGCCGGGGGCGACGTGCCCAAAGCCGGCGTGCCCGTTTTGACCATCTCGCTCGACGACCTGAAAGCAAATCAGGACTACCCGCCTAACCCCAAGCGCGCCGACTTCAAGAAGATCGAAGCCGACGTGAAGCGTTGGAACGCGCTGCTCGACCAGTAAGCAGAGCCGCGGCACCGCATTGCCCCCCGCGTCGGGCCCATTCGACGCGCCACGAGAAACGCCAAGCCGTTTGGAAACCGGATGGTGGGCGGTGTCGACCCAACCGTTCGCTCCATCCCAAGACCTAAACCTCGACCTATTCAATCGCTGGAGTTGACCATGCCCCGACTCACAAGCCTGCTTGCCCTTTGCTGCCTGACCCTCCTGCTCGTCCCCGCGTCGCTCGCGCACGCGGCGGACAAGGCGAAGATCGTCATCATCGGCGGCCGCGACAGCCACGGGGCGTCGGCCCACAACTGGGGCGACGGGGCCGACCTGCTCGCCAAGGCGCTGAACGAAGAATCCGGTTTGCCCGTCCACGCCGTCGTTCACAAGGGCGGCTACCCGAACGACGCGTCGATCTTCGACGGCGCGAAAACCGTCGTCATCCTCTGCGACGGCGGCGGGCGTCACCTGCTGCTGCGTCATCTCGACGCGTTCAAGAAGATCATGGACCGCGGCGCCGGTTTGGTGAACGTCCACTACGCAGTCGAGGTTCCGAAAGGTCAGGCCGGCGACCTGTTCCTGCAATGGGTCGGTGGGTATTTCGAGACGCACTGGTCGGTCAACCCGCACTGGAAGGCTGAGTTTCTCAAGATGCCCAAGCACCCGATCACACAGGGCGTCAAGCCGTTCGAACTGAACGACGAGTGGTACTACCACATGCGATTCCGCACGCAAATGAAAGGTGTGACGCCGATCCTCTCGGCCCTGCCGCCCGAGGCCACGCTCAAACGCCGCGACGGGGCGCACTCGGGCAACCCACACGTGCGCAAGGCCGTGCTCGAACGTATGGAGCCACAGCACGTGGCTTGGGCGTACCAGCGACCCAACGATGTCGCCGGGGGCGGCCGTGGCTTCGGCATTACCGGCGCGCACTACCACAAGAGCTGGGACAACGACTCGTTCCGCACGTGCGTGCTCAACGCGATCGTCTGGACGGCCGGCCTCGACGTGCCCGACGGCGGCGTCAAGTCGTTGCCGAACCCGACGGCGCGCCTCGCGGGCAAGTCGCCGTCGTCTAAAACGCCAACCGTCGGCGGCGCGCTCAAGCCGGCCGTCGCCGCGAAACACGCGGCGTTCGCCAGCCCGGTCGTCACCAAGAAGACACCCGGCCACGCGGTCGACGTCAAGGCCGACATCAAGGGCAAGACCGACCTGTTCCTGGTCGTGACCGACGGCGGCAACGGCTATTCATGCGACTGGTCGAACTGGGCGGAGCCGCGATTGGTCGGCCCAACCGTCGAAAAGAAACTGACCGAATTGAAATGGTCGTCGGCCGGCTCACAATGGGGCAACGTGCGGGTCAATCAGAACGCCGGCGGCGGCGCGATGCGCATCGCCGGCAAGCCGATCGCCTACGGCATCGGCACGCACGCCAACTCGGTCATCCACTTCAAGCTGCCCAAGAACCACGGCTACACGCACTTCGTCGCCCGCGCCGGCCTGGACAACGGCGGGACCGATCAGGGCAACTGCGGCGAGAGTGCGAGCGTGCAGTTCCTCGTCGTCACCGAGGAGAAGTCGCTCAAGGCCCTGGCGTTCGCCAAGCCGTCGGGCAGCGGCCAACCCTACGTCAAGAAGACCAACGCCCCCGGCCGCGACGCCGGCGAGGCCGTCGCGTCGCTCGACGTGCACGAAGACCTGCAGGTCGAGCTGTTTGCGGCCGAGCCGATGCTGACCAACCCGTCGAACATCGACATCGATCACACCGGTCGGGTGTGGGTGGCCGAGATCGTCAACTACCGACGACACCGCGGCAAGCAGCCCGAGGGTGACCGCATCCTCATCCTGGAAGACACCGACGGCGACGGCAAGGCCGACAAACGCACGGTCTTTCTGCAGACGCCGGAGATCATGTCACCGCACGGTATCTGCGTGTTGGCGACGCCCGACTTCAAGGGCACGCGGGTCATCGTCTCCGCGGGCGACACCGTCTGGAACGTCTACGACGACGACGGCGACGGCAAGGCCGACCGCAAGGAGAAGATGTTCACCGGCATCGCCGGCTCGCAGCACGACCACGGCATCCACGCGTTCGTGTTCGGCCCGGACGGCAAGCTCTACTTCAACTTCGGCAACACCGGCAAGCAGATCAGAGACAAGGACGGCAAGCCGATCGTCGACAAGGCCGGCAACGTCGTCAACGCCAGCCGCAAGCCGTACCAGGAAGGCATGGTCTTCCGCTGCAACCTCGACGGCAGCGAGTTCGAAACGCTCGGCTGGAATTTCCGCAACAACTGGATGACCACCGTCGATTCGTTCGGCTCGATCTGGCAAAGTGATAACGACGACGACGGCAACAAGGCCGTGCGGATCAACTACGTCATGGAGTACGGCAACTACGGCTACAAGGACGAGTTCACCGGCAAGGGGTGGAGGGACAAGCGCGTCGGCATGCACCCCGAGGTCCCCCACCGTCACTGGCACATCAACGACCCGGGCGTCGTGCCCAATCTGCTGCTGACCGGCGCGGGCTCGCCGACCGGCATCACGGTTTACGAAGGCACGCTGCTGCCGAAGGTCTTTCAAGGGCAAGTTCTGCACACCGACGCCGGGCCGAACGTCGCCCGCGCGTACCCCGTGCAGACCAGCGGCGCGGGCTACACGTCGCGCATGGAGAACATCCTGTCGAGCACGCGCGACCGCTGGTTCCGGCCGTCCGACGTGAGCGTCGCGCCGGACGGTTCGATTATCGTGGCCGACTGGTACGACCCCGGAGTGGGCGGCCACGGCGCGGGTGACCTGGAAAAGGGTCGCTTGTTCCGTGTCACGCCGACGGGTCACAAGGGCTACAAGAACGCAAAGATCGACGTAAGCACGATCGACGGCGCGATCGCCGCGCTGCGCAGCCCGAATTACACCGCCCGCTACGTCGCCTGGCAGGCGCTGCACAAACAGAGCAAAGCCGCAACTTCGGCGTTGCTCAAGGTCTTCAAGAGCGACCCGGACGCCCGCCAGCGCGCCCGTGCGCTCTGGCTGCTCGGCAAGATCGACACGCAACACGCGCAAGGCGCTGTTGACATGGCGCTCGAAGACAAGGACACCAACATCCGTATCACCGGTATCCGCCTGGCCCGCCAGACCGGCGTCGATCTGCTGCCGCACTTCAAGTACCTGGCCAAGGACAAGTCCTCGGCCGTGCGGCGCGAGGTGGCCGTGGCCATCCGCGACCTGACGCACCGCGAACTGAATGACGATCAAGACGCAAGGTTGGCCGAGGTCTGGGTGGAACTGGCTCTGCAACACGATGGCAAGGACCGCTGGTATCTCGAAGCGCTGGGCATCGCGGCCGAGCGTCGTTGGGACCTGTTCTTCGCTGCCTGGCAGAAGCGGGTGAGCAACTGGAGCACCCCCGCTGGCCGAGACATCGTCTGGCGGGCCCGCACCAAGGCCGCCCTCCCCCTGCTGGCCAAGATCCTCACCGACGCCAACACGCCCAAGGACCAACGCGACCGCTACGTCCGCACGCTCGACTTCCACCCCAAAAGCCCGGAGAAAGACAAGGCGATGCAGGCGGTGTTGGGGTTGTAGAGGCTAGCATCGAGCAGCCACCCAGAAGACCTGGGTGCGACGGTTGTTCGTACATGTGCATGGAGGGCTTTGAGATTCGAGCCCAGCCGTCACATGGCGTAGTCCAATGAGGAGTTGTATAGAGACTTGACTGCTCCACCGACATTGTTAGCTGTATTCATCATCGTCTTCTCGCTCGGCATGCTGGGCAGTGCGCCGATATTGTGCGCCGACGACGCACAGGCCGAACAAGACGCGACGAAGATTGAGATTCTCAAACGGCTGGACAGCATCGACGTCAACGCCAACCCAAAGCTCAAGGCGTTGGTGCTGCGTCACCTGTCGCGCATCAAGGGGGCCGACGAGTACGTCGACCTGGTCGAGCGGTTTGCCGTGTCCGACGTCAACGACGAGTTGTTGCGTCTCGCCTCGCGTGTGCCGACGGACAACCTGAGTGTCAAGGCGGCGCGCCTGCTGCTGCGTTTCGACGGGACGAAACAGGTCAAGGCGTTGATCGACGGCACGGACAAGGACCAAATGACGCAACGCGCAGCGTTGATCAATGCGCTCGGCCTCGTTGGCAGCAAGGCCGCGATCGACCTGCTGTTGCCGATCGTCAACGACGCCAAAGTCGACGGCACAACACGCAGCGCGGCGGCGCGGGCGGTTGGGCAGTCGGTGACGGGGCAACGCCTGTTGCTCGCGATGGTCAAGAGCAACCGGATGCCGAACGTGCTCAAGGGCACGTTTACGCGTGTGCTCAATGAGTCGAACGATCCGGATATTCGGGCGCAGGGCGGGAAGCTGCTGCCGATGCCCGCGACGAAGGACGCCAGGCCGCTGTCGCCGGTCAGCGAACTGGTCAAGCGAAAAGGCGACCCGACGCTTGGGCCAAAGCTGTATGAACGCGCGACCTGTGTGCAGTGCCACAAGGCCGCGGGGCTGGGTGTTGATTTCGGGCCGGCGCTGGACGAGATCGGCTCGAAGCTGACGCGGCAGGCGATGTTCGTTTCAATCCTCGACCCGTCCGCCGCGGTAAGTCACGATTACATCACGACGCGCATCGAGACGGACGATGGCAGCCAACACATCGGCATCGTCGTCAGCGAGGGCGACGGAATCGTCACGCTCAAGCAGCAGAAAGGCATCGTCCAGAAGTTCAAGGCCGACGAGATCGTCGAACGCCTGAAGCTCAAAACCTCGATCATGCCCAACGGCCTGACCGCCGCCCTGACCGAGCAGGAACTGATCGACCTGGTTGAGTGGTTGTTGACGCTCAAGAAGCCGGGCAAGCAATAGTTCGGGAAAGCGGGGAACCTAGACGGTATGACACCCGCCCGACGACCGGCCTGCCCGCGGGGGAACGACTCGCTTACGCGAAGCCAGGCCGGTCGGCCGATCGGCGACCTGCATCGGTATACAATCACCGGCCATGCAATCACGTAAACGCCTGACCATCCTGATCACATGTCTGGCCGTGCTCGGTATCGGCGTCGCGATGTTTTACACGTTCGGACCGCGCGTCCCCAAGACCGACTACGGTCAACGGAGCGATGCACGCGTCCTCGAACGCGTGGCCGGCGATCGAGCAGACCAGTCCGTGACCGTCATCTCCGACACGTACACGCTGGACAAGCTCTACCTTTCAATGCACGGGCCAAACAGTTTTCACCGCGGGTTCACGCTGAGCGAGCCGGTGTCAGCCGACGACGAGGAGTTGCTGTGGGTGACGGGCGTGCAACTTGACGTCGTGGATGCCGAGTCGCTCGCCGACGTGTCGCCCGAGTTTTTCTGCCACGCGAACGTCACGCTGAACAAACAGATCGATATCGCCGCGCGGAACCGCGAGCGCTTCGCCGGCACGACACACATGGGCAATCGGCTGTTCACGCTCGTGCCCGGACGACAGACGATCACCCTGCCCGCGGGGTTCGGCATCCCCGTCTATTCCGGCGAGGCGTTGGACAACTTCACGATGTCGCTGAACCAGAACGTGCCCGACCGCACGGTGAAGATCCGGATGAAGACGCGGATCGACTACACGCCCGATCGGCTCAAGGCTCGGCCGATGAAGGCGTTGTTCCGCCGGGCGATCTACGGCATGGAGAAAATCGACGAGACGAACAAGGCGCTGTTCGACCTGCACCTGTCGGGCGACGCGTGCAAGTCGTGTGCGCCCGAGTTCGCCATCGAGGCGTCCGGCAAGGTCAGCCAGATGGAGTTCGACGGCGTCAAGTACACGATCCACTGGTGGGTTCAGCCCGGCCGACACACGTTCCGCCGCGACGTGACCGATCAACTGAAACTGCCGTTCGACACGACGGCGCACCTCGTGACCGGTCACCTGCACCCCTATGGCGAGTCGATCACGCTGCGCGACGTGACGGCCGGCAAAGACATGTTCGTCATCAAGTCAGAGGATTACAAGGACAAGCTCGGCGTCGCACGGATGGACACGTTGACCTTCGAACAGGGCGTCGAGCTGAAACGCGACCACAAATACGAGCTGATCACCGTCTACAACAACACACGCGGCAAGCCGACCGACGCGATGTCGATCGTGTACCTGTACCTGCTAGAGCAGGATTTTCATCCCGACAAGCTTGCGTCGAAGTGAGGGCGATGTGGCGATGAAGGCACGAAGGCACGGAGGCACGGAGGCACGCAGGGGTTTGGGCGGCGTGCGATTCCGTGGACGCTGCGTTGTCGTGCCGTTCCTGGCGGCGATACTGCTGGGTTTGCCCGCTGCGTGCTCGGCCGAGCGGCCGACGCGCGACGCTTCGTTCAATGGCTTCAGTTTCCGCGCTACGTTTGACGGCGATCGTGTCGTCTTGCGGCGTGACGGCATGCGTGTCTTCGATATCGTCCTGGGAGACAAGAATGTCAAGCGCGTCGAGCACCGTAACGAGGCGCGTGATCACCAGATTGGCTTGTACACGCTGCCGGCGATCGAGCAGAAGGCGACAGTGACCGTCAGCAGGTTGACACCGGCCGTACTGATCGACTCGCCCGGCCGATCTGTGTCGTTCAAAACCGACGGGCCGGACCCCGCAGCCGTCGCATTCGCTGGCAAAGAGCCCGGACCGTTCAACCCGGAGCACGGCGTTGGGCCACAGGCGGTGGCGTTTCTCACGCTCAACGGAAGCGTCGTGTACCGCAAGGAAGAGTTGGAGACACTGAGCGAAGTCGATTTTGAGCTCCAACATCCCTGGGTGCTCGCCTGGTTCGGCGAGGCATCGCCGTGGCGAAAGCCCTGGTTGGGTCCTGCGACGCGCGACAATTCGGACGATGAAAACGCCGACTTCCGAAGGCCGCGACCAACCGACATGCCGATCCTGTTCCGCTTGGAGCGTCGGCCGACCGCCATTCGGCAGGACGGAAACGGCATCCGTTTCGAGTTCAAGGACAAGGTCGGCAGGCTGGCGGTCATGCCCGCAATGGGTGCCCATATCACCGACCCGGAATTGAGCGAGGTCTGGCGGCGGATGCCACGCCCGCCGCTTCGCAAGAACGCGTACACCTGGTCTGACGTGCTGCGCGACTTTCCGTTGTCCGTGCGCGAATCGGTCGATGTCGACATCAACGAAGATCACGTGACGTTTAAGCAGTCGTTTACGAGGTCGCCTTTCCAGGACAAGGCGTTTCGCGATGTTTCGGAACGCGACCGGTACGCCCCGCTGCCGCCGATGCTCGCGACGGCGATCGGCAGTCAATCGAAGGCGACGGGCGACGCGGGGCTGTTCGGCGGGCCGACCGAGGTCGACGCCGACTTCAACTTCCTGACCGTGCGCGAGGGCGCGACGAAACGGACGGGACTGCAACTGACCGTCTGGCGAGGCGACAAGCTGAATGAGCAGGTCGACGGGTTGCTGGACGGCAATCTCATGGACACGCCCGGTCAATCGCGACTGGTCGAGGGCGGCGACTACGCATTCCGCATCGGGCGGTTGAAGCAGTACCTGCGCCGGCAACCGCGAAACGCGCCCGCTAAGCATCTGCCGCAGGACGACGCGCTTCGAGACATGCTCGCCTCGTCCATCGAAAACTGGATCAACGGCGTCGAGGTCGCACCGCTGCTTCCCCGTCTACTGATCTATAAGGCGACGGACAGTGGGCGACCCATGTATCGCTTCGACACGCAGAACGCGTCTGACCTTGCGGCAACGATACATGCGGCTATGCCGTACCTGCCGATCGATCTGCAGGCCAAGGCGAAACGCCACCTGAGGTCAGCCTGGCAACTACGCCCCCCTTGGAAATGGGACCCGCGCGTTTACCGCGGTGCGGCGACCAGCCTGCTTGTTGAGATCGACTCAATCGCTTTGCATGAGGCGATGCGGATCGCACGCGAACGCCAAATTACGCGGCGATTTGCCGACCTGTACGGCATGGCCGCATACCACGACCTGATTGGCGAACTACCCGACGCGGACGGCGTGCGGAGTGTGGCGCGCAACATCGCTAATCAACTGTTGTCTGATGAAGATTGGGCGTTGATGATTCCCACAGCGTCGGGTAATCAATCCACCCAACGAAGAACAGCCACAGTCGTGGGCCCGGCAAACGTCAACGGCTGGCTCAAGGGTGCGATCGGTCTGGCGCGCCTTGCCCAGGCGTACGGGTGGGCGGAGGAAGAACAGCTCGCCTGGCGGCTGTTCGCAAAACTCGCCGTCGCGCGCATCGGCATGGCGAGGTACGTCGAGGAGCAACACCACATGGGCGTCATGCACGGTCGACCTGTGGACGACGTGCGATCGTTTCCCCCCATCGGCCCGCGAATGAACGCGACCGTCCACCCGAACGCTTCGTTTCAACCGGCTCCTTCGCCTTATGAAGACCTGACGCCCGAAGTCGGGCAATTGCTGGCCGACCACGCACGCGAGTCAAACCGCATCTGGCTTGACCATCTCGACCGCGAAAAGCCACGGTGGTGGGTCATCGATACGCGGGAGCCACTGCGCGCCGGCGAGCCGCGTTCGATCGTCGGCAACGTCTTGGCACACGCCTTTATCCTCGGCAAACGCGGCCAGTCCTTTCAAACGTACATCACCAAACCGAACCACAGATACGACCTGTACCACATCGCCGTCCTGGTCGCGGCGATTGAAGCGGCCGGGCGTGGTGAAAGCGGCGCGGGAGCGGATTGAGTGCCAGAATTGCTGACTGACAACCGGGTCTTCGGAAAGACCCGGCTTTAGTGCTGCAGCGCGAAGTGGGGCTATTGCTGATCGAGCAGCGCTTTCCCTACCACTGTGGCGATCTCGCGGCGCAAGCGGAGGACGTTGCCCTTGCCGTCGGGGTGGAGTCGGCTGCACAAGAAGACGTAGTAGCACTTGTTCGGCCGATCGATCCAGATGGCGGGGCCGGTGAAACCGGTGTGGCCGAACGTTGTGCCGCGGGGGAAACGTTCGCCGCGGGCTGACGAGTAGCCGGTGTCGACATCGAAGCCGAGGTTGCGTTTGTCGACGCCGTCCCGCCCGACGCGCTTGATGGTGCGCGGGCGAAGCATGTCGCGCACCGTCGCCTCGCGCATCACGCGTCGGCCATCGAGTTCGCCGCCTCGGATGATTGCACGGCAATAGCGCGACAGGTCGTCGGCGGTCGCGAAAAGGCCCGCGTGCCCGGCGACGCCGCCCAGCGCAATGGCGCGCGGGTCGTGCACCTCGCCGGCGAGCCAGCATTTGCCAGTCGCGCCGTCGCGCTGCGTGGTCGGTGCGATGCGCGGCTTCCAGCTTGCTGGCGGGTTGAAGGATGTGTGCGCCATCTTCAGCGGCGCGCACAACTCATCCCGTAAGAACAGGTCGAGCGGTCGGCCGTCGACCTTTTGGACCAGGAAGCCGAGCACCATGTAGCCGACATCGCTGTACTTGAACCGTGTGTTCGGCGTCCAGGTCGGCTTGAGGGCCATGATGCGATCGAACGCTTTGGCCGGCCCGTCGCCGTAATCACGCAAGTGGTTGTCCGGCGTCAAGCCGCTGGTGTGCAGCAGCAGTTGCTCAACGGTGATGTCGGCCTTGCCGTTCACGCCGAACTCGGGCAGATGATCCGCAACGCGGTCGGTGACCTTTAGCTTGCCGCGATCGACGAGGATCATGGTCGCCGTCGCCGCCGCGACGGGCTTCGTGACCGACGCGAGGTCGAAGACGGTGTCGGTCGTCATCACCTGACGTACGGGCTCAATCGAGCGGTGACCATACGCCTTGCGATAAACGATCTGGTCGCCCAGACCGACCAACAGGACAGCACCGGGCATTTCGCCGGAGGCGATGGCGGCAGTGATGAGCCGATCGGCCTCATGGAATCGAGCGTCATCGACGACGTGTGGCGCGGCGGCATTAACTTTGAGATTGACAATAATCGCGACCACCAGAACGACGGTCATTGCCAAGTGCAGACGCAAGCGGTGTGTTGTCTTGATGGGATACTGCATGCGCAGACGTACGTGGTTGCCGCCGGTATCCCACGGAAGGCTCCCGAGCGGGCCTTCTGCGGGCTTAAGTTGTGCTATTCACTCTTAAAGCGCACCGACTCGACGAGTTTGGGGACGTCGGCTTTATGCTTGCCGGCAACCTTGGGCGACGCGGTCAACTTGAAGAACCAGGTCGCGTTCTGCGTCGGCAGGATCGCCCCGACGATGCGTTTCGACTCGCCTTTCAAGTCGACGACGATCGCCTCGAGCTTGTCTGCCTTGACGACGCGCGACTCTTTCTTGAGCGTCGCCTCGTCGGTCGGTTGCAGCCCGACCTGTGCCCGCCAGCGGTTGACGTTGGCCAACAGGCCGCCGGAGTTTGGTCCGAACCGGTAGACGGTGATCTCGGTCTTCTCGTCATCAGCCCGGTAGAGCGTCGCGAAGCGCAAGCCGGACCTGGCCTTCTGTTTCCAACCCTCCGGCCGAACCCACGACACGCCGTCGCCGGACCACTTCTCGCCCGCGGCGAGGCAACGGTCGGCCACAGGGCCCGAGGCGATTGCGGCCAAGCAGAGGATCGAGAGGCCGACAGTCATTCGGGGCTGAATCAAGACTGATCTCCTGTACGAGTAGATCCGAGGGGCGTGGTGGTCGCCATGGCAGAGGCGGGAGGACCATCTTATCACGATTGACACGCGAGGAACTCCACCGAGAGGGTCGCTCTTCGATGTCGCACGCGACCCTCTTGAGGTCGAGCGGACCAAAGGTGGGGAAGACTGGGGTGGGGAATGGGTGGGGAATGTGGGCAATATTCCCCACTCTGACCGAGCGAGTCGCAAAAACAGGTTGCCCAAATCAATACATACAAACGACTTAAAACAACCAAGGCCTGTTTCTGGTCTTGTGGCACGCCACGTGCGAAATGTGGGGTGATGACACGGGCGGAGCCGTGGAGAAGTCGGCACGGGGGCGACAACGGGGGCGTCCGGGGCTGCTTCCGGGGGAGGGAGCAGGGGCGGGAGACGGGGGAAGTGGCAAGCGGCGGAGGGGGTTTATGCACCTCCGCCGCACTTTTTTTGGGCCGAGGCGGCGCGTCGGCACACAGTTCTGCATGTCAAGAGAAGCAGCGCTAAGCCGCGAGCGGCTGACAGCACGGGCGGCTCCTGTTGCGCGAAGTTGACGTTAACAATTGGTCAGTACACTGTCACGACCCCCGACCGGACGTGACATCATGGCCAAGCCCATCAACATGCTCACCACGATCAAGGGCTCACTGCTCGACGGGTTCTATCCCAAGGGCTGGGACCTTCAGCGGATTGACGAATGCTGCGCGATGGGGTTGCAGGCTGTCAAGACCCCGGCCGAACACTGGCACGACCAATTCAAGGCCATCCCGGTGACCAACGTCGACAGCATGGACACACGGATGGGCGACGCGATCGCCAACGAGATCGAACGGTCGCGCAAGCGCGGCAAGCCGCTGGCCCTCATCCTGCCCGTCGGCCCGATGGGCATGTACAAGCAGGTCGTCCGCAGGCTGAAGCGCAGCCGAACGAGCGCCGACCATGTCACGACGTTCAACATGGACGAATGGTCGGACAAGAAGGGCAACACGTTCCCCGGCGACCAGCCCGGCGGCTTCGAGCACGCGATGACCGAGGCGTTGTTCGGTCCGCTCGGCCGATACACCGTGCCCGAATCGCAGCGCAACTTTGCGACGAAGAAGAACCTGCCGACTTACGCGGACAAGATCGCGGCGATCAAAGCCGAGGGCGGCCGACTGGTGACGGTCTACGGCATCGGCAGAGCGTGCCACATCGCCTTCTGGGAACCGCAGATCGCCGCCGAATTCAAGGGCAAGAAGAAGAAAAAGTGGAAGAAGCAGACGCACCGCATCGGCCAATCGCTACACCCGTTGACCATCGAGCAGAACGCGCTGCACTCGTTTAACAGCCGAATGACCCTAATACCTTGTTATGCGAACACGATCGGCCCCGGCCTGTTCCTCAAGAGCGACTTCTGCATCGGCGGCGCCGACGGCGCGTACCCGGATCGCGGCGCCATGTGGCAGGGCATGAGTGTGTGCGTCACGCTTCAGTACGGCCCCGACCCGTGGATCCCATCGAGTTGGATGCCAACGATGCCGGGCCGGCTCTTTTTCATGAAGCATCTGGGCGGGCCGTTGGAGCCGGCGGCTCACTGAATGTAAAGCTGGGTAAGCTTCGCCCCAGAACGGCCAGCCAGATCGACCAAAGCCAATTCTGCTGAGGCCGTCACGCTATTCTGTGCCGCCTTTTCCCCTTGCATTAGACGTTCGGTGGAGATACGATTTGATTAATGGAGGCTCGCCCTTTTAAAGCTTTGACGTAAGAACGAGTCATGCCCTGTCAGTGGCGACGTTATTGAACGCGCGCCAATCGGGCCTTGTATGTTAAGTCTTGCCGTTCTTCGGTTAATCGGTGAACGCTGATGGCAAGTCAGACAGGTACGCCAGTTGTTTTCGTACCTGACATTGAAGAAGCGAATCGTGCATGCAGTAGGCCAAAGGTCATGCATGAGGAAGAAATGCACCTGTTAGCCGTTTTAGGAGAATCCAGATGACGCTATCTCATCGAGTCTCGACCTTCGCCGCATCCCTCGTGGTTGCGGTTTTCATCGCCGGTTCGCACGCGGCCGTCATCAGTGTGACTGAAACGGGTAACCTTGAACCGGAGCGCAGCATCGTGGAAAACGGCGGCGCGGGTGTTTTCGATCCGGGTCATCCCGGAACCAATGTCGCAGATGGCTCGTTGTTTGGTGAGGATGTGGATGTCTTCACGGATCGGACGCACGAGCACAACGGCGCGGCGTTCGATGGCGGCGGTGCGCTGTCAACGTCTGGCGGCAACATCGTCCCGCTGCCCGCTTATCTGGTCGGCAATGAGTATGTGACGTTTGCCAACGACGGCCGAGACAACAACCCGTACAACTTCAATATCAAGACCGATGTCAATTCAGATTTCTACTTGTTGCTCGACAACCGACTCAACGGCACGGCAGGCAACACCAGTAGTCCCAACACGACCGACCCCGACCTCGGCGGCAACCTTACCTGGGTGACCGCCGATGGCTGGCAGCGCGTGAACACAGGCATCTCACCTGGCGGTCAAGCCGATTACACGGGCGTCGACGAGGGTGGCAACGCCGTGGGCCCCGGACTAGGCCTCAACCAGTTTTACTCCGTCTATAAGCTCACCGGCACAGACGTCGATATCAAAGTTCAAGGCATCGGCGGCAGCAACAATTACTCAGTTGTGATCGCAGAGGCGGGGCCAACGCCCCCACCCCCGCCATTCACCGGTGCGCAGATCGATGTCGGTCCGAATGGGCAGCGAGTAGCAGCAGACTTCATCGGCGTGGGTGACCAGAATGCCAATACCAACGGAGTCGATATGTCCCTGCAAACAATCACCGTCGACGGGCAAGTCCTCACGATGGGCATGACAAGCGGCGGTGCGGGCAACTTGGACTGGCGCGACCGCGGCGACGGCACGGGCAGCGATTCGCTCGTCCCAGTCGGTGAGGACTTTGTCAAGAACAATGCAGGCCACGTGAGCGTGCTCCTGGGCAATCTGCCCGCAGGCACCTACACGGCGACAAGCTATCACGTCGACCCAAACTTCACACAAAGTAACGACATCAGCGTCTTTGTCACCGACGCCGCCGGCCAGAACGTGCTGCAAGGCTCGACGGGCGACGCGGGCCAGGCTATCGGTGGTGTGAATGGTCTCACCAACACCAACATCGGTAATAGTGCGGCCACATTTACGGTCGTCTCCAACGGTCGAGACCCCGTCATCGTGCGGTTCGACGGCACGCCATCGGCTGACAACGAGACGCCGTTTAACGGCCTGACACTTCAACTTGACGCACCTGGCTCAGATTTCTTCAGGGGTGGTTTGGTTGACTACGCGATCATCGACTTCGGTGCCGGTAATCATCGGCTCGACGTAGGTGCGAATCGGGTCAACAGCGCCGCGTCGACATCGGTGACCGCCTTTAACGGTGAACAATTCATGGTCAGCGTCGACAACGGCGGCAACAGCGGCAGTATCGACCTGCGTGACCGAGGCAACTCGACTAACGGCGGCGAGTTCCTCGTTCCCTTGGCTGAGGACCACTTCAAGAACAACGCAGGCTTTGTCAACGTGACTCTCGACGGTCTGCCGGCCGGTGAATACGAGGTGACGTCGATCCACGTCGATGCCGAGTTCAGCCAAAGTGAAGCGATCGACATCTTCGTCACAGACGCGATTGGCGCCAATGTCCTTCAGGGCGTGCAAGGCGACGCGTCCTTCCCCGGCGGCAACCCGGGCGGCAGCGGTGAGAACCTGTTGAACACCGCGCTCATTCTTGATCACAGCGCGATCTTCACCGTCGTGTCTGACGGGATCAACCCTGTTTCGATCCTATTCGATGGCTCAGGCGCGAATGACACGGAAGTGCCCGTGAGCGGCCTGGTCCTTCGCCGCCTCGAAGCGGGTGTCCCCGAGCCCGCCACGGCCACGCTTTCGCTGCTTGGCCTGGCCGGTCTGGCGATGCGTCGACGTCGGCGTGCCTGATGCCGCGAGTCTGCGATTCGGCAGCCAAACGTATTCTTGATATTGCCCCTTCAAAGCCCCACGGCGCTCCGCCGTGGGACTTTTTGCATAGACAAACTGGACATCGGCGATCCTGCGTCGGATGTCACTGTCCCGTGCGCCGCAACATTGCAATTGACTCACCCATGTGATAAGCTCTCATCAGCGTCGGCGGGAATCCGCCCTTCGGGGCAGGAGAGATTAGAAAGACAACGTTCAGCGTTCGGCTGAACGGTCCAAAGTTTAAACCGCTGATTGCAGCGGAAAGAAACGGCGGCCGCATTCGCGATACGCGTTTCAGATTCAGGTCCAGATTCATACAACTCAGGAGTGTGTCATGAGAGCGCTTTCAATCGTCGCCCTGACCCTGGCAGCGGTGATCGGTCTGTTAGCTACATCCAGCCACGCGGCGCTGGTCGCCTATTACCCGCTTGACGGGAACGCCAACGACGCGTCCGGCAACGGGCTGCACGGAACACCGGAGAACGGCACATCCTTTGGCGCGAACGTCCCCGCGGCAATAGGCGGCGGGATGTCGGCCGGCTTTGACGGGGCAGACGACTTCATCGACCTGGGCAACCCCGGCGCGCTGAACTTCGGAACGAATGACTGGACGGTGTCCGGCTGGATCAACGCCACTGAACCGGCGAACAACAACCGTGGCACGCTATTCAGTAACGGCGGTGATGGCGGCGGTGGCATCCGATACACGCTGACGCAGAACGAGGCGAACAACGGTTCCATCCGGTTGATTACCGACGACAACTCTGACAAGCACCAGCGAACCAGTTCAACCATCACGAACAATGACGGCTGGCATCACATCGTCGGCGTGCGTCGTGGCAACACGACCGAGATTTGGGTCAACGGCGTGTTGGAAGATTCGGGCGGTGTAGCGGCTGGGTATGACCTGTCCGGCACATCACAACAGAACGCGCATATCGGCGCGGCCCGCCAACAGAGCGGCGGCGGGTTGATCAAACAATTGGATGGCCGTGTCGATGACGTGGGCATCTGGAATAGCGCCCTGCCTGGTTCATCGATTGCCGGCTTGGCAGACGGCACGTTCACGCCGTTGACCGCCCCGCTGGTCGGACCGCCCACCCCCACTTCGTCACAGGGCGGGTTTACATTCAATCAGTTCGACGCCTCGAGTGGCAATGGATCGGTCGCGATCTTCCACCAAGGTATTCTGTTCAGCGGTCCGCTCGGCACGCCGACGGTGACGCAACTCGATCCGGCGCCGGGCGGCCCCGTACCGGCAACAGCGGTCGGCCACATCACCACAGGTGTCGAGCCCCAACCCGGCGGCAACGGGCCACACGTCGGTTACAGCGGCAGTGTCATCGTGCAGGGGCACATCAGGGACGACCTCGACCCCAACACGGCGACGAGTGACCCTGGTGTTACGAACATCTATGAGATCACAGTGCCCCTGACCATGGTAACGGGCGCGCCGCATAACTATGTCTTCAACACGTTTGACGACAACGGCGCGGGGAATGATGTCGACAACAACCTGACACACCGCGGTTGGGTCGGTGACCCCGGCGACGCGCACCGCCATACCGGACAATCAAATGACTATGACCCCGGCGCGGATGAATTCACGGCGTCCGCAAGCTTCAACCTGGGCGGAAACGCGTCGAGTGACGATCTTGGCTTCTCGGCCGGCGTCGGTTCCGCCGCACCGAGTCCCGGCGCACTCTTTGTCGATGACATTCATGTCCGCGGCATCTTGGCGTCTGCCGTGCAGAACGCGGTCTTCGTCGGTTCGAGGCAGACTGCCCTCGGTCCGGTGATCAACTCTGTGATGCTGAGTGGAAGTGGCTTGGCGCCGGAAGGCGCGGTCGTTGAGAATGGTTTGTTCGGTGAAGACGCGTTGATGTTCACGGATCGCACCCACGAATGGAATTCGAATAGCGGCGACCCGACCATTGCAGAACTCGGCTTGGACGGTGCCGACTACATCCGTTTCGCGAATGACGACCGCAGCCCGGGCGACCTGATGGCGGTCATTGGATTGGAACCGGGACCGAAAGACCTGTATCTGCTCATCGACTCGCGGATTAACGACAACAACGTTGCCAATATTCTCAACGGTCATCCATTCGCCGATTCCGGGATCCTGATCGGCGCGGATGAAAGCGGCGACGGAGACATTGACCAAACTTCACGCCTGTTTGTGCTCGCTGGTTTTGAAGACGTGTTCATCGAACTCGGGCCGCAGGGCCAAGGCGGCACGAACAATTACGGATTCATCGCCGTCTCACAACCGCTGGCTCCCGTCCCCGAGCCCGCCACGGCCACGCTGTCGCTGCTCGGCCTGGCCGGTCTGGCGATGCGTCGACGTCGGCGTGCCTGAAACCTTTCGCCGACGGCGCGTCAGGCCGACAACTTGCTCCCACCGATACTTCAAAGCCCCGCGACGACACGTCGTGGGGCTTTTCGAAGGGACAGTCAGTGCACTAGCGGCCATCCCAATGTACATCGGCATCCAGCGGTGAAACAGGGATTCCCCTTGTCTATCCGTCAAACTCCGCCTGTCCCGACGCCAATTGCCCCTTGAATCGCGTCGGCCGATTCGTTAGGCTCTTCGTTGTGGGCACAACCGTCCCGCGAGAAAGAACACCAAAACCCATTCCTCGATTCCGGAGTCGAATGATGCGCTTGATCGCCAGCAACGCGAAATCTTTGTGTCTGCTTCTTGTCTTGGGTCTTGTCACAACCACAGCCGACGCGGCGCTGACGGACTACGCGTTTATCGATATCGAACCCAGCAGCGGTCAGACGGAACCGGGCACGATCGGACTCGCCGCGAACGGTGCACCGGCCAACAACGCCGGCGGCACGTCGTTCGGCCCGACGGTGTTGACCGCGACGGGCGGCGACATGTTCAGCTTTGCAATCGACAGCGTCGACTGGCGTGACCGCGGCAACCCACCGGCAACACCCTTGAACCAACTCGGGGAAGACTTCGTCAAAGACAACAGCGGCATGATCGAGGTGACGCTGGGCAGTATCCCTGCCGGCGTTTACACCGTGACCAGCTACCACCTCGACGCGACGAACAGTCAGACCGAACTGATCAATGTCGCGATCACCGACGCCAACGGGACGAACCCGGCGATGGAACTCGACCGACTGACCCGCGCCGCCGGACGGGCGCACGTCGACATCGGCGACAACACCAACGAATTGGTCGGCCGACTCGTGCGCGGCACGTCGGCGCAGTTCACGTTCGAGTCCAACGGCACGGACGACGTGGTCCTGGCGTTCGACGGCAGCGCGGGCTACCGCAGCGAAACACCGCTGAACGGCCTGAACATCCAGGCCGGCACACGCGACGACCTGGTGACCGGGCCGTTCACGCCGTACGTTTTGATCGATGTCGGACCATCGGGGCAGGACGTCGAGACCGGGGCGCAGGCCGTCACCAACGACTCGGGTAATTCGTTCACGACCAACATTGTGTCTGACAACGGCGACCCGCTGACGATCACGATCGACAATGTCGACATGGGTGGTGTGGCCCAAGGCGTGCTGGGCTGGCAGGACCGCGGGAATTCGCCGAACGCCGGGACGCTGATCGACCTGGCGGAGGAGCACGTGCTAGCCAGCGCCGGCGCGATGCGCGTCACACTGGACGGCCTGCCCGCCGACACGTACTTCTTTCAGCCATTCTTCATCGACGCGAACAACGGCCAGGCGCAATTGATCGACGTGTTCGTCACCGACGCATTCGGCACGCTTGTTCAACAGAGCGATGTCGGCCTATCCGACACACGGGCGGGCGACTACAACCTCGACGACCTGTCGACGGCCTCGATCGAACAGTTCGACGCGCGGTTCCTGGTCACGTCGGACGGTGTCAACCCGGTCGTCCTGCACTTCGCGGCGAGCATGGACGTCGGCGATGACGACGACATCGTGCTGGCTGGGCTGCGCATCGAGTCCGTACCGGCGCAGGGCGGTGGTGCGGACGGGGCCGTGCCGGAACCGGCGACGGCCACGCTGGCGTTGATCGGGCTGGCGGGGTTGGCGGTGCGTCGGCGACGACGGGCTTGATGGTGACCCGATCACTTTCGACATGAAAACAAAAAAGGACGCGCCCAATGCGATTGGGCGCGTCCTTTGTTTTGCTTTGAGTCTTGGGTCGTAGTGCGCGACGCGCTAAGCCGCAAGCGGCTTCAGGACTTCATGGCCTCGGCGAGGATGGCGCTGGTGCTGGGGCGCATGATCCGCGGGTCGACCTGCTCGCCGCGTTGCAGCGTCGCGCGGACTTCCTTGCCCGAAATGAAGACCGGCTTCTCGCCGTCGTGGTTGCTCATCAGATCGACTCGGCCGATCGACTCGTAGTACGCTGCGAAACCGACCTTGACCGGGTCGATCAACAACTCGCCGTTGAGGTTGTCGAAGATCTCGTGCGCGTCGAAGTCGCCCCAGATGGCCGAGCCGTCGGCGTACGGCGCGTCGGCATGCTTGCGGCCGATGATGATGTGGGTGAAGCCCATGTTCTGGCGGTAGATCGCGTGCATCACGGCCTCGCTCGGCCCACCGTAGAACATCTTGATATCCAGGCCGAGCAACAACACACGGTCGGGTACGCTGCCACCGACCTTTGACCATAACTCGGCGTCGCTGTCGCCGTCGCCCATCTCGCCATCGTCGATGAGTTTCTCATACGTCTCCATACGGATCACCGCTGACACATCGTCGCCTTTGGTCTCACCCAGCAGCGGGTTGAGCACGGCGCCGGCGTTTTTGCCGTCGCGCAGCAATGTTTCAAGGCCGTACACCAGCGCGTATTCGTGCGCTCGGTGCAGCGGGTTGCGCGTCTGGAAGGCGACGACCGCGTCCCAGCCCTTGCCGTTGATGAGCTGCCGCGTCTGCGCGGGGCTTTGGATGTGGTCGCCGAACTCGGCGTGGCGATCGACCTTGATCACGTCCACCGTGCCGCCCAGCAGGTGCGTCTTGTCCGCATCGCCCTTGAGCACCATGTCGGCCCCGGGGTGGTCCGTTCGCTCAGTGCGGTAAACGCTCTTGATGTAACGCGGCTTGTCCCACGCGAACACGCTCTGCACGTCGAGCGTGCCGACGACGTCGCCGGCCTCGCTCACCAGCGCGACCGTGTCGCCCGCATTGACCTGCCCAGCCAACTCGGCTGTCACCGGCAACGAAAGCGGGATCGTCCACGCCAGTTTCTTCCCGTTCACTTCAACGACCTGCTCATCGAGCACGCGGTTGTACACGTCCTCGGTCATCGGCCCCTGCATCGGGCTGAGCGTGCCGTCCGCCCAGCGGTAGACGGTCGACAGGTCGGCGTTGCTGACGGGCACTTTGGTCAGGCCCGCCGCCTTGGCTTGCAGGGCGTCGGCGTCGGCCGAGAAGCGGTTGACGAGCGTGCCACCGTGGGGGGCGATCAGATCGGCCATGGCCGGCCTCCTCAATGCAAAAAGTTGAACGGGGTGAGCCAAATGCGAGGCCGATCGTAGGAACTGGCTGGAATCACGGCAATACGAGGCCGACCTGCTGCTACACTCCTCCAACCCCTGACACGAGCATCCACATGCCCCGATCCGCCTATCCCATATTGGCCGCCGCCTTGATCCTGATGTCATCCGCCGCCTTGGCCGACCCCGCCGGCGACGCCCTGCGTGACAAGGTCGCCAAGGCCTACCAGGACACGACCGTCTACGCCGCGCGCATCGACTTCCGGGTCGAAGAGAAGCGAGGCCGATGGCTGTCAACGAACAGCACGTGGTTCAAGGTCGCCTTTGAGAAACCAAACAAACTGGTCATCGACCGCCCCGAGTTCCTGCTCGTGGCTGACGGCAACTCGACGCGTGTCCGCATCAGCGGGTACGACTCGCGCCACGTCCAGCAGCCAGCGGAGCCGACGATCAGTATGAAGTCGCTCAGTTCGACGCTGACCCTGCCGGGCATGGGCGCGTTGCTCGACCAACCCATGATGTTCATGCCCGACGCGACGTTGCTGCTGTCAGCCAATCCGTTCGACGCGTTCACAGCCAAGCAAAAGGCGGACACGGCCGCGCTCGAGCCCGATGGCGACGGTCGCCCGGGCTTGAAGCTGACGACGGACCGCGGCACTTGGACGCTGCGTGTCGATCCGACGTCGCACCTGATCGTCGAGGCTGTGCGCGAGAACGCAACGAAAAAGGACGACGGCGACTACGCGCGGATGGTGTACCGCTTCAAGATCGAAACGCACAACGACAAACACGCGCCCGACACGTTCGCGCTGGACACCGGCAAGTCGCAGGCGGTCGACACGATCGAACAACTGATCTCCGGCGATGTCGGCGACGCGCCAGCCAACGCCGATGCGCAGGCGGCGCACCCGATCGAAGGCAAGACGCCGCCCAATGTGGCGCTTCAGACACTTGATGGCAAGGACTACGACCTGGCCAAGGACAAAGCCGAGGTCATCGTTTTCGATTTCTGGACGACCTGGTGCCCGCCCTGTCGCGCGGGGCTGCCCGAGTTGCAGAAGGTCTACGACTGGGCCAAGAAGAACAAGAAGTCGGTCGCCATCTACACCATCAACCTGGAAGAGAAAGCGGCGACAGTCGAGAAGTTCTGGAAAGAACGTAAACTGACCATGCCCGTGCTGATGGACACCAAGGGCAAGATATCCAACGCTTACTTCGTCACCGGCATCCCGCAGACGGTCATTATCCACGGTGGCAAAGTGGCCCACGTGCATGTCGGCCTGCTGCCCGACACGGCCAAGACGCTGACGGAGCAGATTGAGGAGTTGCTGAAAAACAAGGCGAATTGATGCGGAAGCGAAGAGGGACGAGCGACTAGCGACGAGGTGGGAAGCGTTCCAATATCCCATGTTGCGCGACGCGAGCCTGGACGAGAGCCAAGTCCCCCCTGCCGACCCTTGTGGCTCGTCGCTCGACCCTCGTCGCTTCCCCGCCTGTTATACTGGCCCGACTCACCCGCAACCGGTCCAATCCTCTAAAGAGATCACCCCATGTCCACCCGCCAACCTACCCGCCGTGACTTTGTCAAGACCGCCGCCGTCACCGGCGCCGTCGCCGGTTTCCCGACGATCGTGCCGTCCAGCGTATTCGGCCAGGACGCGCCGAACAGCCGCATCCAACTCGGCTTCATCGGCGTCGGCTCACGCGGCAACTCGCACGTCAACGGGATGTCGACCAAGCCCGGCATCCAACCCATCGCCGCCTGTGACGTCGACAGCAACTACCTGCAACGGGCCAAGAACACGATCGAGCAGAAACTCGAACGAGTCGGCCGACCCGGCAAGTGCGACACCTATCACGAATACGAAGAACTCGTCGCACGGTCGGATATCGACGCGATCGTCTGCACGACGCCCGATCACTGGCACACGAAGATCGTGGTCGAAGCGATGCAATCGGGCAAAGACGTTTACTGCGAGAAGCCCCTGACGCTGACGATCGACGAAGGCAAGGTCATTTCGCAGGTCACGAAAGAGACGAAGCGCGTCTTTCAGGTCGGGACGCAGCAGCGCAGCGGGCGTCAGTTCATTTCGACCGTCGCGGCGGTACGCAACGGCCTGATCGGCAAGGTCAAGCGCGTCGTCTGCTCGATCGGCGGCGGGCCGAAGGGCGGGCCGTTCCCTGTCGAGAAGCCGCCAGAGACATTGGATTGGGATCGTTGGCAGGGCCAGACTCCGGTCGTTGAATACCGACGGATGCGTTGCCATTACCAGTTCCGCTGGTGGTACGAGTACTCGGGCGGCAAGATGACCGACTGGGGCGCGCACCACGTCGACATCGCCCAGTGGGGTATTGGGCAGGAGCACACCGGCCCGACGCGCGTCGAGCCGATCCTCGTCGAACACCCCGTGCCATTCAACAAGTCCGGCAACCCAACCAAAGACGATTCTTACAACACAGCCACCAAGTTCCAAACGCGCGCCACCTTCGCCAACGGCGTCGAGATGATCATCCGCAACGACGCGCACGACTACGACGACCCCAAACTGCGTGGCCCGCGAAACAACGGCATCTGGTTTGAAGGCGAGAAGGGCGACATCTTCGTCAACCGCGGCGGCGGGTCAGGCCTGCTGAACGGCAAGCGCCCCGACATCAGCAAAGAGGCCCTCGCCAAGGTCTACAAGACCGACATGAACCCCGACCACTACGGCAACTGGTTCCACTGCATGCGGAACCGGACCGAGCCGGTCTCCGACGTCTGGAGCCACCACCGCATTCTCTCGACCTGCCACTTGGCCAATATCGCCAACCGGCTGAACCGGTCGATCGTTTGGGATCCGAAGAAGGAGGTCGTCGTGGGAGACGAGTTGGCGAACAGCATGATCCGCCGCGAACAGCGGGCCCCCTACCAAGTCAAGGTGAAGTCCAAGGCCTGACTGTCGAATCCAGGCCCCTTGGCCGATTCGGGCATATTGAAGCCCCGTAGGCCGTTTGGCCGATTGACATCAGACAAAACAATGACATAAGGTGATTAGACGGGCCTCCTGGTGCCCCGATTCCATTTGCCCCGGAAGGGCTCGGCTGGACGATTTCGTTCGGCCGGGCCTTTTTTTCTTCATCGCAGCGTCGATCGCTCCCCCGCGATTCGGCCACCCATCACCGCCCTCTGAGCCGATTACAATGAGGCTGCCATGTTTGACCTGATCGGCCCACCGCAGCGGCTTTGTGACCGGCTCTCCCGCCGGGCGATGTTGCGCGTCGGCGGGCTGGCATCGCTGGGGGTCACGCTGCCGGGATTGCTGGCCTCAACGCGGGCGGCTGACGACACCAACCAGTCACGTGGGCGACGGCACTTCGGCAAAGCCAAGCGATGCCTCATGCTCTACATGTGGGGCGGGCCGTCGCACATCGACCTGTACGACCTGAAACCCGACGCGCCCGTCGAGTACCGCGGGCCGTTCAACCCGATCCGCACGGCCACACCCGGTTTTCGGATCGGCGAGTTGATGCCGCAACTGGCTAAGCACACGGACAAGCTTGGCCTGATCCGATCCGTCACACACACGGACAACAACCACTCGACCGGCGCGCACTGGATGCTCACCGGGCGAAAGCACGAGCGGTCGGCTGAGAATTTCAACGCCCGCCAGACCGACTTCCCGCACATCGGCTCGGTGCTGAGCAAACTTGCGCCGGTTGAATCAAAACTGCCCACGTTCGTGTCGCTGCCCGAGGTTATCGCCACCACCGCAGGTGCGGTCACGCCCGGCCAGGGCGGCGGCATCCTCGGCCGACGGTACGACCCGTTCAGCATTACCGAGCACCCAGACAAGCCCGACTTCAAGGTGCCGAACCTCACGCTTCCGAACGGCCTGTCCCGTGACCGGATGCGCACCCGCGTCGACCTGCTGAAGCAATTCGATCGGTCTCGCCGGCTGCTCGACACCGACCAGCGCGTCGCCGACCTGGGTGCGTACCAGCAGCAGGCCGTCAACCTGGTCACTTCGCGACAGACCTACGAAGCCTTCAACCTCGACGCCGAGCCGGACACCATGCGCGACGCGTACGGCCGCGGCACGTTCGGGCAAAGCCTGCTGCTCGCACGTCGCCTGCTTGAGTCGGGCGTTAAGCTGGTCACCGTCTATTGGCACCGCGACAAGCCCGGCGTCGACACGACCTGGGACACGCACAAGTCGAACTTCAAACAGCTCAAGAACCGGCTTGTGCCGCAGGTCGATCAGCCGTTGGCCACGATGTTCGACGACCTGAAGTCGCGCGGCATGCTCGACGACACGCTGGTCATCTGGACCAGCGAGTTCGGACGCACGCCCAAGATCAACAAGAATGACGGCGGCCGCGACCACTGGGGCCCTTGCAATAGCGTCTGGCTTGCCGGCGCGGGCGTGCCCGGTGGGCAGGTCTACGGCGAAAGCGATAAGCACGCCGCCTACCCGAAGAGCGACCCCGTTACCCCCGGCGACCTGACGGCAACGATCTATCATCTGCTCGGGCTCAAGCCCGACTCGGTGATTTACGATCGTCTGGAAAGACCCCTGCCCATCGCCGAGGGCGAACCCCTCTGGCGATTCCTCCAGGCCTGACTCCCCGCCCCGCCGCCGCTTGCGGCTTCGCACGATACACCAAAACCCATTCGACCATGACGATGAGAACTTCAATCCCCATCCTCTGCGCGCTATTCCTAGCGACCACCCCGATCACCCAAGCCGATCAGACACCCGTCACCTTCGACAAGTCAATCCAACCCTTCCTTACGCAACACTGCATCGAATGCCACGAGGGCGACAAACCCAAAGCCGACCTGCGGCTCGACACGCTGACCGCTGAGTTCGGCAAGCATTCGGTGGCTGAGAAGTGGACCGAGGTGCTCGACCAGTTGTCCTCCGGCTCGATGCCGCCCAAGAAACAGCCCAAGCCGCACGCGGCCGAGGTGACGAAGGTCGTCACGTGGATTACCGGCCAGTTGCAGGCCGCCGCGAAGGCGAACCAGGGCGACGGCCGGGTCGTGCTGCGTCGATTGAACCGGGCCGAGTACAACAACACGATCCGCGACCTGGTCGGCGTCGATTTTCAGCCGGCCGACGACTTCCCCGTTGACACGGCGGCGCACGGGTTCGACAACGTCGGCAGCGCGTTGATCATCTCGCCGCTGCACATGGAGAAATACCTCGACGCGGCGCGGCAGATCGTGGACCGCGCGATCGTGTCCGGGCCGCGGCCGCGCACCGCCAAGTGGCGCGTCGAGGTCGAGAAGGGCCATCGGTCGAATCAGTTCGAAGGCCGACGCAGCGCCGGCCGCGACGAGCTCTGGGTCAACGACCCGGTCAGCGCACGGCACCGGTACATCGTCAAAGGCGGCGGCAGTTTCGTCCGCGACGGCTGGGTCATCCAGAAGGGCGCGAAGGACGAAGCGGCCGCCGGCTTCCGTTGGTTCAAGATCCCACAAACGGGCGAGTACATCGTCCGCGTCCGGGCCGCGGCAGTTGTCCCCACACGTGAACAAGCCATCGCCTCAGCCCAGCAGATCATTCTCGAAGAGTATCGGGCCGGTCAATGGAAGAAGCTGGCTGTCGCAGAGCGTCGCGAGGCTGAAGCCAAGTGGCTTAGGGAAGAGTGGCCTGAGATCGTTGAACACTTCAACAACGACCCGATGTATGACTTCGGCTTCCCTCGTTTGAAAGTCGTTGATGAGACGCGCAAAGTCATCGGTGAGATCAACGTCGAGTCGTCGCTGGACGAACCGGGCACTTACGAGTTTCGGCATCGTTTCAAGTACACGACGCGCGGCCTTCAGTCGATCAACATCCGCAACAGTTACAGCGTTCCGGGCGTGCTGCAGAACCGATGGTTCCAGCGCGACGCCCGGTTCGCTCGGCCGGAGTTGCACATCGACTGGGTTGAGTTCGAGGGCCCGGTCGTTGACGATTGGCCGACCGCGAGCCACGAGCGCATCCTGTTCGACTCACCCGACCGTGACAATGAGGCCGTTTACGCTCGGCAGGTGATCGAGCGCTTCATGACCGGCGCGTTCCGTCGGCCCGTCACGCGGGCCGAGATCGACCGCATGGTCGCGTTGTTCAATCAAGTTCGGCCGAAGCACGACCGCTTTACCGAAGCGATCAAAGCGCCACTGATCGCGACGCTCGCGTCGCCGCATTTCGTGTACCTGGTCGAAAAGCCCGCGCCGCAGGCGACCGACGGCAAGGCCGCGACAACGCCGCGTCTGACCGACTACGAACTCGCGTCGCGGCTGTCCTACTTCCTCTGGTCGACCATGCCGGACGACCAACTGTTCGACCTGGCCAAGGCGGGCAGACTGCAGGACGACAAGGTGCTCGCCGCGCAGGTCCGCCGGATGCTCAAAGACGACCGGGCCGCGCAGTTTGTCAGCAACTTCGCCGGCCAGTGGCTCGGTCTGCGGGCGGTCGGCACGGTCGTGCCGGACGAGTCACTTTACCCGCGGTACGACGATCACCTACAGACATCGATCGTGCGGGAGAGTGAGGCGTTCTTCAAACACATCCTCGACAACGACCTGAGCGTGTTGAACTTCATCGACTCGGATTTCGCGGTGGTCAACGGTCGGCTCGCCCGGTTTTACGGCATCGCCGGCGTCAAGGGCGATCGCTACCGCGCCGTGCCGTTGAAACCGCAGCACAAACGCGGCGGCCTGCTCACGCAGGCGAGCATGCTGACGCTGACGTCGAACGGCACGCGCACCAGCCCGGTCATTCGCGGCGTCTGGTTGCTCGAAAACATTCCCGGCACGCCGCCGCCCCCGCCGCCGCCGGACGCCGGCGACATTCAGCCCAAAGTGCCCGGCATCGACAAGGCGACCGTGCGCGTCCGGCTCGAACACCACCGCAAGATCCCGCAGTGCGCGTCGTGTCACGCGAAGATCGACCCGCTCGGCTTCGCGCTGGAAAACTACAACGCGATCGGCCGATGGCGCGACAAGGAAGGATTCGGCTACAAGGGCCGCGTCGGCCGGAACGACCCCGACGTCGACGCGTCGGGCGAGCTTCCCGACGGCCGAGCGTTCCGAGGCATCGACGACTTCAAAGCGATCATGAAGTCGTCGCCCTACACCGACCTGTTCTGCAAATGCCTGACCGAGAAGCTGCTGACATACGCGCTGGGCCGCGGGTTGGGCTTTGCCGATCGGCCGACCGTGCAGACGCTGATCGCGCAATTGAAGAAAAACGACTACCGCTTGGCCGACCTGATCGTCGGCATCGTGCAGAGCGAGTCGTTCCGCAGCAAGTGACGCAATGGGGTGCGGACGGGTGCCCAGTTTCGTGCCACGGCCGTGTCGGCCATGCGGTTCATCAAGGGCGTTCCGCACGGCCGACACGGCCGTGGCACGAGACAGGCGAAGCACTCTGACTGAAGCAACGCAACGGCATGACATACAATGACATCCGCATCGGCCGAGCCTTCGGCCACGCGACGCGATAGGAGTCCGATGATGTTCACCCCAAAACGACTTTCCCGCCGAACGTTCCTGCGCGGCCTGGGCGTGACGATGGCGTTGCCCATGTTCGACGCGATGGCCCCAGGCGCGGCCGCTTCAGCGGCCCGCGCATCGACCCAAACTGCGCCGGTGCGCGCCGCGTTTATGTACGTGCCCAACGGCGTGAACATCATGAAGTGGACGCCGACGGGCGAAGGCCGCGACTGGCAGCTTTCGCCGTCGCTCAAGCCGCTTGAAGCGCACAAGCAAAACGTCAGCGTGCTGACCGGCCTCGGCCACCCCGCGTCGAAAGGCGGACACTCGGGGGCTGACACGTTCCTGACCGCGGCCGACCTCGAGGGCACGCCCGGATACGACTACCGCAATGCGATCAGCGTCGACCAACTCGCGGCCGAGGTCGTCGGTTTGCAGACCCGGTTGCCGTCGCTCGAACTGTCGGCCATGGGCGGTACCGGTTCGCCGGGGCATTCGCACACGCTTTCGTTCAACCGCAACGCCGTGCCTGTCGCGACCGAGAGCAACCCACGTCTGGTCTTCCAACGCCTGTTCGTTGACGACACGGGCGACACTCGTAAGGCCAGGGCGTTGCGCTTCGTCGAGCAGCGGTCGATCCTCGACGCAGTGCTCGAGTCGTCGCATGACCTGAACCGGCAATTGGGCAAGGCCGACCAACGCAAGCTCGATGAATACCTAACGTCGGTCCGCGAGGTCGAGCGGCGGGTTAAGCGGGCCGAGTCGTGGATGGACGTGCCCAAGGCCAAGATCGACGCGGCTAACCTTAAGTTAGACGCTGAACCGAACGAGCGCGGCGACCGCGCGTCGTGGGTGCGCGTCATGTACGACCTGATGTTCTTGGCTTTCCAGACAGACACGACGCGCATCGCGACGCTGCAGATCGGTCGCGAGGCGTCGGGCGGTTACTACAGCGAGCTCGGCCTGAGCGCGAACCACCACGAGCTGTCGCACCACGGTGGCGACAAGGACATGCTCGAGGGCCTGCACAAGATCGACACGTTCCAGATCGAGCAGTTCGCCTACTTCCTCAAACGGCTGGCCGAGGCGCGCGAAGGCGACGGCACGCTGCTGGACCGCACGATGCTCATGTACGGCTCGGGCATGAACAGCGGCGAGGGCGGCGGCCACTCACCCAAGAACCTGCCGTTGGTCGTTGCGGGAGGTCGCGGCCTCGGCTTCCAGCAAGGGCAACATCTGGTCTATCAGGAAGGTCGCACGCCGTTGTCGAACCTGTTCGCGACGATGCTCGACAAGTTAAAGGTCGGCAACGGCCGGTTCGCGGACAGCACGGGCGGCTTGGCTGGCCTGTCGTGAGCCGGTCAGCCGTTTGATTGGTGTTCCCAACCCATCGCACCCAGCGCATCCAACGGCACGACCGTGCCATCGGGCTGTTTGATCAACAGGTCGTCGCCTTCGATGATCAGGCCGACCTGCGTGATCGGCACGCCTTCAATTTCGGCAGGCAGGTGGTGTTCAGCGGCCTGCGCCGACAGGGTGAACGCGAGTTCGTAATCCTCACCATCGGACAAGGCATGCATCCAAGGCGGGCGTTGGTCGCGGTGCGCGGCCTGGTGGCCGGCCGCGCGGACGGGCAAACGGTCGGCCCAGAGTTCGACGCCAACAGCGTTCAGTCGGCAGAGGCGTGAAACGTCCATCGCCAAGCCGTCGCTCAGATCGATCATGCTCGTGGGGCGCAGGTTTTCGTCGCCGGCCAACGCGCGTGCGACGCTAAGTCGCGGCTCGAAGTCGAGATGATGCGTCCGTCCGTTGACCGTTTCGAGGCTGCCGCCGAGTTGACCCGTTATACAGACCACATCGCCGACCTTGGTGCCGCGCCGCGTGACCGGCTCGACGCCCGCCGGCTCGGCCAGGACGGTGACGGTGAGCAGCAGCGGACCGGCCCATATCGCGATGTCGCCGCCAACCAGCGGGCATTGATAGTGCTCGGCCGTCGCGTGCATCGCGTCGAACAGGGCGTCGGCGTTGGACTTGCCGAAGTCTTTGGGCAATGAGCCGGCCACGACGGCCGCAACGGGCTGCGCGGCCATCGCGGCGATGTCGGAGAGATTGCGCGTGATCGCCTTGCGCGCGACCTTTTGCAACGGCGTGTTCTTCAGGTCGAAGTGAATCCCGTCGGCCAATTGATCGACGGCGACCAGGACGTTAGTGCCGCCGACATCCAACGCGGCCATGTCGTCGCCGGGCGGAATGGACACATGCGCCGGTAACGATGTGTTGTGTCGGTAGATGTGCTCGAGCAGGTCGTTTTCGCGCATCGTGAGTGGATTCTAACCCGTCGCGGGCGCACCTTGCTCGGGTGACTTGGGCGTCCAGAGGAAGACGTACCGGTCGCCGAGTCGACAACGCGCGATGAAGATGATCTCCTGCGCGTGGCCCTCGAAGTGCGTGACGGCGTGAAAGACCGCGGTGAGCACGGTCGTGTCGAACCCCTGGATGCGTCGTCTATCGAGCAGGTTGTCGGCGACGCCGGCAATGGTCGCGTCGGCCTGATCGACGGCGTCGCGGAGTTTGCCCAGCAGCACGTCACGCGGAAACGGCTCGCGCTGGTCGAACTCGGATTGTCGGTCGCGACCTGACGGCGTATTCGCAACGCCATTGACAACCCATTGGCCTAGGTTGCCCGCCAGATGGAGCATGAGGTTGCCGATCGCGTTCATCGACTCGATCGGCCTCCACCACAAGTCGGCATCGTCGAGTTGATTCACGGCATGCGTGATCCTCTCGTAGGAGCCACGCATATGTTTGCGCGACTCGGTGATGATGCCGGAGGGCAGGTCGTTGTAAGTCGCGTCGAGGGAGTAGGCGGCCATGACCAACAGTAAGGCTGATCGTTGATATAGAAGCGTGTTCCTTGTCGGGTTTCTGCGGATCCGGGTCTTCGGAAAGACCCGGCTTTGTGTGACCATCGACCTGCAACGGTGAGAACGTCGTCGTGTGTATTGGGGTTGATCCACTCAAAAGAGAACACCCGGACCAAGGGGCGCGGTCCGGGCGTTCAGGTTGGCGTGGGCAGGTGGGGTGAACCCGCCCACAAGCCGGTGATACGAGATGTGTCGAAAACGATCCCTGGGTGGGGTCATCGCCACCACTGCTGCGTGCCGCGGTGGCTGAAGTTTCGGTTGCGCTGGTTGCCGCGATGGATCGACTGCCTCAGATAGTCGAACCGGGCATTGGTCCCGCGTCCGTTGCGCTGGTCGCGGCGGTAGGCCTCGTCGGAACGGTAGTCGTCGCCGTTCGCATCGGTTGGCGTTGCAAACACGCGGCCGTGAATCCGGGCATTGGTGCCGTGCGCCAGACGTCGAGACTCGACCGGACTGACCACGCCGCGAAAGCGTGACAGCGGTTGCGGCGATTGGATGTTGACATCGATTGTCTTGATGGATCGCTCAGGGACGAACGTCTGCCGCGGCTGCTCCCAAGCCACGACCTTGTCGCCGTCAAAGTCGACAACCAGATCGGCATAAGCCCAGCGCGAACCGGCCGGCTCGCCCATGACCGGTCGGCCGAGCGTCTTGCGGACATCCGCCCGCGTCGTTGGATGGGCAGGCGTCCCGGTCACGACGGCACGTACCCGGTCGTACGGGCTCACCGCAGGGTCGCCGTGATAGACGATCCATCCCGCCGCCGAGGCGGAGGCGATGAGCGTCAGCACAATGAAGGTGGCCAGGATTCGTCGCATGTTTGCCCCTGTTGCTTGCGTGTGAGGCAAACGTACCCCGTCTGACGGGGTGGGCAAACGATGCGCGAAAGAAACAGCGGTTGGTCAATCCGGTCGTGCCGAGTGGGCCGATTGGCCTGACTGTATGGCGGAATGAGTCGACCTACTGCTGCGCGCCGAGTTGTCGGAGCAGGCTGAGCATCGCCGAGTCGCGGTTCTTCTTCGCGATGACCATCGGCGTTCGGCCGAACTGATCTTCCGTGTTCAGCTCCGCGCCACGTATCGACAGCAGTTGGACCATGCCGAATTGACGTGACTTCACTGCCAAGTGGATCGGCGCTTCGCCAGTCCGGCTACGCAGGTTGACCTTGGCGCCGCGATCTATCAGGACTTTCACCGATTCGACTTGGCCGGACAACACGGCCAGGTGCATCGCCGTGAATCCGGTCTGCGTCATGATGTCCGGATCGACCTCGCCGATAGCCAGGATTTTGTCGAGGTAGCCGGCCCGGCCCATGTTGGCGGCCAAGTGCATGGTGTTCAAGCCATTCCTCCCGAGCGTCGTGACGTCCGGCCCTTTGGCCAACAGCAGGTCGACGACGTTGCTGTGCTTTTTGTACATGGCGTATACCAGCGGTGTGTTGCCAGCCTGGTCTTTCGCATCGATGTCGGCGCCCTTCTCCAACAAGGCGTTGGTCGTTTCCACCTGACCAAGCCACGTGGACCAGTGCAACGGCGACAATTGGCCCTGATCCACGAACGCCTCCGGCACGTCGACCTTGTTGCTTCGCGCGTTGACGTCCGCGCCCTTTTCGATCAATGCCATGACGATGTCGACGTGGCCGTAGCCCGCGGCGTAGTGAAGTGGCGTGTCACCGTTGTCGTTGCGGACATCGGGGTCCGCCCCCTGCGCGAGGATCGTGCTGACCTCGGACGATCGACCGAGCCTGGCGGCCTTGTGTAGCGGCGTGTTACTCAGGACATCGACCACCGTCGGTGGCGGGGTCGTGTCGGACGAGTTCATCGGGCCGACGTCGCGGTAGACCGTTCCTTCACATCCGAGGCCCACCAGGGCGAGACCGATAATCATGGCGGCCGTCCAGCCGGTCGCGGGTCGCTGAGTCGTTAATCGCATGCTTCTGCCCTCACTGGGTCGATGGCGTGATCGCGTCGCGGGCCGATCTGGCGGCGGCGCGGGGGTTTCTTATAGATCGGCCCGACAGGCTCGTCGATCCATTGCTATACATAGCTCATTCGACCCCCTTCAGGTTCGCGCCGGAATAGTTTGAGCGGGACAATCTCACGTTTCCACCCCACCGCCCGACGGCCTGGACCGACAAAGCCGGTCGTGAACGGAGTTTTCGAGTTAGTCAAAGGCGATCATGGCCAATCAGCCCGCCAATTCGCGACCGCGCCCACGCCGGGCCCGCCGGTGGCTGTTTCGGCTTGTGGCCGTCGGGGCCGCCCTGACGCTGGCGTTCATCGTCGGCGAGATCGCGGTTCGGCTGGTCGTCGGCTCGCCCCTGCCCGAGCGCCTGCCCCTGGTCCAGGTCGAGCCGCACCCGAGGCGGGCGTGGACGATGACGCCCCACCACGACCACTACACCTACCAGCACCCCGTGCGGGTCAACGCGCTCGGGCTGCGTGGCGGCGAGGTCGAAGCGAAGCAACCCGGCGAGGTGCGGGTCATCGCGCTGGGCGACAGCCTGGTGTACGGCCAAGGCGTGGCGGAGGAAGACACCCTGCCAGCGCAACTTGAATCGAGGCTGAACGCGGGTGGGGACAAAGACAGCGCGCGAAAGTATTCGGTGATCAATGCTGGCGTGCGCGGCTACTCGACCGGCCAGGAGATGGACCTGCTGGCAGAACTGCGCGACAAGGTTGAGCCTGACATCGTCGTCCTGTTCTGGTACTGGAACGACCTGAAAGAAACGGAGGTCCGTGACAATTACCTGATCCTCAAGCAGCTCGGGCCCGTGCCGTTTGACACGCTCTATCCGATCGAGGGCTGGAAGAACAAGACGCGCTGGCATGTCAAGCAAACGCTGCGACGCAGCGCGCTGGTGATGTACGTGTATGACCTGTACCAGACAGCGCGAGCGCCCGGCCCGCCGCCCGGCATGGTCGAGCAGGGACTGAAGTCCGCCGACCAGCACTTGGCCAAGCTGGCGCGCATGGGCGCCAAACACGGCTTTCAGCCTTACGTTGCGATCATTCCGGACGCGAACACGATCACGGGCGAACACGAGAGCACGGCGTACGCGGACAAGGTCGAATCGCTGGCCAAAGCGCACGGCCTGCCTGTCATTCGCCTGCGCGACACCTTGCGCGACCTGCACAACAAGACCGACCGACTGCCGGTCGTGCCGTTCGACGGGCACTACGACGGTTCGGCCAACAAGGCGATGGCGCAGAGCGTTGCGGAATCGATCCGTAACGATGAAGACAAAGAGTGAGTCAATTCAGTCGCCGGGTGCCATCACACGGCTCAAGGCGCTAGCCGCAGGCAGTGTGATGTCGGACGCGCACAGGGATTGGGTCGCAAATTCGCTGCCGACACGACGCTGCCGCCGGCCTTCGGCCGACGACCGCATCGTGGCACCCGCTACAAAAGTGTTGAACGTGTTCTCATTCGCTCGCACTACTTCGACGTGATCTTGAAGTTGCGATAAGCAACCGGGCCGTGGTCGCCCTGCAGCATGATCGGGCCCTTGGCGTGTTCCTTGCCGGTCACGCCGCTGGGCGTCGGGCCTTTCATTTCGATATTCTCGTGAAGTGTCTTGCCGTTGAGGGTGACCTTGATGAACTTGGCGTTGGCCGTCTTCTTGCCGTTGGCATCGAAACGCGGGGCCTGAAACTCGATGACATACTTGTTCCACTCGCCGGGCTTCTTGATCGCGTTGACGCGTGGCGGCGCGGCGCCGTAGATCGCGCCCATGTCGCCGCCGCCCAGCTTCGTCTTGCCGTACGAGTCGAACACCTGCACCTCGTACTCGCCCATGACGTAGATCCCGCTGTTCGAGCCCTTGGGCACCATGACCTCCACCTCGATCGTGCAGTCGCCGTACTTGGCCTCCGTGTACGCATCAATGCCGCGGTTCTTGACGTTCACCAGTTCCTTGCCGCCCTTCTTGAGGACGATCTCGCGGGGATTGTCACTCTTGAGGCCGGCCGAGCCGACTTTCCAGTAGTTGCGTTCCGGCGGGTTCTTGAACTTCCACCCGTCCAGGTTCTTGCCGTTGAATGGGTTGTGCGTCTCGGCCGCGGCAAACGATGTCGAAACAGCGAGAATCAGGGCGACGAATGCGAAACGGGCCATGGTCTAGCTCCTTGGGTTTGGTGAGTCACACATGATAACAAGCGACGCGGGTCCACCGCAGGGCCGTCCGATCCGTACAATCGCCCGTGCCTGTGAGCGATACCCAACATCAACCACTGGATGCGTCCGCGCCACGGGCGAGTGCCGGACGGGCCGCGGCGGCCGCCTGCCGCACGGTTTGGCCGGACGTTGCGTTCGCTGCCTCCTTCTTACCCAAAACGCAACGACACGCCGTCCATTGCTCCACTGTCGTACTGAATCAGATTGTTCAGATCATCGACCCCGCCGCGCGCGGGGACGGGGCATGTGAAGACTCGGGCGACAAGACGGGCTGCCCGACGCCGCAGGCCTGCGGCGAGACTTGTCAGGGCGGCGAATCGCCTAAACAACGGCTCGACGTGTGTTCGTCCGTGCTGGACTACTTGTTCACCGGTCAGCCGACCGGCCGAGACGACCTGGACGGGTTCCTTGCCGTCTCCCAAGAGTTCGACCTGCCACGCGAGGCCTTTCTGACTTTCGCGGCGGGGCTGAGCGACCTTGTCAACACCCCGCGTGTTGCGACCTGGCGTCGGCTGCGCGAAAGCTTGCAAACGACCTGCGGCGTGGCGGCGAGGCTGATGTGGTCGATCGTGTCCGGCGAATCAACAAGCGACGACGCCACACTTGCGCAGGTCGATGCCCTCGGGTCGGCGGCCGGCCTGATCGCGGTGATCGGTCGCATGCCGCACGACTGGCGAGCTGAACGTGTGCCGCTGCCGCTGGACGACCTGGTTCAGGCGGGGCTGAACGACCGGGACATCGGCCAATGCACAGAAGCATGCTCCGTTGACAGCGACCCGCGTTGGCATGCGTTGATGCGGTTGGAAACGACACGGGCGAGCAACCTTTTGACGGGCGCTGCCAAAGCCATCCGGTTACTCGAACAGGGGTCCGCCAAGCGGGCGTGGGCCGCGTTCATTGCGGCGCAGCTTTCGCGGTTGCGGCAAATGACACGTCCCGGATTCGATCCCTTTGCGCAGCGGGTTCGGTTGCGCATCTGGGACAGGCTGATGCACATCCCAACGGCGTTCCGTCTGGCGACGGCGCCCGCCGAAGCTTCGACGACGATTCATGGCATCGGGTCGGAGCAGACCCGGTAACGCACGCGTCAGCATTGATGCTATCCGGACGTTCACTGCGGTCGGGACGATAACTACAACCGGTCCGGCCGAGTTATACGTTGCCATCGCGTCATCTCGAACAACCGGCGCTTTTTTAACAACCGGCAGTTCACTCACAACCGGACCCGTCCGATCAAGGCCGATCGACGGGGGGGCCATCCGTCCATCCACTCATGGAGCAGCCCCGTGACGACCCCCACCCTTCCCGCCCACCGTCGCCATTCGATCCGTCAACTGCTGGCCAAGCTCGGCCTCAACCTCAACGAAAAACCAAGCCGGCTCCTCATGCGCACGACGCCTGTGCCGGCTGAATGGGCCCGCCTGCTCGAACTCGAGCCGCGCGTCCTCCTGTCCGGCGCCGCGCCGACCATCGGCTTTGTCAACGAGCCTTACGCCATCAACGAGGGCGGCTCGATCATGCTCGACGCCTCGGGCACGACCGACTTCGAGGGCGACCCGCTCACCTTCGCGTGGGACATCAACGGCGACGGCTCGTTCGGCGAGGTCGTCGGCGAAATGCCGACCGTCAGTTGGGCGACGCTCAACGCATTCGGCATCGACGACAGCGGGTCGTTCCCGATCGGCCTGCAGGTGAACGACGGCACGAGCACCGTCACCGAGATGACGACGCTGACGGTGAACAACGTCGCGCCGACGATCGCCGTCAGCGGCGACGCGACCGTGAACGAGGGCTCGATGTATTCGTTGACGCTGGGCGCCGTCACCGACCCGGGCAACGACACGGCCAGTGTGTTCATCGTCGACTGGGGCGATGGGACGGACCCGACGGCCTACTTCAGCAATGGCGTTAAGACGCACGTGTTCGAGGCGGACGGCGCGTTTACGATCAACGTCACGGTCGTGGACGACGACGGCGCGCACATGGGCGCGGGCTCGCAGAATGTCACGGTCAACAACATGGCGCCCTCGGCGATCAACGGCACGACCGAAACGCTGGCCGCGATCAACGAAGACACGGCTGCCAACGACATTCCCGGCGCGACGGTGAACACGCTGTTCCTGAGCCACTACAGCGACGCGGCTGACGACTTCGCCGGCGTGGCGATCGTGGCCAACGCCGCCAACAGCGGCACGGAAGGCGACTGGCAGTTCTCGACCGACGGCGGGACCAACTGGACGAACATCGGGACAGGCATCGACGCCACGACGGCGGTCATCCTCGAACCGACCGACAAGCTGCGCTTCAACCCGGCCGCCGACTTCAACGGCACGCCCGGGGACCTGTCGGCCCGGCTTTGGGACGGCGGCGGCGGCTTCTCGGCCGGCACGGGTCAGGACATCACCGGCAGCATCGGCGGCAACGGGTCGTTCAGCAACGGCACGCCCATGACGCTGTCGACCAGTATCAACGCGATCAACGACGCGCCGGTCTTCGACAGCGCGGCTGTGACGGCTGCGACTGAGGACGGGGCTTACACGTACAACATCATGACGTCGGACGCCGACGGTGACCCGATCACCATCACCGACCTCGCCTTGCCGAGCTGGTTGAGCCTCGTCGACAACACCGACGGCACGGCCACGCTCAGCGGCACGCCGACGAACGACGACACCGGCCTGCACAACGTCGTCATCCAGGCGATGGACAACAACACCACCTCAACGACGCAGGACTTCATGGTCAACGTCGCGGCCGTCAACGACGCGCCGGTTCTGTCGGCCATCGAAGGCACGAACATCGCCTACACCGAAAACGACTCGGCGACGGCGATTACGTCGTCGCTTTCGATCGCGGACATCGACGACACGAACATCGACAGCGCCGTCGTTCAGATCACCGGCAACTACCAGAACGGCATGGACGTGCTGGCTTTTGTCGATCAGAACGGCATCACCGGCTCGTTCGACAGCGGCACGGGCGCGCTGACGCTCAGCGGATCGGCTGCGCTGGCTGACTACCAGGCGGCCATCCGTTCAGTAACCTACGCGAACACGTCGGAATCGCCCGACGAGTCGACCCGAACGTTGTCCATCACCGTCAACGACGGCGACGACAACTCGAACACGCTGACCCGCGATATCGACGTCACCTCAGTCAACGACCTGCCGACCTTGACGAGCATCGAAGGCTCGGTGCTGACGTTCGCTGTCGGTGCCTCGCCGATCGTCGTGACGAGCACGACCACGGTGGGCGACGTCGACGACACGAACATCGAGAGCGCCGACGTGCAGATCTCGGCCGGCTATGTGAATGGCGAAGACGTGTTGGCGTTCGTCGATCAGAACGGCATCACCGGTTCGTGGGACGCCGGTTCCGGGACGATGAGCCTGTCCGGCTCGGCGACGCTGGCCAACTACGAGGCGGCGTTGCAGTCGATCACGTTCGAGAACACGTCCGGCACGCCGACCGGCGGCACGCGGACGGTCAGCTTCACGGTCAACGACGGCGACGGCAACTCGAACACGGCCACGCGGAACGTCAACATCAACTTCGCGCCGACCGTTACCGAGGGCGCGGCAGGCTCGTTCACCGAAGACGGCGGCGCGGTGGCGGTCGACAGCACGATCGTGCTGGACGACCAGGATTCGTCCAACCTCGTCGGCGCGACGATTCAGATCACCAGCAACCTCGAGACGGGCGTTGACGTGCTGGCGTTCGTCGATCAGAACGGGATCACCGGGTCGTGGGACTCCGGCTCAGGCACGATGACGCTGTCGGGCATCGCGACGGTCGCCAACTACCAGACGGCGATCCGATCGATCACGTTCAACAACGCGTCACAAGACCCCGAAGACAGCGACCGCACGGTCAGCGTCACGGTTGACGACGGCGAGAGCACGTCGAGCACGCTCGCGCTGACCGTGAGCGTTGCGAAGGTGAACGACGACCCCGTGAACACCGTGCCCGGCGGGCAGAACGTCGATGAAGATTCGACGCTGACCTTCTCGAGCGGCGGCGGCAACGCGATCAGCATTGCCGATGTCGATGCGGGCGGGTCGGATGTCGAGGTGACGCTGACGGTGACGCAGGGCACGGTCAGCCTCAGCGGCGTGTCCGGCTTGGCGTTCACCGCGGGCGACGGCACGGCCGACGCGACGATGACGTTCACGGGCACAGTCAGCGACATCAACACGGCGCTGGACGGCCTGACCTACACGCCGAACGCCAATTATCACGGCGCCGACACGTTGACCCTTGACGTGGACGACCAGGGCAACACCGGCAGCGGCGGCAACCTGACCGACAGCGATGTGGTCAACATCACGGTCGGCCCGATCGCCGACGACGCGAGCGTGACCGGTGCGACGACCGACGAAGACACGCAGTCGACGTCCGGCCTGGTCATTTCGCGCAATGGCAACGACGGCGCTGAGGTGACGCACTTCAAGATCACGAACATCGTGGACGGCACGCTGTTCCAGAACGACGGCACGACGCAGATCAACGATGGCGACTTCATCACGTTCGCCGAAGGCAACGCCGGGCTGAAGTTCACCCCGTCGTCCGACTTCCACGGCAGCGCGACGTTCGACATTCAGGCCTCGACGAGCAACATGGACGGCGGACTGGGCGGCAGCCCGGTGACGGCGACCGTCACCGTCACGCCGATCGCGGACAACCCGAGCATCACTGCGGCGACGACCGACGAAGACGTGCAGTCCACGTCGGGCTTGGTCGTTTCGCGCAACGCAAACGACAGCACGGAAGTGACGCACATCAAGGTGACCAACATCACCAACGGCACGCTGTTCCAGAACGACGGCACGACGCAGATCAACGACGGCGACTTCATCACCGTCGCGGAGGCTGAGGCCGGCCTGAAGTTCACGCCGACGGGCGACTTCCACGGCAGCGGCACGTTCGACATTCAGGCATCGACCAGCAACATGGACCCGGGACTGGGCGGCTCGACCGTCGGCGCGACCGTCACCGTCACACCGATCGGCGACACGCCGAGCGTCACGGATGCGACGACCGACGAAGACACGCAGTCGACGACCGGCCTGGTCATTTCGCGCAACGGCGCGGACGGTGCCGAGGTCACCCACTTCAAGATCACGAACATCACGAACGGCTCGCTGTTCCTGAACGACGGCACGACGCCGGTGAATGACGGCGATTCGATCACCTTCGCGCAAGGCAACGCCGGCTTGAAGTTCACACCGGACTCCAACTCGTTTGCTTCGGGCACGTTTGACGTGCAATCGGCGACAGACGGGGCTGACGGCGGGCTCAGCAGCGGCAGCGACACAGCCACGATCACGGTCAACGCGATCGCTGACACGCCGAGCATCACCGACACGACGACCGACGAAGACACGCAATCGACCGACGGCCTGGTCGTCAGCCGGAACGCGGCCGACGGGGCCGAGGTCACGCACTTCAAGGTCATGAACATCACGGGCGGCACGTTGTTCCAAAACGACGGCACGACCCAGATCATGGACAACGACTTCATCACGTTCGCGCAGGCGAACGCCGGTCTGAAGTTCACACCGACCGCCGACTCGATCACGGCCGGTAGCTTCGACATCCAGGCCTCGACGCAGAACATGGACCCGGGCCTCGGCGGCAGTGTTGTCAGCGCGACGATCAACATCACCCCGATCGCCGACACCCCCACCATCACGGACGCGACAACCGACGAAGACACGCAGTCGACGGCCGGCTTGGCTGTGACGAAGAACGGCGCGGACGGCGCCGAGGTGACGCACGTCAAGGTGACGAACATCACCAACGGCTCGCTGTTCCTGAACGACGGCACGACGGCGGTGAGCGAGGGCGAGTTTGTCGCGTTCGCCGACGCGGCGGCCGGCTTCAAATTCACTCCCGACACCAACTTCCACGGCAGCGGCTCATTCGACGTGCAGGCCTCGACCAGCGCCGACGACAGCGGCCTGGGCGGTTCGACCGACGGCGCGACGATTACCGTCGACCCGATCGCCGACACGCCGAGCGTGACCGACGCGACGACGGACGAAGACACGCAGTCGACGTCCGGCCTGGTCATCTCGAAGAACGCGGCTGACGGCGCTGAGGTGACGCACCTGAAGATCACGGGCATCACCAACGGCACGCTGTTCCAGAACGACGGCACGACACAGATCATGAACGGCGACTTCATCACCGCGGCGGAGGGCGCAGCGGGCTTGAAGTTCACGCCGACGGCTGACTTCCACGGCAACGGCACGTTCGACATCCAGGCTTCGACGCAGAATATGGACGCCGGCCTCGGTGGCAGCGTCGTGACCGCAACGGTCACGGTCGACCCGATCGCCGACGACCCGAGCATCACCGGCGCGACGACCGACGAAGACACCCAGTCGACGACCGGCCTGGTCGTGTCGCGCAACGTCAACGACAGCGCCGAGGTCACGCACTTCCAGATCACGAACATCACGAACGGCTCACTGTTCCAGAACGACGGCACGACACCGATCGCAAACAGCGAGTTCATCACGTTCGCGCAGGCCAACGCGGGCCTGAAGTTCACGCCGGATGCCGACTTCAACGGCGCAGCCGGTTTCGACGTGCAGGCTTCGACCAACAGCGACGTCAGTGGGCTGGGCGGTTCGCCTGTCTCAGCCACGGTCACCGTCAACGCGGTGAATGACGACCCGGTGCTGACCGTGCCGGCGAGCGCCACGACCGACGAAGACACGACGTTCACCTTCACCGGCGGCGACACGATCAGCATCGCCGATGTCGACGTCGCCAGCGATCCGGTCGAGGTCACGCTGACCGCGACGAACGGCACGGTGAGCCTGTCGGGCACGACCGGACTGAGCTTCACGGCCGGCGACGGCACGGCCGACGCCGCGATGACCTTCACGGGCACACTGGCCAATGTGAACGCCGCGCTGGCGAACGCCACGTTCGACCCGACAGCCGACTTCAGCGGCGCGGCCTCGCTGCAGGTCGATGTCGACGACCAGGGCAACAACGGCTCGGGCGGCAACCTGACCGACAGCGAGACGATCAACATCACCGTCACCGGCGTAAACGATCAACCGATGCTGACCGTGCCGGGCGCGCAGAACGTTGACGAAGATACAGCGTTGACGTTCACGGGCGGCACGGCGATCACGCTGGTGGACACCGACGCGACGACTGTGCAGCTCACGCTGACCGCGACGCAGGGCACGTTGACGCTCGGCGGGACGACGAACCTGTCGTTCAGCGCCGGCGACGGCACGGCCGACACGACGATGACCTTCACCGGTGCGCCGTCTGACATCAACACGGCACTCGACGGCATGACGTTTGACGCGAACGCCGACTACAACGGCGCGGCGACGGTGCAGATCGACGCCGACGACCTGGGCAGTAGCGGCACCGGCGGCAACATGACCGACAGCGCGACGGTCAACGTCACGGTCGACCCTGTCAACGACGACCCCGTGAACACGATCCCCGGTGCGCAAACGGTCGATGAGGACAACTCGCTGGTCATCAACGGCGTGAGCATCGCCGACCTCGATGCCGGCACCGACCCGGTCGAGGTCGCGCTGACGGTGACGAACGGCACGGTCACGCTCGGCGGCACGGGCGGCCTGAGCTTCACGGCCGGCGACGGCACGGCCGACGCGGCCATGACCTTCACCGGCACAGTCGCCGACATCAACACGGCGCTGACCGGCCTGACCTTCGACCCGGATGCCGACTTCCACGGCGCGGCGTCGGTGCAGGTTGATACCGACGACCAGGGCAACAACGGCTCGGGCGGCAACCTGACCGACAGCGACACGATCAACATCACGGTTGATCCGGTCGCCGATACGCCGCAGGTTTCGGACACGACGACCGTCGAGGACACGCAGTCGTCAACGAACCTCGTGATCACGCCGAACGCCAACGACGGCGCGGAGGTCACGCACTTCCAGATCACGAACATCCTGAACGGCTCGCTGTTCCAGAACGACGGCACGACGCCGATCAACAACGGCGACTTCATCACCGCGGCCGAGGGCGCTGCCGGGCTGACGTTCACGCCCGACGCCAACAGCAACACGGCCGGCACCTTTGACGTGAGTGCCTCGTTGAGCAACATGGTCAGCGGCGTGGGCGGCTCGGCGCAGGGCGCGACGGTGACCATCACGCCGGTGGGCGACACGCCGACCGTGGCTGACATCACAACCGACGAAGACACGCTCTCCGACCCCATCGTGATCGGCCGACACATCGCCGACGGCGCGGAAGTCACGCACTTCAAGGTCACGAACATCACGGGCGGCACGCTGTTCCAGAACGGCGGCGCGACGGCCGTGGGCGACGGGCAGTTCATCACGTTTGCCGAAGGCCAGGCGGGCTTGCAGTTCATGCCCGACCCGGACAGTAACACGCCAGGCAGCTTCGACGTCGAATCATCGGAAGACGGCTCGACCGTTGCGGCGCAGAGCGGCGTGGCAACCAGCACGATCACGGTCACGCCCGTGGGCGACACGCCGACGGTCAACGACATCACCGTGCTGGAAGACGCGCAGTCAAACGTGATCACGATGGCCCCGAACGCCAACGACGGCGCGGAGGTCACGCACTTCGAGATCACGAACATCACCGGCGGCTTGCTGTTCCAGGCTGACGGCACGACACCGATCAACGACGGCGACTTCATCACGCTGGCGCAGGGCACGGCCGGCGTGAAGTTCACACCGACCGCCAACAGCAACACGGCCGGCACGTTCGATGTCGCCGCGTCGGAAGACGGCGCGACCACGGCGGCGCAGAGCAGCACCGCGACGAGCACCGTGACGATCACCCCTGTCGGCGACACGCCGCAGGTCGCGGACATCGCGACCAATGAGGACACGCAGTCCGGCGGGATCGTGATCGACCGCAACGCCGACGACGGCGCGGAAGTGACGCACTTCCACATCACGAACATCACCGGCGGCACGCTGTTCCAGAACGACGGCACGACGCAGATCAACAACGGCGACTACATCACCTTCGCGCAAGGCCAGGCCGGTGTGAAGTTCACGCCGTCGGCTGACAGCACGAGCGACGGCAGCTTCGACGTGGAGTCGTCTGAAGACGGCACGACCGTCGCGGCGCAGAGCGGTGTGGCCACCAGCACGATCACCGTCGTCGCGCAGAACGACGCGCCGGTGAACACCGTGCCCGGCGGGCAGACCGTCGATGAAGACACGGCCCTGACGTTCAGCGGCACGGTCAGCATCGCCGACGCCGACGCCAGCACCGATCCGGTTGAGGTCACGTTGACCGCGACGGACGGCACGCTTTCGTTGTCCGGCACGACCGGACTGACGTTCTCAGCCGGCGACGGCACGGACGACGCCACGATGACGTTCACCGGCACGGTGGCCGACATCAACACGGCGCTCAACGGCATGACGTACACGGGCAACGCCGACTTCAACGGCGCGGCGACGGTCACGATCATGACCGACGACCAGGGCAACAACGGGGCTGGCGGCAGCCAGACCGACACCGACGTGATCAACATCACGGTCGATCCGGTGAACGACGCGCCGGTCAACACCGCGCCGACCAGTGTTTCGACAGATGAAGACACGACGTTCGCGTTCACCGGCGGCGACGCCGTGAGCGTGGCGGATGTCGATGAAGGCGGCTCGGGCTTGCAGGTCACACTCGCCGCGACGAACGGCACGGTGACGCTCGGCGGCACGACCGGTCTGAGCTTCACGGCCGGCGACGGTACGGACGACGCGACGATGACGTTCACCGGCAGCGTCGCCGATATCAACACGGCGCTGGCCGGCCTGGCGTTCGACCCGACGGCCGAGTTCACCGGCGCGGCGACGGTCACGCTCACGACCGACGACCAGGGCGCGACCGGCAGCGGTGGGTCGCAGATGGACGTGGACGTGATCAACATCACCGTCGATGCGGTGAACGACCAACCGATGGTCACCGTGCCCGGTGCGCAGAACTTCGATGAAGACACGACGCTGACCCTCTCCACCGGCGGCAGCAACCTGATCAGCGTGGCCGACCTCGACGCCAACCCGGACGAGATCCAGGTTGTCGTGACGGCGACGAACGGCGACCTGACGCTGGCGGGCACGACGAACCTGACGTTCTCGGTCGGCGACGGCACGAACGACACGACGATGACCTTCACCGGCACGGTGGCGGACATCAACACGGCGTTGGACGGGCTGGTCTTCACGCCAACGGCTGACTACGCCGGCGCGGCAACCATCCAGGTCGATGTGGACGACATGGGCCACAACGGCACGGGCGGCTCGATGACCGATTCGCAAACGGTCAACATCACGGTCGACGCGGTGAACGACGCGCCGGTCAACACCGTGCCCGGCTCGCAGACGGTCAACGAAGACACCAATCTCCCGCTGGCCGGCTTCAGCATCGCCGACATCGACGCGGACACCAACGACGTCGAGGTCACGCTGACCGCGACGAACGGCACGGTGACACTCGGCGGCACGACCGGCCTGAGCTTCACGGCCGGCGACGGCACGGCCGACGCGACCATGACGTTCACCGGAACGGTTGGTGACATCAACACGGCGTTGGGCGGCCTCGGCTTCGACCCGACGGCCGACTTCCACGGCGCGGCGACCGTGCAGATTCAGATCGACGACCAGGGCAATGTCGGCTCCGGCGGCTCGATGACGGACGACGACACGGTGAACATCACCGTCGACCCGATCGCCGACACGCCGCAGGCAGACAACGGCACGGCGACGGAAGACACGCTCTCGACCGTGATCACGCTCGACCGCAACGCCAACGACGGCGTCGAGGTCACGCACTTCCAGATCACCAACATCACCGACGGCACGCTGTTCTTCAACGGCGGCGCGACGGCGGTGAACGAGGGCGACTTCATCACGGTTGGCCAGGGCCAGGCCGGCTTGCAGTTCCTGCCCGCGATGGACTCGGAAGGCCCCGGCAGCTTCGACGTGCAGGCGGCGCTCGACGGCGCGGGCGCGGGCATCAGCTCGGCCGCGACGTCCACCATCACCGTCACACCGGTGAACGACGACCCGACCTTCACGAGCACGGCCCCGACGAGCACGGACGAGGACGCGGCGTTCACGTACAACATCACCACGAACGACCCGGACTCGAACGACCCCGGCAGCGACCTGACGATCACCGACACGGTCGTGCCCGGCTGGCTCTCGTTCACCGACAACGGCGACGGCACGGCCACGCTGACCGGCACGCCGACGAATGACGAGGTCGGCGACCACATGATCACGCTGACTGTGGCCGACGACACGACCGGTTCGAGCACGCAGATGTTCACGCTCACGGTCAACAACACCAACGACGACCCGACGTTTACCAGCTCGCCAGTGACGGCCGCCACGGAAGACGCGGCGTACTCGTACAACATCGGTACGACCGATGTCGATGCCGACGACCCGTCCGGCGACCTGAGCATCATCGCCACACAGATGCCGAGCTGGTTGACGTTGATCGACAACGGCAACGGCACGGGCGTGTTGCTGGGCGTGCCCGGCAACGGCGACGTGGGCAACAACGACGTGACGCTGGAGGTGCAGGACGACAACGGTGGCTCGACACAGCAGATGTTCACGATCGCCGTCGGCAACGTCAACGACGACCCGACGATCACCAGCTCGCCGGTGACCAGCGTCGATGAAGACGCGACTTACACCTACAACATCGTCGGCAACGACATCGACGCGGACGATCCGGGCAGCGACCTGGACTTCACGCTCGTGGCCGGCCCGAGCTGGCTTGGCCTGACCGACAACAATGACGGCACGGCCACGCTGACCGGCACGCCGGACAACGACGACGTGGGCGACCACGCGGTGACGATCAGCATCACCGACGACAACGCCGGCACGACGCAACAGATGTTCACCGTGACGGTCAACAACACCAACGACGACCCCGTACTCAGCGCCTCACCAGGTTCGTCGGTGAACGAGGACTCGCCCTACAGCTTCGTTGCGTCGGCGACCGACGTGGACGCGGACGACCCGTTGAGCGACCTGACGTTCAGCGTCGTCAGCGGCCCGGCCTGGCTGACGGTGAACAACCACGGCGACGGCAGTGCGACGTTCAGCGGTACGCCGAACAACAACGACGTGGGCACGGACAACGTGACGATCAAGGTGACCGACGACAACGGCGGCGAAGACACGCTGACGTTCTCGCTGACCGTCAACAACGTCAACGACGACCCGACGATCGACACCGGTTCGATCGCCAACGGGACGGAAGACGCCGCCTACTCGCAGACGATCAACGCCAGCGACGTGGACGACTCCGGCAGCGACCTGACGTTCACGCCGGTTGCCGTGCCGAGCTGGCTGACGCTGACCGACAACGGCGACGGCAGCGCGACGCTGACCGGCACGCCGACCAACAGCGATGTCGGGCCGCACACGGTGTCCATCCAGGTCAGCGATGACGGTGGCGGCGTCGATACGGCGACTTACAACATCACCGTGTCGAACACCAACGACGCACCGGAATTCGGCACCGAGCCTGTCACGGCCGGCACGGAAGACGCGCCGTACACCTACGACATCACCGCCAGCGACGTCGATGCCGACGACCCGTCGAGCGACCTGTCGTTCGCGGGCGTGACGGTGCCGGGTTGGCTGACATTGACCGACCACGGCAACGGCACGGCCACGCTGGCCGGCACGCCCGGCGATAACGACACCGGCGACAACGCCGTCGTGATCGAGGTGAGCGACGACAACGGCGGTACGACGCAACAGTCGTTCACCATCGCCGTCGTCAACGTCAATGACGCACCGACGATCACCAGTGAAGCGCCGACCTCGGCCGACGAGGACAGCGTCTTCACATACACGATCACGACCAACGACCCCGATGGTGACAACCTGACGATCACCGCGCCGGGGCTGCCCGCCTGGCTGACGATCACCGACCACGGTGACGGCACGGCCACGATCGAGGGCACGCCTGAGAACGGCGATGTCGGCGACCACCCGATCAACGTTGTCGCGACCGATCCCGACAGCGCGACCGATCAGCAGATGTTCACGGTGAGCGTCGCGAACACGAACGACGACCCGTTCTTCGCCAGCAACCCGAATCTGACGGCGTTCGAGGATTCGTTCTACAGCTCGACGTTCAGCTTCGACGACGTGGACGCCGACGACCCGGCCAGCGACCTGTCGATCGTGGCGGACACACTGCCCGGTTGGCTCGGCTTCACCGACAACGGCGACGGCACGGCCACGCTTAGCGGCACGCCGACGAACGGCGACGTCGGTGCGAACACGATCGGCTTCACCATCAGCGACGACAACGGCGGCATGACGTCGCAGCAGTTCGACCTGTTCGTGAACAACACCAACGACGCACCGTTCGTGCTCCAGTCGATTAACGACCAGGGCGCGATCGAAGGCCAATTGTTCAACTTCGCCGTGCCCGGCGGGACGTTCCTCGACGTGGACGCGGAAGACACACTGACCCTGTCGGCCACGCTGGCCGGCGGCGGCTCGCTGCCCGGTTGGCTGAACTTCAGCCCGGCGTCGCAGACGTTCTCCGGTACGCCCGGCACCGGCGACGTGGGCACGATCAGCGTGGCCGTCACCGCGACCGACGGCTCGGCCGCATCGGCGACCGACACGTTCGACATCGACGTGGTCGATATCACCCCGCCAACCACCCCGGCTGCGCCGCAGCTCGATGCGGCCAGCGACAGCGGCCCGTCGGACAGCGACGGCGTGACCAACAACAACACGCCGACGTTCACCGGCCTGGCGGAAGCGGGCAGCATCGTTCGCCTGTTCGCCAACGGTGTCGAGGTCGGCAGCGGCGAGGCCGTGTTCGGCTCGTACTCGATCACGACCAGCCCGCTGGCTGACGGCGACTACTCGGTCACCGTGACGGCCACCGACGCCTCGAACAACACCAGCGACGAGTCGAGCGCGTCGTCCCTGACGATCGACACCACGTCGCCGTTCGCGCCATCCGCCCCGGCGATGGACGCGGCTGACGACTCCGGTGCGTCGAACAGCGACGGCGTGACGAACGACTCGCAGCCGCGCTTCACGGGCACGGCGTTGGTCGGCTCGACCGTCGCGCTGTTCGCCAACGGCGTGCAGGTCGGCAGCGTGGAAGCGACCGACGGCACATACGACATCACGCCCGAAACCCCGTTGGCTGACGGTTCCTACAACATCACGGCCGTGTCAACCGACCTGGCCGGCAATGTGGGCGACGCCTCGTCGGCCACACCGATCACCATCGATACGGCTGCGCCGGCCCAGCCGTCGCAGCCCGACCTCGCGGCGATCAGTGACACCGGCGATTCCGATACCGACAACGTCACGGCCGACAACACGCTCACACTGGGCGGCTCGGCCGAGGCCGGTTCGAGTGTCACGCTGTTCATCGACGGTGCGGAGTTAGCCACGGTCGACGCGACCGACGGCACGTGGGAGTTCACGACCGACGAGTTGGCAGACGGCACGTATGCGTTCACGACGACGGCGACCGACACGGCCGGCAACACCGGACCGGCGTCGGCCGCGCTCAACGTCACGATCGACACGTCGCAAACGGTGAACCTGACCGGCCAGGTCACGAAGGTGACCCTGCCCACGGCGATCGTCACCGGCAACGGCGGCAACGGCATGGTGCAGGTGCAGGTCGCCAACGACGGCAATGTGCCGGTCGATGCCGGCTCGAACATCGACATCACGATCAAGCTGCAGTCGCTGACCGACAGCAGCGAGACCACGCTGGTGACGATGACGAACAAGCCGATCAGCAACCTGCAACCGGGCGCGACGCGTACGTTCAGCCAGAACGTCTCGCTCCCGAACGACCTGAACGCCGACGAATACGCGATCATCGCCATGATTGACAGCGGCGACGCGATCGACGAGTCGGGCGAGCAGGACAACACGGCGACAGCCGACCAGACCCTGACCGTCAGCGACGCGTTCGTTGATCTCGAAACCGAGATCTTCAAGAACACGCTGGCGACAGCGGTTGTGACGGGTGAGTCGGCCAAGGGTCAAGTCACGGTCCGGATGTACAACCGCGGCAACACCAAGTCGCCGACCGGCGCCGAGGTGACAGCCCAGATCATCGCCCGACCGATCGGCGGCGGCGAGGACATCGTGCTGGCCGAGTCGACCCGACTGTTCAGCAACGTTCAGCCAGACACGTTCCGCACGTGGACGACGATGGTGACGCTGCCCGACACGGCCGCGATGGGCGAGTACGAGCTGATCGTCAACGTCGACCCGGGTACGGCGTTCGAAGACGGTGACGCGGCCAATAACACCGCGACGGCCGACGAACCGATCGTCGTGGCCGACCCGTTCGTCGATCTGACCACCGAGTTGACCAAGGTGACCGTGGACGACGTTGTGGTGGCCGGCCAAACGCACCGTGTGATCGTGCAGGGCAAGATCCACAACGACGGCAACACCAAGGTCGATCTGGGCCAGAAGGTTGACGTGCAGGTGGTTGCTCAGCCGATCGGCGGCGGCGACGACGTGGTCGTCGGCACGTGGTCGCAACTGGTGAGCAATCTCCAGCCGGGCAAGACGCGCAGCTTCTTCAAGAACTTCACGCTGCCGACGGACATGGACCCGGGCGACTACCAGATCGTGGTGAACACGGACGTGAACAACGCCGTGACCGAGTCGGACGAGACCAACAACGCCGCGACGGACCTCAACCCGTTCGCCGTCGAGTTGCCGACCGTCGACCTGCTCGGTTCGATCCAGGACGTGACGCTGCCGACGGACTGGACATTCGGCGAGTCGGAGCGCGGCCGAGTCAAGTTCCAGGTGACCAACAACGGCAACGTGAAGGTCGACCCGGGCACGAAGGTCGACATCCAGATCGTCGCAAGGCCGGAGTTCGACGGCGGCGATGTCGAGTTGCTCACGCTGAACAACATCCCGCTGGGCAACCTCCAACCCGGCAAGTCGCGCACGTACAACCGACTGGTGACGACACCGGACAGCCTGCTGCCGGGTGACTACCGCATCGCGGTGATCATCGACGCGGCCGGCGTGGTGGACGACGCCAACCCGGGCAACAACGACGTGACCAGCGGCGACGTGTTCACGGTTGCTTAATCTCAGGACCCAACCTCTGGTGAGGTGACCCTAATACGGACACGGCCCGCGGGTGAACGCCCGCGGGCCGTTTTCATGAGACGCCACGCAGGCGGGAGGGGGGGGCT
>JANQSF010000156.1 GCA_028284155.1 Phycisphaeraceae bacterium
CAAACTACCTGGGATCGATCATGCTCGCCTGCGCCCTGCTGTGGTACCGAAGACTCAGGCGTCAGGGGAAAGTGCCTGATTTGAGATAGTTTCTTAGACTATTTTGTCGTGAATCGGAGGGGAGTTATACTGGCCTGCAAGGAGTCCGCCGGTGTCGCCGGGCGAAGGTCATTGGGGAAATGTCGGGCGATCTCAAGAAAAGCTCGCGCCTGCGTCGGTTGATCGGTTGGATCGCCGTTGCGGTGTCCATTACCCTCGCCAGCAAGTGGGCGTTCTGGGGCATCCTCGAAAACTTCCACGAGGGCTGGTATCACCACGACCTCGTCAAGAATCTGGCGATGCTGTTCGGCCAGTACCTCTTCGCGACGATCCTCATCATTGCCGCAGCGCTGATCGCTCTGAGATGGCGATGGGTGGGTGCCGTGTTGCATGTCGCCGGCGTGGTGTTTCTCCTCTGGTTTTTCTGGGGGATCCACCCTCAAGTGCTGACGTTGCTTTGTGTCCCCTTGCTTCTGCTGGCGGCAGGGTATGCATTCGGGACGGCCCGGCCGCGCTGGCTGGCGTGCTCACTGCTCATCGGCATCCCATCGCTCGTGACCGTCGGATTCGGAATTGAACCGGCGATCCGCGTCGCAAACCGCGTGGACGACATGGATCGGGGGGCGCGACGCATCACGGGCAATGGCGTCGATCTGATCTGGGCGCCGCGCGGTCCGGGCTGGCCCCAACCCGGCGGCGCGAGTTGGGATGAAGCGGTCGAAATCTGCCGGCACTTGAGCGCCGACGGCACGACCTTGCTGGAGAGCCCACAGAACATCTGGCGCCTACCGACAGTCGAAGAGTTCGTGCGCTCCCAGCACCGAAGTGGCGCGAACTGTCAAGGTGCCTGGGATGCCGACACGGCTCGTCCGACGTACAAGAAGCGGCCCGACAAGGAATCACCACTCTGGGCGACCGATGGCAATGTGATCTATTGGTGGATCGGCACCGAGGTGGATGAGGACCGGGCCTACAAAGTCTCGTATCAAGGCACGGTCAGACCAGCGGCCAAGTCCTCGTCCTTTCCCTATTGGGGGTTTCGCGCGGTGAAGGAGCCGGACCAAGTAACCTCCGATCCCCCCTGATTCACGAACCGCTGATGGGATGGTGGTGATCTACTTACCGCCGCCGGCCTTGGCTTGCCCTTGCTCGGCCTGCTCGTGGACAAGCAGGTAGGTCCGGGCCTGCCCGGACAGAACGATATCATCATGGGAGACCGTGTCCGGGTAGGCCCGGACCTACGTACTGAGACTTGATTCGTTATGCCCCAAAAGAGATGAACCATTCGTCAGAAAAGCCAGCTTGGGTGATTCAGCAGGTCCTCGACGCGTCACATTTCAAGTGCTGCGGCAACGAGGACTTGCATCCGTTTCAGTGTGTCCATTGTGCCCACCCGATGGTCCTTTGTTGCGAGTGCGATACGGTTTACCACGAATTGCCCGACACTTCCGCCACCACAGTTCCGAATTGGCGAGGTTGGAACTGCCCGCAATGCGATGCAATTCTGACCGTCAACGATTTCACCTCTGCTGAGAGTCACATTTCATTCGGTGACGGGAGTCGTCACGGCCTTGACGACCTCCTCTCCACGCGCCCGATGACCGAACTGTTCGAAATGGTCACCCGATCGTCAGAAACACTTTTACAATACTTGACTCAGAACAGGCAAACCTTCGCAAAGCAATACGCACATAACATCGCTCGAATTGCTGATGCAATTGCGCATTGCTGTCCTGGCGCGAATGTGGCTCGCCGATCGGCTTATGCTGCCGCTCAATCCAGATCACGTAAAACCGTACTGGCCGAATGCGTTGCGATCGCTGACCCGATCCAACGTGCTTACGCTATTCTTGGTGTTTCCGAAACTCTGACGTTCAAGCGAAACAGCGGTTAACAATTCGTTACATCGGAGCCGGGCGCCGCGCAACTTGTACGCGCTTGTATCAGAATGCCTGATCCCACAACACCAGCTCTGACGGGGACATGCGCGGTCTGAATGACGGTGGCGCGCGCACATATGCGGTCGTGTGCACCGGGGCATGACGTCGATCCCTGCGCGCATCCTGTCCTGCGTTTTGCTTGGCGTGTTTGTTGGCGGACCCGTGTCTGCCCTGACACGGGATCGTCGATTGCAGGCTGTGACGTGCGTTTTGCGTGTCGGGGTGACATTCGCCCGCCAACGACGTTGCGCAAGTCCTGCCAAGGGTTTACGTCGTGTTTTGTCGACTTGGGGGAGAGGGAGACACGCCATCCCGCCATGTCGGCGTGCGGCGAGCCGTCACGACGGGTGGGGCGAGAGTCGAGTGTTGCGGCGGGCGGGCACGGTCCGCGGGTTGGGCATCGCTGTCGAGCGTTCACGGGCAGGCGTTACGATGGTCGTCTGGATACGCCTCGACGGGTCGACGCGAACTGCGCGTGACTGACGCGGGGCTGAACATGGGAGTGACTGATGCTTGGTAAGAACGGCTTGCGGAACGGGCTTGGTGTTTGGGTCTTGCTGCTTGGCCTGCTTGGTGCGGTCGGTTGGGCCGCGTCGGCCGGCGCGGTGGAGCGTCGGCCGAACGTGATCCTGATCTACACCGACGACCAGGGTTCGGTGGACATGGGGGCGTACGGGACGGCTGACATTCAGACGCCGTGGATGGATAAGTTGGCCAAGCGCGGCGTGCTGTTTACGCAGATGTATGCGCCGGCCCCGGTCTGCTCGCCGTCGCGCGCGGGTTTGTTGACGGGGCGGTACCCGGTTCGCGCGGGCGTGCCGGGCAATGTCAGTTCGGCTAAGGGCAAGGCGGGCATGCCGCCCGGGCAGGTGACGATCGCCGAGACGCTCAAGGCCGCGGGGTACGCGACGGCCCACATCGGCAAGTGGCATTTGGGTTACACGCCGGAGACGATGCCGAACGGCCAGGGGTTCGATTACTCGTTCGGCCACATGGGCGGGTGCATCGACAATTACTCGCACTTCTTCTACTGGAACGGCCCGAACCGGCACGACCTGTGGCGGCAGGGCAAGGAGGTGTTCGAGGACGGCAAGTACTTCCCCGAGTTGATGGCCAAAGAGGCGGGCGACTTCATCGAGAAGCATCAGGACAAGCCGTTCTTCATCTACTTCGCGATGAACGCGCCGCATTACCCGTACCAGGGCTACGCGCACTGGTTGAACTACTACGAGAAGAAGAAGGTCAAGTACCCGCGCAACCTGTACAACGCGTTCGTCTCGTCGCAGGACGAGGCGATCGGCAACCTGTTGTTGAAGGTGAAACGGCTGGGGTTGGAGAAGGACACGATCGTCATCTTCCAGAGCGACCACGGCCACTCGACGGAACAGCGGGCGCACTACGCCGGCGGCAGCGCCGGGCCTTACCGCGGGGCGAAGTTCAGCCTGTTCGAAGGCGGCATCCGCGTGCCGTCGGTGGTCAGTTGGCCTGGCACGCTGCCCGAGGGCGAGCGGCGGACGCAGGTCGTACACGGTTGTGACTGGTTGCCGACGATTGCCGCGTTGTGCGGCGTTGACCTCATGGAGAAAGACATTGACGGCAAGAACATCGCCGAGGTGATCAAGTCAAAGGACGCTAAGTCGCCGCACGACGTGCTGCACTGGACGATCGGCAACAGTTGGGCGGTGCGCCGCGGCGACTGGAAACTCATCGGCAACCCGCGCGACACAAGCAACAAGGGGCCAATCGGTAAGGACGATCGGCTGTTCCTCGTCAATCTCGCGGAGGACATCAGCGAGATGAAGAACCTGACCAAGCAGAACCCGCAGGTCGTCGCGGAGTTGAAGAAGTTACATGAAGAGTGGATCAAACAGGCGCGGCAAGGGAACTGATGTTTGACGTGGCAACGAGTACGCATTTCGTTGGGCGAGCCCTCCGGTCCTGCCGGCGGCCGACAGTCTTTCTTCGGACAGTGTTGTCCCACGGCCGGCACGGGGAGTTCGTGTTTTCATGCGCCGATCTTGGAAAGTTTCATGCCGGTTGACGACATCCAAGTGTTGGCCGATATTGTGTGAGCAAACGGAATGTCATTTACAGGAGTGAACCAATGGCTGACAACCCCAACACACCGTCTTCGGATGAAGAAAACCCGTATCGAGACACGACCGAGCCGAGCCCGGCTGAGCAGGATGACAAGGCCGAGTCCAGCGAGGCGCCGCCAAAGGATGCGGGGCCAGTTGGCGCAGGTGGTGAGGGGGCAGGCCTGATGGATGCGCCTTCGACCGAGGGGATTGAGCCGAAGGATAAAGACGACAAGACAATGGCGATGCTGTGCCACCTGCTCGGCATCTTCACATGGTTTATCGGTGCACTGGTCATCTGGCTGATCAAGAAGGACGAGTCAAAGTTTGTTGACGATCAGGGCAAAGAAGCGCTCAATTTTCAGATCTCGGTGGCAATTGTCGGTGTTGCGTTCGGTGTCCTGTCCTTGATTCCATTCGTGGGTTGCGTCACGGGTATTCTGTCTCTGGCAGTTTGGGCCGCCCTCATAGTGTTCTCTATCTTGGGCACGGTTGAAGCAAACAAGGGTGTTCCTTATCGCTACCCATTCTCGTTGCGATTGATCAAGTGATTGGGTGCGGCGGGTCCAACACGCGCGTCCAGCAGCTACGTTCGGGAGTCGCCACTGGTGATCAAGTCGACGAGTTGACGGTGGGATTGCGTCGAAGCGGCCGTGTCACTTTGCAACGGCCGACCAGGCGGCGCGGATGGCGTCGTCGTCGGCGTCGCTGGAGATGAACACGTTGCCGAGCCGGTCGGGTAGCACGAGCCGGATTCGGCCGTCGGCGACTTTCTTGTCCAGTCGCATTGAGTCGATCAGTTGATCGGTCGGCGCGAGGTTGTCCGCGTGCGTGGGCAGGCCGATGCGCTCGAGCAGGGCGACGAGGCGGCTGAGCAGGTCGGCGTCGCATCGGCCGGCGTCGATGGCCAGTTTCGTCGCGGCGACCATGCCCAGCGAAACGGCTTCGCCGTGGTGGAAGGCGGCGTCGCCGGTGTCGGCGCCGTACGACTGGCTTGCCTCGATCGCGTGCGCGAACGTGTGGCCGAAGTTCAGGTGGGCGCGGACGCCCGATTCCTTTTCGTCCTCCATCACCACGGCCGCCTTGATCGCGACGTTGCGGCGGACCAGTTCGACGAGCGTGTCGCTGTCGAGGCCGAGGATCGAGTCAACGTTCGACTCGATCCAACTAAACAGGTCGGCGTCGCGGATGACACCGTGCTTGACGCATTCGGCCAGCCCGCACCGCAGTTCGCGGGGGGGCAGCGTTTTGAGCGTGTCGGTGTCGATGGCCACGAGCGCGGGCTGGTGGAACGCGCCGACGAGGTTCTTGCCACGCGGGAGGTTCACGCCGACCTTCCCGCCGACGGACGCATCGACCATGGCCAGCAACGTCGTCGGGCATTGCACGAAGGGCACGCCGCGCAGATACGACGCGGCGACGAAGCCAGCCGTGTCGCCCGTCACACCGCCGCCGACGGCGACAACCGGGCTACGCCGTTCGAGTCGGCCGTCGAGCATGACGTCATACAGGGCGCGCACCGTGTCGAGCGTCTTGTACGATTCACCCGGCGACAAAGCGTGCGACGTCACGGCATACCCCGCTTGTTGCAGGGCGTTCGACGCGGATCGGCCGAAGGTCTCGGCTACGTTGCCGTCGCTGAACAACGCCGCCAGGTCGTGCGGCGCGGCGTCGCGCGTCAGCGTGCCCAGACGCGACAGCAGGCCCGGCTCGATGACGACCGGGTAACGGTGGTGCGGCAGCTTGATTTCGACGATGGCCAAGGGTTCGACTCTCCGGGGTGGAGGTCGATGATATGGCCGAGCGGTGCGGCGTGTGTGTTGATCGGGTCTTCGGAAAGGTCCGACTTGGGTTTGCGTTGCGGTCAGCGATGGATCAAGACATCGGCGATGCCCAGTCCGCCGAGCAGGAGGCTGATCACGCCGTTGAGCGTGAAGAACGCAACATTGATGTGGCGGGTTTTGGACCGCCAGACGATCGCGTGTTCAACGATGAGCAAAGCGATGACGAGCGCGACGCCGACGGCAAACAAGACGTTGAGCTTTGGGCTGATCCAGGCGAGCGCGACCAGTAACGAGGCAGCCAGGACATGTAGTGCTCGGCTTACCCAAAGCGCCGGCTCGACGCCGACGCGCGAAGGGAGCGAGTGAAGCCGTTGCTCACGGTCGATCGCGACATCCTGCAGGGCGTAGATCACGTCGAAGCCGGCGACCCAGCAGGCGACCATGCCGGCGAGCAACCACGGCGCGGGCGTTTGGAGGGCCGGCGGGTGGATGGCGATCGCCGCGGCGACGGGGCTGAGCGCCAAGGCGCTGCCCAGCACGACGTGACAGAGGGCGGTGAACCGTTTGGTGAAGCTGTAAAAACAAAGCCAGGCGAGCACAGCCGGCGACAGGACGATCGGCCAATGGTTCTGATCGATCAGCCAGAATCCGCCGGCCGACGCGATGAAGCCGAGGCCGCAGGCGATCACGACGCCGAGCATGAACGGCCTGCTGATACGCCCGCTGGGGACGGCCCGCCCGCGCGTCCGCGGGTTGTCGGCGTCGAGCCGCGCGTCGGCCCAGCGGTTCATGGCCATCGCGGCTGTGCGCGCGAGCACCATGCAAACGATGATCAAGACAAACTGTGTGACGCTCGGCAGTCGGCCGGCGTCAGACGACGCGGCAAGAAACGTTGCGAGCAACGCGAAAGGCAGAGCGAACACCGTGTGACTAAGTTTGATGTCGCGTGCGACGGCCACGAATCGGCAGAGCCCGGTCGCGGGCGCAGCAGCGGGCGTCGGCATCACGGCGTCTGCGCTCACTGCGTGCCCCCTGCTTGGCCTGATCGCACATCCGATTTCTCGCCCCAGCGCACGGCAAGGTCGTGTGAAACGCCAAGTTGGTCGAGGATGCGAGCGACAACGAAGTCGACCAGCTCATCGATCGACTCGGGCAGCAGGTAGAAGCCCGGGTTGGCCGGGCAGACGACGGCGCCCGCTTCGGTGACGGCCTGCATGTTTCGGATATCGACCAGGCTCAACGGCGTCTCGCGGTGTACGAGCACGAGCTTGCGGCGTTCCTTCAACGTCACATGCGCAGCGCGGTGCATGAGGTTCTGACTCGACCCGGTTGCCACGGCGGCCAGCGTGTTGCTGGAACACGGGATGATGACCATCCCGTCGTGCAGGAACGACCCGCTGGCGATGGCCGCGCCGACGTCGCGCCAGTTGTGTTGAATGACCGCTGGGGTTGCGCTGCCATCGACCTGCCGTCCCGCCAATGCGTTCAGGTCGACGCCTTCCATGCCCAACTCGTCGTGCAGCAGCCGCTGGCCCAGCGGCGAGACGACCAAGTGGGTTTCGACATCGGCCGCGACGAGCAGACGTACGAGCCGCCGCGCGTAGACCGCGCCGCTGGCTCCACTGATCCCAACCACGATGCGCTTGTTCATAGTGTCACCTCGACAAGCGAATCTAGCTCTCTCTCCCTTTGGGAGAGGGCTGGGGTGAGGGCTCCGCGCGGTTGTGCGACCCCGTTTAACCGTGTCGCGGCTGCGCGAACCCTCACCCGGCGGCCAAGCCGCCGACCTCTCCCGAGGGGAGAGGTTGTTCGAAACAAGCGGTTCGTAGGATTGTAGGGCTTGGATTCGGCGTCGAGATGGGCTGATCCGTCACACAGCCGCGTGTTTCTGGCAGAGTTGCGACAGCGCGTCGCAGGCGAATTGCACATCGGCCACCGTCAGGAACGGCCCGAAGCTGAACCGCGTCATCCCGCCCAGGTCGTGCGTGCCGAACGTGCGGTGCGCCAGTGGTGCGCAGTGGATGCCGCTGCGCGTGAGGATGCCGTAGTCGCGCTCCAGCGCGTCGGACAAGGTTTGCGGGTCGTTGAAACCCTGAACACGCACGGCGAAGACGCCGCAGCGGTCTTTGACGCCTTGCGGCCCGAACAGCGTCAAGCCGGCCAACTCGCCCATCTCGGTCAGGCCGCCGATCATCGCGCGGATCAGGTCTTGCTCATGCGACCACAGATTGTCGACGCCGCGTTGCAGGATGTAGTCGACGCCTTCCGACAGGCCGATCACGCCGATCGCATTGTGGCTGCCTGGCTCGAAGCGGTCGGGCATGAAGTCGGGCTGCGTGTCGTGTTCGCTGACGCTGCCTGTCCCGCCTTCGCGGTAAGTCGTCATCCGTTTCTCGATGCCGGGCCGAATGTAAAGCCCGCCGGTGCCGAGCGGCCCGAGCAAACCTTTGTGACCGGGGAAGGCAAGCAGGTCGATGAGGTCGGCCTGCACGTCGATCGGCACGTGACCCATCGTCTGCGCCGCATCGACGAGGAACGGGATGTCGTGCTCGCGCGCGACCGCGCCGATCGCGCGCACCGGTTGCAACGTCCCGGTGACGTTCGACCCATGCACGCAGGCGATCAAGGCGGTACGCGGCGTGATCGCTTTGCGGATGTCGTCCGGGTCGACCACGCCGGTCTGCGGGTCGCAGGGCACGCGCGTCTGCTCGACACGCGACCGATCCGCCAACGCGTTGTAAGGCCGAAGCACGGAGTTGTGATCGAGCCAGGTCGTGATGACGTGGTTGCGGTTCGGGTCGTGCCCCACGGCGTAGTCCAGCACGCCGCGGATCGCCATGTTCAACGCATCCGACGTGTTGAGCGTGAACACGACGTGGTTGGGGTCTTCACCATGGATCAACGTGTTGAGCCGCTGGCGACATTGCTGCATGAGTCGGCCGGCCTCGCGCGCTTCGGCATAGGCGCCGCGGCCGGGGCTTGCGCCGATCTCGGTCGCGTAGCGCATCATCGCCTCGTGAACGGCCTTCGGCTTGGGGAAGGACGTCGCGGCGTTGTCCATGTAGAGGCGTGGGGCGGTGGGCATGGCGGACGATCGGGGTCGGATATCAGAGCTAAACCGCAAGCGGCGGGGATCAGTTGGCGGCGGCGTTTTGGGGCTGCCCGTCGCGCAGGCGACGCAAACTGATCGGCAACTCGAAGTGCATGTCTTCTTCAACGACGTGTGAATCCTCAGCCACGCCGCCGAAGTTGTTGCGCAGTTCGTCCACGATTTCCTGAACGAGGTGCTCCGGGGCCGACGCGCCGGCTGTGACCAGCACGGTGTCGACGCCCTCGAACCAGCGATGATCGAGTTCGCTCTTGTCGTCGACGAGGTACGACGTCGTGCCGTCGTTCTGGCTGATCTCCGTCAGGCGAAGCGAGTTCGAGCTGTTCCGCGAGCCGACGACCAGCACGATGTCGACGTCCTGCGCATGGGCGCGCACCGCGTGTTGGCGGTTCGTTGTGGCGTAGCAGATGTCTTCGCTCGGTGGGGCCTTGACGTTCGGGTAACGCTTTTTGATCGCGCTGATGATGTTGTTCGCGTCGTCCATGCTCAGCGTGGTCTGCGTCAGGTAGACCAGCTTGTCGCTGTCTTCGTCAAAGGGCAGTTGGGCGACGTCTTCCGGCGATTCGACGATCGTGATCGAGTCGGGCGCTTCCCCGACCGTGCCGACAACCTCGTCGTGGCCGGCGTGGCCGACCAGCAGGATGTTCAGGCCCTGCCGCGCGTAGCGGATCGCCTCCATGTGCACCTTGGTCACCAGCGGGCAGGTCGCGTCGATCATGGTACAGCCGCGGGCCTTGGCGGCGTTGCGCACCGCGGGGCTGACGCCGTGCGCGCTGAAAATGACGGTCGAGTCGGCGGGCACCTCGTCGATGTCGTCGACAAAGATGACACCCTCTTTGACGAAGCGCTCGACGACGTGCCGGTTGTGCACGATCTCGTGGTAGACGTACAGCGGCGTGCCGACGATCTTGATCGCCTCTTCGACGCACTGGATCGCCATGTTGACGCCGGCGCAGAAGCCGCGAGGGTTGGCCAGGATGATGCGCATGAAACGCTCCCAAGGGGCGACGGTCGAGGCCGCGAAACTGCGGCTTCGATTTGAGACCAACTATACGCCGTTCGGCTGTTTACCGCCGAAATCGTCCGATCCGAGTCTTTGTGCGCCGACGCATGCCGCATCGACGGCTTGAAATACCTGCTCAACGCTCGGCCAACCCGCGCCCGGCGAGGGCGGGGCGAGGACGGTCACGGCGGGCCCGCGCGGCGACCAGATGCGCGGGTCGGTCGGCCCGAACACGGCGACCGTCACAGCGCCGCGCTGAGCGGCCAAGTGCGTCGGCCCGGCGTCGTTGCCGATGTAGATCGCATCGGGCGGCGCCTCACGCAGCAGGTCGTTCGGGCCGTCGCACACCCGCACGTCACACGCGGCTCGCAGCTTTTCCATGCGGCCGATTGGCCAAGAATCGACCTCCACCTCGCCGACGACCGCGCGCACGTCGCGACCGGCTTTCGTCAGGCGTTCCGCCAGCTCTAGCCATTGCTCGATTGGCCAACACTTGTGTGGTCCGCCGCTGCCGGGATGGAAGACAACACGATTGCCTGCCGACGTGCAAGGTGGCGGATCAGCAAACTGCACGTCGAAGCCTTGCTCGCGCAGCTTTCGCCCGTAGCCCTCGGTCAGGTGCTCGTCGCGTGTGAGGTCCGGCTTGGGATCGGCACACAACACGTTGGCGTCGGGAAGGAGGGCACGCAGGTTGCCTGTCCACACGCCATCCGGTGGGCTCATGAAGCTGATGACCAAATGCACGTCGCGCAGCTTGTCGCGCAGATCGACCGCCACTTCGCGATGCCCGCCCGGTCCGTAAAGCAAGGTGAAGTCGCGTCGCTCGATGTCGATTGGCATCACGTCGCCGACGACCTGTCGCGCCAGGTCACCCTTGGCCCGCGTTGTCAGGGCCAGCACGTCGTGGCCGGCGTGCCGCAGGCCGCGCAACAGTGGAAATGTCAATACCCAGTCGCCGAGAGCAGCCTGGTGAGCGACGAGCGTCTTCATAGGCGACGAGTATAGGTTGCGGGCCACGCTCGCCCGGCTCGGCTGATTTCCGTAGAATCGTCGCCCCTCATCGGCTTGGAGCGGTCCGTATGGCTCACTACATCGGCCTCGATCTCGGCGGCACGAACCTCAAGGCGGGTGTCGTGGACAACGACGGCAACCCCGTGGCGAAGCTGTCGGTGCCC
>JANQSF010000158.1 GCA_028284155.1 Phycisphaeraceae bacterium
CCAGACACCCCCGCGGCACGCTGAAGCGTGCCCAGCCGCCACCCCTTGTGGCTCGTCGCTCGTCACCTGTCGCTGGACCCACCTATGCCCGCACCCCAAGACCCGTTCAACGCCCGCGCCACGATCTCGACCCCGCTGGGCGACCGCGCGATCTATCGACTCGACGCCCTGCCAGACGTCGACACGCTGCCATACTCGATCAAGGTGTTGCTCGAGTCCGTCCTGCGTAACGTCGATGGTCACGTTGTCACCGAAGACGACGTCAAGGCGCTGGCGTCGTATTCCAAAGAACACGTCGGCCAAACCGAGATCCCATTCACCCCCGGCCGAGTCGTGCTGCAGGACTTCACCGGCGTCCCCGCCGTGGTCGACCTCGCCGCGATGCGCGAGGGCATGAAGCGCATGACCGGCGACGCCCGGAATGCGTCGAAGGTCAATCCGTTGGTGCCATGCGATCTGGTCATCGACCACTCCGTGCAGGTCGACGCGTTCGCCAACGGCATGGCCCTTCAGGTCAATGCCGAGAAAGAGTTCGAGCGCAACATGGAACGCTACCAGTTCCTTAAGTGGGGCCAACAGGCGTTCAACAACTTCCGCGTCGTCCCGCCCGCGACGGGCATCGTGCACCAGGTCAACCTCGAGTATCTGGCCAAGGTCGTTTGGGAAGGGACCAAGGGGCCAAGCGACCAAGCGACCAAGGGCTCCGACCCCTCGATGGCTCGGTCCCTCGATGGCTCGGTCCCTTGCCTATACCCCGACAGCCTCGTCGGCACGGACAGCCACACGACGATGATCAACGGCCTGGGCGTCGTCGGCTGGGGCGTGGGCGGCATCGAGGCAGAGGCCGTGATGCTCGGCCAACCGATCTACATGCTCATCCCCGAAGTCGTTGGATTCAAACTGCTGGGCAATCTGCCCGAAGGCGCGACCGCGACCGACCTTGTGTTACGAGTCACCGAAGTGCTGCGCGAGCACGGCGTGGTCGGCAAGTTCGTTGAGTTTTACGGGCCGGGCCTGGCCGACATGCCGCTGGCCAACCGCGCAACGATCGCGAACATGGCACCCGAGTACGGCGCGACGATGGGCTTCTTCCCCGTTGACGACCAAACACTCAAGTACATGCACCTGACCGGGCGGGACGAATCATTGATTAGTACCGTCGAGCAGTACTGCAAAGAGCAGGGCCTGTGGCGCGAAGACGCCCGCCAATGCCGATACACCGAAACGCTCGAACTGGACATGTCCACCGTCGAGCCAAGCCTGGCCGGCCCCAAACGACCGCAGGACCGCATCTCACTCGGCGCGATGCGCGACCAGTGGCGGCAGGACCTGTCGGTCACGTTCGGCAAGCCCAACGGCAGCGGCGATTCGACACCGCAACGCATGACCGCCGAGGGAGGCGCCCCCGGAAGCGCGGCAGCCACCGCGACCGCCACACTGGAAACCGACCCCGGCGCCGACGGCGTCGAAGTCGATTACGAAGGTAACACGTTCGCACTCAAACACGGCGCGGTCGTCATCGCCGCGATCACAAGCTGCACGAACACGAGCAACCCGCAGGTCATGCTCGCCGCCGGCCTAGTCGCCAAGAAGGCCGCGGCGCTCGGCCTGACACGCAAGCCTTGGGTCAAGACCAGCCTCGCGCCCGGCTCGAAGGTCGTCACCGAATACCTCAACAAGGCTGAACTGCTGGACGATCTCGAGTCCTGCGGTTTCTACCTCGTCGGCTACGGCTGCACGACCTGCATCGGGAACTCCGGCCCGCTCCCACCGCCGATCAGCCAGGCCATTAACGAAAACGACTTGGTCGCGACCAGCGTCCTCTCCGGCAACCGCAACTTCGAGGGGCGCATCAGCCCCGACGTCAAGGCCAATTACCTGGCCTCACCCCCGCTGGTCGTCGCGTATGCGCTGGCTGGGACGGTCGATATCGATTTGTCTAACGATCCGATAGGTCAAGATCAAAACGGCAACGACGTGTTCCTGAAAGACATTTGGCCGACGCAGGACGAGGTGCTCGACGTCGTCGCGAAGTGCGTCACACGCGAGCAGTTTCAAACGCAGTACGCCGACGTGTTCAAGGGCTCGGACGAATGGCAGGCCGTGGCGTCGAGCACGGGCGACCTATACGACTGGCAGCCGGAATCGACCTATGTGCAGGAGCCGCCGTTCTTCGTTGACTTGCAGGCCGACGTCGCGCCGATTCAGCCGATCAACGGCGCGCGCTGTCTCGTCAAGGTCGGCCACAGCGTCACGACCGACCACATCAGTCCGGCCGGCGCGATCAAGGCCGACTCGCCCGCGGGCCGATTCCTCACGGCGTCCGGCGTCGAGCGCGCGATGTTCAACAGCTACGGCTCACGCCGCGGCAACGACCGCGTCATGGTCCGCGGCACGTTCGCCAACATCCGCGTCCGCAATCAGCTCGCGCCCGGGACGGAAGGCGGTTACACCAAGTTCATGGGCGAAGCCCACGGATTGGAATCCGTGGGCGTCAGCGACACGGACTACCCGTTCATTTTCGACGCCGCGTGCGCCTACGGCGTCTGCCAAACGTCCGACCCCGATATCAACGCCGACCCTAACGGCACGCCGTTGGTCGTCCTGGCCGGCAAGGATTACGGGATGGGCTCCAGCCGCGACTGGGCCGCCAAGGGCACGTACCTGCTGGGCATCCGCGCCGTCATCGCCGAGAGCTTCGAGCGCATCCACCGCAGCAACCTCGTCGGCATGGGCGTGCTCCCACTGGTCTTCAAGGAAGGCCAAACCCCCGACACGCTCGGCCTGACCGGCGACGAAACATTCGACATCACCATCGACGACAACATCAAGCCCCGCCAAACCGTAAACGTCACCGCGACGAAACCCGACGGCACACAAGTCGCCTTCGAAACGACCTGCCGCATCGACACGGCCGTTGAGGTCGATTACTACCGCAACGGCGGCATCCTGCACACCGTGTTGCGGAAGATGGCACAGTCTTAGGCGGGAGTTCGACATGGCTGAATTGAGCCCGCGATTGGCAAGACACGATGATGCGCCCAGGTACATCGTGGTCGGCGACACCTACACGCAGCTTGCTGGCGGTGAGGACACCGGCAGCACGTTCGCTCTGTTCCACGCGGTTGTGCCCGCCGGCCACGGGCCGCCGCCGCACACGCACACCCGTGAAGATGAGTCGTTCTACGTCCTCAAGGGGCGAATTACGTTTCATGTCGGTCGGGCCGCAGGCGGATTCGACGAACTCGTTGCCGAGCCGGGCGATTTCGTATTTGCTCCACGCGATGTACCGCACCGGTTTCACAACAGCACGGACACGCCCGCGGAAATGTTGATACAGGTCGTCCCGGCCGGCATCGAACGGTACTTTGCGGCGGTCGATCAGTCCGACCAGGGCGACGCCGCATTCGCCAAGCCAACGCCCGAATACATCGAACGCCTTGTCGCGAAAGCGGTTGAATACGGCGTGACCATCCACGCGCCGGACTGATCTCTCTGGTCGCATGACGTTGGCGTTAACATCAACGTATGCGCGACCTGTTCCGCACGCTGCCGCTGATGTGTGTCGTCATGCTCGTGCCGGTGTTGCCGTTCCTGCTGTTCGGCGGGTGGTTCGACGACTGGGTGACCGGCCTGCGGAACGACCCGCCGGCTGACGGTGTGACGGCGGCCATTGTGGTAGGACTGTTGACGACGGACATCGCGCTGCCCATCCCGTCGAGCGTCGTGTGCACGATGGCCGGCTGGCAGTTGGGCTCGCTGCTTGGCACGGCCGCCGCGTGGGTCGGCATGACGCTCGGCGCGGTGATCGGCTTTGCCATTGCCCGTCGATGGGGTCGGCCGGTCGCGTTGTGGTTCACCAAAGCGGACGACCTGCAACGCATGCAACACGTCAGCGAACGCTACGGCCCGATGGTGCTCGCACTGTGTCGGGCCGTGCCCGTCTTCGCCGAGGCCAGCGTCCTCATCGTCGGCATCCATCGGCTGAGCTGGCGACGCTTCCTGCCGACGGTCATGCTCAGCAATCTTGGCATCGCGTTGGCCTACGTGTTGTTAGGCGAGTTCGCCCAGAAGCACGGTTGGCTGCCGCTGGCACTGGGCGTTTCCATTGCATTGCCCGTCGTCATGGCCGCGGCCGCGCGTCGTTGGGTGCCCAATGAAAACGCGCCATTACCGACCGCAAGCGACTCGACGGACGCCAGCGATCGGCCTAATCCCGACTGAGCGCCATCACCAACTGAATCACGTACCAGAACAGCGTCGCGATACACGCGAACAGCGCCAGCGAAGCGGCCACGTGTTGCCCGATGCGGTAGTGGTGCATCACGTTCGACGTGTAATACAGGATGTACCCGCTCATCAATACGATCATGCCGACCGTGAAGATCGGCCCGAGCGAGAAGCCGAACAGCAGGCCGCAGATGATCAGCCCGAACGCCGCCACCATGCCGAACATCAGGAAGCTGCGTAGGAACGAGAAGTCCTTGGCCGTCACAAAAACTACACCGGTCAGACCGCCAAAGATGATCAGCGTCGCCAGGGCCGCGGTCTGAATGATGTTCTCGCCGTGCTGCGAAGCGATATACAACAGCGGCACGAAGATGATCGCCTCGACCACCACGTACAGGCCAAGCCCGGCGTACTGCATCGCCGGTGAGTTGTCGCTCGACGCCCACGCGTTGGCGATCCAGCTCACGAGCATGAACGCCCCGAGCACGATCAGCCAACCGTACCCGGTGCCGAACATCTTGTTCGTCAGCGCCGCGACATCGACCAACTGGAAGATCAACACCTCCAACGCCGCGAACAGCATGATCGCGCCGAACAGGTGCGTGTACGTCTTCTTGATAAACGACGCCCGCGTGTCCTCCTCAGCCTCGTGAGCGAACAGCGGGTGATCCGGCGGTTGCGTGTAGTCGATCTGGCTCATGGTGGAAGTTCCCGGTAAGAGGTTCCGTTCGTGGTTCCGGTCATGTTATCGGCCAACGGGCGTGCCGCCATTGGGCCGCGTCAAATTCGCACGTCAATTCCGCCGCCTCGGCTGGATCGGCTGGCGTGTCCGTGTCGGCACGGCCCGGCGGGGTGGCGTCCAGTTCCGATCGTCGTCGCCGATCTGGTCCTTGATCAACTCCTGCGCCACGTCGCCCGCACGGTCCTGCACCCAGTTCCCGTCTTTGTCGCGCTGGTTTGCCGCCCGATGCCGCGCCCCGGCCGATGTGTTATTGATCCGCGTCCGCTGCATCGCGTTCTGCTGCGCCGTCCGCGTCCGCACCTTCGGCTGAACACGCGGTTTGACCTTCACCGCCCGCCCAGCCGACTTCCCACAACTCCTCGCCGCCGCACCGCCACAACCGGGGATCGGGATGCCGATCGTCACCGAAAGCAGAAACGCGATCGCGATGAATCGAGTGATGTGTTTCATGTCAGGCCCCAACTAACACTCACCGCCGCATGCGGCTTGGCGTAAGTCACCAACGACTCACACCAACTCCCGGATCGGCTCAACACCCGGGTCAACCAGGTATTGCGGCCGACCCTGCACGTCGAACGTCCGGGCGTGCTTCACGTCGATGCCCACGTTGTGGTACAGCGTCGCCCACACTTCCTGGAAAGTGACAGGTCGCTCGGTCGCGTGCTCGCCGTTGCGGTTCGTCGCGCCGATGACCTGCCCGGTGCGCATCCCGCCGCCGGCCATCAGGGCGAACGACACCTGCGGCCAGTGGTCGCGGCTGTTGTTCTTGTTGATCTTCGGCGTCCGCCCGAACTCGCCCCACACGACCACGCTCACGTCGCGGTCCAGCCCGCGGTCGTGCAGGTCTTCGATCAAGGCTGACAAACCCTGGTCGAACAGCGGGAACTCCTGCCGCGACCTTGGGAAGTTCATCCCGTCGCCGCCGTGCCAGTCCCAGCGCGAGTAGTTCATCGTCACCACCCGCGCCCCAGCCTCGACCAGCCGACGGGCTAACAGGAAGTTAGACACGATCTTGGGCGCACCGTCGCGCTGGAACTTCGGGTCGTCCTTCCCGTACCGCGCGACCACCTTCGGGTCTTCATTCGACAGGTCAAGCGCCTCGACCATTTTTGACGACGTCAAAATGCCCATGGCCTGCTGCCCGAAGTTGTCCATCCCGTCCATGACGCGCGACGTGTCGATGTCGCGGCGGAACTTGTCCACGCTTGACAGCAATCGCTTGCGGTCTTTGAGCCGTTCGAGTGTGATGCCCTGAAGGGCCAACCCTTCCGGCTTCTCGCCGACCTTTCGGCTAACCAACTGTGTGGGTTGATACGCCGGCCCGAGGAACCCGCCGTGCCCCGCTTCGCCCCACGTGCGGTTGCCCGTCGGGTACATCAGCGACAGGTTCGGTGGGATCGCGTCGTTCACGCCGCCGAGCATCTTGGCGACCCACGCGCTGCCGGCCGGCCAACCGCCGCCCGGCGGCTCCATCTCGCGCTTGGTTCGGCCGGTCATGCACTGGTAGCACGAGTGCGCGCCCTCCGACCCGACGACCGAGCGGATCAGCGCGAACTTGTCCGCGCACTTGGCCAACCCGGGGAACAACTCGTTGATCTCCATCCCCGGCACGTTCGTCTTGCGTGAGACGAACTCGCCGCGGATCTCGCTGGGCGCTTCCGGCTTCAAGTCAAAGAAGTCGATGTGCGACGGCCCGCCCGGAAGGAAGACATTGATGATCGCCTTGTGCGACCTGCCTTCCGACCGCACACCCGCCTGCGCCTCAAGCGCGAGTAGTTGCGGCAGCGACAGCCCGCCCGCGGCCATGCCCCCGACCTTCAGAAAGCCGCGCCGCGTCAGCCCGTCGCAATGGTTCGACCGCCGATCACGTCGGCCAAGAATCGTCAACATGTCGAGACTCCCAAATCGGAATCAATCCAGTGCCAGATCATACCGCATCCATCGGCCAAACCAGACCCTTCCAACCCACTTCCCCAACGCGCACAAGGCCGCTCGCGGCTCAGCGCTCCCCTCAACAAACCCAACCCAGACATCCAACCCCCACCCACTCCCCTCCCAAAACGACCCAAAATCAGCTTTAAGCAATTGATAATTAACATGTTGCGCCCTGCCAAGCCGTCCGTCACCCCGACACACCCAACCCCCGCCCGCCCGGCGACGCCACCCGAACACAAACCAAGTTTCATCAACCTGTTACGCATGATCTGTCCGCCGATGGTTCGCCCAACCAAATGTCAGCCCCGCCACACCCTGACACACGACCCCGCCAAAGCGAACTTCGCGTGTCACACAGGGCCGACTCCGCGCACCCGTGCGCACCGCAGCGTCGATCGTCACCGGAAACGGTTGATCCATCTTGGGATGCGGTTAATCAGAATGAGTCAGGATTCGCGCAAGCTGTGCGGCGACCGCTCGCAATGCATCGGACCGTGCAGGCCCGGTCATACCAACCGGGACAGGTCGTGCCGACATTATTTGGTCAGTACGCGCCCGCATGGCCGGCGCTTGCGACAACCAGCCGCGCCCAGGCCAAGCACGATCAGCAACAAACTCGTGGGTTCCGGGACAACGCCCGAGGGTGGCGAAGCCGGGCCGATGTATCGGTTGTCCACGATGCCGCCTTGGGGCGAGTCGGCCGTCACACCGGGGGGCAGGTTGAAGACCGGGCCGTCCGTATGGAAGGTCACCATGAAGTCGGACCACGCGGTGGCCATGCCGTCTCCAAATGCGCCGTCGCCGGCTGTGGCCTGAGCAATCAAGCGAACGGTCAACGTATTGGGGACGTTCAACGCGACAGACGGGATGCCCCATCCGATCGTACTCGATGGGTACGTCCAACCGGCAAGCAATCCCAGACTGCCACCCGGGCCGGTGTCGCCGGTGAATCCGTAATTGCCACCCGGTCCGAAAATGAAAGTCTCCAATCGCCCGTGGCCGAACGCGCCCTCCCCGTCGTCGAACAGAAACATGCCATTCAGATCGAGAAACAGACTCGTCGAGATATTGCCACCGACCCCGGTGAACACCAGGTCGTCGATCGTGTATTCCGCGACGGCCTGGGTCGTGTCGGCGCTGGGAAACGCATTCCCGAAAGCGTCCTTGGAAACACTCGCGTCGAGCGATCCTCGATCGGATCGGACGGACCAGTTTGCATTGACCGAGTTGGGTGGATTGACACCGGACCCCGAGCCGATCAATTGAACCGGCATATCCGCAGAGGTCGTTCCCCCGTAACCGCCAACATGCACACCGGGAAGGACAGTGACCTTGTGTTCCGGTACGGCCGACGCCACCTGTTGAATGAGGGCGAGGCAGAGCAAAGACATGACCAGTAAACGGCATCGCCATCGGCCATCGTTCACCACGGTGTCAATTCGTCTCACCCTTCTCATTTTGCGTAGCCTCCCAAGCAGCCCCATGAACGGGGCGTCTTCTCATTGTCGAACTCCCAATTGCCAGAACAGCAAAACTGACATGTTCCAGTTGGCCAATGACCCCATGACTCGGCCAATCCGTTACCTGTTCAATGTAACGACTCGGACCAGCAAATACAACCCTCTGGGATGCTACCAAGCCATTAAAACAGTGCCGTCTGGCTGCCCCGACACGGGCTGGCAAATTGGGGCCACTTCGCCTGAACCTGTGATATCGTCACGCCGCGGGCCGTTTGTAGGACCGGGATTGGCCAGAGTACTGTGATCGCAGCGATGTCTGGGCAGGCCGGACGTGTGTACTAGGGTAGTGCCCACGCTACTTGCTTCTCGTTGGTTAGAGTCTTGGTTGACGACATGGATGCAGCCGCATTTCACATCTCACTGGTTGACCCTGTTGCCGACCTTTGCAAGGAGCTAAGGACTCATTTTCGCAGATTCAAACGTGTCACGGTCCGGCAGGGCCGCTTTGAAGAACTTGAAACGTTCGATTGCATGGTCAGTGCGGCCAATTCATTTGGGCTGATGGATGGTGGTGTTGACCTTGCAATTACAAACTTCTTTGGTGTGGAGTTGATGGATCGCGTCCAGCAGACCATTGTGAAAGAGTTTCGGGGTGAGCAACCCGTCGGGACGTGCATCATCGTGGAAACGCGTCACCCCAAGCATCCGTACATCGCCCACGCCCCCACCATGCGTCTGCCGATGCGAATCGCCACCACCGACAATGTCTATCTTGCCATGTGGGCAACACTGCTTGCCGTCTGGAAGCACAACTTGGGTTCGGACACAAAGATCACGAACTTGGCGTGCCCTGGCTTGGGGACGGCGTGTGGTCAGGTTGACTTTGCGGTTGCCGCGAAACAAATGGCCTTGGCGTATCAACACTTCCTCGACCCGCCAACCGCAATCACGTGGCCATATGCCGAGCAACGGCAAACGGCGATTGGTCGTGGCGGAGATCCGTGAGAAAGTAGGTCAGGTCACTGGCCTGACCTGCGCATTCATCTGGCGCTGGGCACGAGGCCGCAAGCATGATCAATTGGCTCAAGCGCGTAGGTCCGGGCCTGCCCGGACAGGGGTGGGTATTGTGATCGCAGCCGTGTCCGGGCAGGCCCGGTCCTACTCACTTGAATAACAGAACTTGGGTGTGGGCAACCATGTCAATGTCACGTTCACTCGCGCTCGCGTCGCTGATGGTATTGACCGGCTGTCTCACTGGTTGTCTGTGCAGGAGTAGCTGCGGCGCGTCGGCTGGTTATGAGAGGGAACTTTGGCTTCCCTTGCCATGTGGTCAGAAGTGGGGGTATGTATCCGTCGGAGAGAAACAACTCAAGTCGGCGCGGTACGAATGGGCTGATCAATTCAGTGAGCACGTCGCTGTCATCGTGTCCGACGGCAAGTACGGCATGATCCGGGATGATGGAACGGTCCTGGTGGAACCACGCTATCAGTACATCGATCGGATGAGCGACGGCATGGCACTGTTCATCCAATCGGGCGGCCTGGTTGGATACCTCGATCACAACGGAGAAGTGGCCGTGCCGCCCCGGCATCGTGTGCCGATGGACACCGAGTTTGACGCCCGTATCCCGTACAACCCGCAGCAGTATCGATTCCAGGAGGGGCTTGCCGTCATGCCCGGGGCGACTGGATTGGGATACACGAACAGGTCTGCTGAGTTCGTCATCCCGCCACGGTATCGACAGGCCAAAGCGTTTAGCCAGGGGCGTGCGGCTGTGCGTCTTGGTGACACGTGGGGATATCTCAACCGGCAAGGCGAGTTTGTCATTGAGGCCAAGTATGACAATGCACACAGCTATTCAGAGGGCCTGGCGGTGGTGGAACAGGAGGGTCAGGTCAAGGTCATCGACTGGTACGGTGACACGGTCTTCAAACTCGACACGTCGAGTCAGGTCGGCCCGGATGCGCGTTTTCAGGAAGGACGCCTTGCGGTGTTCGCGAATGGAAAGTGGGGATATCTCGATCCCTCAGGTCGCTTGGTCATTCACCCCAAGTACTCTGCTGTGCGATCATTCCAGAACGGCTTGGCGCCCGTGGCTGTTCGAAGTGTTGGCAAGCAGATCTGGCAATGGGGCTACATTGATCGATTCGGACGAACGGTCGTGCCTCATCTCTACTCTTCCGCCCATGAGTTCAACGCGCAGTATGCGCTGGTGGCGAAGGGCGGCCAATGGAGACGCGACGGTCTCGTGAGGAATTTGGAAGGGGCAACGTACTTGTACATCGATGCAACAGGTCGAGTCGTTTTGTCTTCCGCAACAACAGGCGCGACTCGTGGCAAGTGTTGTGGCCAAGTGCAATAAGCATGGACGCAAGGTTGAACAAGTGCGTAGATCCCGGCCCGCACGGCGAGTGCCCCGCCTTTTCATCGAAGTTGGCTGAAAGCGTCTCGGCGAGTCGACCGTACCGCCCATTGACGATTCTGGTCGACCAACTTTCCGACCCGCCGCTTGACATTTCAGGACAACCGTGCCCATAGTAAGGATGCACCCCCCGCAGGCTGAGCTGTCTGTGGTTTCCCTTGGCGGGCACGCCTGGGGCGGACGGCTTGGCAACAGTTAAATGCCCGAAATGGCAGGACTTGTGGCGAATGTGCCCGGTTGGGCCGGCGTGTCGGCCGCGAACGGCTGAAGTGGGATGTCGATTCGTAACGCTATGTTTTGAAGCAACTTGTGACTCAGTAGCCGGGGGTCGGCTCAAGCCCGCCCAAGGGACCGGCCGATGCTACTGGCGGGCGTCCGGCGGCGCCGACCTGCGACCCGACCGGCCCGACGAACATCCGATCGACGTAGACGATGGCCAAGAAGAAGAAGAAAAGCTCGACGCGATCCCGCAAGGCTGTCAAGGCGCCCGACGCGACCGGCAAGCACCTGGTCATCGTCGAGAGCCCCGCCAAGGCGAGGACGATCAACAAGTACCTGGGCAACGACTACGTCGTGCTGGCCAGCGTCGGTCACGTGCGCGACCTGCCCAGCAGGCCGCCCAAGGGCGCCAAGCGGAAAGACCACCCGGTCCCGGGCGTCGATCTGGAAAACAACTTCGCGCCGACGTACGAGGTGATGACCGACAAGAAGTCGACGGTCACGCAACTCAAGAAAGCGGCCAAGCAGGCGGACGACGTCTGGTTCGCGACCGACCTCGACCGCGAGGGCGAGGCGATCGCCTGGCACCTGGCGCAGGCGCTGGGCGTGCCGGAAGAAAACGCCAAGCGCGTCGTGTTCAACGCGATCACCAAGCGCGAGATCGAAAACGCTTTCGACCACCCGCGTCCGCTCGACATCAACAAGGTCAACGCGCAACAGGCGCGGCGGATCCTCGATCGCATCGTCGGTTACCAGGTGTCGCCGTTGCTGTGGAAGAAGGTGGCCGGCGGGCTGAGCGCAGGCCGTGTGCAATCGGTGGCGCTTCGGCTGGTCGTTGAACGTGAGCGCGAGATCGACGCGTTCGTCCCGGACGAGTTCTGGAAGGTCAACGGCTACTTCACCGTCGCGCTCGATGAAGCGCCCGGTTTCCGCGACGCGTGGGCGAAGTGGTTGGCTGAAGGACTCGAGGCCGCGCGTTCAGGCGACGGCAACGGCAACGGGAATGGGAACGGCAAGCGCAACACGGGCAGAACGATCCGTGAGAAGAACGCCTGGCTGAACGACCACCGCTCGATCTCGGCTGAGTTGATCGAATTCAACGGCGACAAGTTCGAGCCGAAGAATCTCGACGACGCCAAGGCCGTGTTCGACACGATCGGCTTCGTCATCGACGACACGCTGATCGAAGACGACCCGAAGGGCAAAGGCCCCGCCGCCAAGCGTGCGACGGTCGTCGGCCACTTGGCAGACCCGCAGCCCGACTGGGCGATCGAGTCGATCAAGACCAAGCGGAACAAGAGTCGCCCGTACCCGCCGTTCATCACGTCAACCTTGCAGCAGGCGGCCGCCAATCAACTCGGCTTCCCGGCGCAGATGACGATGCGGCTGGCGCAGCAACTTTATGAAGGTGTTGAGGTCAAGGGTCAGGGCTCGATGGGCCTGATCACTTACATGCGTACCGATTCGACGCACCTTTCGAACGAAGCGATCGACGCGGCCCGCGGGTACATCGGCTCGGAGTTCGGCGACGACTACCTGCCCGAGAAGCCCAACTTCTACAAGTCGAGCAACAAGTCGGCGCAAGAGGCGCACGAGGCGATCCGCCCCACGTCGGTGACGTTCTCACCCAAGAGCGTCAAGTCGTCGCTGACCGACGCGCAGTACAAGCTGTATGACCTGATCTGGCGGCGATTCGTCGCGTGTCAGATGACGCCGGCTGTGTGGGACTCGACCACCGTCCGCATCAAGACGCAGAACGACAACAACAACGCCGTGTTCAAGTGCACCGGTCGCACGCTCGTGTTCGACGGGTTTTACAAGGTCGTCGGTATCCCGAAGGTGTCGGACGAACTTGTCCTGCCGCCGATGGAGGAAGGGCAGAACGTCGCGGCGTTGCAGATCGACCCGCGTCAACACTTCACAGCCGCGCCGCCGCGGTACACCGAGGCGTCGCTGGTCAAGAAGCTCGAGGCGGAGGGCATCGGTCGGCCGAGCACGTACGCGTCGATCATTCAGGTCATCCAGGACCGCAAATACGTCGAGAAGATGAAGAACCGTTTCTACGCGACCGACCTCGGCTGCGTCGTGTGGGACAAACTCGACGAGGCGTTCCCGCGCGTGATGGATGTCGCTTACACGCGCGAGATGGAGACCGAACTCGACGAGGTCGAGACCGAGCGTCACGACTGGGTCGAGATGCTCCGCCAGTTCTACGGGCCGTTCAAGCAGAAGCTTGAAAAGGCGTACGAGGGCATGACGCACGCGAAGGCCGAGACGCAACCCGCGCCGCACAAGTGCGACGACTGCGGGGCCGACACGGTCTACCGCTTCGGCAAGAACGGCCGATTCTTGAGTTGCAGCCGATACCCCGACTGCAAGTACGCCGCGCCGATCGACCGCGAAGGCAACCCGGTGGGCGAGCAGTTCACCGATATCCAATGCCCGATCTGCCAAGGCCGAATGACCAAACGCACCGGTCGGTTCGGCCCGTTCCTGGGCTGCGAGAACTACCCCGAGTGCAAGGGCATCCTCAACCTCGACCCGCGCAAGGGCGTGGTCAAGCTGCCCAAACCGCCGCCGCTCGAAACCGACGTGCCGTGCGCCAAGTGCGAAGAGGGCGTGATGAACCTGCGCACGTCGAAGCGCGGCCCGTGGCTGAGCTGCAACCGCTTCCCCAAGTGCCGCGGGCGTGTCGCGTGGTCGTCGCTTGACGAGGCGAAGCAGAAGGAACTGACCGACGCGCTGGAAAAACACGAGGCGGCGAACCCCGTGCCGGTCGTCAAGAACACGTCGGGCAACCCGATCGGCGACGCGTACACACCGACCATCGACGGTCAGGGCGACGACGACACCTCGGATGCGTCGTACGACGATGCGGCGTAGACGTGGACAAATCCCTCGTCAAAACGAGCAAGTTTCTAAGTCTGATCCTCCGGCACGACCCCGGCGCGATCGGTTTGTCGCTCGACGCCGAGGGCTGGGCGTCGGTCGAGGAACTGCTGCGTCTTGCCAAGCGGGCCGGCAAGCGGATCGATGAGGCGACCCTGCGGCGGGTTGTGGAGGAGAACGACAAGCAGCGGTTTGCGATCAGCCACGACGGCCAGCGCATCCGCGCGAACCAGGGGCACTCGTTCGACGTGGAGTTGGGGCTGTCGCCGGTCGTGCCGGACAACCTGCTTTATCACGGCACGGTCGCGCGGTTCATCGATGCGATCCGCGAACAGGGCTTGCTGCCCGGGTCGCGTCAACACGTCCACCTGTCCGCCGACGTCGCCACGGCCATGAAAGTGGGCGAGCGTCGCGGTCGGCCGATCGTGTTGACCGTGCGGGCCGAGGCGATGCACTCCGACGGACATGTGTTCTACCGATCCGAAAACGGCGTTTGGCTGACGGAGCACGTGCCGGCGAGTTACATCGACTTCGGCGCGGCGTAAGTCAGTCGGTCTGTCACGGATTATCGTCTTCCGCAATCGACTTGATATTGAGCGCCCAAGTAGCCCAGAAGTCTTGGGACTTGTTGGCCCATCACGGAGCCCTTGGGCGATGTGTCGGCTGGTACTCCGTTTAGAAGATGGTGCCTACTTGCGAAATGCGCGATTCTTAGGCTGCCAGCCCGAATACTCGCAGTGGTGACATTGCCACCTTTCTTTGTAGGCTTTCAAGCCGGCGGACATTCCGTCAGGTTGAATTTCGCCGGTTTTCTCCCAGCGTTTGCCGCAAGCAGGACAACGCCGCTTCAGCCAAGAGAGGACACACGTGCCCACGATGACGAGGGCTACCAGTGTTCCGACAAGCGTTAGAGAGCCCCATGGCACATCGGCGAGGCAGCAACACGACGGGGAAGCAATGGGGTTGGTTTCAGTAGCCAGCACGAGGTGTTCCCCAGGATGCCGGTAGTTGAGTCTGCCGCGTCTAATCATAACCGACGCCTGCTATGAGAAGTCTGTCGCTCCCTTGTGATTTGCGAATGACAATGCAGTAGGCCCAATGAAAAACCCGCGGCCAACCTTGCGGTCGCCGCGGGTGTTTGTTGGTTGAGTTGTCGCGCTGACGGATCAGTCCACGTCGAACGGCGCCGAGTCGAACCGGTCGTCCATGGCCGCGCGGAGCTTGGTCAGGGCGCGGTTCTGGATTTGGCGGACGCGTTCTTTCGTGTAGCCGATGAGCTTGCCGACGGCGCTGAGCGTCATCTTCTGCTCACGCGGCTGACGGTCCAGGTCGAACCGGTAGCGCAGGACGGTCTGCTCGAGTTCGGTCAGGTCGGCCTTGTTCTGGATCAGGATGGCCTTGACCTCGTCGAGGTACTCGGCCTGTTCGTGGTCGACGAAGCCGTTCTCGGGGGTGGGGCGTTCCATCTCGGTATCGAAGTGGCAGGGGAACAGGCCCTTGTACTTCGTCTGCTTGATGCCGAGTCGGCTGAACGCCTTGAGGATCGCGCGGCAGGCGTAGGTCGAGAACTTGAAGCCCTTGGTCGTGTCGAACTTGTCGACGGCGCGGAGCAGGGCCATGTTGCCCTCGCTGATCAGCTCCATGTAGTCGAGGTTGGCGCTCGACACGTGCTTGGCCATGGCGAGCACGAGGGCGAGGTTGAACTGGACGATCTTCTCGCGCAGCTCCTTGCTCTTGTCGTACCAGAAGAGCATCTCGCGGCAGGGCTTGGGGCGGACGGGGCCCTCGAGCAGTTGGGCCTGGATCTCCGACACACGTCGGCGTGCGAAGTTGAATTGGCGGAAGATAACCACTTCCTGCTTGGCGGTCAGCAGGGTGTTGGCCACGGGCTTGATCTGGCTGGCGTCGCTCAGACGCTCCATGGCTGGGTGATACCAGTCGCAGTTGGGTGTGGGCAGCGGCGGCGAGTCGTCGAACAGCGCTTCCATCGCGTTGGGTTCGTCGAACACCGGGTCGTACATGTAGTCCATGATCGGCTCAGCCAGGATCGCGTCGACTTCGACGCGCTCGAGGCGCGTGAGCTTTCGGCCCAGCGTCATCTGCCGACCGCCGGCCGGCTTGTTGAGTTTCACGGAAGTGCCATGTGCTCGGATCTGTTCGGTGATCATCACCAGTTCCTTAATTGTGCCCCGTTTCCTGGGGGCGGTCATCGGTCGGTCGTTCGGGACCGTATGGGGCCGCGGTTGCGGCTGATCTGTTGTCCGGCGTTGCCGGGTGGAGTCTGGGGGAGGCTTGTTGTCGGCTATTCGAGGCCTTGGCCTTGACGCGTTCGTCGCCGATCGGCGAATCGCGTCGTTCGAGATTGATTCAACCCACGAGTTTCATCAGTTTGTCGCCGAGTTTGAGGAACTTCGTCAGGGTTGGTTTGGGCATCCGTCGGACCTGGTCGTACCAGGTGGTCATGATCTCGAAGAATTCCAGCATCTCCGCGATGCGTTGTTCGGTCTCGTCATCGACCTGTGGCTCAAGTTCCGCCTCGACCACGCATTCTCGGAGAACGGTGAGGGTAGGGTCGATCTCGCGCGATTTCCGTTCTTCAAGGATGATGTGGAGCATTTCCCACACGTCCTTGACGGCTTCGTAGTGGTCTTTGCGGTCGCCCATTACGTGGACGACTTTGACGAGTCTCCAGGCTTGTAGCTCGCGGAGGCTGATGCTCACATTGGAGCGGGCGACCGAGAGCGTGGATGCCAGTTCGTCGGCCGTCATCGGCCGGGGCGAGGCGAACAGGACGGCGTGGATCTGGGCGACCGTCCGGTTGACCCCCCATCGCGTGCCCATTTCACCCCAGTGGAGGATGAACTTCTCGAGCACGGGCGTCAGTTCCATGGCTACGCCTCGCCAACCACTGTTTCTGTCCTGACAGAATTAAATGACTCTTTCGACTCAAGTCAAGGTTCGAATCAGTCTAATGTATTTGCGGCAATTGTCAATCTGGTCGTAAATCCTTGCTGGAAAACAGCTTTTCTCCCAGGAGAATTTACGTCGAGTTTTGGGGTCAGCCCGGGAAAACCCGATCCAAGGGCCGCTCGGGGCTGTCCTGACGTGAGCGTGGGGCCAAACTGCCGGCCTTGTGCTGCCGAGGTCAGGCGTCCTGCCGGGCACCAGTCTACCCAATTTCGAGGCTGTGTCCAGTCTGCCCCGAATTCATTTTCAGCAAGGCTGGCACGGCCCGCTCCGCCCACTGCGGCGGCGTCGGGTAGCTGGAAGCGGCCGAGCCGAAGCAACTGGCGAGCATGTCGGTGTGAATCACGCCGGGGTTGAGCGCGATCGCGGCCAAGCCGTCGGGCAGTTCCTGGGCCAGGGCGCGGGTCAACCCTTCGATCGCCCACTTGCTGGCGCAGTACGGCGCGACCTGCGGCGAGGTCGATCGGCCCCAGCCCGAGCTGAAGTTGACGATCACGCCTCGGCCGACCTCGATCATGTTGGGGACGAACGCGCGGATGACGTTCGCTACGCCGTTGATGTTGACGGCAGTCAGTCGATCGAAGTCCTCGGCTGACACTTCCCACAACGGCGCGTTGGCGTTGATGACCGCCGCGTTGTTGATCAGCAGATCGGGCACGCCGACCGCCTCGATCACGCGCCCCGCCCACGCGGCGACGGCGTTGTCGTCTGTGACGTCAACGACCGACCAGTGGTGCGGCACGGCGTAGGTCTGTGTCAGGTCGTCGATCGCGTCGGACGATCGGCCACACCCCGCGACGACGTGGCCGCGCTCGATAAAGCCGTCCGCCATCGCTCGGCCGAGGCCGCGCGTCGCGCCGGTCAGGACGATGGTGCGTTGCGTTTCGAGGTCTGACATGTTGTTGGACTCATCGAGGATCGCTCACGCGGGCCAACACACGCCCGTCCACTACCTTCGCCTCATGAACCGCGACGCGGTACTGCTCGTTGTCCGGGCAGGCGCCGTCGTCGATACGGAACGCCCAGCCATGCCACGGGCAGATCACGCACACGTTGGGCGGGTCGATCACCTCGCGCTCCAACGCGCCGGAAGACAGGCTCTGCCCCGCGTGCGGGCAGTGGTCGTCGATCACGCGCACGCCGCCATCGACGCGGAACACCGCCAACGCCCGGCTGCCATGCTCGACATACAACCCGCCCTTGGTCGGCAGATCGTCCAGCGCGCACAGGTCTTGCCACGGTTGATCGTTCGGTGCGGGCGTCGGCTGGTTGTTCGCTTCGTCGGTCATTCGGCCGACGATGTTACCTCGTTCGACCAGCCGAGTGTGACGGTGACGGGGTGATGGTCGGAGCCGGGCACGTCGCCGACGTGTCTTTCGAGGGTGACGATCGACTCGCTGTGCAGGACGTGGTCGATGGGGATGCGTGCCAGACCCGCGCCGCGCGGCCAGGTCTTCTGGATGCCGAAGCCGCACATCGAGTTGACCAGCTCGCCGCGGTCCAGCAGGTCGCGCATCGGGGCGGACCACGGCGTGGCGTTCAGGTCGCCGCAGACGATGACCGGCCCGGGTTGTCGGCCGACCCAGTCGGCCGCCATCGCCAACTGCCGGTCGCGGCGGTCGGCCGCGGCGGCGCTGACCGGCGGCAGGGCGTGCATGCCCAGCAGGGTCAGCGCTCGTCCGTCCCACTCCAGCGTCGCCTCGATAGCCGGCTTGCCCTCCTCCGTTTCCAGCGTTTCGAACGTCCTGGCGGTGATGATCCGCAAACGGTCAGCCGACGCCTCGCGCATGAGCAACAGCATGCCCCAGTTGTCACTCCGCCCCCGCGCGACGACGCGGTCGTACCCGACGGCTTTGTTCTGGAACGCGCCGATCCACTGGAAGTTCACCTCCTGCATCAGCGCGAGGTCGGGCTGCTGGTCGAGCAGGTGCAGGATGACGGCGTCGTGGTCGTCGTTGGTGCGCAGCACGTTGAACGCCATGACCTTCAGCGGTCTGGCTTGCGGGTCGTGTTCACCGGTGTCGCCGGTATAGAACGGCACGATCAGCGCGAGGTTGGTCGCCAGCGCCGCGCCCGACACGATGAGCATGAACGGCCAGCGCAGCAGCAGACTGAGCACGACGACCAGGCCCAGCAGCATCGCGTACTGCACGCGGAAGTGGCTGGCTAAATCGATCACCCACCACAGGTCGCCGAAGAAGCCGACGAACGTCGCCGCTACGACGGGGACAGCCAGCAGCGCGATGGTTGATCTGCCCAATCGGTGGCGCGGTTTGGGTAGCGGCTTCCGCGTCACCGACGCCGTGTCGGACGGGTCGGCGTCGGGTTGGTTCGCGACCGGCGTGGGCCGACCGTCGGCGGCGGGGTCTTGCATGACGTCATGTTACCTACGGCCGGGATGTTTTGGCGGTTCGGCCAAGGGTGTGTCCGTATACTCCCGCCATGTCGAAATCGATCTGCGTTTACTGTTCGTCGCGCAACGTGGTCGATCCCGCGTTCTTCGCGCTCAGCGAGGCGATGGGTGAGGCCATCGCCAAGCGGGCCGGCACGCTGGTGTACGGCGGCGGGGCGGTTGGCCTGATGGGCGCCGTCGCGCGGGCGGTGCACAAGGCCAACGGCCGGGTCGTCGGTGTCATCCCCGAGTCCATGCTCAGTCACGAAGTCGCCTACCACGACGCCGACGAGCTGGTCGTCACCGAAACGATGCGTCAGCGCAAGCTCATCATGGAGCAGCGGGCCGACGCGTTCGTCACCCTGCCCGGCGGGTTCGGCACGCTCGAAGAGCTGTTCGAGATCATGACCCACCGCCAACTCGGCTACCACGACAAGCCGGTCGTTATCCTCAACGCCGACGGTTTCTACGACCCGCTGATCACGTTGTTCGAACACCTCTACGACCACAAGTTCGCCCGCGAGTCAACACGCGACACGTTTCACATCGTGCCGACAGTGGACGCGGTGTTTGAGGTGTTGGGTTGTTGATGTTTGGCGCATCGCGACTTGCCAATGCAGACGGATTCACCTCGATGATCAGACGACATCATCATCGTCATCATCCTCCGGCCCTTCATAGTCCGGGTGCAACGGGTCGTTCGGGTCGAGAAAAAAATCACCCAACCCCATCGGGAGCGACTCGTCGCCGAGCGACCTTTGTCGTCTCCGCGCCGCTTCGTCGAGGTCGAGCGCGTCCTGGCCCAGACACTTCAGCACGGCTTCCCGCCAAATCTCATCTTTGTTGATCGGGTGGTCGGCGTCCTGCATCATCCGCTTCAGGGCGTATCGCAACACGTTCACGCCGTCGCGCGGCGAGAAGTCCAGGTCGAGCGCGTGTGACTGTTGCAGGAACTCGACCGTCATGTTGATCAGCTCGTCCTCGGCGAACGGCAGGTGGTATTGCAAGATCGCCTTCTCGTCGTCACGTTCGGGGAAAGACAATTCGAGCGTCGGCTGCAAACGGCTCAGGATGTAGTCGGGAATTTCGTACGTCGAGTCGTCGTCGTTCATCGTGACGGCGCAGCGGAAGTCGGCGTGGGCGTTGATGGTGATGCCGGCCACGATCGACTCGACGTACCGGCGGTGGTCGAGCAGCGGGGCGAGGCTGGCCCACGACTTCTCATTCATCCGGTTGCCCTCGTCGAGGATGCACACACCGCCGCGGAGCATGGCCGTCACCAGCGGCGACGCGTGGTACGCGATGCTTCCCGACTCGGCGAGCACCGGCGTGACCAGCAGGTCTTCGGGGCGCGTGTCGGCCGTGCACTGGTAGACGTACAACGCCTGGTCGCGTGTCTGCGTCGCGGCCATGCCCAGCGTCGTCTTGCCGATGCCCGGCTTGCCGACCAGTCGCGGCGACAGCGGCAGGTCTTTCTCATCCACGACCAGCCAGCAGGCCAACAGTTGCGTCAACGCCTCGCGTTGGCCGATCCACTGCCCGTCGAACGGGTGCGACTGCGCCAAGTGAAGCGTTACGCCCTGGATATCAACGGTGTCACTCATGGGATTGATCTTATACGGAAGTCGTCATTGCGTTCATGCCCGAAAGACCAGGCCGATCGAAGAGGCAACCGCGGATTGCGCGGAAGACGCGGATGAGTCCTGAAGGAGGGGAGTGTTCTGATCGTAAAGGCGTCGTGAATGATCGGTGTCCCCCATTCCCAAAGCCCACCCCTCCGGGGTGGGATCATGCGCGCGGCGATCCTCCGACTTCATGGCGTTCAATGTGCGCGGGAGATGCAGGGTGAACCGATCCCCCGGCAAAGCCGAGGGCTTTGATAGAAAACGATCAGGCACGGCTCCCTAACCAATTCACATCCCTGGCATTGACTCCCGCATTCTCCCCGCCTCCCTTTCTCCCCATCTTGCTCCTTCAAATCCGCGGTCACTCCCCGCCGTCTCCTTCTCCGATCAGCTTTTTCTCGACGATCACGTCCCGCAGCGCAAACGCGACCGCCTCGTTCCCCTTGCGCGTGTAGTGCACGTCGTCGTAGAGATACTCGGTCGTTTTCGGCACGGCCGCGTCGAGGTCGGCGAAGGTCGTGTACGTCTCGGCCGCGACGCGGGCAGTCGTCGCGTTGAACGCTTCCATGCCCCGTCGCATCGACGCCAGCGACGGGCGTGTGCCGTCGTCGTGGTGCGACTGCGCGAACCAGATGACTTGCTTGTCCTCGTCCGACAGGTCGTCGCGGTACAGATAAGGCTGACTGCCGACGATGACCTTGATCCCGCGGCTTTGAATGATGTTGATCAGGTCGCGCAGGTTGCGCTCGAATGCTTTGATGCTCGGCCAATCGTCTATCTCGACCGGCTCGGTTTTGGGGAACAGATACATCCGCGCCCCGCGCACGCCCTCGCCGTAAGGCCCGTCCAGCCGAACGCGCGACTTGCGGAAGTCGCTGAACCAATAGTCGAAGTGTTGCGTGAACAGGCTGAACACCGTGAACCGTGGGCGGACGTAGTTCGCCACCGGGCCGTAGTAGTGGCCGTAATCCGACCGGTACTTACCCTCCGCGAACTGGTCCGGCGACAGGCTGCGCAGCAGGTCGTTTATGCCGTGAAACACGATGACCAGGTCGGGGTCGAAGTCCTGGATGTGGAACAGGTACTTGATCGTCGCGTGCTCCGTGCAATGCCACTCGACGCCGGCGTTCTGCACCTCGATCACGCGGTCGGGGTAGATGCGTCGCAGCTCGGTTTCGAGGATGCGGCAGTGCGTGTCTTCAAAGTCCGATCGCCCGCAGAACACCGTCGACCCGCCGATGACGAACACGCGGAACGTGTCGGCTGGCTTGGCTTTTTCGATGTCTTCTCCGCGAAAGCCCCAGCGGTTGATGTTGTATCGCGACCGCCCGGGCTTGGGTGCGTTTTGAAGGAATGGGTGGAACGCGTCGGTGCTGACCGAGGCCGTATGTTTGCGCACACGATGCGTCAGCACCTGGTCGGCGATGACGACGGTGGGCAGGATGACGAACAGGCCCCACGCGATCTTGTCGCGCGGGCGCACGGCGAACGTTCGGCCGCCGGAGAGCTTCAGGTGTTGCGTGCCGAACACGAACGACGCCAACAGGAACGACGCGGGTACAGCCAACAGGAACCAGAGACACAGAAAAACGAAGTAGCCCGTCGAGTACTTGCCGAGCACCGTCGCGTCGAACGAGGTGTGGAAGATGAAGCCGACACCGAGCACCCACGCGGGCAGCGTCGCCAGACAGGCGATCGTGATTACCTTCGGGTGTTTCGGCCGACGGAACAAGCGACCCATGGCGGTCCTCCCGACGTGGGGCCAAGCCCGTGTCACAGCCCGCGCCGATGCAGTGTACCCATTCGGCGGACTGCGTGAGATTGACCGACCGGGCAACGAATTCGTGCCACGGCCGTGTCGGCCGTGCGGCGCAACAGGGGTGTTCCAAACGGCCGACACGGCGGTGGCACAAAACCCAACCTCAAGTCGCCCCGCAATCCGCCGATTGACTTGTATTACGTATCGGTATTAAATGCCGGTGCGCGTCGACGCGCGCGGAAGTGCACCATGCAAACCAACTCTTCTTTCAAGACCAAGTGCGTTTGCCTGCTTGCCGTCGTCTTGCTCGCCGGTTGCCAGCAGGTCGATGTCGAACTCGAAACGTTCCGCACCGACCGCGGCGCGCTCGACCACGCCCGTCGGTTCGCGTTCGTGCAGACCCCGCTGCCCGGTCAGGTCGAGCCGCAGGTCAACCGGGCGATGGAACGGCACGCCGACTTCCCGATCGATTACGCCAGCGCCCTGCAACACACAGCCGACGACCCCGTTTGGCGTGACCTGGTGTTCGACGCCGCGCGGCGCACGCTCGAGGCGAAAGGCTTCGTCTACGACGCTCAGCAACCGCAGGTCGTCCTCGACGTGCAGTCGGCCGCGGCGCGTTTTGTCTACACCGTGCCCGAACGGCACGAGTACGTCACGCACTGTTACCCGTACCGCGACCGCCATGGCCATAAGCGTTTCCGGTATGTGCGCGAGTACCAGTACCGCCCGCCGTACCCGGTCGAGGCGGGCGCGACGGTGGTATCGATCATCGCCACCGACCCGTCGGGGAACACGGCCGACCGACCCGCGCTGCTCTGGAAGGGCCACGCCTCCGCCGCGGCCGAGCAGGACGTGGGCGGGACGCCGACGATGTTGAGCCGGTATCTCGTGGCTGAACTGTTGAGTCAATTCCCGCAGCGCACAAACGAGCCGGGCCGACGGCAGGTGCCGATCGACCAGATCGAGAAGCGGGTGCAATTGCTTGAGCCGCAGCCGATCGGCGGGCAGGCGCGGCTTGCGCGGTAACATGCCCGGATGGCCAACCCACTCCCACGCTGTCGGGCCGTCCCACTGCCGGACCACCTGGTGTCGTTCCAGATCGACGGGCGCGAACGGCTGCGCTGGCACTTTGGGCTGAACTACCCTCGGCCGTTCTTCTACCCGTTGATCAGCCCGGCCGGCCACCCGCTGACGCGCATGGGTCACCCGGGCGCGCCCAATCACGACCATCACCGCTCGGTCTGGTTCGCGCACCACAAGGTTGGCGACGAAGCCCACAACTTTTGGGGCGACAACTCCGAGACGCGCATCCGCCAACGTCACTGGTTGGCCTACGAAGACACGGACGACGAGGCGCTGATGGCCGTCGAACTCGACTGGCTCGTGGGTCACGAAGAAGAAAAGCTCTGCACACAGCGGGTCGTTGCCGCCGTTCGACCGGGCGCCGGCAAGGGCGAGACGGAACTCGAGTTGCAATCGACCTTGACGCCGACCGCGCAGGCGTTGACATTTGACAAAACAAACTTCGGCTTTCTGGCCGTGCGCGTCGCGCGGTCGGTCAGCGAACATTTCGGCGGCGGGACACTGACCAACAGCGCCGGAGCGGAGCACGAACGAAACATCTTCGGCAAGCCCGCGGCGTGGATGGACTACTCCGGCCCGACCGCGCCCGACGTGGTCGAAGGCGTGACGTACTTCGACCACCCGTCGAACCCGGGCTACCCGAACAAGTGGCACGTGCGCGAGGACGGCTGGATGGGCTGCTCGCCCTGCATGGACGGCCCGCTGCAAACGACGCGTGACAAGCCGCTGACCCTGCGATTCCTGCTGCACGCGCACGCGGGCCAGGCCGACGCGGCGCGGGCGCAGCGTGCGGCGAAGTCGTTTGCGGACCGGCCGGCGTTGGTCGTGTCGAAAGCGACCGTGAAACACCGGCAGTTTGTCGTGCGGCGGGGGGCGTAAGCCATGGCCAAACGCGTCTCCCGCAGCCTGCTCGACCCGTTGATGGTGCCGTTGGTGCCCAAGCTGTACAAGTTGCTGCCCATCCCGCGTCGCTTTCCGCCTGAAGGCATCGTCGCGCTGGGGCATCTCGTCGCGATCGGCGGCGCGTTCGGGTTCGCGTACTCGACGCGCTTCTGGTGGGGCGGTGTCGCCGCGGCCGCGGGCGTCGCGGGCAATCATCTGTGCGACATGCTTGACGGCACGCACGCGCGATCGACCGACCAATGCCGCAACGGCGGCGAACTGCTCGACCACTTCACCGACCCGTTGTCGTTTTCATACTGGGCGATCGGGATCGCCGTCAGCGTCGGCGACCTGCGGCTTGGCCTGGCGGCGGTGGTCATCATCTACGCGACGGCTGTGCTGACGAGCATCAAGGCCAAGCTGATCGGCACGTTCGAGCTGGCGCGGTTCGGCCCGACCGAGATGAAAGCGATCTTCACGCTTTACGGGCTCGCACTGGCCGGCCTGATCGCTTGGCCGATCGGCGGCGAGCTGACACAGGTCGCGCTCGTCTTCTTCTGCGCGATGATCTGCGTCGGCGTGTTGCAACTGATCGTCGGGCTGATCAAGTCGGTCATCGACGTGAATAAACACGGCGAAGCGCCCGACGCGTCGGCCTGGCAGTTGGGGGACGACAAAGAGAAGAAGGTTTGACCTGCGCGAGTGCCACTGGCGGCGTCACACCGCCGCCGCCTCGCGTTTGATGCGTGACAGGACGGCGTTCAGCCCGACGACGCGGTTCATGCGGATCGCGCCGTCGAGGCCGAGCTGTTGCAGCAGGTCGTCCGGGATGGTGGCGATGGTCGGCTTGTCCGCGCCGTCGTAAGCGTTGACCAGGATCGACACGAACCCCTTGACCGTCGGCGCTTCCTCAGCCACGTCGGCAAACAGTCGCACGTGGCCGTTCTCGCCCTCGCAGAACAGGAAGACGGGCGTCATGCACTCTTCGATGCGGCCCAATCCCTCATCGCGCGCAGCCGAGAGCCGGTCCGGCAGCGCGGGCAGGTTCTTGGCGTAGTCGAGCAGCAGCATCAGACGCGTCTCGGCGTCAACGCTTTGGAACGCTTCGATGATGTCGGTGAGTGAGTCGGACATCGTGTCGTTCTTGGTTCAGGGCAAAGCCCGCCCACGGCGGTGGGCGGGCGTTAGCGCGACGCAGTTGCTCAAGCCGGCTCGTACGTCTTTTCGATCGGCACGCCGACCTTGTTGCCGTACTCGGTCCACGAGCCGTCGTAGTTGCGGACGTTGTCGTATCCGAGCAGGTAGGTGAGCACGAACCACGTGTGGCTCGACCGTTCGCCGATGCGGCAGTAGGCGACCACGTCGTCACCCGGCTTCAGGCCAAGCTCGCCCTGGTAGATCGCTTCGAGTTCCTCGCGCGATTTGAACGTCCCGTCTTCAGCCACGGCCCGCGCCCAAGGGCAGTTGACCGCCCCTGGAATGTGCCCGCCGCGTAACACACCCTCTTGTGGATACTCGGGCATGTGCGTGCGTTCGCCGCTGAACTCGGCCGGGCTGCGCACGTCGACCAGCGGCTTGCCAGCTTTGGATTGCTCCAGCGCGTCTTCGATGAACGCGCGGATGGCCGGGTTCTTCTCGCCCGGCGTGTACGGCTTCTCGCCGTAGCTGGGCACGTCGCTCGTCACCGGCTTGCCGTCGGCTTTCCACTTGGCGCTGCCGCCGTTCATGATCTTCAGCTTGCTCACGTCGTGCCCGTTGAGCAGGAAGATCCAGAAGGCGTAGCACGCCCACCAGTTGTTCTTGTCGCCGTAGAACACGACGGTCGTGTCGTTGCCGATGCCGTGCCGCGAGCAGAGGTTCGCAAAGTCCTGCCCCTCGATATAGTCGCGCACGACCGGGTGGTTCAGGTCGTTGATCCAGTCGATCTCGACCGCGCCCGGGATATGACCCTGTTTATAAAGCAGGACGTCTTCGTTCGACTCGACGATGCGGATGTTGTCGGTGTCGCCGCGGTTCTGATTCACCCAGTCGGTCGAAACCAGCACGTCGGGATGGGCATAGTCGGCCATGTCGCCGCTTCCTTTTACGGGGTGTGAACAGTCCACCGGGCGGGGCGACGTGGCCCCGCGGGGCAGACAGTATACCGGTGGTCTGCCGGCCGGGGCAAAGACTTCATTGCGCCTTCGAGACCTCTGGCGGGTTAACCTTTGACACGCACGCCGATCGGCCGATCGTCATGGCTTGAACTACGCCTATCCGAGGCTCGTAGAAGTTGTTGGTCACGTGATGGAGGTGTCTATGACCGATTCGCCGACCAGCAATCTCGACGTATTGTCCGATCTGATTCGGCGAGAGCGGGATGCTCTTCGCGCTCCGTCCGTGCTGGCAATGGGCTTCTTCCTCACCTCGGCAATTCCTCTGCTTGCGCTGGTCACTGCCGCATTCCTCATTGAACCTCGGATGAAGACACCTTGGATGGGGGCCATACTGGTGATTGGCTCGATAGTTCTGACCATCACGCTGTTTCAGATCGGTAGCCACTACGCAAAGCGATTCCGCGGCCACCAAGCGCGGATTCGGCAGCTTGAAGATCTCCAGGTTTATCTCATCACCGTGCCGCGCGAGTCTTGGCCAGCGAAGGAATTGCTCAAGTTTGCATTGGTTGGCCGCCAGCCGTCGTTCGGCGGCCTCTACGAAAGCGTCGACATCGAGGAACTGCGGTCGAGAGACACTGAACAAGTCGCGTGCTAGCCAAGCAGCGCGTGGCGTTCGAGCATCTCGATCAGTTCGTTCGCGTTCAACACCGTTTCGCCGGCCGAGTCGTACACCCGGCCGCCGTTCGTTGAGACCGTCGAGGCGTATTCATACCGCGCGTTCGGTCGGCGGTGGTCGTCCGGCGGCGTGACGACGAAGTGGCGTTCCAACTCGACGACGCGTCCCAGTTCGTGCGCGTCGAGTAAAGCCTCGCTCTGCTTCTCGCCGGTCAGCGCGCCGATCGTCTTGACCTCGATCGCTTGCGGGTCGTGGCCGTAGCGCGGCGCGAGTTTGGTGATCATGGCGTTAGCCAGGTCGCCGATGCGGACGACGGGCATCTTCGTGACGAACACCTCGCCGCCGACGGCCAGCGTGGCCGACTCAATCACCAGCGACGCCGCCTGCTGCACGCTCATCACAAACCGCGTCATGTCCGGGTCGGTCACGGTGACGGGCCCGCCGTCCTTGATCTGCCGGTGGAACAGCGGGATGACCGAGCCGCTCGACCCGAGCACGTTGCCGAACCGGACGGACGCGAACGCCTGCCCGTCGTCAGCCGAGGCGTTGGCGGTGGTGACCAGCCGTTCGGCGATGAGCTTCGTCGCGCCCATGACGCTCGTCGGGCTGACCGCCTTGTCGGTGCTGGTCAGGATCAGCCGACGCACGCCGCGCTCAGCCGCGGCGTCGAGCACGTTCTGCGTGCATTGCACGTTGGTCGTCACCGCGTCGCCGATGCTGTGCTCGGTGACGGCGACGTGCTTGTAAGCGGCGGCGTGAAACACGACGTCGATCCCGCGCATCAGGCGACCCATCGCGCCGGCGTCGCGCGTGTCGGCCAGTTGCCAACGCACACGCGCGTCGCCCCGCCACTGTCGGCCGGCCAGGAACACGGCGTGCTCACGGTTGTCGATCGCCAGCACGTCCCGGCAACCCGCGTCGACCAACTGGCGCACCAGCTCCGACCCGACCGTGCCGCACGCGCCGGTGACCAGCGCACGCTGGTCGGCCAAGGCGGTGGGGGAGTCGGGGGAATTAGGGGGCGGGGGCACGTCGATCGTCCTTGCGGCGCAGCGAAAAACGGTTCGCCTTCAAGGAGACTGATCGGTCCTGTGGGGCGTGAGGCGGTAGTTTCTTCACCGCGATCGGCGCGATACAGGCGAATACCGCGCGTTGCGCACGACGGGTGTGTCATACCCGTCATTGTTCACTCCGCCGCCCGCCCCGTCCCAATCGCGTAGACCGCCTTGTCCGACCGCAGCAGGATCAGCCCGCTGCTGGCTGCGGGTGAGCCGCGAAAGATTTCGCCCCTGACGCCCAGCTTGTTTTCCGCCACGACGTCGAGTTTCGCGCCGGGCTTGACGACGTACGTGTCGCCCGATTCGGCGACCTGATAAATAAGTCCGTTGGCGGCGATCGGCGCGGCCGCGTGGGCGCCGCCGAGGCGTTCTTTGTAAAGCTCTTTGCCGGTCTTCGCGTCGTTGCAGCGGGCGATGCCGGACATGTTCACGGTGAAGACGAAGTTGCCGACGAGGATCGGCGAGGGCAGGTCGCGGCCGCCGCCGCGCGGGGCGTGCCAGGCCATGTGGCTCTTGGTCACGTTGCCCTTGCCGGTCGGCTTGACCGCGTACAGGTCGCCGGGCTTGCCGTTGACGACGATCGCCACGCCGTGGCCGAACACCGGCGCCGGGCTGCCTCGGCCGTTGAAGCTGCCGCAGAACCAGAGCTTCTCGCCGTTGCTCGGGTCGTACGCCTGCACGCCGAACTCGCCGTTGAGCAGCATCTGGGTCTTGCCGTCGACGTCGATAAACACCGGCGTTGACCAGCCGCCGCGCGGCTTCGCACGTCGGTCGGTCTTCCACACCTGCTCACCGGTGCGCTTGTTGAACGCGACGACGTATGACTCGCCGATCGCGTCGCAGTTCTGAATCACGAGGTCGCCGTGGATGACCGGCGACGCGGCCGTGCCCCATGCCCCCGGGAACGTGCCCAGGTTCTTGGACCAGATCAGTTCGCCGCCGGCGCTGAGGCAGTGCAGGCCGCCCTCGCCGAAGAATGCGACGACATGGTCGCCGTCGGTCGCGCACGTGGCCGTGGCCCAACTGTTCATCTTGTGCAGCTTCGCCGCCTCGCCGGCGAACTTGATCGCCTGCTTCCAGACCGGCTTGCCGGTGCGCAGGTCGAGGCAGATAACCAGGCGCTGCGCCCCCTCGGCGTCGGCGCTGGTGACGAACACCTTGTCGCCCCAGACGACCGGCGACGAATGGCCGCCGCCGGGCAACTCGGCCCGCCAAACGACCTTCGACGCGTCCCACTTCACTGGCAGGCTCTTTTCGCTGCTGTGCCCGTCGCCCTGCGGGCCGCGGAAGCGCGGCCAATTCTCAGCCGAGGCGGTCGAAACGCTCGCGACGACGAGAGTCAACGCAGCGATCAGCGGTAGGGCGATTCGGTTGGGCGTGCGCGTCATCGTGTCAGACTCCGGATGGCAAGTGTTGATTGATGTGTGTGTGTTACATGATACTGGATCGGTTGGGTGTTACACGCCTTCTCAGGAAACGCCTTGAATCGACGCGTTTATGCAACACTCTTGCAAGACGTAGGGTGCGCTTCAGCGCACCGTCGGTTAACGGGCGGCCTTACGGCGGTTGTGGTGCGCTGAAGCGCACCCTACGTGATCAGCGCTTCCGAACGCCACAGACGCTACTTCCCCTTCAACGACTCCAGATATGCCAGCAGCGCCGCCAACTCGTCAACCGTCAACCCCTTAACGAGTCCGTCGGGCATGACCGACTTGTCAGCCTTGCGGCGGGAGTCGATGTCGGCTTTCTTCAGAATGATCGGGTCGCCGTTGGCGTTGCGCAGCTCGACGGTGTCGCCGGCCTCGCGTGTGACGAAGCCGATGATCTGATCGCCGTCGAGCGTCTCGATCACCTGTGTGTCGAACCCCTGCGCGACCTTCGCGCTCGGTGCGACTATCGACTCGGTCAACTCAGCCCGGCTGTAGCGCGCGGCGATGCCGGCCAGCGGCGGGCCTTTCGGGGCTTCCTTCGGCGACACGGTGTGACACGCGGCGCAGCCCTGTTGCAGGAACAGGTGCTCGCCGAGCTTCGCGTCGCCCTTGATTTTTGCGACCGCGTCGCGCACGGCTGACGGCTGCATCGAGCCGATCAGCGGGCCGGCAGGTTTGTTCGCGTCGAGGCGCAGGGCGCGGGCGGTGCGCTGCGCGGCCTTGCGGACGATTTCGTCTTTGTCTTTCAAACGCGACATCACGGCGCTGGCATACTGACGCGACCCCGTTCGCGTCAGCGCGTCGAGCAGGTTCACGGTCGTCGTAGGCTGCTGCCAGCCCATGTTCACCAGCTTGAGCGCTGCGGCGCGGTCCGACCGTTTGACCCGGTTGTTCGCCCCGAGGTTCAGCAGCGTCATGTAGGCGACCTCGCGCTCGGCCGACACACGCGAGAGGGTGTCGGACAGCAGCGCGTCCAGCCGTTTCGCATGGGCCGGGTCACGCAGGAAGTCGTTGATCGCCCGCGTCAGGTCGCGGCTGGTCTTGCCCGACGCGATCATCTTGACCACGGCCCGCGTCGCCGGGTCGTAGGCGCCGGCCTTGTGCAGACCGCGCAGCGCCAGCGCGCGCGTCGCGTTGTCCGACTCATCCGCCAACGCGACCTTCTCATACAGCGGCACGCCCTCGCGCGGCGCTCCAGACAGCTCGACCAGCATCGCGACCGCGCGCGGCGCGAACGACGCATCCGACAAGCCAGCCTCGACCAGCCGCGCCGTCGTGCCCTTGAGCGCGATCTTGTGGCGGTTCAGATCGACCAGCAACGCCTTACGCGTCGCGTCGTCGCCGGCCTCGAGCGACTTCTTTAACACAGCCGCGATCTTGTCGCTCTGCGACCACGTCGCGTGCCGGTAGTAAGGCCCGCTCGTGTCCGGTCGCGTGCCCCACCACTGGCCCTTCCATTCCGCTTCGACGTGGTACAGCCGGCACAGGGCTGACAGTATCATCGACTTGCGCTCCGCGCTGCCCGCCGACGCAAGCCGATCGATCAGGCTGTCAACGACCTTCTCATCGTGGATGCGACGCAACACGCGCAGCCCGTCTTGCGCGTGTGTGTCGTCCGTCGAATCGACCTGTGTCAGGCTGGCGTCGATCGCGCGCAGCTTGACCAGCGATTCGAGCGCGACGTGCGCGACGGTCGCGTCCTGATCGCGCAACGCGGCGAGCAACGCCGGCGCGGTCTGAACATTGCCGAGTCGGCCCAGGCCCCACGCGGCCTTGAGCCGGACGCGCGGGTTGGGGTCTCGCAACGCCTTGATAAACACGTCGGCGGGAACGCCGTTTGTCTCGGTTAGCCGATCGGCCAACGCATGCAGCGCGTACTCGCGCACGGTCGGGTCATCGAGCAGATTGAGCAGCCAGCCCCGCGTGGCGTCGTCGTTTCCGAAGAGCTGTTTGAGTGTGAAGATCGCCGCGATGCGCGACTCAATCGAGTCACTATGCGAGACGATGCCCGCAATCGCCGAAAACGCGCCGGGCGCGTCGCCACGTCGCAGGAGTTCGTTCTGCGCGGCCTGTCGTCGCACGCCACTGCCCGAAGCGAGCAGCGTGATGACGTCGCCGTGGTCCATTCTGGACAGATCCGGCATCACCCGCTGCGCCCGGTTCGGCCGAGTCACGCGCACGATGAAGCCGACCTCATCCTTGCTGAACCGAAACCCGCCGTCTTTCCAACTCGCGACGTACAGGTTGCCCATTGCGTCCACGTCCATGTCTGTCGGGCGCGGCAGCGTCAAAAACGTCTCCTGCTCGGCTTTGTAGCTCGCGCCTTCGCGTGTCAGCGGGTGGCGCATGATCGCGTTTCGACCCCACTCGACCGTGTAGAGCGACCGCGCGTACTCGCCGCCGAGCGCCGGTTCGTCGGTGAACAGCGCGCCCGTCGGCGACCCGCCGCCGTAGTCGGCCATGGGTTGCAGGATCTCATCGGCAAAGTTCTTGAACCACGACGGGTAGCCGTACTGACCCGAACGCACGACGTGCGTGAGCCGCACGTTCCAGCCGCCGCCGTCGTTGGTGTTGTCACGAGTAAACAGGTCGAGCGTTGGGCTGACGGCCACGTCGTAGATGTTGCGTTGCCCGTGTGAGACGATCTCGAGCTCCGTCCCGTCGAGACGGACGCGCGCGACGCCGCCGCCGAGGAACTGCACGCTCTTGCCGTCCTTGCCCGTCGCTTTCACCCACCCAAAGTCGCCGACCGCGATGTACGCCCAGCCGTCGATGCCGACACGGAACCCGTTCGTCGAGTGATCGACGCCACGTTGCTTGAGCGCCGGTGACTCCATCCCATCGACAAGCACCTCGTCTTTGTCAGCCACGCCGTCGCCGTCCGTGTCGGTCAGCACGCGGAACGTCGGCGGGTTGAGCACCCAGACCTTGTTGCCGTCAACGTACAACCCGCGCACCGCTTCGATCTTCGCGAAGTCGTTGAACATGTCCGCCACACCGTCGCCGTCGGTGTCAATACACCGCACGATGCGCCCCATGTTCGGCGACTTGCCCAGCGAGCCGTTCTTGTCAACGCCCACATAGAGCACGCCGTCGGGCGTCGCGGCGATCGCCGTCGGGTAGCTGATGTCGGGTGGCGAGGCGAAGAGCGTGACCTTCCAGCCATCGGGCGCCTTGACCGACTTCAGTAGTGCCTGCGCCTGCGCGGCACGGTCTTTCCCGTCGGCCGCGCGCAGGCCGGTGCCAGGTGTTAGACACAGGGCAATGACTGCGAACAGAGCCATCCTTGTCATCGATATCGTCCGTTGTGATCGGGTGTCAGCGAAGCCTTACATCTTACGTGACCGGCGCGCGGCGACGGTAACACGGGCAAATGATGCAGCGGGAACGGCTGCTGCGGCGGATTGCGTTGGCCTGTCGCGCGTTCAGATCGCTTGTAGCGGGTGCCACACTTTGGCTCTGCAAAGTGTGTGACTTGGAACACGCTGCCGCAACCGAAGCACACTTTGCAAAGCCAAAGTGTGGCACCCCAAATCGCGAAGCTCACTGCTTATTCAGCAATTCCTCGCCCGTGCGGATCGTGTCGTCGACGATGTTGCCGGCCGGCTTCGGCCCGCCGGCGCCCGGGGCGAGGGTAATGACTAATCGCTTATTAGACCCCGGCATGGGCAGGAACTCCCACAGGTTGCGGTAGCCCTTGCGTGTCACGACCAGTTGCAGTTCGTATTCGAGCAGGCCGGCGCCGTCCGCGTTGATCGGTGTGTTGAATTGGCCCAGCGCATCGGTGACCACGGCCGGCTGCGGCTTCGGCCGCATCTCGCGCGGGTCGACGGTCAGTTCGATGACCGCGTCCGAAACGCCCTGCACTTGCAGGCGTTCGTCATCGGCGTCGACGACCAAGACGCCCGGTCGTTGGCCGTGCAGCACGACGCCGCGCAACCGGTACGCCTCGCATCCGGTGATTGCGGTGAAGAGAACACAGACAGCCAAGGTCAAGAGTGGGACGCGTCGTTGCATGCGCTTGATCGGGAGGGCGAGGCTCCGTCCGAGCCGCGGTATAGCTTGTGCGATCAGCCCGCCCCGCGGCTCGGACGGAGCCTCGCCCTCCCGGCGCGCGGTGTGCACACGATTCGCCTCTGACTGGCGCGTTTCAATCACGCGGACCCTTTCGACAAGTCTTCGACGTTCGGCAGGTCGTCCAAACTCGATAGCCCGAACGTCTCAAGGAACAGCTTCGTCGTGCCGTACAGGATCGGCCGACCCAACTCCTCGGCCCGCCCGGCGATCTTGACCAGGTGGCGGTCCATCAGCCCGCGCAGCACCTCACCGCAGGCAACGCCGCGGATCGCCTCGATCTCGGCCCGCAGGATCGGCTGTTTGTACGCGACGATCGCCAGCGTCTCCATCGCGGCCGGGCTGAGCTTCTGGCTCGACCGCGTCTTGTGCATCGCGCTGAGCACGTCGGCGTATTCGGGCAGCGTCAAGATCTGATACCCGCCGGCGACCAGTTCAGCCCGGAAGCTGCGTTCGGTCTTGGCGTACACCTTGTTAAGTGCGTCGATCGCTTCCTTGACCGCCTTGACGCCGATACCGCCGAGCACGTCGGACAGTTTGGCCGGCGGGAACGGTCGGTCGGTCGTCATCAACGCCGCCTCGACGCGCTGTGGCAGGTCCTTGAGGATTTCGACGGGCTCGGCCTTCGCCTTCTTCTTCGACTTGCCCTTGGGCTTGTCGGATTCGGGCGCGGTGTTTTCTGCCGGGGCGTTGTCCGGCGTGTTTTCTTCGACGGTGGCGGTGGTTGATTCGGAATCCATTCCGGGCTCCTGGGTCGCTTGCGTATCGGATCGAAACAATCGCACAAAAAACGGTGCTTCGTGCCTTATCCGAGCCGGACACTGCGTGTCCGATGATCCGACGAGCCTCAACGGCGAGGAGGATCACTCGGCGCTCTGTCAAGACAAAATCTACATGTGTCGGAACTCACGGCGTCATTGTACGCATGGCGGGCGTTTGCTGCGGCGCGTTGCTCACGCGCTGCACGACGACGAGCACAGCCCACCCCGCCGCCGCCGCGATGATCACGCTGATGATCGCCGGCGACCAGGGCAGGCCGGCCCAGTTGACCGGGTCGTCTTCGCCAGCCAATTCCCACAGCGTTTGGATCGGGCTGACACGCAGTCGCCAGGCGACGTTCGGCCAAAGGTCGGCCTGCGCGCCCAGGCTGGCGACGATCTGCACGACCGGCTCGCCGAGCAGGATGAGCATACAGATCGCCATCGCCGCGGCGCGGTGCGACGGTTGGCGCGACCGCACGCCCCACGCGATGACCAGCGCCGTCAACAGGCTCCAGCCGACAAACGCGGCGTCGAGCCAGGCCGCCTGCGCGACTTCCCATTGGCCTGTCGCGCGCAATGGCCAGATGACGGCCTGGAAAACGAGGTTGAGGCAGACCCAGTCGCGGAACACAAGCCACGGCGACAGGCCTCGCCAGGCCCACGGCGGCGTCGCGCCGCCGAACCGTGCGGTGTGGCGTCGACGGGCGGGCCGGGGTCGGTGGCGCGGGCGTCGCGCGTGTTGGCTCAGCCGAACGAGCGGCCAAACGACCATCAGCCCGAACGCCGAGGCGAAGGTCATCCAACGCAGCGCCGGGGCCGTCGCGTCGACCCAGAGCGTGACCGCCCAACTGCCCAGCAACCAGAGGCACCAGAACAGGACGAGTTCGCGCGTCGTTGGGCCGTGCAGCAGCAGCAGGCGACGTCGCCGCCGGGCGCGCTGCGCCGCCATCGCCAGCAAAGCGTTGACGTGTCGGCGGTGTTCCTCCGGCGTCGGGTGCTGCTCGGTGATGTCGTCAGGGACGATGGGGAAGTGTGGTGGGCCTTCGTCGAGCGGGTCGGCGTAGTCCGCGTCGATTGAATGAAACTCTGAGGTTGTCGGGCTGCCCGGCCCGACACGGGCCGGCTCGCTTGGGGTGATTGGGCTGACTATTGATTGATTAAATTCGTCGATCGCCGTCGGGTCGGGCGGGGGGATATCCGGGTCGGCATACGGTGGGACATCCGGGGGCGACGTGGGCTCGTCCGAGGGTGAGGGGTCGTCCGGGTTGCGGTCGGTGTCACTCAACGCTGCCAAGTGTAGCCGACGCGGCGCAGCGACAGGTTGTCGGACGAGCTGTGCTTGTA
>JANQSF010000035.1 GCA_028284155.1 Phycisphaeraceae bacterium
TCGCCTGCTCATAGCGGGCGAAGAAGTCGGACCTGACGGTTCGCGACCTGCAGAAGATGGAGATCGAGGGCCTGCACGAATTGGCGGCTGAGGAAGAGATCGAGGACTACAAGGGCCTGAAGCGCCCCGAATTGACGTTCAAGATACTCGAGTCGCGCATCGCCAAGCAGGGCTTGATGTACGGCGAGGGTGTGCTCGAAATCCTGCCCGACGGGTTCGGCTTCCTCCGCTCGCCCGAGTATTCGTACTTGGCCTGTCCGGACGACATCTACGTCAGCCCGTCACAGATCCGCCGGTTCGGCCTGAAGCCCGGCCACATCGTGCAGGGCACGATCCGCCCGCCGAAGGAGAGCGAAAAATACTTCGCCCTGCTGCGCGTCGACGCGGTCAACGGCAACCCGCCGGACGTGCTGAACGACGTCAAGACGTTTGAAGACCTCACGCCGCTGCACCCCGAGCAGCGGTTCGTCCTGGAGCGCGCGGGGCAGGACACAGCCGCGAACGTGTCGATGCGCATCGTCGACCTGGTCACGCCGATCGGCCGCGGCCAGCGTGGTCTCATCGTCGCGCCGCCGCGCACGGGTAAGACGTTCCTGCTGCAACAACTGGCCAACTCGATCTGCCTGAACTACGAGGACGTGAAGGTCATCGTCCTGCTCATCGACGAACGGCCTGAGGAAGTGACGGACTTCAAAGCCAACACGCCGAAGGACGTGGAGGTGATTGCCTCGACGTTCGACGAGCAGCCGGCCCGTCACGTGCAGGTGTGCGAGATGGTCATCGAGAAGTCACGCCGCATGGTCGAGTTCGGCCAACACGTCGTGATCCTGATGGACTCGCTGACCCGCATGGCCCGCGCGTACAACACGGAGATGCCGCATTCGGGCAAGATCCTGACCGGCGGCCTCGACTCGAACGCCTTGCAACGCCCGCGTAAGTTCCTCGGCTCGGCCCGCGCGATTGAGGGCGGCGGCAGCCTGACCATCCTCGCAACCGCTCTGATCGACACCGGCTCGAAGATGGACGACATCATTTTCGAGGAGTTCAAGGGTACGGGCAACATGGAACTGCACTTGGACCGCCGACTCGTTGAGAAGCGCACCTATCCCGCGATCGACATCGCCGCGTCGGGCACACGCCGTGAAGAGTTGCTGCTCGACGAGAAGGAGTTGGGCCTCGTCTACCGCCTGCGCAAGGTGCTGGCCGACATGAACGTGGTCGAGGCGATGGAGCTGCTCAAGAGCCGGATCAAGAAGGTCAAGACGAACGCCGAGTTCTTGTTGACGATGAATCTCGACTAGCCCCCGATACGGCGGCCGCTTGCGGCCTAGTGCGGGTCTTCCGACAATCCTGAGCATGCCCTACGCGGTCATGCAAACCACACGCGACCTGCCTCGCGCGGACCAGTTGGTCGACGCGTTCGAGGCGATCGACTCGCTGACGCGCGTCGATGCCGCGGTCTTGGCGCGCAGCGCGTTCGGCATGGTCGCCGACGGTCTGGAGGCGGAAGAAGCACACACGCTCGCGCACGCCTTGACGCGTATCGGCGTGCCGGCGCAAGCCGTTGACCAGGCGGACATCCTAGAGGTTGCCCACCCCAAGAAGCTCAAGCGGGTTGACTGCGAAGCCGAGGCGTTGACGCTGTACGACGCCTTAGGGCGACCCCGCCCGCTGGCATGGGACCGCGTGCTGGTCGTTGCCGCGGGTGTGGTCAATATGCTCGACACGCAACGCACATCGCAGGATTTTGTTGACGTCGAAACGGGGATGACCGTCACGGAGTACGGCTCGGCGACGGTGGAAAACCAGCGCCTGATCGTCGATCTGATCGTGGCGGACGACGCCGGCCGATACCGTCTCGACGGCGACGAGTTCCTTTACAACTACCTGGGTGAACGGCGCTGTCGGGACATCGATGAGAACTTCGCGTTGCTGGTCAGCGACCTCGTTCAACACGCCAGGTTCGCGGTCGTCGGCCGAGGGGCGGAGTCGTTGGCTGGCGACGGTGTGTCGATGGTCTACCCGAACCGCCGGTCGTTTCAGCGTGAGGTCGTTTGGCTGACGTGGTGGGGGACGCACGTCGACAACGCGGATTAACCGCGCGGGGTGACTTGAAGCATGCGCGAACGCACCGTCAAGTACGAAACGTCAATGGACGACCTGATCGCGTTGACCTTCGACCAGATGCGCTGGTCGAAGCGGACGCGCCGGCAGGTGCTTGTGGGGATATTGGTCGGCCCGATTGCGGCTGTGCTCATTCTCTTGCTTCACACGTTGGACGACGAGCCGCTGTCCGATTTGATGGTTGTGATCATGGTCGCCTTCGGTGTGATGTTGCCGTTGATGCTGCTCTACACCTATTGCGGCGGCGGTCGACGTGCCGCTGTGCGCAAGGCCTACGCGGAGGGCAAGAATCTCGCGCTGATTGGTGTACACGAGTTGACCCTGCACGACGAATACTTCGAGATCCGGGCGCCGATGTTCGCCTCTCAAATGAGGTGGGATATGGTCGAACAGATCCGGCAAACAGACGGTCACATCTTTTTCTACGTCAGCGCCTTGAGCGCCCACATCGTGCCGAAGTCGGCGTTCGACGATGCGGAGGAGGCGTCCGCGTTCGCGGCCGAGGCGATTTCGCTCTGGGAGCAATCGCGTAGCCGGCAGCCGGAGCTCGAAGATTCGCCGCCTTGGGCCCGCTCTCACGGCTGACACATCGATCGTTTTTCGGGTCCTACCTATGGGCATTATGTTCTGTAAGTGTATTAACGTCAATGTGTTAGGTGTTGCGCCAGCCTGGTTTTGAACACTCTGCGATAATTTGTGGAAGAATTTGACAAGTTCTGAAAAATTCTGTAAGCTTCGGGGAGTCGAGTTCCTCCTGTCGGACAGTCTCTCATGGTTCAGAACGCGCCCCACCTTGACCGTGCCACCGTTGAGCGGATGGTCCGTCAGGTCCTTCGCGATCAGTGGACCGGGCAGGTCGGCCAACAACACGTCGTGCCGCCGGCCAGCAATGCCGGGCCGAATCCGCTGCTGGTGAACGTTTCAGCCCGACACGTCCATGTCACGCAAAGCGATCTGGAAAAGCTGTTCGGGCCGGGATCACAGCTCACCAAAATGAAAGACCTCTACCAGGAGGGCGAGTTCGCCTCCGAGCAGCAGGTCAATCTGATCGGGCCGCGCAACCGCATGATCCCGGGCATCCGCATCCTCGGGCCGACGCGCAACTACACGCAGGTCGAGCTGAGCTACACGGATGGCATCTTCATGGGCATCGACCTGCCGCTGCGTATCAGCGGCAACCACGACAACACGCCGGGCTGCGTGCTCGTCGGCCCGCACGGCTCGATCAATCTGGACAAGGGCGTGATTCGGGCTGAGCGTCACGTTCACATGGGGCCGGCCGACCTCGCGCACTTTGGCGTCAAGGACGGCGACTACATGAAGCTGAAGGTCGACGGCCCGTGCGGCCTGACGTTTGACCGTGTCAAGGTGCGTGAGCACCCGAAGGTCAAGCTCGAAGTTCACATCGATACCGACGAAGGCAACGCGTGTCACCTGCCCAGCGCGACGCGCATGGAACTGATCAAGTAAGCAATCCGGCGCACGATGCGCAGCGAGCCGGGCCGTGCCGGTCCGGTCGTTCAACAGGAGCAACACGATGGCACAATCCGCAATCGGCATGGTCGAAACCCGTGGCCTCGTCCCGTTGATCGAGGCGAGCGACGCGATGATGAAAGCCGCCAACGTCGACATGGTCGGCTGGGACAAGGTCGGCTCCGGGCTCGTCACGTCGTTCGTGACCGGCGACGTCGCGGCGGTCAAGGCGGCGGTCGACGCCGGCGCGAACGCGGCCGGCCGAGTCGGCGAGGTCGTCGGCGTCCACATCATCCCCCGCCCGCACGACGAGCTGTCGGCCATGCTGCCGAAGGCGGCGAAGAAGTCGTCCACGAAGTGACGACTCGTTTAACCGCGGGGCTTGCCCGCGCGTCTGGCGCACCCCATGCGCGCCCGACGAACCCACGACACCCACCGGGCCGACACGGCCCGGCTCACTGCGCCGCAATGACGGCGCGCAGGAGCAATTCCCATGAGCGCATTGGGCATGATTGAATCCCGTGGCCACACCGGCATCGTCGAAGCGACCGACGCGATGCTCAAGGCCGCCGACGTCGAACTGGTCAAGACCGTTCCGATCGGCGGCGGCTTTGTGACCGCGATTGTCAAGGGCGACGTCGGCAGCGTGAAGGCCGCCATCGACGCCGGCGCCGACGCGGCCGGCCGAGTGGGCGAACTCGTCTCCGCCCATGTCATCGCCCGGCCGCACGAGGCGTTGGTTGGGAACTTCTAAGACAAGCAACCGAGGGATCATGCCATCAAGCCACCAAGTGGCACTCGGCAGAACGATTTCTCGATGGCTCGGTCCCTCTATCCCTCGGTGGCTTCGCAGCATGATCGTTCTCATCGCCAATCTCGGCTCGACGAGCTTCAAGTACAAGCTCTACAGCATCGACCCGGACAGGGGTGATGCCGCGATGGACGTGATCGCTGTGGGCGCTGCGGACCGCATCGGGCAGGGCGGCAGCAACTGGTCGGTCGCCCGCATGCTGGGCTGCGGCGGCGACCCGATCCGCGACGAGGGCGTGACCGACCTGGCTGACCACGCGGCGGCGATCGAATTGCACCTGTCCAAGCTGGTCGAGCATCACGCGGTCAAGGCGATCGGCGACATCGACGCGATCGGGTTCAAGGCTGTGCACGGCGGGCCGATCAGCGGCGCCGTGATCGTTGACGACAACGTGCTGGCGACGATGGAGCAGTTCGCCGACGTCGCGCCGCAGCACAACCCGCCTTACATCGCGGCGATGCGCGCGTTCATGGACAAGCTTCCGGGAGTGCCGCAGGTCGCGGCGTTCGAGACGGCGTTCCACCAGACGATTCCGCCGGCCCGACAGGTTTACGGCATCCCGCACGAGTGGGTCGAAGACCTGGGCATTCGGCGGTACGGCTTTCACGGCGCGAGCCATCGGTACATCGCGACGCGCATGGCTGAGATCGCGCCGGATGCGAAGCGCGTCATCAGTTGCCACCTGGGTGGGTCATGTTCGATCTGCGCGATCGAGGACGGCAAGAGCGTGGCTAACAGTTTCGGCATGACCGCGCAGAGCGGGACGTTCCACGCCGGCCGAGTCGGCGACTTCGACGCCTTTGCGATCTTGAAGTTGCTCGCGTTCGGCCTTGACCTGGACACGATCTGGAAGCGGCTCGGCGGCGACGCGGGGTTGAAGGGCCTGTCGGGTGTCAGCGCCGACATGCGCGAGGTTGAACAGGCGGCCGAGGCAGGCAATGAGCGGGCGCAACTCGCTCTGGACGCATTCGTCGAGTCATGCCGGCATTACATCGGCGCTTACCTGGCCGTGCTCAACGGCGCGGACGCGCTGGTTTTTACCGGCGGTGTCGGTCAGTATGGCAAGGCCATCCGCGCCGCGATCTGCGCCGACCTGGACTTCGCGGGCATCCGGATCGACCCACAAAAGAACAATGACACGGACGGCAACGCGGAGACACGTATCGACCCCCGGAACGACGACGGCGGCGTCGCCCTCTGGGTCCTGCCCACGAATGAAGAACTGATCGTCGCCCGGCAGACCGTCGAGGCGTTGTCGAATCGACCAGCGGTATCGCGCTAAGCCGCAAGCGGCTTTGGAGACACAGCATCATGGCACAACAATCCATTGGCATTATCGAAACCAAGGGCCTGATCGGCGCCGTCGAAGCGCTCGACGTGGCGCTCAAGGCCGCAAACGTGACCTATGTCAAGACCGACAAAGTCGGCTCGGGCATGGTCTCGGTCACGGTCGAAGGCGACGTCGCCGCGGTGAAGGCCGCGGTCGACGCGGGGGCTGAGGCGGCGCGCCGCGTCGGCGAGGTGCTCAGCGTCCACGTCATCGCCCGGCCGCACGAGGGTGCGGCGAAGGTGTGAGGCGGGAAGGGATCGAGGGATCAAGCCACCGAGCCATCGAGGGGCCCTCCCTTGTGCGCCGTGACTTGCCGAATCGCTCCCTTGCATTGCCCTTGGTCCCTCGATCGCTTGATCCCTCGGTCCCTTCGAGCACCCCCATGTTCCTCGCACGCGTCAAAGGCCACATCGTCGCCACGCAGAAAGACCCGGCCATCAACGGGCGGAAGCTGTTGGTCGTCGAGCCGTTGAGGGTCGAATACGACGACCCGGCGTCGGCGGGGAACGATTCCGGTGGCGGCGGGAAGTTCGAAGTGACCGGTCGAGCGATTGTCGCGATGGACTCGCTGGGAGCGGGCGAAGGGCAACTCGTGCTGATCGTGCAGGGGTCGAGCGCCCGGATGTCGGAAGGGATGGGCAAGACACCGACGGACGCGGTGGTCGTCGGCATCGTCGACGAGGCTGTCGTGATGGGCAAACGCGTCACCTGACGCGTTTGGTTTAACCGCGGTGCTTGCACCGCGAGTCGCGACGCGCACCGATTGATTGCAACAACACGCAAGGCAACACCATGGATCAATCCACACTAGTCAGCAACGTCGTCGAGCAGGTGCTGCGGCAACTCGGGCCGCAATTGCAAGGCCGAGCGTCGAGCAACGGCGGCGGCAACGGGCACAGCCAAACGGCGAACACCCCGTCCGGCGCCACTTCGGGGGGAGCGAACCCCGCGGTCGGTCGGTTTACGAACGTTGACGAGGCGGTCGATACCGCCGCCCGCGCGCAGCAGCAGTTGGCGCAAGCGGGTGTCAAGGTGCGTGACGGCATCTGCAAACTGTTCAAACGCATGGCGCGTGAGAATGCGCAGGAGTGGGGGCGCATCGAGTTCGAGGAAACCAAGATCGGTCGACTCGACCACAAGGTCGCCAAGCTCGAACTGCTCGAGGCGATCCCGGGCGTCGAATTCCTCCAAACCAACGCCCACTCGGGCGACGCGGGCATCGGCCTGGACGAGGCTGCGCCGTGGGGCGTGATCGGCGCGATCACGCCGGTGACGCACTCCATCCCGACGCTAACGAGCAACGCGATCAGCATGATCGCGGCCGGCAACGCGGTTGTGTTCAATCCGCACCCGGCCGGCGCGAAGTGCGCCGCGATGGCGGTCGAGGCGTACAACCGCGCGATCAAGGCTGAGTTCGGGATCGACCCGCTGCTGTGCACGATGGACCCGCCCACGCTGCGCACGGCTGAGGAGATCTTCAAGCACGAGCGAATCCCGATGCTCTGCGTCACCGGTGGCCCCGCGGTGGCGCGTGCGGCGATGAAGCAGCCCAAACGCGCCGTCGTCGCCGGGCCGGGCAACCCGCCGGTCGTCGTGGATGAGACAGCCGACTTCGACAACGCCGCCAAGTCGATCATCGCGGGTGCGATCTTCGACAACAACCTGCTGTGCATCGGCGAAAAAGAAGTGTTCGTCGTCGAGTCGGTGTTCGACCAGATGATGGACGCGATGCGTCGGGCCGGCGCGATGGAACTGAACAGCCAGCAGGTCCAGCGGCTGACCGAGGCGGCGTTCACCTACGACAAAGACCACTACGCGGTGAGCAAAGACCTGGTGGGCAAAGACCCGCAGGTGCTCGGCCAGGCGTGCGGTGCGAGCGTGCCGTCGGGAGTCGAACTGCTATTCGGCGAAACAGACGAGAACAACCCGTTTGTCCCCGAAGAACAGATGATGCCGTTCGTCCCGTTCGTCCGAGCCCGCAACTTCGACCACGCACTCGAACTGGCGATCAAGCACGAACACGGCTTCGGTCACACGGCCTGCATCCACTCGAACAACCTGGCGAACATCACGCGGATGGGGCAGGCGTGCAACACGACGCTTTACGCCGTGAACGGCCCGAGTACGGGTTGCCTGGGCGTGGGCGGCGAAGGTTACCCGAGCTACTCGATCGCGACGCCGACCGGTGAAGGGGTGGCCAACCCGTTGACGTTCACGCGGTTTCGGCGCGTGACGGTGAGTGACGCGTTGCGGATCGTGTGACCGCGACGACAGGGACGCGTTGGCATTGCCGACCGAGCCGGTCGGCCTAAGTAGCCCGATCGTCCCGATTGGGTAAGTACCGAGTCATTGGATGACCCAACACCATGCAACACGCCCTCGTCCAAGGCCGAGCGACCAGCACCGTGAAGCACCGTTCACTGAACGGCACAAAGCTGCTGGTCTGCCAGCCACTGGGCAACGCCGGACAACCCGCGGGCGACCCGGTGTTGGCGGTGGACAAACTCGGGGCCGGCGCTGGCGACCATGTGATCCTGACCAGCGATGGGAAGGGCTTGCGTGAATTGCTGAACGACGACACGAGCCCCGTGAGATGGTGGACGCTTGGGCTGATCGATGAATGACGTTTTAGGCATTGGGTCAAGCCCGCCCTGCGGGCGACCGCGAATCGGCACGCGAGAATCCACTGACCTTCGACCTTTGACTTTCGACCTTGGACTGCATTGTCCATGACGCCTGACGACCAACAACTCGTGCAGTTGATCACTGAAAAGGTGATCGAGGCGTTGCGTCGGCAGGGCCTGGTTGGCGGGCTGTCAGGCCAGTCGCCTGCCGCGACGTCGCGTGTTGAGGTGCACCCGCCGATCGGCACGTGTACGGGCGACTACTCGAAGTTCCCCGAGTTGGCGGGGCGTCTGGGTACAGCGCCACCGGTCGCGGGCGGATCGCCGCCCGCAAGCGGCGCGAATACGCAGGCCGTGCCCGCGATGGCGACGGTCGCATTGACCGGTGTGGTGACCGCGACACGACTCCAGGAAGCGATGGACGCCGCGCCGGATGGCGTCGCCGTGCTCGCGCCGGACGCGCGCCTTTCGCCCTTGGCCAACGACTTGTTGCGGCAGTTTCCGGAGCGTATGCGTCGCGGCTCGGTGTCAGAAACCGCCGCGCATGGTACTGCGCAGCAGACGCCGTGGCTGGCCTGGGTCGAGGGCGCCTGCCCTGTGGCCAACCAGGTCATAGCCGAAAGGGCGGCGGCGTTCGTGGGCACGAGCGCCTCTCACCACAACAGCGCCCTACCGCAGGTCGTCCGCGACCTGTCGTCGGCTGTGCAGGCGTCGCGCGTGGCCGGCGGCGTGCTGTTCGTGCCCAACGCGGCGCGGGCGATGTGTTACTTGAACCGGTGCGCGTCGTTGCGGGCCGTCGTCGGCACGTGCGGCGAGGCTGTCGAGCAGGGCGTGATCGAGATCGGCGCAAACGTGTTGGTGATCGAGTACCCCCATCACGGCCACCGCGCGATGGCCGCGATGATCGACCGAGTCATGCAGTCGCCGCCGGCCGCGCCGGCGAGTGTACAGCGCGACCTGGCGGAGCTGCATCGGTGTTGAATTCAAAGTCAAAGGTCGCGAGTCGAAAGTCAAAGGTCTTTCGGATCGGCCACAAAAGGACAGTTCTCAACTCTTCGACCTTCGACTTGAGACTTTAAGGCATGCGTATCGCAAGAGTCCTTGGCACTGTGACATTGAGCCGCCGCCTGCCCGAGCTTCGGGCCGGCCGGCTGCTCATTGCCGAGGCGCTCGACGCCCATGCACTGACCCACCACACGGCGCCGACCAAACGTGCCAACCCCATGCCCGACTCGCTGGTCGTATACGACCAACACGGCGCGGGCGTCGGGCAACTCATTGCGGTCAGCGAGGGCGGCGAAGCGACGCAGCCGTTTCGACCCGATCGCGTACCGGTGGATGCGTACTGCGCAGCCATCATCGACACGATTGATTTGCACGAAAGCAGCAAAGCAGCAAAGCAGTAAATCGAGCCAACAGAAAGGCAGGCGATGAATCAACCACTATGGCAATTGAAGAAGGAAATGTGCGACGTCGGCCACCGCATCTGGCTGCGAGGCTACTGCGGCGGCAACGAGGGCAACCACTCGGTGCGCATCGGCGAGGACCGTGTGCTCTGCACGCCGACCGGCATCAGCAAGGGGTTCATGACGCCGGACGACCTGTGCGTGGTGGACATGGAAGGCAACCAGGTCGAAGCGAACGCGAAGGGGCGTCGCCGGTCGAGCGAAATCCTGATGCACTTGGCGATCTACAAGGCCCGCGCCGACGTGAAGAGCGTCGTGCACAGCCACCCGCCTCACGCGACCGCGTTCGCACTGGCGAACATGCCGCTGCCCGAGGGCATCCACCCCGAGGCTGAGGTGTTCCTGGGTGTCGTCCCGATGGCGGAGTACGCAACGCCAAGCAAGCCCGTGCTGGGGCAGAGCATCATCGACGTCATGACGCCCGACACCAACAGCGTGCTGATGGGTAACCACGGCGTCGTCTGTTTCGAGAAGACGTTGATCGACGCGTACTACCGGCTGGAAATCCTCGACCAGTACTCACGCCTCCTGTTGCTGACCCGCCAACTGGGTGCAGCGCCCAATGTGCTCAACCCGTCGCAGATGACCGAGTTGCTGGAGGTCAAGCAGAAGTTCGGCCTGAATGACCCGCGGTTGGCCTGCGCACCCGAGGGCTGCGCGAGTCAGCCCGAGCAGCCGTTCTTCGCGCCGTTCGACGTTCGGCCAAGCAGCGCGGCGTGTGAATGTCATTGCGACGGGTCGACCGATTCGGCGTCCAACGACGGCGCATTCGAGCAGATGGTGCAGGCGATTACGGACCAGATCATGGCCGGCGTGTAACGACAAGCAATTGCAACACGGCGAATTGATTCCATGCGTAAGACACTTGATGAAAAACTCGCCCGCATCCACGCCGACCCGTCGTGTGGCGACTTCATCCTCGCCGACGCGAAAGACCCCGACCTGGCGTACGGCATTGCGTCGCCTGGCAAGTCGCCAGAGCATTATGCGAGTGAGGGCCGGTACCGCACGTTGGCCGAGCTGCGCGACTTGATCCGGGAAAACGTCAAGACCGGCCTGCTGGACATCATGCTGATGAGCGCCTCGACCAACGAGGTGTTGGCTATCCACGAGGGCCTCTTCCGGGATTCGGCCTGCACGCCCGCGGCCCGGGCCAACGACACCACCGACATCTGGCTCGCCCAGGGCGGGCAATACAAAGACCAGCCGTCGCAGCCGTTCCGGTCAGCCACGATCGACCACATCATGTGCGGCAAGGTCGACTGCCCCGCCCCCCCGGAAGCTGGGTCAAGTGGTGTTCCCGGGGCCGATCTTGGCCTGTACTCGATGACGTTCAATAACGACGTCGATCTCGACCGCGAGGCATTGCAGCGTTACGGCGAGTTCCGCGCCGAGGCGGAGCGAAAGGGGTTCCGACACTTCCTCGAAGTGTTCAACCCCAATGCGGCGCAAGCGCCGGTGCCCGACTTGGGCAGGTACCTCAACGACATGATCGCGCGGGCGCTGGGCGGTGTTGTTGGCAAGGGTCGGCCGATATTCCTGAAGATCCCATACCACGGCCCGGCCGCGATGGAGCAGTTGGTCAGTTACGACCCGCACTTGGTGTCGGGCATTCTCGGCGGGTCGAGCGGGACGACGTTCGATGCGTTTGCGCAGCTCGCCGAGGCCAAGCGCTACGGCGCACGCGCGGCGTTGTACGGCCGAATGATCAACAACAGCGAGCATCAGCCGACGTTCATCCAGCACCTGCGCTGGTTGGCCGACGGGCAGGTCACCGACCCGGCCGAGGCTGTGCGGTCATACCACGGGGCGTTGCAGGGTTTGGGTGTCAGGGCGATCCGTTCGCTGGAAGACGACTTGAAGTCCTCGAAGCGCGACGCGGCATATGGCGGCGGTAGCGGGACGGTGATGAGTACTGTCGTCCCCGCCGGGATGCCCGCGTCGTCGGCATCGACACCAGCGCAGAGCAGCGACAAAGTGGCCGCGAGTCTTGCACGATGGGAACGAGTGCTGGGGTGACGTGGGATATCCAGCGGAAGGCCAAATAGCGGGCCATCCGCGGGATTGAGTGAATGAACTGGAAACACAGTGGGACGCTCACACGTTTTCAAACCTCAGTCAGACATCTGACATCGCAGATCGAACATCGGCAATCCCTCATGCTCATCGTCGAACGCCAACAACGCTTGCTCGAGATCCTGCGTGACCGCAAGGCCGCGCAGCTCGACGACCTTGCGCAGGCGCTCGACGTGAGTCAATCGACCGTGCGGCGCGACCTCGAAGCGTTGGAGGAGCAAGGCCACGTCAAGCGGACCCATGGCGGTGCGGTGCTGGTCGAGTCGCCGGCCAATGGTGTTCACGGTGGGGGCAACGGAGGGCGGCAGCCGAGCATCGTCTTGGCTGAACGGATGGACCAGCAGGTTGAGGGCAAGCAGTCCATCGCGCAGCACGCGGCTCAGCTCGTTCAACCACACATGACGGTCATCCTCGATGGCGGTTCGACCGTGGTTTACACGGCCCGGCGGATCGAGGCCCGCCCGTTGCAGGTCGTCACCAACAGTCTGGCGATCGCCAACGAGTTCGCCGACGACGAGCAGGTCGAACTGCTGCTGGTCGGCGGCAGCCTCTACCCGCGGACGGGCGTGATGGTCGGGCCGATGGCGACCGGTTGTTTGGCCGACCTGCACGCCGACCTGACGCTGTTCAGCCTGGCGGGCATCTACGACGACGCGGCATTCAATATCAACCTCGCAATGGCGCAGGTCGAGCAGGCGATGATCCGGCAGGCGGCGCGCAGCGTGCTGCTTATGGACTCGACGAAGTTCGGGCGCAAGAGCCTCGTCCGTGTTTGTTCGCTGGACGAGGTGGACAGCATCGTTACGGACAGTCAGGTCGACCCCGACTGGCGGGAACGGTTGGGGGATCGTCTGGTCGTGGCGGGTGATTGAGGGTTGAGTCGGGGCGTTAAAGATCAAGGTAAGGTGAAGGTGGCGGGGCGAGCCCCGCGGTTAAACGGGCGTTGCGCTTTCTTTTCAGATCGTGAGAAGGTTTGACCGATATCGGACTCAACGGGTCGAACGGCGTCGACCCAATCCGAGATCCATGGAAGGTGCTCATATGGAACGGTTGCTCACTTGGATGGTGTTGGCCGCGTTGGCGTTCGTGGCCGTGGGTTGCCAGCAGTCGACGAAGACGGCGGAAGTTGGGCTGGCGCCCGAGCCTCTCGCGACGGTCGATGCATATCAGGGGCCTGTCACCCCCGTGCCCGAGCCGTTCCCGGCAGCGCCCCAACCGGTTTATCCAACCACACCCGACGCGACTGCCGGTGGGACGGCCGCCTCGGGTGCGCCCAACATCACGGTGAACACGAACGTCACCGCGCCGGCTGCGCCGCGCGGGGCGTCCTACACCGTGCAGCGTGGCGACACACTCTGGTCGATCGCCCGGAAGTTGTACGGCAACGGCCAGAAGTGGCAGCAGCTCGCGGCGGCTAACGGGATCAACAACCCCAAGTCGTTGCGCGAAGGGCAGACACTGGTCATTCCATGACCCAAGCTACCAAGTCTCTAGAAAATGAAGCGACGCAAGGCCGAGCGGGCAAACCGTTCGGCCTTGTGTTTTTTCACAGGGAAGTGAAATGGCTAGGGCCGGATTTGAACCGGCGACACCGGCATTTTCAATGCCGTGCTCTACCAACTGAGCTACCTAGCCGAAAACACTGTTTTTTGCAGTGTATACTTGATTGTCGCCTGTGCCGCGTGCTAGTGTCTGACACTTGGATTGACACTTGACACTTGCACGAGGGCGGTCAGGCATGGGCAAGAATAGCATCAAGACACGAAAAGGCAAGGGGCGCAAGCGGCGGTCGGATCATCCGTATCTGCGGGAGAATCCAGACTTTCCGTTGTCGCCACACGCCGCGACCAATCGCTGGTACAAGGTCATTGGTCAGCGCCGCCACTATTTCGGTCGGCTCGATGCGCCCGATCGCGCCCTGTTGCTTTACCGATGGGAGGCCCCGTACCTCCATCAAGGCCTGACACCGCCACCGATGCCAGAGGAGTGGTCCGGTGACGACGCCGACCGACCGACTAACGCTCACGTGACCCTTCGGGACTTGGTCAACCGCTGGTTGACCCGTCAGTACGAGCGAACCAAGGCCGGCAAACTGGCGGACTCGACGTTCGACTCTTATCAGAGCATCGTCGGCCACATGCTCGGCGTGCTCGGCAAGCTGGCGCCCGTCACCGGGCTGCGCCCTGCCGACTTCACCAGGCTGGCCGACCGGATCAAAGCGAAATACGGGCCGACTACCGCTTCTAAGCACGTCACTGTCTGCCGGATGGTCTTCAAGTGGGCTTACGAGAATGAGGTGATCGACACACCGCCGCGGTTCGGTGACGAGTTCCGCATCGCCAGCAAAGCTGAGAAGCGTGTCGCACGCTGGGTGCGCGGTAGACAGGTCTACACCGCTGACGAAGTGCGCCGTCTGATTGACGCGGCTGATGTTCACCTTCACGCCATGATCCTGCTTGGCATCAATGGCGGCTACACGCAGAAGGAGGTCGCGCACCTGCGACTCGACGAGATCGACCTGGAAGCGGGGCAGATCGACCACCTACGACCCAAGACGAAAGAGCGGCGGACCGTGCCGCTGTGGAAGGAAACGATAGAGGCGATACAGGCGTCCATCGAACATCGGCCGACGCCGAAGGTGGACGAGGCCGAGGGTTTGCTGTTCATCACGCGAACCGGCAAGCCGTGGGTGCGCGAATCGCTGGTCACCGTCACAGACAAGAAGACCGGCCGCGAGCGGAAACGGCTGAGCAGGACCGACGCCGTGAACCTGCAATTCAGAAAACTACTCAGGCGGCTCAACATCGACCTGGTCGACTCTGCGTTCGGCAAGCTGCGCGCGACGCACCGGACGGTCGCGGACGGGGCAGGCGACGTTAATGCGGCGAGGCGGATCGTCGGTCACGAGGCGGGTGAGGATGACCCGAACGCCGGCGCGGTGGACGAGCACTATGTCAGGACCATCGATCCCGCCCGACTCCGCAAGGTGTCGGATCACGTGCGCAAGTGGCTCTACACGCGCGGGTCGAAGAAGAAGAAGCGGTAGGGCGCGGTGATTCACCGGCACGATGCTGGCCGGTCACGTGTCATGTGATTGATGGCCGTTTGTTTGTAACCTCGATAGATGTGCAATCAGTGGCCGGGACTGATGAGGTTGCGGCCGGTCGAGTACAGTCGAGCGGCGATCTACTCGGCGCGCGTAACTGGTGAGTTTGGTCGGTCGAGATAGACTCCCAAGGGGAGGGGGAAGTGCCGCAGTTATGCGAGGACACAGGTCTGCTCTTAAAGCCTTTCGCTACATGAGTCAGCGACCTACTCTGCGCGCGTAACTGGTGAGTTTGGTCGGCCGAGCTAGACTCCGAAGGGGAGAGGTGACGTACCCCGCGCGTCAACGACTAATGAGACATTGGCCGCATGAACAGAGTCCGTTCGATGATCACGCCGCCCGAGGTCGCCAAACAACTCGGTGTCAAAGCCGAACGTGTTCGCGCGTGGATAACGCGAGGCGAGCTTGTCGCGGTGAATCTTGGCGATGGCACAAGGCCGCGCTGGCGGGTCCGGGAGGATGATCTGGCTGCGTTCCTGCGTCGACGCGAGACACGATCTAATCCCCCCGCACCAGTGAGACGAAAGCCCCGTACGAAGCAGCCAGCAAAGGTGATCGAGTTCTTCTAGGCCATGCCTGCGATCCTGATCTGTCTCAACCAGATTCACTTGCCAACTATTAATAGAGAAGCCCACTTTGGTCATTCAAAAAGCGACACCACAAACAGCATGTTCCAGCTCGCGAGAGGTATGCCAAGTGAAATCCACCGACACCGCCGACTACCTACGCATCCTGCATGAACGCGGCGACGTGTTCGAGATTCGTGCACCACGTTGCCCCGAACGGACGGGCGGCAAGTTCACGCCTACGGCGAGTGGTTACTTCAACGACATCGCCGCCGCCGCCGCCGAGGTGGAACGGCTCGGCCGACTCCAGCCGCCGGGAATCTACGTCACACTGAATCCCGTTGAGCCCGATCTGATTGCGCGGTCGGTCAACCGCGTCAAGGCGAAAGCGATGGCGACGACCGATGACGCATCAATCGTTCGTCGACGCTGGCTGCTGTTGGACATCGACCCCATGTGCCCTGCCGACATGTCGGCCACCGACGCTGAGATGGAGGCGGCGATGGACTTGGAGCACACAATCCGCACAACCCTAGAGGGCGAGGGTTGGCCGGAAGCGCTGCGCATGATGAGCGGCAACGGTTGCTATCTGCTGTACCGCATCGATCTGCCGAATGATGAAGACTCGACCGACTTGATCAAGCGCGCCATCAACGGACTGGCCGATCGCTTCGACAGTGACGAGGTCAAGGTCGACCGGTCGACCTTCAACGCATCGCGAATTGTCAAGATAGGAGGGACGATTGCCCGCAAGGGAGACGACACACGGGGAATCGAAGGTATCGACGACCGGCCGCACCGTCAGGCACACTTCTTCAAACCTGCGGGGGCATTGGAGTGTGTCACGGTCGGGCAATTAGAGGCCGTTGCGACGAAGCCCGACAAGGTGAACGGCAAGGCGTTCGACCGGCAGAAACAGAGCGAATCCAGGCAATCGGGCAGCGCTTCCAACTTCGATCGCTGTATCGCCTACATGGACAAGATGCCCGACGCCATCAGCGGCCAAGGCGGTCACAACCGAACACTACAAGCCGCGTGCGAGTGCTACCGCTTTGGCTTGACTGACTCCGAAGCCTGGCGGGTGATGGACTACTGGAATGAACATAAGTGCGGGGGCGACAAGTGGACCGACACCGAGTTGGATCACAAGTTGGCCGACGCTAAAGCCAAGGTAACCGCTGACGGCGAAGTCGGAATAAGGCTGCGGGATGACGACGATACCGGAAGCGTGTTGGATCGAATAGTGTGCGGCGGTCCACCGTCAACGGCTGACAGTGGCGAGCGCCCGGTCGTGCTGTTGCCCGGCGGCTCAATCGAGGTCGGCCAAGCTGCACGCCAGTTGGGCGCGCTCATGGCCGAGTCGGGTCGCTACTTCAATCGCGGCGGGACCGTGGTGCGTGTGGTCAAGGGCGAGAGCGGCGCGCCGAAGCTGGAACAGATCAAGACGGCCGGCTTGTGCAGCGAATTCGAGACGGTCGCGAAGTTGAAGAAACGCGCCGAGAATAAGCAAACCGGCACGGTCAAGGAAGTGGCGGCGATTTGTTCAGAGTCGGCCGCACGGCAGATTCAATCCGCGCCGGCGTTCATCGACGCATTGCCGCCGATCCACACCGTTAGCCCCTGCCCTGTGCTGATCGAACGCAACGGCAAGCTCGTCACTGTCACCAACTATGATCGCGAATCAGGCGTGCTCGTGACAGGGGGCGACGTGGACGACGTGTCCGTGGAGGAAGCCCGCGACCTGCTGTCTGCACTGCTGGCCGACTTTAAGTTCGCCACACCGGCAGACCGGGCGAGGGCGCTGGCCGCGCTGGTGACACCGGCGCTCATCATGGGTGGGTTGCTGGGCGACCGGGCGCCCCTGGACCTTGGCGAGGCCGACGCATCGCAGACCGGCAAGGGATACCGCAACAAGATCACCGCCGCCGTTTATGGCCAACATGTTCGCGTCGTGACGCAACAGCGAGGGCACGGCGTCGGGTCGCTGGAAGAATCAATCGGTGCATGCCTGATCAGTGGCGCGGGGTTTGTGTCGATCGACAACGTCCGCGGCAAGCTGGACTCGCCCGCCCTTGAAGCCCTGCTGACCGAAGACGATTTCACCGCCCGCGCGCCGTACCATCGCACGGTATCGGTCAAGCCCGCCCGCGTCGTGTTAATGATGACATCGAATCGGGCTGAGTTGACGGAGGACTTGGCCAACCGGGCCAGCATCGTCCGTCTCCTGAAGCAGGCCGACAACTACACATATGCAGACCACCCCGAGGGCGACTTGCTGGCGCACGTGCGGGCGAACCGGGCGCGGTATCTGGGCGCTGTCTTCGCCATCGTGAGGGCGTGGCATTCCAGGGGGAAGCAAACCGACACCGAGTTGGCGAAGCAACACGACCGGCGACGATGGGCTGGCGTTCTGGGCTGGATTGTGGGCCACCTGCTGAATGCCGGCGACCTGCTGGACGGACACCGCCAGACGCAGGCCAGGACGGCAGACGCGGCATCCTCGTGGCTTCGTGACGTGATGCTGGTCGTCAAGCGGGAAGGCCGGCTGGGCGACGAACTACACGCGACTAATCTACTCGACCTGCTGCACGACGATGGGGACGTGGACATCCCCGGTTGGTCCGAAGAGCGCAGCATCGAGGTAGACCACGACCGGCGGTTCGGGATGCGAGGCATCGGCACACGCATGGGTCGTTTGTTCAAACAGACCGACACGCTTGACGCCGACGGCCTGACGGTGACGCGGACGAATTACGACGACGATGGGGGCCGACCCCGCCACACCTATCGCGTTTCTGAGTCAATCCCCGAACAAGAAAGCAATCCCCCGAAGTCCCCCCAAGTCGAGACCCCGCCGAAAACCAAGCTTACGGGCCATTCCCCGAACACCCCGAAGACTGACTCATACTCTCTATTGGAGAATTCTCCCTCATTAACTAGAGAAAACAATGATTTGTCTTCGGGGACTTGCGAAGAAGCTAGGGGTTCGGGGTATACACCGATTCTCGACGCCATTCTGCGCGCTGGCTCACATGGGGTAAGCACTACCCAATTGGCGACCGATCTGTCGATGGACGTCGGCGAGGTCGTTTGTGAAGTGCAGTACCTATTGGCCGAGTCGCTCGTCGTGGTAAACCGCAATCAGCGTGTAGTCGCCACGGCATCGGCGCGCGGTCTCGGTTGGGCTGCCACCTCGCCAAATTAGCCCCAATCAACACCGACCGTCCGGACACCGGCGGTGACACGAACACCTTAATGGAGCCCATGACATGAACCGAATCAACCCTGACCTGTCCGACCTGATCGACCGAGTTCGGCGTGACCTTCCCGACGGCCGCAACCTGAGCCGCGCACAACTCGCGTCCGAGATCGAGGGCACGGATTACGACCCCGCACTCGAAGATCAGTTCGACGAAGCGGGGGACGACGACCATGAAGACGAGGATTGGCCAGCTGATGACGACACTCCGTAGCGGTCGCCGCAGCTGACAAAATAGTTATGCTTCCGACTTGCCTGGTCTCGCCTGTCGATATATGATTATGCTAATATCGAAAAGCATAACTGAGAGGCCGTGCATGCTCACTGGACGCACCAAGGGCGACACCGCCCCCAACAAGGGGCAGAGCTACCCGCCCGAACCGCTCACCGGACAGGAGGTCCTGACGTTGATCGACGCTTGCAGCAACCGAGCGCCGACTGGGATCCGCAACCGCGCGTTGATCGTCGTGATGTGGCGTGGCGGTCTGCGCATCGGCGAGGCGATGGCCCTCAAGCCCAAGGACGTCGACGGCAAGGCCGGGACAGTCCGTGTCCTGCATGGCAAAGGCGACAAGGCGCGACTCGTCGGACTCGACCCCGAGGCGATGGCGGTCGTGCAGCGCTGGATCGACAAGCGCAAGGCGATCGGGATCAAGGGCCGCGCACCGTTGTTCTGCACGTTGGCCGGCGGCCCCGTGTCCGCGCCGTACGTCCGCATGATGCTCAAACGCAAAGCCGAGCAGGTCGGCATTGAGAAGCGCGTGCATCCGCATGGTCTACGCCACTCACTCGCCGCGGACCTGGCCAACGAAGGCGTTCCGATTCATGAGATTCAGCAGCAGCTTGGTCACGGTAACGTGGCCACGACGAATACGTACCTGCGAGGACTCAACCCAAAGGCGACGATCGAGACCATGCGTGCCCGTCAGTGGCCACTGAGGGACACCTGAAGCGTCGCAGCAAGCAAACAGAAGTCGTGCCCTCATCATGCCCACAGGCCGACCTGTGGCCACACGAATCGACAAAGTTCACAATCCCGTAAGCCTCCACGTGCTCCGCCCTGTTCCTCGCGCGCGCGTGTGGAGCGTTAACTTTCTGCCCGCCACCCGGTCACGGAGGCCCCGCCATGCCCATCACTAGAGCCCGCGACGCCCATGGCCGCTTCAGGCCCGGCCACGACATCGGCAAGGACACCCGATTCAAGCCCGGTCAGCCGTGCGCGAACCCCAAGGGCCGCCCCTGGGGCGTGAACAAGTGGGTGCGCATCCTCCGGTCGCGCCGTTACCACCGCCCGGAGTTGGAGGCCGTGGTTGCCGACGACCACGCGCCCGCGAATCAGCGGGAGGCCGCCGTTCGGTTGCTGATGCCGTTGTTGGCCGAGCAGATGCCTCTGGAGCCGCCGACCAAGCTCCGGTTCAACGAGATGCAGTCGATGTCGAACGAGGAACTACGATTCATCGCCGCCGATCCAAGGGAACCGTGGGCGATGCGAGTAGCGGCGTGGGGGGTGGTGAGGGATCGACTCGCAGAATCCTGATTAAACACGGTCTCGGTTCAGGAGGCAGGGTCAGATTGCGTCGCCGAACAGGAGATTGGAACTGACGAACGCCGGCGTCACACCTTCCTCGTACTTGAACGCGAACGCTCGCGGGCACGAGCGAAACGAGTTTACATGCGACCACGACAGGTAGCGTCGGCCAGTAGTGGCCTCAGCCTGGTCGTTCGGCGTGGCGGCACCGTCCGGCGGCTCCCCGGCGGGGATTGTGGCTGTCGTCATCGGCCACGCCCGTTCCTCCCCGCGGGCTGGTCGAGCGCCTTGAGGTAGTCGATCACCTTGCTCGCTTCTTTCACCGAGATCATCCGGCGTGCGAGAACAGTCCTGGTGGAGTCGGGGATGTTGCGGGTGCATGAGCAATATCAACTCGCGGTCAATCGTCGCGGGTTGCTCATCGAGGTCAATCTGAGATGGAAGGCCAGGTCATCCATAGCGGGGGAAACGTTATGGCGATAACGGTAGCCCCGTCAGACAGATCGCCCGCCGGTCGGACGCCAGATGAGCACGGATCGCCCGGGCTTACTACTTCTTTCCAACTATCCCCTTCGGGTATACATGAAAACCATCGCCTGCGGTCCCCCAGACTCAATGGTGTCTCAAGACGGAAGAATGAGCGGGTGCGGTTCAACCGGGTTACAACCCCCGAGTTGAAAGACCCGCGGACGGTGAACGACCTGTGGCGTATCGCCAGGAAGAAGGGATGGGTCGGTGGCACGGAAGCGGCCAAACTGGGGTTCTTCGGCCTGGTTGAACACGCTTTAGCCCACGGCGATCGCCCGGCGGCGTTGCTTGTGGCGTTGCTGAAGCGGCAGGCGTTTCATTTCATCACGCAGGCCAAAGAGGACAGGGCTCGGAACAAGATTCGCGAAATGGCCGATGCGTCGGGCATGGCGAACTCATCGAGCATGGATTCACCGAACGCCGGGGAGGACTGGCGTACGCATGTCGACACGGTGACGGACCGGATGGAAATTCGAAGGCGGATCGAATTGTCGCTATCCCGATGCGATCTTTGGGCCGATTGCTCGAATTGTCGCCCTGACAGTGGCTGACTGCGGCTGCAACATCGTCAACGCAGAGCTGGCAACAAGCAGCTTCATTGCGAAGTATTGATCATCATTCCCGTTATGTGACTGAAGCACTCGGAGGGATTGGCTTCGAATCCGAATACACGCTCGTGTGGCCAGACGATTCCCGATGCTTGATAACAGATCCGGGTAGTCGCGTTGAATGTCTTCATAAGAGACATCAGCACTCGATAACGCCGATATGAAATTCGTGGTTCTTGATTCCGGAGCGACGGAGCGAAAGCACTTAGAAACTATCTCAAAACCCAGTATCTGACCGATGAACCATCCGTTGTCCAAACCGATTGACGAAGGAGCCACGGATGGCGCGTCGCAAACGGAA
>JANQSF010000039.1 GCA_028284155.1 Phycisphaeraceae bacterium
CGACTCCAAGAAACTGCACCAGTCGCGCAGCCGAACGGGTCTGAAAAACCTCGAACTCGGCGTGCTCGCGTTCGTCGGTCTGGCCGGCCATCGCCCGACCTGCGTGTCGTCCCTGCTCGACACGCTCGGCGAAGACACGCACCACCGGCTCGACGCATTACCGTGGTACGACGCGAGCGACGAGTCGCCCTGGCAACCGCTGCCTACGTCCTGCACGACCGGCGAATTGGCCGTCGCACGCGGCATGCTCGTCAAGGCCGCCACGGAAGCCAACGTCAAATTGCTCGACGTCGGCGCAGCCGTCGTCTTTGAAGACCGATTCAATCAGATGGTCGCCGCGACGCGGTCGAAGGCCACGACCAGCTTCACCTTCGTCGCCCGCCACCTCGACGCGATCTGGCAACGCTTCGGCGCCGCGCACCCGTTGGTTGTCATCGATCGCCAATCCGGTCGACGTCACTACCGCGAGCAGCTTGCGCTCGTCGTGCCCAACGCGCAGGTCACCGTGCTCGGCGAAGACGACGCCGGCAGCGCCTACAAACTCACACAAGGCGACCGCTCGATGACCGTGCATTTCGAGGTCGACGCCGACGCCCGCCACATGCCCGTCGCCCTGGCCAGCATGGTCAGCAAGTACACCCGCGAACTCATGATGGCCCGCTTCCAGGCCTGGTTCGCCAAACGCGCCCCCGACGTCAAACGCACCGCCGGCTACGCGTCCGACGCCAAACGGTTCTGGACCGAGATCGAACCCCGCCTCAGTGAGTGGTCCATCAATCCCGAGGCGCTGCGGCGGATCAGTTGATTTTCGATGGCCGATTTCCGATTTGCGATTGGCTTGACAATCGCACACGTTTGGGTGATTGCTCGCCTCGTCGCCCCCAAGCGTGATCCCCAAATCGACAATCGCCAATCGACAATCGCCAATCCCTTGACCCTCCCCGCATTCGCCGACTATCCTCATGACCGCCGCCCCCATCGTCTAGTCCGGCCCAGGACGCCAGGTTCTCATCCTGGAAACAGGGGTTCGAATCCCCTTGGGGGTACTTCACAAAGCAAGCCCTCCGACGCGCGTCGGAGGGCTTGTCTTTTTGACTCGGTTTTGACTGTCTACAAAGCGTGTTACGGCGTCGCGTGGATCGTGTGGTACAGCGTCCCGCGAACGTCCTGCCCGTCAGCCCCCTTGATGTTCCACCGGATCGACTGCTGCATCACCGGCGCGATGTCGGGCATCTCGATCATCACCGTCTTGCCGTCGGCTGAGACGTTCACGGCCGTGATGTCCATCGGGTCGTGGCCGGTCTTGTTGGGCGTCTCAACGGAGTATTCCTTCGAGCCATACCCCTTCGTCCAACGGTAGTTCCAGCGCTCAGCCGACCAGTTGTCCGCGTCGCCGGCCGCGGCTTTGTCCAGCGGCTCGGTGAACGTCAGTTGCACGCCGGTCTTGGTGACCTTGATCTCCTTGGGCAGGTGCGCTTGCTTACCCGTGTAGCGGACGCGCTGGAAACAGCCGTCGCGGGCGCCGTTCGTCTGCCAACCTTTCAGCCCGCTGACATAAAGCTGCCCGTCGTGGTCGCTGAACCGGGCGCGCATCGCGCCGGACAGGAACTTGTCGCACGGGAACTGCACGACGCCGCCCTGGTGCGTCTTGCCCGGCACGCCCTCGACCTTCTCGTGCACGACGAGGAACAGCAGGCATCGGCCGTACGACAGGTGCAGCATGTTGCCCTTGAGCGGGCCCCACTTGTCCGACTCGACCCACGTCTGACCGCCGCAGGAGTTGTCCACCTTGTGCGGGATCCAGCAGAGCGGGCCGTCGTACGTCGTCGGCGGCGTCGCGCGGTGATGGCTGTTCATGAAGCCGTAGAACCCGCCCTTTTCGACGATGTCCAAACGCGACGACGGGATCCAAGTGCCCTGTTGGTCGGCCGCGGTGATCACGCCTGTCTTGCTCATGCCGAAGCCGTTCGGCCAACGGAAGCCCGTGGCGTACCGCGTCAATGTTTTGCCGTCCTTGCTGACCATGTGCACCGAGCTGTCGTGCTCGGTCTGCCCGCCGTTGGTGCCCTTGATAAAGAAAAAGTTGCCGTGCGGGTCGGTTTCCAGGCAGGTCGCGAACTCGTGGCTGTTGAACCCGGCCTTGATGTCGTTGTTGAAGTTCTCGTAGAAGTCGGCCTCGCCGTTGCCGTTGATGTCGTGCAGACGTGTGATCTGATCGCGGCAGAGCACGTAAATCTTGTCGTCCACTATTTTCAGGCCAAGCGGGTGGTACATGCCCGTGGCAAATCGTCGCCAATGCACCTTGTTTGAGTCACCCTCGAAGGCCTTGTGAACCGCGCCGTTGTTGTCGGATGAGACGACGAATACGTCGCCTTCCATCGTGCAGATCGCGGCCCGCCCGTCGGAGAAGAAGTCGTGCCCGCCGAAGTGGAGGACCGAACGCCAGGGGTTGTCGTACGGCGCGGTGACGGTGTCGACGGTGTAGGCTGAGTCGTCCTTGCCGCGCACGGCCTCGGTCGTCGCGGGCTTGGGGTAACGCGCGGGGCCGCCCTTGAGCATCGCGGCGATGTCCGGACCAGCCGGGACGTTCGGCGTCGGCACGCCAATTGTCGGGTCGGGGTTCAGCCCTTTCTTCGACCAGATCGAAACGGTGACCACCGACGCCGACTTCGACGGGCCGATCACCGCCGAAATGACCTTGCCGTCGGCCTTGAGTTGCACCTTCCGTTTGCTGGCGACACGCACGAGCCCGACGTCCGTCGTCGCAAACGCGCCCGCCGTTCCGTCGGCCTTGCGGTTGCTGCGCGTGACCGCCAACTCGATCGGCTTGTCCGACGGGCCGACCCAAAGGTGCCGCACGAACAGCGGCGCGTCGTCGGCCATCGTCATCGAAGGTGTTTCATAGACCTGCGTGCCCGCGACGGTGTACGACAAGATGACCTTGTCGCCGTGCATGTAGTGGCCTTTCCACTTCGCCTGCGACGCGGGGATTGGGCCGAACGGTTTTGGCCGCGGGTCGTTGAACGAGCCGTCCTTCGCCCAACCCGGCCCCTTGTGCGTCGCCCAGTGGGCTGTGCCGGAAATCCGGTCGTTGGCCAGCAGCGCATTTCGACCTGTGCCGATGTTGACGAACCCGCCCGTCCAGCCGGCGACCATGCGGACCGTGTCGGTGCAGAACAGCACGCCGCCGGCGTGGTCGCCCTCGCCCACCCGGATGGCCAACCCCTTGGAGACGCCGTCGAAGCGCACGCCCTTATCAGGCCCGATCGTGCTGGTGAACGTCGGTCCAAGGTCCATCGACAGCCAGGCCGGGCCGGGCTTCTGAGGCTTCTTCTTCTGAGCCAGCGCGGGCGCGGTTACGACAGTCATCAGGAGCAGGACGAATGCAAAACGACAACGCTGAATGAAAGTCATGAGTCACTCCAGGGATCGTTCGGTAATGCGACCTACGCATCTTGGGACGCACAGGTCAGCCGGTGCGATCCGACAGGATAGCAGGTCGCGCATGAACGCCAAAGCCCGCCGACAGCCGTCGGCGGCCGTTAGCGCTATGCCGCACCATACTTGTTCAATGGGACCCTGCGACGCCATCAACACGTTCACAACGACTCCAGAAACCGGATCAACGCCCGCCGGTCCGCCTTGGGCAGTTTGCGAAACGCTTCGCGCGACGCCTCGCCCTCGCCGCCGTGCCAGAGGATCGCCTCGGCCAGGTCGCGTGCCCGGCCGTCGTGCAGCAGCGTCGTGTGGCCGTTGACCATCTTGACCAGCCCGATGCCCCAAAGCGGTGGCGTACGCCACTCGCGACCCGTCGCCTCGAAGTCCGGCCGACCGTCCGCCAACTCGTCGCCCATGTCGTGCAGCAGCAGGTCGGTGTATGGGTGGATCGTCTGGTTGGCCAACTGCGGCACATCGGCCGACGGGCCGGTGCGCAGCGTCGGTGTGTGACATTTGGCGCAGCCGATCGAGTCGAACAACTTCTCGCCACGTTGCACAACGGAGTCGTCGACATCACGTCGCGCCGGCACGGACAACGATCTTGTATAGAATGTCAACCGGTTCAGGTCGTCGTCGCCCATCTCCGGGTCGCCGCCGTGAACAGCCTTGGCCGCCGCGTCCTGACCCGGCGCGACGTTCTGTTTGCGGAAGAGTGACGTGGTGATGCCGATGTCCCCCAACGCCGCGCCGGCGTTTTGTTGTCTTAACGACGGCTGGTTGGCCTTCAACCCGAATCGGCCGAGCGTTTTTCGACCATTGATGTGGTCCCACACTTGATTAGGTCGTCCGGAAACGCCGTCACCGTCCGCGTCGTCCGGGTCGGCCAGGGCGACGATCGTTTTCTCGGGCACGGCTTCGAGCAGACCCAGTCCGAACACAGCCGGAGCGATGCGCGGCGAGAACATCACGCCGTCTTCGAGTTCGCCGAAGTTCATGTCGACGAATCGGTACACGGGCTTGCGCAACGTGTATCGCTCGCCGTCGGCGTATCGGCCTTCGACCTCGGTGTAGCTGACCGACACCCGGCCTTCGGGGGGCACGCCGCGGATCGCGCGGTCGTTCAACTGGTCACCGTAACGCGGGTGCGGCTTCGGCCCGCCTTGCGCGTCTTTGCCCGGCACGCTCAAGCGAACGAGCATCGATAGCATCGGCGCATCGGGCGACGCGGGCGGCTGCCCCCGGCCGTCGCGTGTGTGGCAGCCGCTGCACGACACCCGATTGAACACCGGACCCAGGCCGTCCAGCGTGTTGACCGACGCGGGCGCCTCGACCCAGTTGGTGTTGAAGATCCGATTGCCGCCGGCGAAGTCGCGCAACTTGTCGATTGGCAAGGCCGGCAGTGACCGCCCGAACGCATGACGCGACACGGTAAACGTCGTGCCGTTCGCGCCGCCGGACAAGGCACGCGCGTCGCGATCGGCCATGTCGCTGGCGAACGCCGGTGTCAAACAAAGCGAAGTGAGAATCAGGACGACAATGCGTGTCATGTCAGATTGGCGATCGGTCTGGTTCAGGTCGGTCCAACTCGGGGTGCGGGGTGCCATCACACGGTCGAGGCGAAGCCAAAGGCAGTGTGATGCGGGTCGCGTGCAAGCGGTCGGGGCAATCAACGGCGTCCGGCACGACGCTGCCGCCGGCCTTCGGCCGACGCCCGCATCGTGGCACCCGCCGAGGAGAATCACGCCTCACTCCGACGCGATCGTCACCTCAACGCCCAACGCCTTGCCGGCATCGACGAACAGTGCGCCCAGGTCGCGCAACTGCGTCGACAGCGTTTCGAGTTTCTGGCGACGAGCGCTGCCCTTGGGCGACGCCAGCGTCTGATCGATCGGCACGTCGAGTTGTCGGGCGGTGGTCAGCGCCGCGTCGATCTTGCTTTCAATCAGCGCGTTGAGCTTTGCGTCCTTCTCGGCGACGAGGCTGTTGATCCCAGCGCCGCGCAAACGACCGACTCGGCCGAGGTACACGTTGCGGATGCCCGCCACGTTCATGATGTAGTCGTTGTGCGTGTTGTCGCTGAAGCAGGAGTGTTCGTCTTCCTGGCTGCCGGAGTCGAGCGGCGCGGCGATGCGTTCAGCCGACAGCTCGAACGCACTGAGCGTCGCCAACGCCGTGAGGATGTGGCTGAGCTCTTCGTTGCGCGGCAAGGAGGTGAACGTCGTCCGGTAGTACCGCTTGACACCGTCGCTCGGCGTCGGTGCCCACACGTCGGCCAACCACGCCAGGTCGCTGACCAGCAGGTCGGTGACGACCCTCAGGTATGTGCGCCGTCGTTCACGCACGGCGTCGCCCGGCGCAAAGTCGCTGGCCGGCCGATCGCCGGGGCCGTCGACGCTGAAGTCCTGACCCCAAAGCAGGAACTCGATCGCGTGGTAGCCGGTCGTGACGTTCGCCTCGTCGTCAGCCGCGTTCCGCTCGACCAGCGCCTCGACGGTGATCGGCACGGAAGTGTCATGAATGATGCCGCTGGTCGGTCGGCCGCGCACCGCGTCGATCCACGCCTCGTTCAACGGCCAACTGTTGATGCGCGCCTCGGGGCCTTCCTCACCGGTCGCGACGTCGGCGAAATCGATCGGCCCGCCGTAGAACCGGAACGCTTCCGTCTGACCGTACGAGTCACGCGCGTGCAGCCAGGCGTGACGCGCCGCGGCGAGTGTCGTCTTGTTCGGCTTGGCCAGGAACGCGTCAATCGCGCCCTGCATCTTCACCGCGTCGCCGTGTGCCTGCTGATATGACGTGAACACGACCTGCGCGTAGTTCTCAATCGGGTCGAGGCTGCCACCGCCCGACGGGTGCGATTGGCACCCACCAGTAAAAACAAGACCGAGCAGAGGGATGGCCACAGAGAGAGCACGTTTCATGTCGGCGATCCTGTAAGGGGGAGTCGCCGTATATGGTATTGAGATTCATTCTCAAGTCAATTCAACGGTGGAGCCATCGTCTGAATTGGGCAATGACGCCCTTGAAGCGAGATCGACGCGGCTGTAGTTTCGCGATCAAAACGGGAAAATGCCTCACGATTCGGGAAAGTCCCCCCGCGCACGGCAAAACAGCCGGGTTTTGACGGCTGTCAGGGGGTCTGCCGGGTTGTCGGCGGCCCAGATTGGGCGACCATTCGAAGCACTGTCGAAGGCCGCTCAAACGGCCCTCATTTTTTTCACACCCCCGCCGGGACGAAGTCCCGCAGGTCTCGGTGCAGGACGATGTCGCCGTCTGCCACCGGGCTGGCCGTCGCCAACTGGCTGCCGTCGTCGACGTCCAGCTTCCGCACGGTCGTGTTGCTGACCGCGTAGACGTGGCCGTCCTTGTCGACGACCACGGCCGCGTCCGTGACCAGGCCGGTGAAGGTGTGCGACCAGTCCTCGGCCCCGGCCGACGTGTAGCGGATCACCTTCCCGCCACCGCCGCCGCCCGTTTCGTTGATCGCGCCGACGACCTCATCGTCCGGGCCGATGCTCAAGTCGGCGCAGAACGCGAACGCCAACGTCTGCGTCTGCCACGACGACCCGTTCTTCCAGATCACCGTGACGTCACTGTCAGCCTGCGCCGCGATGAACTCATTGCCGCCGTTGTCGAAGACGATGTCGTACAACGTGACCGGCCCGCCGTTGCCTATGCTGCGGTTGGCCGTTTCGTTGCCGTCTTCGTCGAACTCCCACGCGTTCTCGTCGTCAGCGTTCGCGCCGCCGACGATGTGAATCTCCGTGTCCGACTCGATCGCGATGCCGTGGACGGTGTCGGTCTCGACCTCCTTCTTCCACTGCTCGACGAGCGAGCTGTTGAGCTTGACCAGGTTCACCTTGGTCGTCCCGCCGCGATCGCAGCCGACGTACACGTTGCCCGATGAGTCGACCTCCAGGCACTTGGCCGTGTTGCCGGCGGGCAGGCTGTACGTCGCCTGCTCGACGCCTTGCTCGTTGAACTTCCACACCGTGCCGCCACCGCACGCGTAGACGTTGTTGCTGGCGTCCACCCAGAGGCCCTGCACGGCCGTCGCGTCGAACGTCGCGGGCCGACCGGCTTTCAGGTTGGACGACCTGCGCGTCGAGACGTCGCCACCGCTGCTGGGAACGAGCACGCGCCAATACGTGCATCGTGTCAGCGCGCCGCCGGGCGAGACGCACACCGCGCTGCCGGGGGTCACTTCTACACGATCGTCATAGGGCTTCGCCATCAGTCCAAGACCTCCTGCCAGAGCAGCGGGCTGACAATCTCGTAGGGGACGGGGTTGTTGCTGGTGTCCGTCACGTCGGGCGCGCCGGGCACACGCACGGCGAGCAGCTCGTAGTTGGTCACGAGCTTCGGATAGATGCGCTGGCGCTCCTCGTCGGAACCGCCCGAGTCATACACGCGCTCGCCGTTCGGTTCACCGGCGTAGGTGTACTTGTTGCTTGGCGATTCGGCGACGTCCGTCCCGTTGCCGGTGCGGCGCACTTCGTAAGGCAGGCGCAGCTTGGTGTCGGTGTCGTCTTCCGTCACGCCGTCCCACTCGCGGCCGATGACGACGTCCTGTGAGTGGAAGCTCTTGAAGCGGAAGCGCACCGGACGCGGCGCGGCGTTGGTCTCGCCGTCCGTGTCGATCGGCATGCGCGGGTTGTGCTCCGCGTGGAGGCCGACCAAGTCCGGGCTGTGAGGTAGACGCTTGATCATTCGGCTTCCACCTCCACGTTGATCGAGTCAACAGCATCGGGGGCCAGAGCGTCGGCGATCACGGTGGCGACGTCGACGTTGGTCTCGGCGTTGTTCGCGGCCGACCGGGCGCGCACGACGACGCGCACCTTCGTGTCGTGCGCGAACGTGCCGAGCGCCTGACTGAATCGCGACCCCCCCGTGTAGCTGACCGTGTGCGTCGGCGTCGAGAAGTCGAACACGTTCACGCCGCCCGCGACGTAGACGTTGAACACGCTCGGCGCGATGCGCTGGCCGTGGTCGATGTACTGCCACCGGGCAGTGACGCCGCCGCCCGACGTTCGGATCAGTGTCAGGCCGACCGGCTTGTTCGGCACGGGCGCGATCAGGTCGCCGTCGTCGTCGATCGCCACGCGCAGCAGCTTGCGGCTGTTGAGCGGCTCGTTGTCTTCGACGTTGCAACTGCTCACGGCGCGTACATGCGCCCACCTACTCGAAGCATTGGCCAGCCCGGTCAGGTCGTACTGGAGCGTCCCGGCCGGAACGCTGTCGACCAGCACGCTTGACGAGTTGGGGTACTGCCTCGTGTAGACGCGATAACCCGGCGGGAACGTGACCGCCGCGAGCGCCAAGCCGTGATGATGGAGCAGTGCGAGTCTCATGGTTACGAAACGTCGACGATGCCGTACTGGAGCGAGCCCTTGAACCCGCACGTCACGGTGTCGATCTCCAGCTTCTTGTTGGTCGCCACCTTCCACAATGGCTGCGCGAAGTTGCCCGAAGGCGCGACGGCGAAGCCACCGTTCTGCGCTACCGGCATGACGCCCGACACCGCCGTGTCGTCTTCATCCTGAAACGCGATCGAGCCGTCGCCCGTGTCGGCCGTGCCTTGGAAGCCGTACACCCAAATCTGCTTGTCCGCACCGGGCGCGGCGACCAGTTCCTGATTCGCCGTGTTGGCCGACGCGCTGATGGGCACGGTCGTGTAACTGTCAACGACCGGGTCGCCGGGGCCTTGGATCGCGTCGGGCAGTGGAACGGGCACGTCCGTCGCCAGGACAACGCGCTGAGTCGTCGCGCCGACAGCACCCGAGCCGCCAGCGACACCGGCCTGCCCGACGATCGGGTTGACCTTGCAGCGGTCGGACTCATCCCAGTCGTCGATGATCTGGATGGCCGTCACGACGGGGTCGTCGTTGGCCAACGTGACGCGCGGCGTCGTTGCGCCGACCGCGCCCGCGCCCGCCGCGATGCCCGCCTGCCCGACGATCAGGTTGACCTTGCAGCGGTTGGTCTCGTCCCAATCATCCATGACCTGCAACGCGGTCACGGCGTCGCCCATCGCCGACTCAAGGCCGTCGACGTGTCCGATGAGCGTGTCCTGCTTGGTCTCGGTGGCTGCGCCGGTCGGCAGCGGCAACGTCGTGAACGTCACGCCCGACGCGATCGACACCAGGTCGATCGGCAGACCGGTGTCCGGCTGCACGTACGTGATGCCCGTCCCGGCCGAGTTGAAGAACGCAGCGGGCGCGGGTTGCACGTAGCTAGAGTCGCCAAGCTGAATGAGTGACAGATTGATGCCACCGGGTTCGGTCACACCGTTGATCGCCGCAGTGACTTGTGTAGGTGTAGGCATTACCCGGCTCCTGTCAGTAAACGTTGAGAAGGAAGGATCGCGCCTTCCGTGTCGTCGGTGGCGCTGAGGTCGTCGATCTCGCCCCGCACCGTCGAGCTGTTGCCCACGAGGCCGATGCCGACCAGGCCCGCCGCCGAATACGTTGAGTCGGTCGACGACAGAATCTCCGTCGCGCCGACGTAGGCCTTGATGTCCGATGCGGTGAATGACAGCGTGACGACGGACTCGCCACCCGCGCCGGTGATGTCGTTGCCCGTGTGTGTGCCCAGTGTCGTCGCGCTGCCGTTGTCGAAGCGGCGCAGTCGCCAATCGCCCTCATCCCACCGGTACTGGATCACGTAGCCGTCCCACGAGGTACCGGGCGAAGCGATGCGGCCGATCAGTTCGGGGTTGGCCTCGCCGCCGCTGGCCGAGTTGCGATAAAAGTCACCGACGATGTCGTAGTTGGCGCTTCCCGGTGTGGCGCTGTTGTAGTAGCGCGTCCCGCTTGACCCGTTGCGACCGCAACGCCCGCCGGATGAGATCTGGAACGTGGATGTCCCCGTCATGCGCGCCCACGAACCGCCGGTCTCGGGCGTGTGCGACGACAAGGGCTGCGCGGGCGTGTCGGTGAATGAGTCAACCAGGAACGAACCCGGCCGCAGGCGTTTGCCCGGGCGCTTGACGTTGAAACCCGGCAACAGGTGCCGCCCGATCTGCGTGATGATCTCATCGAAACGCGACCCGGAGAGGTCGGGCAAGGTCGGAACCTTCGCGCGAATGTCCAGAGTCAGAGCGTTGCGCTGACTGGCCGGCACGGCGTCGTCACCCCGAAGCGACGGCAGCATGATCGCGCCGCGCGGCGCTTGGTCCGCCTGCGCATACACCATCGCCGCCATGAGGCCGGGGCGATCGCGCTGCATCGGCGTCGGAGGCGGGATCACCGCTTCATGCCAGGGCGACTCGTCGGCCAACGGCGACCGGTAGTCGTCGTCTTCGGCACCTGTGCCGATCAGGTTGGAGACAAACCAGTTCCTCATTATGGTGCGGCGTGTGTGACGTCTTGGGTGTTGGAGAAGTCGGCGCGGCGCGACGAGCGCGCTGCTTGAATGCGCAACGTGACGGTCTCGGCCGTCGCGTTGGTCAACGTGATCGTGAACGTCCCGTCCGTGTGCGACTTGAACGTGTAGTCCTTGTTTGCTTCGTGCGTGAGTTCGGCGGTCGTGTTGGCCCCGGCGGCGATCGTCGCGTTGGCGGCCGTGGCGAGCCCGCCGGTGTCGCACACGGCGACGCGCAGGTAGTCGACGGCGTTGATCTGCTGGTCCTGCAGGTCCTTCAAGGTGATGACGACCGTGGAGGGCGTGGACGTGTCGCCCTGCACGGTGATCGCGAAGTCGTAATGCACGAGCGCGTGCGCATCGACCATGATGGCTTCAGGTCGGCGATCGAGGATGGCCGTGATCGCGCCCGACGCGAGTGTGACCTCGGCGAGTTTGACGTGCGGGTAGGCGGGCCAGCCGGTGGCGTCGTTGGCGTTGCCGATGGCAGCGACCGGCGTCTCGTGGTCACCTGAGTTCTCAAGCCAGACGTAAGCCACATCGTCGTCATGCGCAGCCAGGTCGACGTCGCCGCCCGCGTAGATCAACGGGACGTTGGCGACGGGTTGTCGGCCTTCGGCAATGAAGACACTTGTGTCGTTCGCGTCGGAAAGGTCAACGCGGAACCAGCCGGCCGACGACTTGTCGAGCTGGTAGTGCTCGGCCCAAAGCGCGGCGATGTACGCCTCCTGCACAATCGGCATGAGCGCGCCGCTGTTGGCCAGCCGCGTTCCGGCCAGGGCTTGGAGTGTCGAGCTCGAAGGGTCTTTACGTGCCATTTGAAACCTCGTCTATTCGCTCTCGATGTCGGGCGACCCCGTCCACGTCAGACGCGCCTCGTTCTTGTTGCCCGTCGACCCGACCGCCAGGTTGCGCGGGCCGCGCGGCCGGTCCTTGATCGACGCGACGGCCTCGACCACCGTGCTGAGGTTGCCCGCCTCGTCTTCGACCTTCACGCCGACGGGTAGTTGCGCGCACACGTCGGTCGCGTTGTGTCGGTGCTCTAACGTGACGCGCTCGGCCGCCAGCAGGCCGCGCAGCCCGTCACCGCGATGACCGAGACCGCGCACGCCCGAGCCCGGCCCGTAACCGCGCAGACCTTGGCCGCGCACGCCCGAACCTCGCCCGCGTCGTTCGCCCGCTTCCCATGCGGGCCGGTCGTCGATGCGCGTGCCACCGGCGGGCGTCGATGCCGCGAGACTCGCCGCGTTCTCCGTACCCTTGAACAGAACCAGCTTGTCCTGCGTGGACCAGCTCGCCTTGCGCGGGATGGTGACCTTGACGGCGGCCATCAGTTTCCACCCCCCACAAACGACGGGACGTCGAGGTCGATGCGGATCGACTGGTTGCTGGTCGCGCTGCCAGAGCCGAGCGACACGTGCAGACCGACAACGTTCGGGTAGACCGACGCGCGGCCCGCGTTGACGGCCAGCGAGACGTCGCGCCCCCGGATCGACGCGATGCGATCGCCCAGCCGCCACTGGTCCATGTCCATGATGAACGTCGTGGCCGTGACCGGGAACGCGGCGTCTTCGAGTTTGTCGCGGCGTCGCTCGGCCGCTTCCTGCACGCCGGTCGTGACGTTGGCCTGTTCGCCCGATGCGTCGACCGTGCCGTACCCAAAGTCGCGCACCCAGTTCATGTACGCGGGCAGGTTGTGGTTCGGCCGCGTCCAGACCTCCTCATGCTTCGGCAGGACCATGAGCTGGCCGCGAGCGTAAGTCGACCCGCTGCTGGCCTGACGCTTGGCGTCGTAGCGCGCCGCCACGTCCGGCTCGACGGCGCAACCCAGTCGGACACGCAGGTCACCGGAGTCGATCAAGCCCCACCAACTCCGCGCCACGTCCTTGGCCGCAACGTCGCGCGAGAACGTGTCGATGTTGACCTCGGATAGGTCCTTGATGGCCAGCATGAGACCGAAGTACTCTTCGAGCACAGCGAACTTGATGGGCAGGTAGGTGTAGTTGTCGCCGCCGTCCTCACTGATAAACAGCATGAAGCGCGTGTTCTGCCGACGCCACAGTGGCGCACGCAACGGCAGCGCCTTGCGCGGTCGCTTCATGAAGTAGACCTCGTCGGTCACACCGGCCGCTCGGCGCGCGGCGTTGATCGGGTTGTTCTCGAAGGCGAGCCCGAGGTGCGCGCGCCAGTTGAAGCCGTCGGTGTCGTGGACATAGTCGTCGGGCGTCGTGTAGCCCCCGTCGAAGTCGCCTTCACCGACCAGCCCCCAGCGTCGGCCGACGTGCTGGTACGTGTCGAACTGCGCGCCGCCCTTGACGTGACGCGACCAGTAGGAGTCGGCCGCCGGTTCCAGCGGCATTTCTTTAGCCAGGTCGTCGATGGGGGTCGCCGCGATGTCGGTGGGCTTCCAGAGCGGCTTGAGGTCGAACACGTCTTCGAGGAACAACCTGCCGCGACCGTATACCTCGTTGACGATCGACGTGCCGTCGCGCTGGCCGACGATCTTGTTGATGCGGTTGCGCCGCGTCGTCTGCTCGGCCGTCGCGTACGTCGTGCCGCGCTTGTCCAGGTCGAAGTACTTCACGTCGCCCGCGCCGCGCCGGTTGATGCGGATGACGTACGGCCGCTGCAGGAAGTCGGCGTCGGCCTCGGCCTTGGTCAGCGGCTCGATGTAGAGACCGAACCCGCCGACCATGCACACACGCTCGAGCGCCGACAGCGCACCCATGCCGGTCACGTCGATCTCGGGCAGACGCGCATCGAGTCCGACATACTCGTCGGGCCGGGCGATCGTCTCGCCGGTTATGCCCTTGTTCAGCTCGTCGACGAGCGCGTTGAGGATGTCGCACCAGTAAGGCAGCTCACCCCGTGCGTCGTTGGCGACGCCGAAGTAGAAGACGGTCAGAAGGGCGGCGATCGCCGTGCGGTAGGTCCACCACTCGCCCGCCGGGTCGGTGTCGTACGTGAACGCGTGCGCGCTGAGCAGCTCGTTATTCGCCGACTTGAGCTTCGGCTGCGCGTGCATGTTCGGCACGCCGGGGTTGAAGACCGCCGGGAACGACGGCGTCTCGATGACCCGTAAAGGGTCGGTGTCGTCGCCGGTGTAAACCCAGCGGCCCTTGATCAGGTGACACGACAGCGTGTCTTCCAACTGCGGCATCGCAAACGCGGTCGGCGGTGTGCGTTCGGCCTCGCGTTGACCGTCAGCCTGCACGTCGATCGTCGGGCGGGCAAGCACGCCGATGAACACGGTGCGCGCGTTGGCCGGGTCCTGCGGGTCGGCCTCCGCCAGCTCGTCTTCGATCGGCAGCAGCGTGACCTTGATCTGGTCGTCCAAGGTGTACTTGTTCAGCCCGACCTCGAAGGACGCGTCCTCGCCGGTGAGCGTGACGTACGTGAACTTGGCGACGCCCGGCTTCGCGCCCATGACCCAAGACCAGCCGTCGCAACGCAGGTTCTCGTCGAGCACCCAGCCCGAGTCGTCCGCGCCGTCGATCGGCAACGCCGCGCCCGCTTTGGAGCGCCGCGTGTAGACCAGCGTGCGCACGGGCGGCGTGTTGCGCGATGAGAGGTTCTTGATCATGACGACCCTCCCGCCAGGGCGCGCCACAAAAGTCGATACCGTTGCTTCCGCCCGACCTGTCCATGCGAGACCGCCGCGTTGTCGAACGGGATGACCTTCGACATGGGCCGCAGTTCAATCAATTGCATGTTCTCGAAGTCGGTCGCGTAGATGCGCACGGTGTGCGGCGCGCCGTCGCGCAGCGCTTCGAGCGCGTCGTACGCGTTGAACAGCGCCGTCATGGCGTCGTCGCGGTCGGCGGCGATACCCTCCAGCCAGCCGATGAGGATCAGGTCGTTGGGCAGGACCGGCGCGGTAACCGAGTGCCGCTCGGGGACGCCGGGGAACTTGTTCTCCGTCCGATCCAACCGCGCGGGCACGCGCTGGTGCATCCAGTCGGTGCGGCTGTTGATCGGGGTTGTGTCGATGCTCGGGGTCATCCGTGACCTATTCCTCGTTCGGCCGCGTCGACAGCGTCGTCGTCGGGTCGCCGTTGTTGAATTGGTTGCCCACGTTGACAATCGTGACGTTCTGCACGCCTCTGACCTGCGACAGACTGCGGCGCGGTCCGGCTTCCAGCTCCTCCGTCACGATGTCGGGCAGGTCGGCCGGGCCGAAGCCGGGGTCTTGCGTGTCGTCTTCAAAGAACAGCGCATGGCCGAGCAGGAACGGGCCGATCACCGGCACGCCGATGGTGGCCATCGGCGCGAGGTCGCGCGCGGCGTTCGTGAAGCTACGGCCGAGCACGACGGCGTTGAGCGCCTCCTCCATGCTCATGCCCTGCGCGACCGCCGAGTCGAACATCTCCAGCTTCGCGTCGACGTCGGCCTTCGTCAGGGCACCTTGATCGAACGCCTTGAACAGCTCGCGCTCAACGATCGACCGGGCCAGCGCGAAGTCCTGCGCGCGTCGGCTGTTGCTGCGCAGGCCCTCCGTCTGCTGCTCGACCTGTCGCGTCTGAACGGCCTTGCGCAGCCGCTCGTCTTCGTTGAAGATGTTCTTGATGGCGTCCTCGGTGATATCCGTTCCACCCAGCGACGCCTGGTTGATCTGTCCGATCACGCTGTCGAACTCGTTGCGGCGCAGCAGGCCGCCGAAGACGCTGAGGTTCTCGCGGCCGACGAGTGCGACCTGGTCGTCGAGCGACATGCCGCCGCGCTGCAACACGCGCAACTGTTCAAGCACGCCGATGCTCGGACCCGCGCCCCGGTCCGACAGAATCTGACGCCGCGCGTCGGTGTCCGGCGCGGCGAGGATCGTGAGGATGTTGCGCAGCGACGTCGCGCCGTTCTCCTCCGACACGGTCAGCGCTTCGACGAGCAGGCCGCCGGTCTCCTCGGGGGTCAGGCCCGCGTCGACGCCGGGGTTCAACACCTGGGGGAACTTGCTGGCCAGCACGCCGGGCGACGCGGCGGGCGACAACTCCTGCATCTTGCGCAGCATCGACTGCAGCCGGTTCGGGTCGGCCACGAACTGCGAGCCCTTGGCGAACAGCGGCACGAGCGTCGACGCGGGGTTCTGCGTGGTCAGTGAGGTTTCCAACAACTCCTCGAACAACGCCACCTGCTGCGCGTCCGTGAGGCTGGCCGTCTTGCTGCGCAGCTCGGCGAACGCGCCGCCGATCGCCGAGCGTCCCTCGCCGGTCAACACCGCGCCGCGATCAACGATGCTCAGGTCGGCGGCGCTGAAACCCGCGCGGAGGAACTGCAGGTCGCGCAGCGCCAACGCCTGCTCGTTGGTCAGGTCGGCCTGCGCCTTGAGCTCTTCGTTGGTCGCGCGAATCTCGTCGCGCCACTCCTGATGGAACTTGCCGATGACAGCGGTAAGCGACCCCACGCCGAACATCGCGACCAACTGGCGGCCGAAGTTTTCGACGGCGCCGGTCAGGTCGAGCTGCTGCTTGCCGGACGCCTCCGCCTGATCGCCCGCCTCCTGCGTCGTCTGCTTGAGCCGATCCAAGCCGCCGGACGCTTCGCGCGCAGGACCGGTAACGGTCTGCTCGCCGTCGATCGAAATGCCGACACGTTTGTCGGTCATCGCTCAGCGTCCTTGCCTTGCGCGTCGTGCGACCACTGCCGGATCAGGAGAAGGCGATCGGCAACGCCGACCCGTCCGCGCTGACCGCGACCAGTTCGAGGTTCGTCGTGCCCCAGTTACGCGGGCTGGTGTCCCAACTCATCCGGGGCCGTCGGAACTTGCCGCCGGTGATCGTGGCGGTCAGCGTGCCGCCGCCGGAGGTCTTGCCGGTGATGATTACCGTGGCGGCGGCCAGCGCGATCAGGTTCAACGCCTGCGCGACGTCGCGCGTCACGATCCCGATCATCACGGGGAACTCTTCGGTAAACGTGACCTCCATGACGCTGGCGTACTTGTCGCCCTCCTCGCGGTGGGTCAGCAGTTCGGGGTCGTTGATCTGGATGTTGGCCCCTCGGATGCCCTCGTACTTGTCCGTCCCGACCTGGAAGACCGAGATGTCGTAGAGGAGTGTGGGTGCAATGTCAGCCATGGCGAGTCCTTTCGATGGATTAGCTGGTCGCTCCGATAGCGCGCTTGTAGGTGATCTCCCAAAGGTGCAGCAGGCCGACGCGGCGGTCCCTGCCGCCCCAGCCGACGTACTGCTTGCCGTCGCGCTCTTCGATCATCTTGAGCGATGAGCGGTCGACCGAGCCCTCCGCCCACACTTCGAGCTCGGCGTGGAACGGTTCGTAGATGTCGTTGAGCTGCTGCCACTCCGTGCGCGGCGCCGAGTCGTGCTTGATCAGCCCGTCGTCGACTTTCATGACGAACGAGATGAGCAGGTTGGTGATGCGCTCCTGCTTGCCGTCGCCCCGCCCGTTCTGCTTGAGCGTGTCGTTCAGCGGGTAGACGAACCACATCGGCTTGCCCTTGACCTGCGTGTGGTCAAGCGGTTCCTGCCTGACCTGATCGTCGTCGACGCCGTTACGTTCGCGCATGAACGTGACGACCTCGGTCAGGATGGTGTCGAGCTTGCTGCTCAAGCGACACCCCCTTCGACATCGAAGACACCGGCCAGGCCGCGCTCGATCAGTTCCAGCATGCGCGGCAGTTTGATGTCGACACCTTTCTCCAAGGCGCCCGAGCCCTTGATCACGACGCGGCGCACGAGCACGGCCAGGAGGTTGCCCTTGCGCTGTCCCTTCTTCGGCCCGCGCTTGTACGTGCCGCCGGTCGGCTCGAACGCCAGCAGCTGGTCGCCCTGATCACCGCTCTCGCGGATGAACTCGACGTTCCCGACGTCGCGCAGGCTGGCGAAGCGCGGTCGGCCGGACGCGTCCACGCCGTCGGCGATCGGGATCGTCAGGTACTGGCCCGACTTGGGCGTGATCACCGTCTCGCCCGAGAACAGCTGCGTCGCCGCGTACGCGCTGACCGGGCCGCCGAGCACGCCGACAAAGCCCGACAACGGTTCGTTCTGCTCACCTTCGATCGCCGATCGCAGATCGCCCGAACGCGTGAAGAGCATGTTGAACTTGCGGCTTCGCCCGACGCCGTCGACGTAGCCGGTGAAGAACGTATCGCGGACAAAGTCGGCAGTCTCAAGGACGCCCTGCTTGATCGCGGCGCTGCCCGCTTCGATCAGGTCGGCCGCCCATTGGCGCGACGACTCGATGAGCTTGACCGACTCGGGGGTCATCCGCACTCGGATCGTCATACTCATATGCGCCCCCTCAACGTGGCGCATGCCTTGACGAGCATCGGGTGGATGTCGGCCTCGCGGAAGCTGGCCTTGCCGCCGCCCTCGAACATGATCTCGCGCACGCCCGCGGTGTCGCGGTTGTTGTAGAGCCACACCGCCTGGACGCGCACCGCCTGACGCAGGTAAGCCGGCGGCGGCGTCAGCCCGGTGAACGTGCTGGTGATGTCGCCCGTCGCCAGGTCCGTGTCCGACACGACCACGCCCGACTCGTTGTCCACCGGCGCCGACGCCAGCGTGATTGCGTCGTCACTGACGCGGCTGGCGATGCGGTACACACCGGTGGCGGCGCCCGTGCCGCCGTTGATCACGATCGCGTCACCCGCCGCCCACGTGTACGAGGCGAACGCGCCGACCTGGGTGAGCGTGCGCGTCGCGGCCGTCCACGTCGCGGTGGCCAGCGCGATGCGCACGTATTGCGGGTCGACGAAGCCGCCGGTGTAGATCGCCTGCAGCCAGTACTTGCGCGCCGTCCAGACCGAGTTGAGCCGTTCGAGCCGACCGAGCTCCGCGTTCTCGATGACGTAGTCGGTGAACTCGGTCAAAGCAGCGGCGGCGGTGAACGTCGCGGCGTTGCTGGCCGAGTAGAGCTGCTTGATCGACGTGACCGACTCGATCGGGAAGTAGTCGAGCCAGAGGTAACGGCCCTGCGGTGGGTCGACCGACGGGTACTCGGTCCGGCCCTGCCGCCGCGACAGCGTGCGCTTGCAAAGCTGCTCGGCGATCGCGCTGGCCGCGTCGACGCAGAGCAGCAACGTGTCCGCGTCGTCCTTGTCGTCGAGCATCGTCTGCAGGTTGTCCAGGCGGGCGAGTTTCACGGCTTGGCGGTCTTCTTCCTGGCCTTGACGTCGGCCAGGTCCGACGCCGTCTGGTTCGGTGACAGGTCCGTGCCGATCGTCTGGTGATCGACACCCTCTTGGAGCTCAAGGCGCCGGATGTCCCCGGCCGTGCAGAACACGATGGCCCCGGCCTTGTGCTTGCCCAGCGGCTTGAGCAGTTTGATCTTGATGCGTGCCATGTCGGGTCTCGGTTGGGGTGCGTGAGTCAACGCCGCGCGGCGGCGCTTACGGGTCGCGCGGGCTGCGCATCGCGCGGTCGTGCGTGACCGGCCGCGTGTACTTCTTGTCGAGCTTGCCCTTGCGCCGCTCCTTCTCGGTGATCAACTGGCCCTTGGCGAAAGCGGTCTTGCCGTCGGCGCCGACGACGTTGGCGGTGACTTCCATGTCGTCGTCGGTCTCCGCCTGCGCCGGTGGTTGTTCGGCCGGGGGCGACTGCGTTGCGTCGTCCTTCGCGTCGTTCTGTGCGTCCTGCGACTTGTCGTCGTTCTTGTTGTTGCTGTTGCTCATCTGAGTGCCTTTCGATTGGGGTTTGAAAACCGTTTAACGGCCGATCGAGCCGCCCGCCCGTGAACGGGGCGGGCGGTTGCGATGGGTCGTTGCTTACGCGGCGACCGCGTTGACGTTGATCACGGAGTCGACGCCGCGATCGGCGGCCTTCGAGCCGGCGATCTTGGAGTACGCCATGAGCGTCGCGTCGAACTTCGTGGTCGTGCCGCTGCCGTCACCGGCGGTGGCCTGCAACTGGATGTACCGCTTGTGATCGCCGTCGAGGAAGCGGCGCAGGTTGATGACCCAGATCTTGCCGTCCTGCGACGACGTCGGCTTCGTGAAGTCTTGCACCTCGGTGGGCGTGCCGCCCAGCGTGGTGGCGTTGGTCTTCACGTCCGACTGCATCAACCGGAAGACGGCGAAGGCCGCCGCGACCTCTTTGAACCAGACGATCAGTTCGGCGGTCGTGAGCTCGGCCGTGTCGATGACCTGCGCCGTGAACGCGGCGTTGTCCACCTCCTGGTACTCGATGGCCTTGCTCGGCTTGGTGCTCTGTTCGGGATTCATGGTGCGAGTCCTTTCGCTTGTGGTTGTGTGTTGGACGTTGCGTCCGCCCGCGTTGCCCGGCTATCGTTCAACTCATCACCCGGTTGCCCGGGCCGTCGACGAGTGCCAGCTCGTCGGCGTTTTTCTTGCGCCTCGCGGCGCGATGAGTCAGGCCGCCAGCTTCAACGCGGTGATCGCCTCGACGTCCGTGCTGTCGCCGATGTTCTGCACGACGAAGTCCTGCACGAGGTCTGCCATGACCGCGATCTGGCCCTGCAGCCAGCGCACGTTCTCGTTGCGACGCACGCGCATCGAACGCTTCACGCCGCGCATGCACGCCAGGTCCAGGTCGCCGTAGATCCACGGGATGACCTGGTCGCCGCCGGTCTTGGGCATGACCTGGGCGATGTTGATCGGGCTGCCGTTGAACGCCAGGCGTCGCCGCCCCGCGAACTCCTCGGCCGTGAAGCCGCCGGTGGCGCGGGCCAGCCGCACGATCGCCTCGAAGAAGAAGCGGCGGTGGCAGTACCCCTCGGCGTTGCCCGTGCCGTCGCCCTGGTTCGTCGCGTCGGCGTACTGCGGCAGGATCGACTGCGTCGTGAGCACGTGCGTGTCCGTCACGGCGCTGAACGCCGTCGTGCCGCTGGCGGTCACGATGCCGGCGGCGCCGCCCGACACGGCCTTGAGCTTCGGGATGATCCCGTAGATGCCGTGGTAGGTGGCGCTGGCGTCGCCGTTGAAGCCGTCGTTGTCCAGGTGGTACGCGAACGCCCACGCGAAGCGGCGCGCGATCAGCTCACCCAGCGGCGTGGCCGAGTCGGCCTCCAGCTTCTCGGGGTAGAAGTAGAGCGAGTAGAACTCGCGCGGCTTGAGCGACGCGCGTTCGAGCTCCAGTGAGTTCTCGGTGATCGCCTGCTCCAGCTCGCCGCGCACGTTCATGAACGGCTCGCCCTTGTCCTTCACCCACGTCGTCTCACCGGCGGCGCCGATCGGCACTTCGCCGACCTTCGACGCGATGACGCCGTAGCGCTCTTTGAGCCAGAGGATGACGTTGAGCATCTCCGTCGGCGGCAGCAACGCGCCGCCCTCGTCCGCGACGTTGCCCGACAGGGCACGCTCGAACTGGTCGTAGATGTCGCGGCGTTCGCTCTTGAGCGCGTCGCGCGCGTCCTCGCGCCCCATCGTCCCCATGACCAGCAGGCCGAACGCGCGGGCGTCGCCCTCGTCAGGGAAGATGCCGCGATAGCGACCGTGCATCCCGCGCATCGAACGCGTGACACGCTGGATGGCGCCCCGGAACGTCGACTCCTGCTGCTCGATCTTGGTTTCGAGCTCCTCGACGGCCTCGGCGATGTCGCGCGTCTGGTCGTACAGCTTGGGGATGTTCTTGTCCTCGTCCTCGGCGAACCAGTCCAGCGCGCGGCTGAGCCGTTCGTTCGAGCCGATCGCCTCCTCGCAGCACTCGATCAGTGCGGTGCGGGTTTCCTTGTCAAGTCGGTCCAGTCCCATGTGCGAATCCTTTCGCGAGTGGTTGTTCGGTTGGTCGCGCCACGCGGCGCGTCGCCGTCAACCGCGAGCCATCGCCGCAATGCGGTCCAGCTGGCTCTCGGTCCGTGTCCCTTTCTCCCCGCCCGTCCCTTCGATGTCGTCGTCGTCGACGTACTCATCGCCCTGATTGGCACGGCGCAGCGCATCCTCGACGACGTCGTTCAAGAGGAAGCGCAGCGTGCCGTCGCCATCGGCGGTGAACACGCGCTTGATGGTTTTGTCAACGGTCGTGCGCACCAGCCGCTCGACCGCATCGGTCATGACATCGCCCGACTCGCTGGCGGCGTCGGCCGACGCCCTCGACTTGAGGTCGTCGTAGTCCAGGTCGAGCTCGCCCGCCAGGCCGCGCAGCGTCGTGTCATCGGGCGCGTTGCCGTCGCCGCGCTCAAGGGTGCGCAGCCCGGCCGCCGTGATCGGCAGGTTGGACGCGACCGACTCCAGCGAACGCTCAAGCTGCTCGCGCTTGGCGCGGATCGCGTCGCCCAAACCCGCGCCACGTTGAGGAGGCTTGAAGAGCGCGGCCAGCACGTCCGGGCTCTGGCGCTGCACCTGTTCGGTGACCGCGTGCCGTTGCGTGGCGATGCGCTCGATCGACGGGCCGAGCAGCTCCTCCAACCGCTTGTACGTCGTCACGGCCGGCGCCGACCGGTGCGACGGCAACACGTCGCACAACGCCAGGGCGCGCTTGGCCAATGCGCCACGGTCGGACCCGACGGCGACGGCGTCGATCGACAACAGCTCGGCTTCCGTGATCTTGGGCACGCGTCGCCCTTCGGTCGTGATGTGAGGCTCGGCCGACAGTGTCAGCCATTCGATGCTGACCATGCGCATCGAGCCGTCGCTGTAGAGCAGCCAGTAGTCCTCGGCGAGCTGCGTCGTCGAGAACCGGGCGCGACCGCTCAGCCCCTTTTCGCCCGACCGCAGCGTCGGCCAGCTGCCGATGACCGTCGGCTCGCCCGCCGGGCCGCTGGACAGGTGCGCGGCCTTGAAGACCGGGTTGCGCTGGAACACGTGCATCGTGTTCTCGAACGCGCGGGCGGCGATGATCATGCCGTCGCGTGCCTCGTCGGTCGTCTGCACGACGAACGGCATCTCGCGGTTGCGATCGTTAACGCCTTCGCCGCGCTGCATCGCGCAGCTGCCGATCTGACCGGGCTCAGCGGTCTCGGCGTCCGGGCCGACGAACAGCTTGCGGAGTTCGATGAGTGTGTTGGCCTTCATGACAGGTCCTTTCCGGCGGCGTCGCGCCGCGCGATCAGTTGCTCGTAGTCCACAAAGCCACGTGACGACATTCGGGCGACGACGTCGACGGCACGGTCGCCGTGGAAGCGCGACACCGTCGTGCAGGCGCAGTTGACGACGTCCTCCACGCCGAGCGTCGCGGCGCGCGGCTGCTGCGCCGTGCCGCCGGTCTCAGGCAGGATGAACGGCTGGTCGATCGCGATGGGGTTGGCCATGGACTGCATCTCCATCGCCAGGTGGTTGGCGCGGCCCTTGGCCTTGCGCGAGCTGAGCCACGACTTCATCGGGACGTTCGCCTGCTCGCGCGCCAGTTGTCGGCCTTCCTCGACCGCCGCGCCGATCTCCGTGCGCGCCACCGTCGCGGCGCGCCTGCCTTCGATGTTGAACTGCCGCTTGATCGAACGCTCGATCGACGCCAGCGTGTCCTTGCGGTCCAGCCCCTCGGCGATCGCTTCGCGCAGCGCGTCTTCGGCGCGGCCCTGAACACGACGCCGCGCGCGACGCTCGATCGAGTTGATGCCGACGTCGCGCCGCAGCAGTGCGCGTCGCACTTCGGTGTTGTCCACGTCGAACGCGTCGACGTCGGCCGCGTCCCCGCCTTGGGCGGCGGCCGACTCGTCCATCGTCTGCTCGCCCCCCAGCCGTTGCGCCTCGCGCACCACGGCGCCCAGCTTGGAAACGAGCGACCCGCTCTCGGTGGGCACGATCTCGAAGAGGATCGTCTGGATCAGGTCGCGCCGCATCACGGCGTCGATCGAACGGCCGCCGCCGGTCGACCCCGCCTCGCGTAAACGGCGCAGCGTCTGGACACGGCGGGCCATCCAGTGACGCTCGACGATACCCTGCGCCTGACGACGCAGGCCGTCCCAGCTGACCACCCACGACTCCCAGAGCGATCGGAGCGTGCGCTGGTCCAGTGCGCGGTAATCCTTGGCCAGCTTCTTGAACAACGATTGCGGGATCGCGCGGCTGCAATCACAGCGCGTCGAACGTCGCCGCGTCTGGCGCTCTTCGGTGTCCTCGTCGATCATGTCGTCGATCGGTTCGTCGACGCCGAGTGCCTCGTCGCTCAACTCGACCGGGTCTTCGATCGGCACGCGACCGATCGGGCGCGTCGCCTGGTGATGGTGCGGCCGCGTCGGGTACGGCATGTCGTGCGCTTCAAAGAAGTCGGCGACCGGCACGGCGAATGAGTCGATCAGAATCTGACCCTTCTCGATGAGCTTGAGCTGCGCCTCGATCAGCGGGGCGACGTTCGACACGTCAAACCACGCGACCATGTTCGGCTCGACGGCACGGTTGACGCCGCGCTCATCGCGCACCCACTGCCGCCTGCCGGCAACGCCGCGACGCACGGCGCGGTAGCAAAGCGACTGACGCTCGCGCGCGTGCATCGGCCGCGACCGGCGCGTCAGCTCGCGCCACGAACGCGTGGCGAAGTTGGTCAGCACGTCCAGCGTCATGCGCCGCGCGATCCAGTTGGCCAGCGGCAGCATCGTGGTGACCCAGAAGATCTGGTGCGCTTCCTCGGTCTCCTTGCCGTGACCGAGGCCGCCCTCACCGACGTAGCCGAGTACCGCCGGGGGAACACCGGTCAGCACGCAGACATCGATGATGCTCATCATCTTGAGCTTGTCGATGAGCATCTTGCCGAAGTCGCGCGACAGACCCTTCACGTCCGTGTCGCCCCACGTGATCAGCGGCTCGCCCGAGCGTTCCGGGCCGCCGTTCATCTGCTTGATGTAGCGTCGGTAGTTGTCGACCTGCGCCGGACCCGGATCGCCGGGGAAGTTGATGTGGATGGTGGGGGACAGGCCGCCGATCAACGCGTTGCGGTTGCTGCGGTCGGCGCCGTACACCTGGTCGATCGCCATTCGCCCCGGCTTGAGCAGCGACAACCCGTCGGCGAAGCGCTGCGTGTGGTAGTTGCTCCGCGTCCAGCGGATGACCTGGTCGGGTTCGAGTGTCGTCGCGCCGCGCTTCGAGCCGGGCGGCGTGTATCGGTAGTGATCGACGGCGCCGTCGTCGTCGTACAAGGGTCGGCATCGGTCGGCACCGACCGGACGCAACGAACGCACGCGGCCCGCGCCAGGCGGCAGCGGGTCGCCGCCCGCGTCGCCCCGGATCAGGTTCGCGCCGCCGGTCAACGGCAGCAACCCCGCGATCCACTCGACCAGGTCCTCGCCGGTCATGCCGGGGTAAGGGCACGCCAGCAGGTCGACGACGTCGCCGGTCTCGATGACGCGGTCGTCCAACGTGCTGATCATCAGCGGCAATTGCTTGATCGAGTCCGCGATGATGCCGATCGCGCGGTTCAACGCGGCGACTTGCTCGAAGGGCGCCCTGGGCGTGCCCGACTCGCCCTGACCGACACCGGTAAACAGGTGCGTCAGTTCGTGCTGGGTCAGCGTCGCCGCGCGCGTCTCCGCGTCGGGAACGACCTGGACCCCCCGGACCCCCGGGAAGTCCGCGTCCGCCATCGCTTGCAGCGCCGCGACGTTTCGCGCGGTTTGGGCGTTCCGGGGGTCGTCGGGATGGGCGATCGTGTACGTCACGCGTCGTCGTCCTCCGCATGTTCAAGGTCGAGGCGCACCAACTCGGCGTACACACGCTGCGACAACACCACCTTGCCGCGACGCGAGTACTCCCGCGCGATGTCGACGATCGTCTGCCGCCCGCTCTCCCGGTAGGTCGCCGCGTCGACCTCGATCGACACCTCGCGTTCGATGTCCTGGCGCACGCGGTCGGCGAAGTGCTTCGGCTCTTCGACGCCGCGTTCGTTGTGTGCCTCTTCGCCGGTGGACATGCCGAAGCCGCCAACGTTGCGCGCCGCCTCGCACATCAGCACACCCGCCCAGAAGCGGTCGGCGTGCCCCGCCTCGTCGGACGACGCGGTCAGGCGCACGTTGCCGGCCGCCGTCGTGACCTTGCGCGTCTTGTGCAGGTCCTCGCGCAGCTCGTCGTCGTCGGGAATCTCGATCAGGCTGTCCTCGAACCAGCGGCGAAAGTACGGCGCGGCCGTCGTCTTCCACGTCGGGGTGAACGTGACCGGCTCGACCTTGGCCGGGTGCGCTTCGTGCAGCGTCTCGGCCAGCATGTTGCCGATGCCGGTCTCGTCGATGCACAGACGTTTGAACTCGGGGCGGGCGAGCACGGACCGGAGGATGCGCTCCTGAACGGCGTACCGCGTCTTGTGCAGCTCCAGCAACATCACCGTGCGGTAGACGTTGCCGACCTTCATCACGACCCAGAGGATCGAACGGTCACGCTTGCGGCCGACGTCGTAGCCGCCGTAGAGCGCAACATCCTTGCCGCGCGGCAGGTCGTCGACGACTTGGGCAAGGTCGCTGGCCTTGAGCCGCACGCAGCGGTCGATCAGGTCGTAGTTGAGGTAAGCGCCCTCGTCGCTGTTCGGGATGCAGCAGTACTCCTCCGTCCATTCCGTCTCGTCGACGCAGTCCTTGCGGATGCCGTCGACAAACTCGCGCCGCGACTCCATATCGGGTTCGTTGCGGATGCGGTTACGCTCTTCGGCCGTTCGCGCCGACAGACCGCTAATGACTTCGTACAGGCCCTGAGCGACCGCGTTCTGCAGCGTGACGGTGTGCAACGACCAGTCGCGCTGGTCGGTCTTGCACTCCTGCACCAGCTTGTTGAACAGCGCGCCCTCGCCGTTGTGCGTCGAGATGATGCGGACCTGGTGGCCCCACACCTTCGCCGACGCGTTGGCGGCCTTGAGCACCAGCTTCTGATTCTTGTGGAACGCAAACTCGTCGAGCGTGACGTCGCCGCCCTTGCCACGGAAGACATCGGGGCTCGACGTCAGCCCCATGATCTTCGCGCCGCTGGCGAACCGGATCACGTGGGCCTTGATGTCCTTGTCCTCGTCGATGACCTGGACGCCCATGTCCTCAGCCACGACGCCGAACACGCGGGCGAACTTGGCGCAGTCTTCGATGAACAGCTTCGCCGACTCGAAGTCACGCGACGCGAAGTAGTGGTCGGAGCCCAGCTGGATGCGGCGCTCGACCGAGCGGTACGCCTCGGCGAACGTGATGCCGATCCGGCGCGACTTCTCGATCAACGCCGTCGACGCGTCGTCGTCGATCCACGCCTGCTGGTAAGGCAGGAAGTACGGCACGTCGCCTTCGCCCGTCGGCTGCCACTTGCCCGGCGCCATGCCGGTCGGGTCGTCGATCGCGGGCGACAGGCCGTCGGCCGTGATCGACGTCGCAAAGCCGCACCAGGCGTACAGCGCGAGCAGACAGAGCGCGATGATGCTCAGTCGGTTGATCGACCTCATGCCGCTGCGCCCCCCTTCGGTGGAAGGCCCAGCATCTCGCGCATCTTCGACACCACGGCGCCGCTGTCCGCGCCGTCGTCGACGGCGCGCTGCGCTTCCTCGATCGCCTTGGCCTGCGCGGCCCTCTGCTGCTCGGCCTCTCGCCGATCCTCCTCGATCCGCTGGCGCAGCCTGGTGACTTCGGCCTCAAGTTTGGCGGCGCGCTGGTCGGCCAGACGCGCCTCCAACGCGAGCTTGGCCGTGTCGTGCTGTGTCTTCAGCTGCTGACCGACCGACGACAGCAGCAGGCCGAACTGCTGCGCGGTGAAGTCGTCGAGGTTGTCCGCGTCGATGAGTTTCTCGGTGGTCAGTTCGACCAGCTGGTGTTGCGCGACCTTCGCCATCGTCTCGATGTTCGCGTCGGTCGCGTGGGCGACGTTGAGCTTGACGATGCGGCGCGCGTGCTCGCTGGTGACCTGCGAATAGATGCGCTTGAAGTGGGCCGCGAAGCGGTACACTTGGTTGTCGTCGACGACCTGGTTCTCCTCGTCGCCGCCGAGCTCGGTGTTGAGCCAGCGGTGGGCGTCGGCGGTCGTAAGCGTGCGGTCCGACAGACGCATGCCCAGGTCGACCAGCGTCGGCGTGTCGAGCTCGACGAGCTTCGAGCGCAGGCCCATCGTGTCCAGCCGGTCAACGACCTGGCGGACGCGCTCCTCACGCGACGGCATGCGCAGGTTGTCTTGCGTCTGCTCAGACACCCAGTTCGTCCTCCAGGTCGTCGATAGCGGCTTGGCACTTGTTGCCCGCGTCGATCGTCTTCTTCAACTCGTCGGCGTAGTCGAGCACCTTCTGCGCGTCGAGGTCGAACGGCGACGACTGCACGAACGTCGCGATGCTCATCGACTCGATGATGCCGGTCGCGCGGTTTTCGAGTTTGCGCAGCTCATCGCGGAGTTCGCCCAGCTTGCCCTGTTTCATGAGTCGGTGAACGTTGGCCATCACCCACCTCCAAACATCGCGACGAACGCCTTGACCACCAGCGGCACGACGACGTGCTGGGCGAGAAACAACACAACGACCGCGCCGCCCGCCCACCTGGCGATCGTCGTCTTGATGCTGGACACCGAGCTGTCCAGCCGGTCGATGCGCTTGCCGACCTCGGACTGCACGGCGCTGATGCGCTCGTCCTGGCGTCGCAGGTGTTGCTCGATGTCCGGCGCGGCGATGAGTTTGTCCGGCAGGCGTGCGTCGATCGCCGCCTTCCAAGTCTCGACCTCCCGCAGCCGCTCGTCGTGAACGTTGGTCACGCGTTCGAGTTTGCCGAGCATCACGCTCTGGGTCTTGCGCGACTCGATAACCACCGCGTTCATCTTGGCCTGTTCCGCAGCCATCGACGACACATCACGTCCGACCTCGTCAATGCGCTCATGCAGACGACGCGCCTGGTCGTCGCTGATGGGTTGTGTATCCGTGCTGCTCATGGTCGCCGTTCCGCCCGGTGGGTTCGAGTCAAACGGCCGGGCGGCGTTTCCGCCACTCGGCCGACAGTTGCAAGTTGTGGTTACTCGTTCGTTCCCGACGCCGCCCCTGAACCGGCGCCACCGGCGCCGACGTTGAGATCGCCTGCACCTCCGGGCAGGTTCACGTTGGCGTCAACCTCGGGCGTCGTCTCAACCGTCGGCGTCTGCGTTGTCGCACCGGTCGAGTCGGTCTGACCCGTGCCGCTGTTCGTGATCGTCTGATTGACCGTGATGTGACCGACGACGAAGGTCGCGCCGGTCGCCGACGCGGTTCGCAGTGCGCCAAGCTCGGCGCGTTTGGCCTCGGCGGCTTTGAGCAGTTCGGCGCGCGTCGGATCGTCGGGTGGCAGTGCGGACAGCTGATCGAGCAGCGCGGTCAATTCGTTCTCACGCTGCGTGATGATCTCGCTGAACAACGCTGTGTTGCGGCCCGTGTCGGCGTCCGGCGCAGCGGCGGGTTTGAGACCACCGCCGGAGGGTCCGCCGTGTGGTCCGATGTGTATCGGTGCGTAGCTCGCCTGGTTGGCGTCGGCCCATGTGCCGCGCGATGCGTCTTCACCGGACGCGCAGCCGACGGCGAACAGCAACGCCAGGCACAGCGCACCGGCCAACAGGTTGCGCCGTTGCAGGTGGTCGGTGTTGATCAGCAACTTCGGCAGCCAGCGGATCGACTTCGTCGCGGAGTTGCGGCCCCACAGCGCGAGCAGGCCGAACACGATGAACGTGACGCCGTTGACCGGGTCGGGTTCGACCGCGCTAAACGACATCAAGTCGAAGCCGATGCACATGAACAGGCCGAATACGATGACAACCGCTGAGCCGACGATGCCTCGGCTCAAGTAGGGGGGTTTGGTGTGAGTGGGTGGCATGGTGGAGTCCTTTCCATTTGGGGGCGTGAACTGTTCGACTCACGGTCGGAGGTTTCCCCGCGCATCCGTGCGCGCGAAAAAAGGGCCGATCGCGCCTGCCGAGCATCGTGGCAGAGGCGATCGACCCTTGGTCAGGTCGAGCCGGCTCACGGCCTGGGCCGTGAGGATCTTTTACACCCACACTTTTTCGCCGACCGACAAGGTCGGGGAGCGGCACTTACCCTTGCCGCTTGGTTGTGTTCAATCAGTAGGCCCCGGAGTTCGCACAAGTCAAACAGGCGCGTGAACTTTTTCGTCAGTTGGTGAATGTACTAAGCGAAGGGGTTAACGTCAACGGCATGTCATCCCCGACCGAGGGCGCAGATTGAATTGAAACGAAGATGATGGAAACTGCCCTCATATGTCAACTCCACCGCGGGTCGGGGCTTGATCATCGCCGTCCTGTTATGCCCGGCATGTGGTTTGGCGCATATACGCAGGCCATGCAACTTCGTCGAATACCGCGGCTGATGCAAGATCGGCTTCAAGTTCTTCCGAATGCTTTAGGATAACCTCACGTACGCGAGGGTCTTTGTAAATACGCATGCATGCTTGGCAATTGTGCGCGTAAAGCCCCTCCCAATCAATACTAGGGTCATGGCTAGATGCCCACGCAAGCAGTTTCTCCGTTCCCAAATAACGAATGGCGATTTTTACAATGTCCGATTCAGCCCTACGAATCCCTTGAGAAATCGCTGCTGGATCATCCACGTGTCCAACTTGTAGCTCGGGAACAGTTCGCATACCGAGACCACAGCAGGCACCGATCCTCCCGTCCGCTTGAACAACGATCGTCTGTAAAATACTATCACAACCTGTACATGCCGACACATTCGTTGAGTCAACTGCCACACCATCATCGTATCGACTGGAAACACCGGGATCTAGAGGCATCCAAGGGCTTTCAAACACCCAGGAATCAGGAAGCTTTCGAACAACGTGCTGAAGCATCGGGTGCTTAACAAAGTGGTCTTTGCGTATGCGGTTCGTACTCGAAGTCTCTACCATGAGGTGGAACGGCAGTTCCGCTCTATAAGTAGCTAGAATTGCGTTAACGACATGCTCAATCGGGACGAACCTCACGTGTTGGTCGCCCGTGCTAAAGTTGATTTCATCTAGTCCGGAGTCGCAGAGTTTTCGGATCATCAGATTTGCAGAATCTGTTGTGCGCCCCCAATGAGCGTTTGTCACGACTCGTGTCGACAATCCAAGTCTCTTTGCTAGTTCAATTCCTTGATGGACGATTGACAACCGCAGCGTCGGCTCGCCACCAGTAAACACAACGTTTACGAAATCCAGTGACGCAGCTTCCTCAATGGCGCCAATCACCTGATCGGCACTCAAGTGCGTTTTCTCGGAAGGGCTGCTCAATGTGCCGCAATTCTCACAGGCGGCCGTACACTGATATGTCGGCATCACTGACAAGGTGCGGCCACGCCGCACTATTCCAGTAAATGCACTAGTGGGGTTTCTCATCGGCTTCTCGGAACTCCCTCGCGGTGGCAATCAATTGCTCGCCAAGTGCACGCATCTCCGAACCTGTAACCTCTGAAATCTCGGACAGACCTAGGTGCGGTGGGGCAAATGCTACCTCGACAAGTGCCACAACAACCACAACTGCGACAACGGCGGCCACCGCCACTGCTACGGTTACTGCGGTCACGCTATCGAGTCGGCCTTGCATATCATCTGCTGTTAAACCTTCGCTCCGCGTTTGTGTGCCCAAGAGAGAGTAGACAATTTCTTTGTCACCATGCTTCATAATGGCTTCGGCCAAATCTCTTCGAATCGCAGCTTTATCGAATGAGCCTGGGGCATCGAAGTTTAATTCCTCGGCCACCTTTGCGTTATATTCTCTTGCCCACTCTCTAAATCCATCATTGCTAAAAATCGCAAAAATGAGCCGGTTTGCCTCGCTGATCTTCTGGGAACTTACGCGGCCGATTGTGTCAGAGAAGTATGACGCAATCGTCCCGAAGGGGTTTCGCTTAAAGCTGGACGGCAGGTCACCATCAGACTGAAGGTCATCCATTAGTCTACGCAAGGATACTGCGAATTCAGGTCGAGATATGACGAGTAGATCTGCATATGAGTCGTTCATGGTGATCTAGCGTATCGATATTGTTGGATTGAGTCAATTCAACTGGTTGGGAACTGCTTGCAAAGTTTGGCGAAAGATCTTCTTGGCGTAACGTTTCAGCAGCCTTGCCCGCCAGCCAACGGGTGCGCTTTTAGGATGTCTCCCAATCTCAGGAGCGGACGCATTATTCACGGCTCTAGTGGGCCTCAAATGTTGCCGCATAAAGAGACCAAGCGGTCTAGCCTGATACTGGATTTCCAATGATAACTTGATGGGAACGCGCATTTGCCCATCCGTTGGGAACGACCTGCAGGCCGCTCCACAGTCAATTCTCGTGGCCAATCCTTTAACAGTCAAGATGATGCGTCGATGAGGCTCGATTCCCTTGGTTCTAAACTCAGCACTCGATCCTCGGCGGCCCTTTCCATCTAACACGGATTGGGCCGCGTCGATTGAGGGGCGGATTCTCTTCGGTGGCATTGGGAATCCACCACTTATCAACAATTGGGCGAAGGGGCTTGACATAATAATCGGTTTTTGTTAGGGTTCTTCCAGACGGACCGAAAACGGGGCACGGCCGCCCCTTTCCATCCTTCCGGGACGCAAATCCGTGGACAAGATCCCTCTTAACATTGGCGGTGAAAAGTACTCGGTTGGTATCCCCCTCATTGGCATCGTCGACGATGGCGGCGGTCGGCTTTGGGGCCGCAACAATCCCGAGCACAACCGCATCGAGATCGACGAGACCTGCCCCCTTCGCCGACGCCTTGAAACCATCGCCCACGAGGTGGCGCACGCGTGGCTTGAGTTCATGCCGTTGCCCCGCACGGAAGAGGAATTCTGCAATGCAATCGGACGGATCGCGGCACGCCTGGCAACCGACTTGGAGCGCGCCGGTGGGACCGCTCGATTGTTGCTCCTGGGCCGACAACGGGCCGTGATTACGCCGCGAGAACTGTCGGAATTGAACCCCACGGATCGGATCGACGCAGGGGCGAATCAGTGCAACAAGTGCGGCACATCGATCGCCCCTGGCTCGATCGTTCGGGACGGTCCACACAAGCACGCGCATTCGGCCACCGGCGTCATCCGGCTCCGCTTCGTTTGCACGTTCTGCGAGAAACTAGTGGTGTGGATTGAACAGGCCAGTCCCGGCGGGCTACCCAACGGCATTCAGGTGGAGAAACAGCGACAGACAGGTGGCGAGGAACTGACCGAGTTTTGTCGGGACTACCCTGACGAGTCAGGCATCATCGTCTGATTTCGGCCTGACGCCCTTGCTCTTCGGGGGTTTCTTGGCTGCCTTGCGCTTCGTGCTGCTCTTGGACGTTTGCTCACCATCAATTTCCAAGAGCAGGCGCTGGACGCCGCCAGGCATTTGTGCGTCCAAGATCATTGCTTCGTACTTCTTTCGCTGGTTCTCGCTGGCGTCCAAGTACATAGCCATCGCGGCGGATGCCACGATCCACTTGCCTTTTGAACCGAAGCGCATGCGCGCCAGTTCATCGAATCGATCAGCCAAGTCTGCGTAGGCAGTCCAATTGATTGATTTCTTTTCTTCCATTCGAAACAACGTAATACACGACACTTAGGGCAGTCAAACCTTGGACAAGGCAATTCTTTTCTTGTCTTATCCAAGTTTTTCCTTGACATATTCAAGTCTGGACGTTATCAATGAAACGCCATGCCGATCACGATCGACGATCCCGATCTTGAAGACCGCATAGCCAGCCTCGGCAAGCGCCAGTTGGTGCCCGTGAGCAAGACCGCGATGGCGACGGCCATCCTGCGCGAGGCCGTGTCCGACGATCGCGGCAAACCCGTTGAGAAGTGGCGCGAGAAAGCGAGGCGGCTCAAGCCGCCGGACGCCGCATGACTTACCCACGGTCGGCGATGGCGCCGGCCGCACCCATACGCCTGCCGAGCATCACGAGTGGCGACAGTCACCGGCAGGCTTTGAGCCCCGCGACGGGGAAACCCACCGCCGGGCCTTGAAAGCCATGACCAGGCCGCGACCGTGCAACGCCCACCGTGGAACAACAGGTCGCGGCCTTTGAAC
>JANQSF010000047.1 GCA_028284155.1 Phycisphaeraceae bacterium
CGTCCAATTGATCAGCCAGGCGGTCGACTTCGCCGCCGGCGTCACTGCGCAGACTGTCAACGTTCAGGTCAACGGCGACACCGACGTCGAGCCAACCGAAGACTTCCTGGTCAACCTCGGTTCACTTCAAGCCTCCGGCCGAGACGTATCGCTGGACGACGCGCAGGGCTTGGGCACGATCCTGAACGACGACGGGTCGACCGCGTCGCTGTCGATCGACGACGTGACACTGGTCGAGGGGGATTCGGGCACAACCGACTTCGTCTTCACCGTCACACGGACCAACACCTCCGCGACCGTCAGCGTCGACTTCACCACTGCCGACGGCACGGCGCTAGACGGGTCGGACTACTCGGCTGTCAGCGGCACGCTCAACTTCGCGGCGGATGGGGCTGCCACGCAGACCATCACCGTACCGGTCAATGGCGACACCGTCGTCGAACTGGACGAGACGTTCAGCGTCACCCTCTCCAACGCTGTCAACGCCGTGATCGGCGACGGCCTGGGCGAAGGCACAGTCACGAATGACGACTCGGCCGTGCTGAGCCTCAACCACGTGTCAAGCGGCGAAGACGATGGGCCACTGACGTTTACCGCGACGCTGAGCAACCCCGTCGACGTCGGCGTCACCGCGTTGGCCAACACGCAAAACGATACCGCCACATCTGCGGACGACTACACGGCGTTGGTTAATCAATTGGTAAGTCTCCCTACCGGCACGCTCACCGACACGTTCGACGTCACGCTGTCGACCGACAACACCGTCGAGTTGGACGAACTCTTCGACGTGCTGCTCTCATCGCTGAACGCGTCAGGCCGCGACGTTACACTCGGCGCCAACGGCGTCGGCACGATTGAGAACGACGACAGCGCGGTCTTGAGCATTGCAAGCGCGGGCGATGAGGAAGACAGTGGGCCGCTGACATTCACCGCAACACTGAGCAACCCCGTTGACGTCGCTGTCGGGGCGTCGGTGAACACGCAAGACAACACGGCTACCGTTGCGGACGACGATTACACACCGCTGACCGATCTCGCGTTGAGCATCTCGGCCGGCTCGCTCTCAACGACCTTTGATGTCGCCTTGACGGTTGACGCAAAGATCGAACCGGATGAAGTCTTCAACGTTGTCTTGTCCAGTCTGAGCGCCGGCGGCCGCGACGTGTCACTGCTCCCGCAAGCGACCGGCACGATCCTGAACGACGACGGCACGACGGCCGCGTTGTCGATCGACGACGTGACACTGGTCGAGGGCGATGCCGGTACGGTTGAGTACATCTTCACCGTGACACGCAGCAACACAACCGCGGCAGTCGGTGTCGACTTTGCCACAATCGCCGGCACGGCGACCGACGGCGTGGACTACACCGGCGTGAGCGGCACGCTCAACTTTGCCGCGGGCGGCCCGGCCACGCAGACCGTCGTCGTGACGGTCATGAGTGACAACGTGGTCGAATTGGATGAGACGTTCAGCGTTACGCTCTCCAACGCAAGCAACGCTGTCATAGCTGACGGCCTCGGCGAGGGCACGATTACCAACGACGACTCGGCTGTGCTGAGTCTTAATGGTGTCAGCGGAACGGAGGACGACGGGCCGTTGACCTTCACCGCGACGCTGAGCAACCCCGTCGACGTCGGCGTCACCGCGTTGGCCAACACACAAGACGACTCGGCCACCACCGCGGACAACGACTACGCCGCGCTGGTCGACCAGTTGATTACCCTGTCGCCCGGCACGCTCACCGACACGTTCGACGTTACGCTGTCGGCTGACAACACCGTCGAGTTGGACGAACTGTTCGACGTGCTGCTCTCGTCGCTCAACGCGTCAGGGCGTGCGGTCACACTCGGCGTCAATGGTGTCGGCACAATCGAGAATGACGACTCGGCCACGTTGACCATCAACGACGTGTCACAAGTCGAAGGCGACAGCGGGACAGACGACTTCGTGTTCACCGTCACGCTGAGCAATCCGGTGGACGTGTTGACGACGTTTACATTCGGCACGACGGACGACTCGGCCGAGGACGAAACCGGTGACAATGACTATTTCGCGGCGACCGGGGATTTGACCTTCAACCCGGGCCAGGTGCAGCAGACGATCGGCGTGTCCGTGGTCGGTGACACGCGGGTCGAGGCGGATGAGTTGTTCCTTGTCAATGTGTCGGCCGACGATGTCGCCGGGCGTGACATTGCCGTGACAGACGGTCAGGGCGAAGGACTGATCCAGAACGATGACGGCGCGACGTTGCGCATCGACGACGTGACGCAGGTCGAGGGTGACTCCGGCATCACGACATTCAGTTTCGTGGTCACGCTCTCGGAGTCGCTGCCGAACGACCTGACGTTTGAAGCGTCGACGGTGTTCGGTTCGGCAGGCGCAGCCGACCTGATCGGTTTCACGGATGCGCCGTTTTCGATTGCGGCGGGCGACATGACGGCGACGGTGGTGGTCGAAGTCGTGGGTGAGCGCGTCGTTGAACTGGATGAAGACTTCACCGTCGTCATCGACAATGTGGACGCGGGCGGGACGCCGGTGACCGTGGCAGACAGCACGGCCGAAGGTTTGATTGTGAACGACGATGTCGCGCGCTTCGTGTTCGACGCGCAAGAAAGCCAGCCCGACGAATGGGTTGGCTCGCATACGGTCGCCGTTCGGCTGGAGGGCGACGCCGGTGTGACGCTTGGCGTACCGGTCACGATCGATGTCGACAGCACCTCCGGCTCGGCCACGTCCGGCGCGGACTTTGTCGCCGTCAACAAAACGATTCTCTGGGAGGCGGGCCTGGGCGTCGGCGCGACCAAGGTGGCTGACGTCTCGATCCTAGATGACTTGCTGTTGGAGGCGGGCGAGAGCTTTGACCTCGACCTGTCCGTGCCGAGTGGTCAACCGCACGTCGGGCTGGGCACACCGTCGACGCACACTGTGACGATCGTCGACGACGAAGCGGCATCGGTCGAGTTCTTCAGCTCGACGAGCGGCGCGGATGAATCCAGCGCCACGCACAACGTCAACGTCGTGCTGGTGGCCGACCCGGGCGTGACGCTGACTGTGCCCGTTTCGATCGACGTCGTCGACGCGGCGACCGGCTCGGCCACGAGCGGCGCGGACTACTCGACGATCGCGCCCACGACACTGACGTTCGACCCCGGCGACACGGGCGGCACGATGCTGCCGTTGTCCGTCGGCCTGATCGACGACCTGCTGTTGGAGGCGGACGAGACGATCGACCTCTCTATATCGAACGTCGTCAGCGCCGGCACGGCGGCGATTGCCTTTCAGGACACGCACACCCTCACCATCGTTGACGACGAAGCAGTGTCCGTAGCGTTTGCCAGTGGGACGAGTGCCGTCGGAGAATCGGCCGGCACGCATGACGTCGCGGTCGTGTTGACGACCGCCCCCGGTGTGACACTGGCTGTGCCGATATCGGTTGACGTGGCCGACGCCGCCAGCGGCTCGGCCGCGAGCGGCGCGGATTACACGGCGTTCAGCCCGACAACTCTGACGTTCCTCCCCGGCGCGGGCGACGGTGCAACCGACGCATTCACACTCGACGTGCTCGACGACCTGCTGCTGGAAGGTGACGAAACGGTTGACCTGGCCTTGTCGAACCTTGCCGGACCGACCGGCGCGTCCGTTGCCACGCCCGATGCACACGTCGTCACGATTGTCGACGATGAGACGGTCTCCGTTTCGTTCGAACAGGCAACAAGCGGCACGGACGAAGGGGGCGGCCTGCACGACGTGCGCGTGACGCTGTCGACGGCGGCCGGCGTGACGTTGGCTGTGCCCGTTTCCGTTGACGTGACCGACAACGGTTCAGGCAGCGCGACGTCAGGTGCCGACTATCAACCGCTTAGCACTGCGACGCTGACCTTCCAACCAGGTGCCTCGGACGGCGCGACGCAGGCCGTCACCCTCGAGCCGATCGATGACCTGTTGCTGGAAGGGCTTGAGACCGTTGGGCTGTCGCTGAGCAACCTGGCCGGCCCCAGCGGCGCGTCGATTGATGCACCGAATTCGCACACATTGACCATTGTTGACGACGAGAGTGTCTCGGTCGCGTTTGCCGCGACTGACAGCAACGTCGGCGAAGGCACGACCGGCCACAACGTTCAGGTCGTGCTTGAGACGGGCCCGGGCGTGACGTTGGCCGTGCCGGTTTCCGTTGATGTGGCCGACGCGATGACCGGGTCGGCGACGGGCGGCGCGGACTATGACGCGTTCGCCACGTCGACAGTCATATTCGACCCCGGCAACGCGGACGGCGCGACGCGCATCGTCACGCTTGGCGTGCTGGACGATACGCTCTACGAATTGGACGAGACGGTCGATCTCCAACTGGGCAATCTGAACTCGGCCGGCGCAGCCGCGATCGGTTCGCCGTCCGCGCACGAGGTGACGATCCGGGACGACGAGGAAGTCTTGGTCGCATTTGCGGCTGCGCAGTCGGATGTGAATGAAGCCAACTCCAACGCGCCGATCGATGTCGTGCTCCACGTCTCGGGCAACGGCACACTGGCCGTGCCGGTGTCGGTGAACGTGAACGACCTGGGCACGGGCAGCGCGTCGGCCGGCGCGGATTACACGTCTTTCGGGACGCAAGCGATCCAGTTCCAGCCGGGCGATATGGAAGGCGCGTCGAGATCGATCAATATCGCCATCCAGAGCGACGCATTGCTGGAGACCGACGAGACAGTCAACTTAGGCTTATCGTTGGACGGCGAGCCGCGCGTCGGTGTCATGTCTGGTGGCGAATCGCATGAGTTGACCATCCTCGAGGCGGACGAAGCGACGCTCGTCTTCGACCAGCCGCAAAGCTCGACCGGTGAAAGCGACCCGCCGCACGACGTGGCTGTGCGGCTCATCCTCAACCCGGGTGTGACGCTGGCGGTTCCCGTTTCAGCGACCGTGTCGGACACCGGCACGGGCTCGGCCGCGTCGGGCAACGACTACGACGCGGTCGTTCCGCCGTCAGTCGTCTTTAACCCCGGCGACTCGGATGGCGCGACGAGCACCGTCGCGCTGACGCCGCTGAGCGACAACACGGTCGAAGCGAACGAGACCGTCGACCTTTCGCTGCACTCGCCGGTCGGCCCGAACACGGCGGTCGGCTCGCACAACGTGCATGTCGTCACGATCGAAGACGACGACACGGCCAACCTGACCATCGCCGACGTGGTCATGAACGAGGGCAATAGCGGCATCACGACGTTTAGCTTTGTCGTGACACTCGACGCAGACGTGGACGGCCCGGTCAGCATCGACTACCAGACGGTGGTCGAAACGGCACAGGACGAGACGGGCGATGGCGATTTCACGTCAACATCAGGCACGCTGAATTTCACGGGGTCGGCCGGCGAAACGCGGCTGGTCGAGGTCGATGTGCACGGCGACGTCGTCGTGGAAACGGACGAGTCGTTCTTTGTTGACCTGTCCAATGTCGATGCCGGCGGGCTGAGTGTTTCGATCGCCGACGCGCGCGGCGAGGGCGTGATTGTCAACGACGACGTTGTGCTCCCGGTCGTTTCCATTCAGCCGTTGGACGCCGATCAGAACGAGGGCGACAGCGGTGTGACCGACCTGACGTTCGAGGTGTCGATCAGCGCGTCACCCGGCACGCCGGTGTCGGTCGACGTCGCGACGGTCGCGGGCAGTGCGCAGGACCAGACCGGTGATAACGACTACACGTCAATCAATCAGACGGTCGTCTTCAACCCGGGCGGGCCGACCACGCAGGTCGTTTCCGTCGCGGTCAACGGCGACATCAAAGTCGAGTCGGACGAGTCGTTCGCCGTCGAACTGAACAACCTGATCGGCCCCGCGACGCTGGGCACGTCGTCGGCTGACGGGACGATCCGCAACGACGACGCGACCGAAGTCTCGATCGGCGACGCGCAGGCGTCGGAGGGCGACGGCGACCTGTCGGCCGAACTGACGCTGTCGGCACCGAGCGACTCACCGGTGAGCGTCGTCGTGAATTCGGCGGACGGGTCGGCGACGGCGGGCGACGACTATCAGCCTGTTTCCGGTCAGGTCGTTGTGTTCGCGCCGGGGCAGGTCGTTGCGAATGTGTCGGTGTCGCTGCTGGACGACAGCCTTGACGAGGCGGACGAAACATTCGACCTGACGCTGTCGAACCCTGTCGGCGCGACGATCGCGGACGGGACGGGCGTGATGACGATCCTGGACGACGACCCGCAGCCGACGCTTTCGATCGACGATGTCACTGTGAACGAAGGCGCATCGGGGACGACCAGCGCGGTCTTTACCGTGAGCCTGTCCGCCGCGAGCGGCCGAACGGTGACGGTCAGTTACAACACGGCCGACGGCAGCGCAACGTCGCCCGACGACTACGCGGCCACGTCGGGCTTGCTGACCTTCCTGCCGGGCCAAACGACGCAGACCGTTTCGATCGATGTCGGCGGCGACGAGACGCCCGAGGGCAACGAGACATTCGACGTTGTCCTTGATACACCAACGAATGCGGGCATTGCGGACGGCTCCGGTACGGCCACGATCGTCGAAGGCCTGCCCGAAGTCACCATCGCCCCACTCGGCACGCACATGGCTGAAGGGAACAGCGGTACGACCGCGTTCCTGTTCGAGGTGAGCATCAACGCCGTGCCGGCCGGGATCGTTTCGGTGAACGCCGTGCCGACTGACGGTGCTGCGACGTCGGCTGACGGCGATTACGACCATACGGTCATCCCGGTCCAGTTTGGGCCGGGCATGCCGACGACGCAGGTTGTCAGCGTGCCGGTGTTCGGCGACGCCGTGATCGAACCGGACGAGTATTTCCAGGTTGTGCTGGATAACCTCACCGGGCCGGCCGTGTTCGGCGACGACACGGCTGCGTCGTTGATCATTCTGAACGACGACGGCGCACTGCCCAGTTTGGCCTTCGACTTCGGCACAGCCAGTTCGCCGACCGAGTCCGACTACAACCACATCGCGCCGAACTCGATCTACAACCCGATCGTCGGCTTCGGTTGGACATCGGGTTCGGGCAAGGGGCAGGACCGTGGCGGGTTGAACCTGTTGCTGCGTGACATCAACGCGGTCGAGGACGCGACGTTCCTGGTCGACCTGCCCAACGGGTTGTACGACGTGGAGATTGTGCTGGGTGACGACCTGAACGCGCGGGATCTGGCGCAGGTCACGGTCGAGGGCACGACGCTCGCGCCGGTGAGCACGGCGGCGGGCGAGTTCCACACGCTGCTGACGCAGGCAGAGATCGTTGACGGCCAACTGAACGTGCGGATCGAGGACATTGGCGGGTCGAGCAACCGAGCGGCGGTGGCCGCGTTGCGTGTCGAGTCGGCTGCGCCGCAAACACCACGCGTCTCGATCCACGACGTCACGGCGCTCGAGGGCGACGCCGGCCCAACCGCGTTCGTGTTCACGGTCGAGTTGAGCGAAGCGCCGATCGACGACGTTGTGCTCGATGTATCGACCCGCGACGGCAGCGCGACCGTGGCCGACGCCGACTACCAGGCCCTGGTCACGCAGTTGACGTTCTCGCCCGGCGACCCGCTGACCAAGACCGTCACCGTCCAGGTCAACGGCGACACGGCTGACGAGCCGAACGAGACGTTCTTCGTTGACCTGGCGCTGGCTTCCGGAGCGGCGACGATCGACGAGGGCGAGGCCGTCGGGACGATCGCCAACGACGAGCAGGCTCTGCCGACGCTGGCGTTCGACTTCGGCACGGCTGGTTCGCCGGTTGCGCCGGGCTTCGTCGGTGTCAATGAGGGTTCGACGTTCAGCCCGAGCGCGGGTTACGGTTGGCTTGAAGGCTCGGTCAAGTCGCAGGACCGAGGCGGGAGCGACCTGGCAAACCGTGACTTCAACGCCGTCGAAGACGCGATGTTCGCGGTCGACCTGGCCAATGGTGTGTATGACGTTTCGATAGTCGTCGGCGACCTGAACAAGCTTCGAGACGACACGCGCGTGACCGTCGGCGGCACGGTGTTCGACACCGTCACGACGCAGGCGGGCGAGTTGATCACGCTGAGCACACAGGTCACGGTCGTTGACGGCCGACTGGTCGTACGGTTGCAGGATCTGGGCGGCATCAGCAATCGCAGCGCGATCACGTCGATGACCATCGTGCCTACGTGACCGCCTACGATCTGCCTACATGGATGCGCTTCGCGACCCCGTGACCTGGATTCCCGTCGGCGTGCTGGTCGTGTTGTGGGGTCTGGAGGCGCTGATCCCGTTCTACGCGCAGTTTCGCGGGCGGTTGCGCGAGCGACTGACGCACGACGTGCGCAACCTGGCGCTAGGTCTGCTGAACAAGGTGTTGGTCATCGTCGCGTTCGGCGCGCTATACGGCATTGCGCATACGTGGGCTGTGTCACAAGACGTCGGCCTGCTGCGTCAGTTTGAGCAGCCGGGTTGGCTCGTCGCCGTCGCAGCGTTTCTGCTGCTCGACCTTTGGACGTACTGCTGGCACAGGCTCAATCACGTCGTGCCGTTTCTCTGGCGGTTTCATCGGGTGCACCACACCGACCCCGACATGGATGCGTCGACCGGCGTTCGCTTCCACACGGGCGAGGTGGTGATGTCGGCCGGCCTGCGTCTGGGCGTTGTCCTGCTGATCGGGGCGAGCGTTTGGCATGTCGCGTTGTACGACGCGATGTTTCTGCCGATCGTGCTGTTTCATCACAGCAATCTGAAGTTGCCGCGTTGGCTGGATTACGGCCTGCTCGCGCTGATCGTCACGCCGGCCATGCACCGCGTCCACCACTCGCGCTGGCGGCCGCAGACCAATTCCAACTACGGATCGGTCCTGCCGTGGTGGGACATGGTGTTTCGCACGTTCATCATCCGTCGCGACGCGCACGCCATCCGACTGGGGTTGCACGGGTACGACGGGCCGAACGCACAGAGTTTTTGGGGGCTGATCAAGACACCGGTAAGTGGGCCATGCGGCGGAACTACCGAACAAGAAGGCAAGCCGATTGATGGGACGGAAGTGGACAACGCCAAAGACTCGTCCGCTCTTGATTGAGACTTGCCCTGTCGGCCAACACCCACGTCAGTCGTGTCTTGGAGCGATCACGGCGGCCTGTCTGCCTGACTCCTCGCCGTCACGTCGATAGCTGTAGAACAACTCACTGTTAGCGAATGTGCATTGGTCGGCTGCGTCGATCGCGTCCGGCGCGAAACCTGCACGGAGAAGTTGACACCGGACGGCCGACGCCAGGTCGATATGCGGCTTGCCGTTGGGGTGGTCGCACCTGCTGCGGTCGATGGCGTCGCTCAGTCCGACCCGCTCGAACGCCTCGGCCACTTCGTGACCGACCTCGAACGCCTCGCCGCCGATGCACGGGCCGATCGCGGCGACGGCGTCGGACGGTGATGTACGAAACGTGACCTGGAGCGCTCGCACAGCCCGGTCGATGACCCCGGCGACGACGCCCCGCCAGCCGGCGTGGATTACTCCGACTGTTCGGCCTGTCCTGAATGCAATGAGGATCGGCACACAGTCGGCAACAAGGACGGACAACGCAGAGGAGGGCAGATCGCTGACAAGACCGTCGCCTTCACAAACCGGGCTTTCGGTACCGACTTGGTGTGAATCGGCATGGAGTTCGACGACCTGATTGCCGTGCACCTGCCGCACGCGTGCCCAATGATGGTCCGGGCAGCCCATCGCTTGCAACACCAGACTCCGGTTGGCCTCCGCCACGGCTGGATCCGGCCGGTCGCTGAGGTTCAAGGCGGCATACGGTCCAGTGCTCGCCCCACCAATGCGCGTCGTAAACGCATGTGGCACACCTATTTCCGTCATTAGAGCGGATTGCAGCGTCACCACGCCGCCGGGATGTTCGACCGGTTGAATCACCTTGCCAGCTTACAAGCCAGTGGCCAGTCCCGGCGTATGTGGACAACTTGTAGAAACTTGGCCACGAATCCAAAATCTGTGACGGATCTAAGAGGCTGGCGTAGCAGTATGCCGATCGGACGCACCACACGGCCATACGGCATAAACATCTATAATACAAATACTTGTACGATTACGATGCTGGGCCAAACTCGAATCATCGGCTCATACAGGGATTACACCCCAACCAAGACGACCCGGCCATGCGTCCCATCAGCCATTGTGGATACGCACAACTACTCACGCACTTCTAACGCCAAGCCAACGAACGGATTACAGCCGCGTCTCGGAGGGGACTGAAAAATTGTCAGGGCGCTTTGAACAACCCCTTTGAAGAGGGTGGGGGCGGGTCGCTGCGCAATCGTGCGGGCCCTTCCAAGTCGCATCGCGGCCGCGCGAACCCTCACCCGGCGGCAAGGCCGCCGACCTCTCCCAGCGGGAGAGGTTGTTCAATAAAACCGTCAGTCGATGAACCGCAGGTCGCCGAAATTGACAAAGATGCCGCGGCTGTCGTATCGGAATCGTCGTGGAGCGGGGAAGTAGACAAAGAATGCTCTGCCCATGAGCAAGTCCTCGGGCACGACGCCGAAGCGGTCTTTGCCGTCGAAGCTCTTCTGACGCACCCACGGGTCCAGGCTATGCCAGAATCGGCCATCCAGACTGGACGGGCTGTTGTCGCCGAGGCAGTAATACTCATTGTTGTGTGGGTCGCCCGGCTTGGCCTCGTGCAATTCCAGGGGAGGCGACTCACCGATCGGGGCTTTGCCAGCGTCCTTCGAGACGCCGCCCAACGCGGAGGCACCACCGTTGCCGGCCGCTCGAGATGCCGAGTAGTACAGGTCGCGATCGAGTTCGACGTTGAAGAGCGTGACAGGAGAGCCGTCTACCTCGATGGCAATACTCGGGAACTCGTTCGGGGACAACGACCGCCTCTTGCGGACGTGGTCGATGTCCATGTCGAACGCCTGGCGTAGCACGCGTTCACCGTTGACCCACAGGCTCGCCTCCTGATCGACGAACCAGAACTCCACCTGGGTCGTGCGATCGGTCGGCAGCGGATCGATCTGTGCGGACTCACCGATCTCCTCGTGGCTGGTCAACGCGTTGTCCGCGCCGAGGCGCTTGCGGCGGACGAAGGTGACCCGCCCGTCCGGTTTGATCAACGCGCCCAGCACGTCACCGCCCGAGTCGGTCGATTCATCATCGAATCTTGCCGTCGTACGCAGCATCAGCGACAGGCCGTCCTGATCGGGCCGCAGCGCGACAGCCAAACGGATGTCTTCGATCGGCTCGCCGTTCCCCTCCCTGACCTTGCGCACGTTGTACGCGTACTGATGTCGTTGTGGCTCCCCATACGGGGAAGGGTCGTCGTGATTGAAATACACGGCCGGCTTGAAGCCGAAGGCGAGCCGGCCTCGACCGACGCTGTCCAGCCGATAGGCCGTCCAGTTCGGCCCAGTCTTCACGGACTCGCCACGTTTCACCTGTGCGGGCAGTTGCCAGTCACCCATGTCGCCATGCCACGGCAACCACCACCGCCGGTTGCTCAGCCCCTCGGTCCAGCCGCCGTCCAGCGGTACGAATCGGCTGTGATAGATCGGCTGCCAAACGGCTTCCTGTACGTCCGGCCGGTCGGTCTTGCGCGCGATCCGCCATTCCCGTTCCGCGGGGTCGTCCGACTCAGCGCGGCGGACGTAAATGTTGCCTTCGATGATCTGCAAGTGCTCGCCGGGCAAGCCGATCAACCGCTTGATGTAATTGGTCGTCGGCCCCCTGGAATCATCGTTGTTCCACATTTGTGGGTTCTTGAAGACGACGACGTCCCAGCGTCGCGGTTTCGACACGCTGTAGATGTACTTGTGGACGAGTATGCGGTCGCCCGAACTCGTCCGCGCCCCTTTGGGCACGTATTCCTGGTACTTGCACATGGGACACGCCGCGTGCACGCCGCCCGGCCCGTTCGCCTGGGTAAGTGTGTCGACGGCCCCGTCGATCACATCGGAGGGTCTCTCGCCCGGCCCGCGCAGGTCGATCGCGAAGTCGTATCCGCACTGCGAACAGGTCACGCCCAGGTGCTCGCCCAGCAGCGTCGGCGCCATGGAGCCGGTGGGGATGACAAACGCTTCAACGATGTACGCGCGGAAGACGAACGCCAGGATAAAGGCGATCACGACCGACTCGAGCGTTTCCTTGATCGTGTCGTTGGATGCCGGCGCGGCGGATTTTGCCGCCCCACTTTCGGCACGCTTGTCCGGCCCGTCTGCCGGCTTCTTGTCGCCGGGCGGAGGTGGTTTTGATGCGGGATCTCGTTGGGACTTGCTCAAGGCCGGCCTCGCTCGGGCAGAAGCCCATTGTAGGAGCAGAGGCATTGCGTGTGGCCGCGTTCGTCAGGTTGGCATTGGCGTACCTTGAGGCCAGCATTCGTGCCACGGCCGTGTCGGCCGTGCTGTGCATCCAGGGCGATCCGCACGGCCGACACGGCCGTGGCACGAGACAGACGCTCCGCTGGAAGTATCCGACTACTGTCGGGATCGTTATTGGTCCGGTCAGGCGCGCGCGTGCAAAAAGCGATTCGCCCGTTGGCCGATGCGCGGCCATTCGCAACCTACCATCTTCGACCATGCGTGAATGGTGGATGTGGACAGTCATCGGCTATGCGTGCGGGTCGATCCCGTTCAGCCTGCTATTTGGCTTCGCCAAAGGTATCGACCTGCGGAAGGTCGGCAGCGGGAACGTCGGGGCAACCAATGCGACACGGCACCTAGGTAAAAGGATCGGCGCGGCGTGTCTGCTGCTCGACGTGGCCAAGGGGTTCGTCCCGGTCTTCTTTGCGGGACAGATGCTCGACATGTTTGGCCGGGCCGATGCGTCGGCGATCGAGGCGTGGCGGTGGCTGGCGGTCGGCGCGGCGGCGGTGGTCGGGCATGTGTTCCCGATCTGGCTCGCGTTCCGTGGCGGCAAGGGCGTGGCGACGAGTCTTGGCGTCCTGCTGGGCTATTGGCCTGTCCTGACTGTGCCGGGCTTGGCGGCGCTGGGCACGTGGTACCTGTTCCTCACGACGTTTCGGTACGCGGGGTTGGCCAGCGTGGCCGCGGCGGTGTCGTTGCCGCTGTACATGTTGGCGGCCATGGTCATCCGCGAACGCTCTGCCCACGAGTATGCGCCGTACCTGTTCATCACGACAGGCTTGGCTGTGCTTGTGGTTATCCGACACTTGGGCAACATCCGACGCATGATCGCTGGTGTCGAGCCGCGCGTCGGTGAGGGCAAGTCATGACGACGCGCGCCGCGCCTGCGCGACTTGATCGCTCAACAGTTCGGTCAACTCCCTGACCTCGCGCTGCAACGAAAACAACTCGATGGCGCGTTGCCGCCCCGCCTGGCCGAATGCCCGGCGACGCTGCGGGTCGTCGATGAACTCGATGATCCCGTCGGCGAACCCTTGCAGGTCGTCCAACGGCAGGAGGTAACCGGACTCGTTGTGGGCGATGATCTCGCGCGGGCCGCCGACGTCGCTGCAGATGACCGGTACACCGCAGCTCGAGGCTTCAAGCGTGACGTTGCCGAAGCTCTCGCGGTCTGCCGCGTGGAGCATGACCGTCGCCAGTTGATAGAACGGCACGGGGTCGTCGCGACGACCTGCCAGAATGAACTTGTCCTGCAAGCCAAGTTTGTCGAGCTTCGCTTCCCACCCCGGACGGCAACCGCCGTCGCCCACGGCGACGAACGTCAGCGACAGCTCAGGCCGACGCCGAAACACCTCGGCCGCGACGTCGATCAGGAACTCAACCCGTTTCTCAGGCCGAGCCTGACTGACGATCAGGGCGTAATGATCCGTCACGGGCAGGCCGAGGGAAGCAGGGTCGATGTGATGTGAGTCGCCGGATGGGCCTTCTTCCGGGGGGGTGAAACGATCGGTGTCAACACCGTTCTTAATCATGTACACACGACCTGCGGGGAACTTCAGCCGGTTCGTGAGCACCTCGTAGCCGTCTTCGCTGTTGGGCACGTAGACACCGTGGTGCCGCCAGCCGAGCCAGCCGCGCACACGGTTGGCCCACTGCTTGACGAGCGGGATTCGGAAGTCGGGCGAGAAGCTGTTGACCACGTAATCGACGGTGCGCACGCCGCGCTGCTGGTACAAACTCAACTCGACGTCGGTCGGCGGGATGTCGCGGAAGACGACAGCGCGCACACCGTGTTCATCCAGAAACTGTCCGATACGACGCGCATTGGCGTCGCCGTAATCCTGCATGTCGAGCTCGACGCTCTCTAAGTGCGTCGGCGTGAACGCGGGGCTGCCCGTTTTCGTTGGATAGGCGATGTATCCCTTGACGCCCTGCTTGGCCAACTCGCCGGCAACCAAGTCGTAGGCGTGCGACACCCGCAACCAGATGTTGCCTTCGCTGTCCGGGTATTTGAGGGCGAAGATGACGGAGTCCATCGACGGGCAGCGTCCTGACGCGGTCAGAGTCAAGTGGGAGTTACGGCGCGGTCGTCGCGTCGTCCTTCTTCAGTTTCGGCTCGATGACCTGGGCGATGTGATCGGCGACGATTTGGCAACCCTTGGCGTTGAAGTGGCCGTGCAGGCCAAACGGGAAGAGGGACAATGGCTCGTCCATCTTCGCGATGAGCGTGTGCGGGTCGATCACCGTCAGTCCGACTTCCCGGGCCTTGGCCAGCACGGGCTCGCGGTGCGCGTCGTTCCAGACCGAACCGCCGTACCGATCCCACTGCGGGAGGTATACAAACACGACCTGACCGCCCCACTGCTCGACGTAGCGTGACGCGTCTTCGAGCACCTTGCCGAAGTATTCGATGTCCGGCGGCGCGGCGAAATCGACGCGCAACCTGAATCGCAGTTGCTTGAGCGCGGCGATCTCCTTGATGGTCTTCCAGGTCTTGGAAGGCGGCGCGACTTGATAAGCTTGCGGCCGGGCGAGCATGTCGCGCATGAGTTTGTCGAGCGTCTCCTGACGAGTTGTCAGCTCATGCGTTTCGTCGTTTTCGAGGTACGCACGCAGCAGGGGCGAACGCCGTTCGTTGGCCATATCGCGCAGGTCGTTGCCTTCGTAGTAGACCCACAGCACGACGCGCGGTTTGTGTTCAGACAAGTACTCTTTGATCGTCGCCAGTTCGGTCAACGGCCCGTTGCCGTTGCAGCCCAGGCCAACGGTGCGCGGGAAGTGCTTGCGCACCGACGCGACGAGGTTCTCGTCCGGCCCGACGCCCGCGCCCTGCACATACGAGTCACCGATCAACGCGATGTCGAGTCGCCGCTCGTCCCACAGCGCGTCGGGGTTGTTGAAGCCGAACCGGTCGCTGACATACTTGACCCACTTGCCCGACTCGTTCGAGTGCACGGTCAGCGTCTTGCTGATACCGCCCAACGGCAGCACGGGCTTGCCGTTGTCTTTCAACACGGACACAAGCGTGCCGCCGTCCGACTGCAGGACGAGTTTGGGCGCGACGGGCACGGTGGCGTCGATGCCCTGCTCACGCAGTTCGCCGACGACCTCCCACTTGTTCCGGCGGTCGAACTTGACCTCGGCCTTGGCGACCTTGCGGTCGCGCTCGACGCGTGTCTGCTCGACAGCGTTGGCCGCGGGCAGGAACGTGAGGACGAGTTCGCCGACCCACAGCATGGCCAATCCCATCAGGACGGGCAGCATGAGGCGAATGCGCCAGGTCTGACTTGACCGCAACGCGACGGCGCATATCAACAGGACCGTGCCAGGCGCGACGGCGTAAAAGCCCCAGCCGCGCAGACCGATCAGGTAGCGGTCGCGATTGATCACGACATATGCCAACAGGGCGAGCATGCCGACGGCCACGACGACCGCGGCAATGGAGCAGCAGCGCGCGATCAGGCCGATGATTCGGCGGTGCGAGCGCGCGGGCTTGGGCGAGGATGCGGGGGCTGACTCTGACATGCCGTCCTTCCACTCCTGTCTCGACCAACCGGCCGACCGACTTCCCGCGACCGACGCACCGTTACCTACGGGCCAAGCCGTCCAAGGTTCGGATCGGTCATGTTCAGACAGTTCGCCAGCCGATGACGGGCCAATCGCGGCGAGCAGACGACTCTATCATGCCCGACCGCCGCGTGGTCGATGAAATGATTGTGTCTAAGCCTGTTATCGGTCAAGTGTTGCACCGCCTCTACCTGGCGGGCGCCGAGGTGCTCGCGGCGGACCTTGCGCGCCGCCTGCGCGACGAGTTTACGTTCATCTTTCTATGCCTCGACGAGGTCGGTCCGTTGGGCGAAGAGTTGCGCGACGAGGGTTTTGCAGTCATCGATCTGAAGCGCCAGCCGGGCGTGGATTGGGCGGTGTCGCGACGGATCCGTCAGGCCGTGCGCGAACACAACATCGACCTGCTGCACGCGCACCAGTACACGCCGTTCTTTTACTCAGCTACGGCCCGGGGTGTGATTCGCGGGGTGTTCGGTAGCGGCCCGAAGATTTTGTTCACCGAGCACGGCCGACACTACCCCGACCATCGCAGCACGAAACGGGTCGTTGCGAACAAGCTGCTGCTTCGGCCGCGCGACCGGGTGACGGCGTGCGGCGGGTTTTCAAAGCAGGCGCTGGTCGACAACGAAGGCATCCCAGCCGACCGGATCGAGGTCATTCTCAATGGGATCGACCCGACCAAGTTCGCGCCGCAGGGCGAGACGATCGAATTACGACGTCGGACGCGTGCGGCGCTCGGTCTGAGTGAAGACGACCTGCTGATCCTTCAGGTCGCGCGGTTTCATCCTGTCAAGAATCATGAGACGTCTCTGCGCGCTTTCGCGCTCATCGCGAACGACGAATCGCGGGCTGTGTTGGCGTATGCGGGTGACGGCGAGCGCCGGGCGGACACCGAGAGCCTGGCCAACGAACTGGGCATCGCGAACCGCGTGCGTTTCCTGGGCGTGCGCAACGACGTGCCGGCATTGATGGCGGCGGCTGACGTGTTCGTGTTGTCGAGTTTGAGCGAGGCGATCTCGGTGACCCTGCTTGAGGCGATGGGCTCGGCTGTGCCCATCGCGGCGACGGATGTTGGCGGTAACGGCGAGGTCGTTGCCGCGGGCGAAACGGGGCTGCTCTCGCCGCGACAGGACCACGCGGCGTTAGGCGACAATCTGTTGACGTTGTTGCGCGACTCTGCCCTGCGCCGACGTATGGGCGACGCGGGGCGTGAGCGTCTGCTGGAGGTGTTCACCGAGCAGCGCATGCACGCGCGGTATGCTGAGGTGTTTGGGGAGATGTTGCGCGACTCGCATCGGTGATCCGGGTCTTCGGAAAGACCCGGCTTATGGCAGCCGGCGGATCATTGGATGGGCGGGCATTGTTTGAACGGCGACCGACGGTTGAACCGATGAGGGCCGGGGAGGTCAATCATCGTATGAATTCGAATCCCCTGAATAGTTGTGCTTCGGCCCGATTTGCCGCGGCGGTCGCCTTGTGTCTGGCGCTGCTGCTGGGCGTTGCAGCGCAGGCGTCGGTCGAGTCCGAGATACGGCAACTGGTCCGTGGGGCCGACCTGCGAAGCACTAAGGTTGCGGTCGTGGTGATGGATGCCGGCACGGGGCAAACCCTGGCTTCCATCAACGCGGACGAGCCGATGATCCCGGCCAGCAACATGAAGATCGTAACGTCGGCCGCGGCGCTCGACATGCTCGGGAGCGACTTCGCGTTCGACACGGCGTTGGAGTTGGTCAAGCCGGCGGCGGGCGACGCGGTCGGCGGTGTGACGCTTCTGGTACGCGGCGACGGCGACCCGGCCTTTGCCGACCCGAAGATCCTCAAAGCGCACGGAACGGATTTCGAGAAGCTGATCGGCCAATGGGTCGAGGCTGTCAAGAAAGCGGGCGTGAAGCATGTCGCACGCGTGGTCGTTGACGACCGCGTGTTCGATCAGCAGTTCGTTCACCCAACCTGGCCGCGTGACCAGCTCAACCGCTGGTACTGCGCGCAGGTCGCGGGGATCAATGTCAACGACAACTGCTTCGACATCGTGCCCGCGCCGACGGTGAACGGCCGCAGCCCGCGGGTGACGATCCTGCCGTCGGCCCCGTTTGTCACGACGCGCAACCGCGCCGTGACAGCCGACGCCGACACGTTCTGGATCAGCCGGCGGATGGGCACGAACGAGCTGACATTCTTCGGCAAGGTCAAGCACCACCGGACAGAGCCGATCCCGGTGACCATGCACGACTCGCCGATCGTGCTGGGTCGATGGCTGGCCGACCGCCTCGTCAAAGCCGGCGTCCGTGTCGATCGAGTCGCGCGACCTGACGACGGCGAAGCGTTCGGCGACACACGCGTGCTGCACCAGGTGCGCACACAGATCTGGCAGGTCGTTTCACGGTGCAACAAGGACTCGCAGAACCTTTTCGCCGAGGCGATGATCAAGCGCGTCGGCCATGCGCTGACGGGCAGTTCCGGCTCTTGGCTGAACGGCGCGGCCGCGGTGCGCACGGCCATGCGGAAACGACTCGGCACGACCGGCGCTGACATCCGCGTGGCTGACGGGTCGGGTATGAGCCGGGAGAATCAGGTCACGGCAAAGGCTTTGGCTCGGCTGCTGACGTCGATGCACAACGACGAAAACCTGCGCGACGCTGAAGGGCGACCTGTGTTTGCATTTTCGCTTGCGTCGGCAGGTCGCGAGGGGACGCTGCGCAAGCGGATGCGGCCGTTGGCCGGGCGAGTCTATGCGAAGACGGGGTACATCAATGGCGTGAGTTGCCTGTCGGGCTACGTGTTCATCCCGCACCCCGCGGGCGGCAAGCCGAGGACGATCGTGTTCAGCCTGCTGTTCAACGACATCCGCCCGCCGGTCTATGTGCACCGGGTCAAGGCGTTGCAGGACGCGATCGTGGCGATGTTGAGTCAGAAACTGACGCCGCGGCAGCGCGTCGGGGGCTGACGCGCTTCAAGGGTGTCTCTCTTCAAGCCTCTGGGCGGCGTGGCGTCGGATCTGGTTCGGCGGGCGGCGTAGCGGCGCGACCGACCGGTGGGCTAACATAGGGCTGCGAAAACAAGGAAGCTCAAGAGCATGATCCGCTTGAGGCGGTCGCCGTCATCGGTCTGAACATCGAGTCGAGCGAGCAGCGTTTTCATGCGGGCAACTCCTGTTGGGATTCGCCCTGACTGGTACAACGGTGGTGCCATGGCCGGCCCCGAGCGAGACACGTATGCCCAAGTCACTGCAATGTATTGACTTACAGCCAAACCCAGCGCGTCGGGATGGGGGCGGGTCGCGCCGGTTGTGGTCTGAACGCAACACCGGCTGTCGCCCGGGGTGGCCAGTGGGCCTCACGCTGTTGGTGTTGTTGGCGACGTTGCTGGCTGTCCCAGGCGAGACGCTGGGACAGGACGAGACGTTCGTCGGCCCGCCGATCCCTGACGCTGTCCGCAAGAAGTTGGCTGAGCGGGCCGCGTCGCGGGAGGCGTTGGCGTCCGCACGCCTCAAGGACTTGCCGGCCGACGACCGCGTCGCGCCGCTCAAGGCCCCCCTGCTGGACCGTTCGCATGTCGAATCCGTCTTCCGGTCGGCTGAGTCGTGGGTGAAGGCCGGCCGCGTCGATGTGGCGTCGGCCCCGCATGTGCCGGTCAGCGGTGTGCTGGCCGTGCGGGTGACGCTGCGATGGCTGGGCAAGACGATGGGCGCGGGCGAGTCGTATCCGATCAGCGAGAGGCCCGAACAAGTTTCCGACCTGACGATGCTGACCGGCTCGGCCATCCGGCAGGCGCTTGAGTCCACTCGGAAGATGCTCATCGAACGACACAAGCGGGCCAAGGAACAGGGCCTGCGCGTGACCGAAAAGCCGCTCGGCCTCGATCGGGTCGGCCCGCTGATGCTAGTGGACATTCAAGTCGCGCATGGTGTCGAAGCGGTGCGCGTCACCGAGAACAAAGACGACCTGGCGGTGATGGACCACTTCGCACCCGGCTATCACGGCCTGCGTCTGAGTCACCTGAACAACCGGCAGGGCAAGCCCGCGTGGATGTGGCCGGCGACGGCCATCGCCAGCAACATCAAACCGCACAGCCAGTTGATCCGGCTGTTGGCGGAAATCGGCGAGGATCACGAAGCGATCAAAGCGATCGGCCGTGCGGGCGGGCCGAAGTTTGAACGGTTTGAGGTGATCCACATGGTCCGCCCGTCGCGCGACCTGCCGCGGACGGTGCTCACTCGCGGGCACGAGTTGATCCCGCCCCAGCCGTTTAACGGCACGGACATCGCCGGGATGTCGAATAGCTTGGCCAAGCACGTCATCCGTCGGTTCCGCGAAGACGGGTCGATGGCGGGTACGTACTTGCCCACGGCTGACCGGTTCGAGCCTGAAAACGCGGAGATGGCGGACGTCGCGATGGCGGTGTACGCATTGGCCCGGTATTCGAAGGCGTTCGCCTCGGCCGACGCGAGCGGGCCGAACGCATCGGCCATGTTCAAGGCGCAGCAGACGGTGCGTCGCGGCGTGCGCTTCATCATCAGCCACCTGCGCGACCCGAACGCTCGGCCGAACGCCGCGGCCGCGTCGTTGCTGCTCATGGCAATCGTCGAGTCGCCCGAGTTAGTCGATCAGAAGGCCGACCGCGATTGGCTGATCAATGAGCTGCTGAGTCGTCAGGCTCAGAACGGCGCGTTCCTCGGGGGGCGGGGCGCGCAGTCGCCACCGTTGAACAACCGCACGCAGGCGCTCGTGCTGGCCGCGCTGGCGACGGCGTATGGCCCGACGGCTGACGCGCGCATCGCCCGCGCGTTCGACGGCGGCAGCAAGTGGCTGTGGGCGCAGGTCGATCCGCTTGTCCTGATTGAGGCGACGCCGTGGCTTTCGATCGCCGAGTTGCGCATGCGAAAACACGCCGCGCCCGACGGCGACGCGGCAGCGAATGAGCAGTGGGAGGCGAAGGTCAAAGGCTTCCGCTCGCTGCTTGGCGCGATGCGCAGCCGACAGGTCCGCGCCACGCCGTCCGTCGGCCCGGGCGACGTCATCGGCGGGTTCGACCTGACCAGCCGAACGGTGGACACGCCGCCCCGCCCGGATTGGCGGACGAGCGAGTCGCTGATCCTGCTGTCTCAGTCGCTGCGCGAGTCGGCTCTGAAGGACGACAAACAGCAGGTCAGCCGGCTGCTCCAATGCGGGCTGGCGGCCCGCTTCCTGGCTCAGCTCATGATGGAGCCGTCGGCCTGCTACTACGTGCGGAGCGTGACCGACGCCCAGGGCGGCATCCGTGAAATGCTCTGGCGAAACGAGCTGCACATCGAGCCCAGTGCGATGGGGTTGATCGCCCTGTCGGAGTTGCACGAGACCTTGGGCGGGCTGGAACGCCCGTAGTCGGCCCGCCAAGCCCATGATCGAGCCTCGGGGGCGTGGACAACCGGGCATTGGGTCGCTATCCTTCCCGACTCAGCACCGCCCGGCGGCGGTTCCGATGGACAATTGACCGAACCCTTCACAGGCCAGGGTGTTGCCATGAGCCAAGCGATCATTGACGGCGTTGAACAGAGCCAACTGAAGCAGGACCTGCCCCACCTGGAGGTCGGCGACACGGTCGACGTGCACGTGCGCATCATCGAGGGCGCCAAGGAGCGCATCCAGGTATTTAACGGCGTGATCATCGCCAAGGGCGGCCGCGGCATCAACGAGACCATCACGGTGCGTCGCATCGTTGCCAACGAAGGCGTCGAACGTATCTTCCCGCTGCACAGCCCGCGTATCTCGAAGATCGAGATGAAGCGGCACGGCCACGTCCGCCGAGCGAAGCTGTACTACCTGCGTGAGCGCGTCGGCAAGAAGCGCCGCCTGCGTGACCGCCGCCGTGGCCTGGGCACGCTGGTCAAACTCGAGCAGGAAGCGGAAGATCAGGCCGTCAAGGTCCGCGAAGCGGCCGCCGCCGAACAAGCGAGCGGTGAAGAGGCGGCCGAGGAATAGCGGGCCGTTTGGGGGCTTGCTGTATAGCTCAGCTCTATTCAATCCAAACAACAAGACCCGCGAACACACGGCAACGTGATCGCGGGTTTTTCATTGGCGTGACATGGCGCGGCGCTTGTCGGTTGCCGGTGCGCGTCCAGTGCCATCGAATCGGGTGCCACACTTTGGCTTTGCAAAGTGTGGCACCCTGATCCGCAACTCGACGACGGTAAGGGCGCTAGGTCTGCACCTGTGGCGCAAACGTGTCCGTCCTCGGTGTGCCGCAATTGGGACACACCGGTTCCTGCACGTGTCTCAGGTACGTCCCGCAATTGGGGCAGGACGAGGCTTTTGCGACGACTTTCTTAATCGCCTTGCGGAAGCCAAAGAGCAGCAGTACATACCAAAGCGTTGCGAACATCGACAGCAACGACGCGAGGCCGGCCGTCAGGTTGTGCATGGCCGTCATCGCGGGCATGCCCAGGAACATCGCCTGCGACCCGCCCTTCTCGAAAAACTCTTCGGCCGACATCTCGCCGGCTGCGCCGATCTTGCACGCCGCGCTGATCAACTGAATCACCAGAATGACGATCATGAAAACGATCAGCACGCCGAACCGGCCGGCGATGCGATGCTTCTCGATGTACTTCGCCAGTCGCGTGTGATAAGTCATGAAGCAGAGCATCGCGACGCCCATCCCCAAGATGCCTGGGATCCCGGCCGCATCGACGGCCGTGCCGGCTTTCAAAACGTGAAGCAGCACGGCCAGCCCGATTGAGAATGCGATGGCAATAAACGGGATGACCAGCGCAGCGACCATCAACCCACGTATCTCGGCGGCGCGCGGCGCGGTGAGCAACATAATGACCCCGACCAGCCAGGCGACACCGACCGCCCCGCCGCCGAAGATCAGGATGAGCATCAACATCCCACCGGTGGCCAACATCCCTTTCGATGCGGCCATCGCGCCGGCAATGATCAAGGCAACCGCCACCAGAAGCCCCAGCCACAACATGACCGCGATAATCCCCACGACGATCATCATGCCGAACCCGGCGTTGACCCGCTGCAGCGCGTGGATGTCTTCCGACTCGTAGTGCGTGTGTCGCACGACGCGCTGGTAGGTCTCCGGGTGCTCGTAGGCTTCCTGGGCGCTGGCCGAGGCCAACGCGGCCAACGGGTCGTCCGGATCGGCGGCGGGCGGAGGAGGGGTCGGTGGGCTGACCACGGGCGCCGCAACGACAGGCTGCGACGGCGCAACCGGCGCGGTCGCTGGCGCGGACGGCAACGCGTCGGGCGACGCGGGCGAACCCGGGATCGTCAATACTTGGCCGCATTTGCACTTGACCTTCTTGCCGGCCAAGGCGCTGCGCCACTTGTACTGTCGCTGACAATGCGGGCAGTTGAAACTGCGTTCGGCTTCAGACACGGCCAACGTCCCCGATCAACTCAGACCGCGCCCCACGACGTGCGGGGCCGCCGGGCCATTGTAATCGGTTCGGTCGTCGGGTGTGGCGCGGCCGCGAGGCGTCGTTAGGTCGTGGTTCACTTTCAAATCAGTGTCTGTGTCGTGCCACGGCCGTGTCGGCCGTGTGGAACATGTTTGCGTAACCACACGGCCGACACGGCCGTGGCACGAGAAGGGATCATCAATGTGAACCACTGCCCGCCGTCACGCGAGGTTTCGGCCACGCAGCCAGACCATGTGCCGTTGCAGTGATCGGCCGGGACAGCCGGTCGGTGACAGCTCCTGATGCGTGTAGATGCGTTTGACGGACACGCCGTGTTTCTGGCTCAGCGCCCGCAATGTCGAACGCAGCGTGAGCAGTTGAGCGTCCGACGGCGACTGCTCATTGAAATTGCCCAGCACCATGACGCCCACGTTGTTCTCGTTGTGGTTCCGCACGTGGGCACCCTGGAAGCGGGCGGCGCGTGCTTCCCAGACCCGGCCGCCACGGTCGATCACGTAGTGGTAGCCGATGTCCGCCCAGCCCCGCCGCAGGTGGGCCTTGCGGATCGCCTCAAGCCGTTTGACCGTCGCGCCCCAATCACTGAACCAGACCGGCGACGCCCCTTCGTGATGGACCGTGATGCGGCTGGCCCGCCCCAGTGGGTTGATCAGATTGACGCGAGGCCCCTGCCTCGTCCAATTGCCACGAGCGATCGGCGTGATCGTGCCAGGGGACGCCGGCGTGGGTGTCGGTTGAACGCGTGGCGGCGCGGGGACGGGCGTTGGCCGATAGACCGGCGGCGGCGCGACGGCCCGCGCGCCCGGGTAGGTCGGCCAACTCGGCGCGGGTCGGCTAGCGTATTGAACCTGCTGCGGCGCGCAACCGGTCAGCCCGACGGCCATCGTGCCAAGACCGGTCAGGACGAAGTTTCGGCGAGTCTGGCTCATCTGGGACGCCTCGGTGAGGTGCGATGACACAGCGGCGGGCAGTGATGCAACGACACCACCGCCCAGTTTGAGACATCGACTCATGCCGCTACAGGGCTCAATAAAACGGGATACAAAGCGAATTCAGGCCGATTCAGTCGGCTCGACACGCACCGTTGGCACGGTACGCCGCAGGCCGGGTTGGTCAGTCGACGGCTCGATAGAAGCCACACCGTTCGGGCCAAGCCGTTGCGGGACGCGACGGGCGACGACGACCATGTCCCTGGCGGGGTCGTCCCAACTCGCCTCAGCATCGGGCTCGAATGCCCCACCACGACGCACGCCGTCGATCAAGCCGACAAATGCCTGATGCTTCGTACGCCGCTCGACCACGATGACCACCCCGTTCGGCTTGACAACGCGGAACGCCTCACGCCAGAACGGCTCCGGTGCCGCGCCGGCTGTACCCATCTGGTCGAACAACAGCAGCAGGTCGACCTCCGCGTTGTTCAGTGGCAGTGTCGGCGGCTCGGGCTGCTTCTCGAAGCGTGGGGCACTTGCGGGGTAGTTGCGACGTCGCGCAGCCACGCGCGAGAAAACGACCTGCGCCGCGTCGGCGTCGACGCCGACGTAGTTCAACCCTTCCGAAGCCAACAGGTGACCCATCAACCCCACGCCGCTTCCGACATGCCCGATCTGCCTCGGCAGGCCGTTTTGCTCGATCCATTGCAACGTAACACCGACCCGCAGATCGACGTGCTTGCGGAATGCCGAGTCCTCGACATAGCGGACCCAGTCGGCCTCATCAACACGCGCCCGCAGACGCGTGGTGTTGCGACCGCTGGACGGATCTCCCGGCAGGTTGGAGGGACGTTTGGCCGAATCGGGCATAAGGCCTTTATCGGACAACCAAGTCGAATCGCTTCATCCCGGCGGACGCCAGAGGTCACCCTCGTTTGAGCAGATGTCGCGCGGCATTTGCCAACTCGCCCACCGCCCAGACGACCAGCGGGAGCGTCAACTGCTTGATCAGCGTGAGCATGCCCTTTAGGGCAGAAACGTTGTGCGACGCCTGTTCAGACTCGGGGACGACCATCAATTCCAACATGTCGTTGGTGACGACGCCGATCAAC
>JANQSF010000067.1 GCA_028284155.1 Phycisphaeraceae bacterium
AGCCCGCCCTCCGGGCGGCCGCGAAACGGGAACAAGGCCAAGCACAACAACGCCCCCCGCGTCGACAAGACGCGGGGGGCTTTTCATATACGTCGTATATGCGAGCGCGTCGTGCGCCGAACTAACGCAGGCCTGCTGAAGCAGGCCGCGGTGCGGCGCGCGGTCGACGTCGATGTTGTAGATTGGACACGCAGGCGGCGCTTGTGCTGTGGCACGCCCAGCCTGTGCCACAGCAACCCAAAGAGAGACACATCCATGACCGAAGTCCGCCTCGCCACGCACGCCGACCACGCCGACATCCGCGAATTCGACACGTTTCGACACGTGAACAACTCGGCGATCGAGTCGGGGCAGTGCCGTGTGGCCGTGCGCGACGATGCGATCGCGGGGTATGTCGTCTTGAACCGGTCGTTTTTTTGTCAGCCGTTTGTGTCGTACCTGGTCGTTCACCCGGACCATCGACGTTGCGGTGTGGCGTCGGCGTTGCTGGCGCATGCTGAGTCGTGGTGTCCGGGGCCGAAGCTCTGGGTCTCGACGGGGCAGGACAACGAACGGATGCAGGCGGTGCTGGCGAAGTTGGGGTACACGCCGGCCGGGTCGATCGCTGAGCTGTGGGAGCATCCGGAGTTGTTCTATTACAAGCAGGTTGGGAACGGATGATTGTTTTCGATTGCGTCGCGCTAAGCCGCAAGCGGCTGGGAGGTGTGGTGTAGTCGTTGCCAATCCGAGAGCGGGTCAACTCAACAAGAAGCACGATGACGGATTGCGCCGAATTAGTGCGGGTCTTCTATAGCGATTGACGATGTGTCCGACGTCGATCAACGAAACGCAGCTTGGTCGATATACTGCGTGGACCTGTTGTGATTCAGACCTCTCGATTCAGGAGTAGACACATGGCGATCAAGAGCTACCTGCTGGGATTTGTGACGGCTGCCGCGTTGGCTGGGCTGATGCTGGTGACGACGGGGCGTGTTGGCGGCGGCGCGACGGTCGCCGCTGTGGATACCACACCGGTTCAGACCCCGGTCGAGATCACGCCGCCTGCGCCGCCGGTGGTGACGTTTGTCAACGCCGACCTGACAAAGGCGCAGTTCGAATCCATGATGCGTGCCAAGGGCGGCTTGGCCGGCATCGGCGCGTTCGCGGCGGCCCAGTACATGGGCACGATGGCGGACGGTTTCCAGGCTGGCGCTTACAAGCCGGAGGACGTGGCCGTGCGGATGGGCGGCTTGGCTGGCGGGCTGGGCGTCAATGTCAAACAGTTGCAGCAGGTCGTCAAGGAGTTGGGTGATCAGCCGAACGAGGTCCAGACGCTGCGCGTGTTGATCTCGCTATACCAGTCATTGCAGAAGCAGGCCATCGCGCTGCGTAACTACGCGCAGACGAAGGGCGACGCCGATTTGGCGAACTTCCACAAGGCGCGTTCGGCCAATTGGCAGATCCTCGTCAAGATCCTGGGCTTCAAAGGCGAGATCGTGCAGAAGCTTGAGCCGACGGGCGGATCGCTCGGCAAGTGATCGACTCGTAATCGCAAAGAAGCGGGGGAGTGGCACACCACGGTTGGGCGATTGGCCCGGCCGTGGTTTGTCGTGCGCTGTGGTGGCGGGGGGAAACCTCTTGTGATTGGGGAATTGCAGTCTGATCGACGAGGGGGTCGGGGACGGTCGGTTGATGGGAGAATCGCGCTAAGCCGCAAGCGGCTCGGGGGGCGATTCGGGTATGGGATTGGGTTGGAAGGGCCTTACGCGGGTTGGGCGTCCGGGCCGGCTTCCGGGGCGTCGGCGTCTTCTTCGGGCGGCTTGGGTAGGGTCGTGTAGGCGATCTCTCGGCCGACGGGCATGACGTCGCTGAACAGGCTCTTGGGCGGCTGCACCTTGTTCGACACGACGCGGTACCAGCCGAACAGGCAGAAGCCGATGACGCCGAGCGTGAACAACGCGGCAATGATGGCCAAGCCCCACTGCGTCATGGCTTGCAGCCAGTGGTTGCTGCCGTGGTTGACGAGGTGCCCCAATCGGTGGTTGGCCACGCCGTTGACCACGACGGCTTCCGGCTGCGGGACCATGTTGATCCACACGGCCGTGCCCAGCATGGTCACGATGCTCAACGGCAGCAGGACTTTGACGCAGGTGTGCAGCACCTGGTCGATGCGGATGCGCGGGAGCGTCCAGCGGATCCAGATCTGCAGGAAGATGAAGCCCATCGCTTTGAGGCTGAACCAGAACGCCCCGTAGCAGTTGAGCAAGAAGAGTTCCATCGCGCTCATGCCACCGAACGCGGCACCGATGCCTTCGGGGCTCATCGCGCCGCTGACCTCGCCCGCAAAATAGGCCTGCCCGGCGGCGACAGGGTCGTAACTCAACGCGCCGTAGATCGGGTCGCCTGCACCCAACGGGCTGTTCCAGCCGCCCAGGAACAGGGTGGCCATGATGCCGCCGATGATGAACATGCCGCAGTATTCTGCGAAGAAAAACAGGCTCCAGCGCAGGCCGGAGTATTCGGTCAGGTAGCCGGCCACCAGTTCCGATTCGGACTCGGGCAGGTCGAAGGGGGCTCGCTTGCTCGAGGCGGTGGCGGCGATGAAGTAGATCAGGATGCAGACGAAGATGAACGGGTTGTGGAAGGCGAACCACGTGTGCATCCCCGCGCCCTGCAGGTAGCCCAGTTCCGGCATGCTGAGCGTGCCGGCCACGAGTACGCCCGTGATGATGCACAGGCCGAGCGGGATCTCGTAGCTGACCATCTGACAGGCTTCGCGCATCGCGCCGTAGACAGCCCACTTCGAGTTCGAGCCCCAGCCGGCCATGATCGTGCTCATGACCTCGACGGCCAGCACGGCCAGGATGTAGAGCACGCCGATGTTCAGGGCGTCTTCGAAGACGAACTGCGGACCGAACGGCAGGGCGATGAACCCGGCAAAGACCGGGGCGAAGGCGAGGTACGGGGCGATGCGGAACAGGAACGAGTCGGCGTCGCGGGGTACGAGATCTTCTTTGAGGATGAGCTTGACGCCGTCTGCCAACGACTGGGCCCAGCCGTGCCACTTGCCCACGTGCATCGGGCCGACGCGCGACTGGGCGTGGCCGGCCACCTTGCGCTCCCACCAGATCGTGAACATGGCGATGACGGAGGCGACGGGCAGGAACACGGCCGCGACGACCGCCAGCTTGAGCAGGACATACGCGAGCGTCGCATCGACGTAGGTCTGCTGATTGGCCCAGTATTCGAGCATCGGGCGAGGTCTCGCGGCGCAGCGTCGGCGCGGTTTTAGCGGGCTGCGGATTGTAAGAGAGCGGCAGGAAACGGCAAATGGTGGGGCGGTAAGTGGGGAGGTCAGAATGAAGAGTGGCGAATAGCGATTGTTGATTGGCGAAGTCGGAGGGCGGCGTTATCCCCTCCGACTTCGCAAATCGCTATTCGACATTCGTTATTCGCCATTCCTCCCCTCTGCCGCGTTACGATGACTCGGTCCACCTTCCCACCGAACGACCATGGCCAAGCGCATCCACGTCATCGCCCGCGGCGTTATCCTGCTCGACGGACACGTTCTGCTCGCTCAGGGGCACGGCAAGACGCACTGGTTCCTGCCCGGCGGCCACATCGAGAAGGGGGAGCCGGCGATGGTCGCCTTGGCGCGGGAGATGGACGAGGAACTGGGCGAGCCGTGTGAAGTTGGGGCGTTTCTGGCCGCGGTCGAGCACACCTTTGAGTGGAAGGGCAAGACGAAGCACGAGGTGAATCTGGTCTTCCGTGCGACCCTGCCAGGGCTCACTTCGGTCGGCCCCGTCACCCCGCGCGAGGAAGACCTGGTGTTCCAGTGGTGGCAGGTGGCCGAGCTTTCGCGCATCCCTGTTGAACCCCGTCCGATGATCGAACTGATCGAGACGGTCGCGGGGCAGGGCGGGCAACGCGGACCGGCGAGTTGGGGCTCGACGATTGAGAACTGACCTTGGATGGGAGAATTGGCGGGGGGGAGCGCTAAGCCGCGAGCGGCGGGGGAGGCCGACAAACGCTTGGAATCTGGTGGGGGATCTGCTATGCTGTCGGTGTCGGACTCCACACGCCGACCGAGTTCGAAGCGATCGCCACCAGATACGGAGGTTTGATATGTCCCGAATGTGTGCGTTTATCGTCGCGCTGACTCTGGCGCTGGTCATGGGTGTCTCCCACGCCTCGGCCGCGACCTTGGCCGGCCACTGGAACCTGAACGAGATGAGCGGCGGGACCGCGATCGACTCGATCAGTGGCAACAACGGGACATGGCAGAACGGCACGTCAACCAACCTGGCGCGCGTGCCGGGCATCATCGGCCGATCAGCCGACCTGTCTGACGCGGGTGGCAACGGCGCGAACAACTTCTTCACGATCCCGAGCATCAACCAGTTCGTCGGCGCCGACGGGTTGAGCATCTCGGCCTGGGTCGACCCCGACGGTCAGGCCAACAGCGGCTACAACGGCATCTTCATGACGAGGGATTTCAACGGCGCGTCGAACAACAGTTGGGGCATCGCGATCGAGAACAGCGGCGGCGAGCACCTAGACTCGCGCCTCGACGGCCCCGGTATCGACTCACCGCCCAACTCACTTTCGCCGGCCAACGGTTGGCATCACCTCGTGTTGACTTACGACGCCAACACGAAGACGCACCGGCAATACATCAACGGTTTGCAGACGAACATGGCCGACGTCTCGGGCGACGGGAATCTGGGCGCCACGCTCAATGCGCCGAGCGGGCCGTGGTTCATCGGTTACGACAACTGCTGCGGGAACTCGCGCGACTTCGACGGGCGGATCGACGACGTTTCGGTCTGGCAGGGCGCGTTGTCGGCCGGTGAGGTGCAGCAGATCTATCGGGCGGGTTACTTCAATGTCAGCGCCGCGTCGGCGTTGGCGTTCAGCGCGCCGACCTCGGCGGTGCCGGTCACGAACGGCCTGCAACTGTGGCTGGACGCGGCCGACCTGACGACGATCACCGCCCAAAACGGGCAGTTGGTTTCCGAGTGGCGTGACAAGTCTGGCTTGAACAACCACGCGTCGCAGGCCACGGCCGGCAAGCAGCCGTCGCTGACCTCCAACGGGATCAACGGCCTGCCGACGCTGCGATTCAATGACGACCAGTTGACGATCCCCGGCGGTCTGAGCATCGGCAACGGCGACCCGCGGACGATCTTCCTCGTCGTGGACTACTCGGTGAACGACGGCAACAGCGAGGTATTCGGCACGACCACGGGCACGATGATCGACCTGGGGTCGTTCTTCCAGACCGAGCGTGTCCGCCTGCGCGATAATGTCAACGGCGGGCCCGGCGACGACGGCTTCAACGGCATTTACTCGGGCGACGGGTCCGCGCCGTTCGGTTCGCACATCATCACGGTCGAGGCGATTCTGGGCGGCGGCACCAACGTCCTGCTGGACGGCTCATTGATCCTCAGCGACCCGGGCAGCTTCAGCCACTTCGACTTGGCGACGGCGCTGGGCATCGGCGGCGCGAACTTCAACGGCCGGGAGTACAACGGCGACCTGTCGGAGGTGCTCGTTTTCGACCGCTTGCTATCCGACGCGGAGCGGAACGACGTGGGGTTCTACCTGGCCAGCAAGTACGGCTTGCAGACCGAATTCGTAGGCGCGGTGCCGGAGCCGGCGTCGGCGTGGCTGTTGGCGGCGGGCGTGACGGTCCTTGTCACACGTCGCCGAAGGACGACCCGGCAGGGCTAGAATGACGGCGGATACGTGGATCGGAGCGGTGTGCGTTCGGTCCGCGTGGCTCCATCGGAATCCTGCCCGATGCGTCGAACGGCCTTCACTGTGGTTGAACTGCTGGTCGTCATCAGCATCATCATCCTGCTGATCGCGCTGTTGTTGCCGGCCATCGGAAACGCCCGCGAGGTCGGACGCCGCGCGGTCTGCGCGAGCAATCAGCGGCAGATCGCCACCGGCTCGACCAGCTACGCGAACGACCACAACGGCGTGCTGCCCGTGTTCGAGACCTGGGCAATGCACTTTGTGACCAGCAACCCCGGCGTGGTTGTCGATCCGCGCGATCTGCTGATCGAGATCGGCGGCTCGCCGGACACCTATTACTGTCCGTCGCACAAGGAACTGCGCCGCGACGATCCGGTGTACGGTTGGGACAGTGTGAATCCAAACCGTTACATGTCGTACGGCCCGATCGGCATTTGGCAGCAGTCGACGACCGCGGTCAGTTGGCCCAAGACGTACACGGCCTACCCGCAGGTCGATCCGACGCTGCCGCGGCAGGGCAATCGGCCGGTCCGGTTGAGCGAGGCCGAGCCGGACATGGCCGTCTCCACCGACTCGCAGATTTCGTGGTACGCCGGCACTTGGGGCATCAGCTTCACCTACCCCGGCGACGGTGTTTGGCCGAACGACCCCGGCTACTACGCGTACCTGTCCTACCCGCACCGCGAGGGCGACAACAGTTGGGCCGGCACGAACGCCGCGTTCTTCGACGGTTCAAGCCAGTGGCGCAACTTCGACCAGATCTTCGACGACGGTGCGCCATACCCGCACGGGGCGAAGTGGATCATGCACTACCAGCGCGGGGTGTATGAGGGGGCGGTGTTTTGGTGATGTCGGTGGGAATGGCGAATAGCGATTGTTGATTGGCGAGGTCGGAGGGCGGAGCGAACCGGAATGGCGAGTGACGAGTAGCGAGTGACGAGTGGCGAAGTCGGAATTGTTTCCGATGCCGCAAGAGTTCGGTCGCTCGCCACGGCAGCGACCTGCCATCAATCTTGGTCTGACGGATGGGTGGACACAAGACACGCTGGCTTTTCATGGCCGCCTTGGCCGGGTTGATTGTCTTTGTGATTTGGTCGCGGTTCTGGGTAATCATCTATCGCAGCAAGGTCGAGCCGCACTCCGTCACGATCAACCATCCGACGGACACGTCGATTCAAACTGTCGAATTCATGCTTGTGTCATCCATGGAAGTGGTCGAATTCGTCGCGCGCGATGCGTGGAAGGACTCACGAGGGTTTGATCCTGCGTCGGGTACGACATTTCAAGTCCTGATCCACGGTTACCACACCACCAAATGGGGCGGGCTGTACGAGGACAAGGGTCGATTCGACCGCGTGATTGTGGTCCGCGTGCAGACCGCGGACGGCCGCAGGTTGACGGGACTTGCAGAACTTGCCCCGAAGGGCCAGCAGACCATCGTAAACATGGCCGACTGAGGTTACGACCGTGCGATCCGTCGGGTGCCACACTTTGGCTCGGCAAAGTGTGTCGGCGCGGGGCAGTCGTACGGTCGTCTTTGGAGCGATTGAGCCCGCCCCTTGGTCTCGCACACTTTGCAAAGCCAAAGTGTGGCACCCTTCATGGGTCACGAAACGGCCTGCCGCGCGCTCGCCTCCGCGTTCAACTTCGCCGCGCACCGCCCCCTCCGACTTCGCCACTCGCTACTCGCCATTCGTCACTCGCGATTCCCCCTTTTTCGTCCCGTCCTGTGGCACGCCAAGCCTTTGCCACAGCCACCCCGATCCGCCCCCCGATCCCGTTTGACCGTATCCCCCCGCAGGTCTATCTTTTCGACCTTCCCGCGGCCGCTGGGCGGTGTCGCTAAGGGTATCGAAACGTATGACCCTGTTGGCTCAACAGACCGGCGCCGACGCGACGCAAGCGGCTTTGCCCTTCATCTTTTATGGCTTTGCGGCCCTGACGGTGCTCTCGTCCTGGGCGATCGTCATCTCCAAGAACATCGTGCGGATGGCCGTCTACCTGCTGCTCACGTTGGCGGGCGTGGCGGGCTTCTATTTCATGCTCAACGCCGAGCTGCTGGCGGCGGTCCAATTGATCGTCTACGCCGGCGGCACGCTGATCCTGATCATCTTCGGCGTCATGCTGACCAGCCGAAACCCGTTCATGCAGTTGCAGGTCAAGGGGTGGGAGCTGTTCGTCGGCATCCTGCTCGGCCTGTGCGTGACCGGGCTGCTCGTGCTGGCGATGGTCAACACCGATTTGATCCACAGCCCGCCGGCGGGTGAGTCGGCCGAGGCGGTGGCCAAGACGCCGAACGACTACGGCCAGGTGCAGCAGGTCGGGATCGGCCTGCTGACGAAGTACCTCGTGCCGTTCGAGGTGGCCGGCGTGCTGTTGCTGGTCGTGATGATCGGCGCGGCGTACATGGCCCGGCGGCGTGCGGACGACGGTGGGGGTGAGTCGTCGGAGTGACGTTCACGGTTATGTGGGAAGAGCACTAAGCCGCAAGCGGCGGAGAGCCAATGGATTTTGGGTTTGTCAACACGATCGGCTTGACGCCTGAGAAGCTCGGGCCGGTGTTCACCATCGGGCTGACGCACTACCTGTTGGTATCGTTTGTCGTGGCCGCGGCCGGAATCGCGACGATGCTGACGAAACGGAACGCGATCGGCATCCTGATCGGCGTTGAGTTGTTGATCAACGCGGCGGCGGTGAACCTTGTCGCGTTCAACCACTATTCCTGGTCGGGCGCGGGTGGCGAGCCGGCCATCGACGGGATGGTTTTTGCGATGTTTGTGATCGTTTTGGCCGCGGCCGAGGCGGCGATCGCATTGGCGATCGTTCTCAATTTTTACAACAACTTCGCGTCGATCGACGTTGAGCGAGCCGACGCGATGAAGGGGTAACACCATTGCCGATTGAGTGATCTCCGATTTCCGATTGAAGGGATACGCCTGGCGCGGCGCTTCAATCGGCAATCGACAATTGGCAATCGCAAATAGCAAGATGAACGGCGCAGCCAGCACTATCCAGTGGACGCTTACTCTCGCGACGGTCGCGCCGTTGTTCAGTGCGCTGGTCGTGATCTTCTTCGGGAAGAAGTACCTGAAGGAGAAGGCCGGCTGGTTCGCCACGGGCGTGATGGCCGGCTGCTTCCTGCTGTCACTGATCGCGATGGGCGCGTGGTTCAGCGTGCCCGAGGGCGACCGCAAGCCCGTCGTCGCGCCGATCAACTGGATCCCGCTGCAGGACAAGGCGCAGCTCGCATCGCAGGGCGGCAGCGGCGTCGTGTATCGCGACGTGAACGAGAACGGCGCGTTCGACGCCAAGATCGATATGCCGCTCGCCGGCCGAACGGTGCAGATCTTCGAGATCAAGAAAGACAAGGACGGTCAGACCGCCACGCTCGCGGCCGAGATGCAGACCGCGTCCGACGGCACGTTCGCCTTCGACGCGAAGGCCGCGGCCGTCGGCAAACCGCAATTGAAGCGCGGCCATTGGCTCACGCTCGGCCTGTTGGCCGACAGCCTGACCATCGCGATGGTCGTCATGGTCACGTTCATCGCAACGCTCGTGCACCTGTACTCGATCGGGTACATGCACGGCGACAAGCGGTTCGGCCGATTCTTCGCGTACCTGTCGCTGTTCACCTTCTCGATGCTCGGGATCGTGACGGCCCACGGCCTGACGCAACTGTTCGTCTTCTGGGAACTGGTCGGCCTGACCAGTTACCTGCTGATCGGCTTCTGGTTCGAGAAGCGCGGGCCGCAGTTGGCGTGTAAGAAGGCGTTCGTCATGAACCGCGTGGGCGACGCGGGGTTCCTGATCGGCTTCGGCATCCTGTTCTACAAGCTCGGCGGCTACGTCACGCTGCCGGCCGCGCAGGCCGCGGGCGCGACGAACATGCTCGACGCGATCAACGCCGTGCTCGCGCACGAGAGCATCATCGACGGCGTCACGTATTCGATCACGAACCCGCCGATGTGGCTGACCGCCGCGGGTATCGGCCTGTTCTTCGGCGCGATCGGCAAGAGCGCGCAGTTCCCGCTCCAGACCTGGCTGCCCGACGCGATGGAAGGCCCGACGCCGGTCTCCTCGATCGTTCACTCAGCCACGATGGTTGCGGCCGGCGTCTACCTGACCGGTCGCATCTACCCGATCCTCACGCCGGCGGCGCACCTGTTCATCGCGACGATCGGCCTGATCACTCTGGTCATCGCCGCGCTGATGGCGTTGGTGATGACCGACATCAAGAAGGTGCTCGCGTACTCGACGCTGTCGCAACTCGGCTACATGGTGCTGGGGCTGGGCAGCGGGGCGTACGTGTTCGCGCTCTATCACCTGATTACCCACGCCTTCTTCAAGTGTTGTCTCTTCCAGTGTTCGGGCAGCGTCATCCACGCGGCGCACCATGAGCAGGACATGAGCAAGTACGGCGGGCTGGGCAAGAAGATGCCGATCACGATGTGGTGCTACGGCATCTGCACGCTGGCCATCGCCGGCGCGTCGATCCCGTTCACGCTGGTCGGCATCAGCGGCTTCTACTCGAAGGACGGCATCATCGCCGGGACGTACAACTTCGGGTCGGCCCTGAGCGACGGCGGTTGGCTTGGCAGAGTGTTCTACTGGGGCCCGACGATCGTCGCGTACCTGACGGTCTTCTACATGGCCCGCTCGTTCGCGTTGACCTTCCTGGGCAAGCCACGCGACCAGAAGCTGCACGACCACGCCCACGAAGCGCCGTGGCAGATGTACGTGCCGCAGATCTGCCTCGCAGCCATGGCGATCCTCGCCGCGCCGATGTTCTTCCCGTGGTGGGACGAGCTGATCTACGCGACGCAATCGTGGGTAGGGGTCGATTGGGTGCAGAATATCCCCAACGACCTGGGGCACGACTCGGACGCCATGCACTTCGCGCACGCCGCACTGCTGCACGGCATCGGTTGGATCCTCGCGCTCGGGGCCGGCATCTTCATGTACAAGGACGGCTTCGCGGTCAGCAGCAAGATCGTCAAGCTGCCGGTCGTCAAACAGCTTTACCTGTGGGTCAAGAACAAGTTCTATTTCGACGCGTTGTACGACGCGTTTGCGGTCGGCTTCGGCAAGGCGGTGGCTTACTTCAGTGCCTGGTTCGACCGGACGTTCGTCGACGGGCTGGTAAACCTGTCCGCTTTCCTGACCCGGATGGGCAGTGTGCTGACCGGCTGGTTCGACAACCGCGCCGTGGACGGCACGGTGAACGGCGCGGCCGCGATGGCGCAGACCTCCGGCCGAATCCTGCGCGTGACGCACGACGGCCGTGTGCGCGGCTACGTGCTGGCGATGTTTGGCACGGCGGTGATGGTGACCCTGATCGTCATTACGGTGGCGATCGTGACGAAGTAAAGGCATTGCCGATTTGCGATTGTCGATTTCCGATTGAAAAGAGTCGTCGGATACGCAAAGCAAATCGGAAATTAAAAATCGACAATCGGCAATCGAGAACGCCATGGAACTCTTCATCCACCTCATGATCTTCCTGCCCGCCGTCTTCGGCGTCGCGTGTTTGTTCGTGCCGAGCAAACAGGCCGCGCGGCAACTCGCGTTGGGGACGGTCGTCGTTGTGTTCATCCTCAGCCTGTTTGTGGCCCGCGGCTACTACGGCTCGACCGCGTTTTCGGAAGACGGCCTGGGCACGCCCGTGCAGTTTGTCTCGTCCACCAGTTGGATCGAATCAATCAACGTCGAATACCGGGTGGGCGTCGATGGCATTTCGATGCCGCTCGTCCTGCTCACGACGGCGTTGAGCATCCTGATCGTCCTGTCAGCCTGGAAAGAGGAGCGAAACCCCAAGGCCTATATGGCCCTCTACCTCTTCCTGCTCATGGGCATGTTGGGTGTGTTCCTGTCGCTTGACCTGTTGTTGTTTTACGTCTTCTTCGAGATCGGCCTGCTGCCGATGTATTTCCTGATCGGCATCTGGGGCGGGCCGAACCGCGAGTACGCGGCGATCAAGTTCTTCCTGTACACGCTGGCCGGCTCGATCTGCCTGCTGGTCGTCATGCTCGGCCTGTACTTCTACACCAGTCAGGCCAAACAGGCCGACGGCATTACCGCTGTGGGTGAGAACACCTGGGTCATGGTCGAGTCACCCGATCTGGCGGAGGGTGACAAGAAGAAACTGTCGCTGCAAAGCCCCGAGGTACGGGCCTTGTTCGCGGCGCCCGACCTGAATGAAGAGGGTGAGGCGATCGAGGGCACGGGCGGCGAATACTGGATGTTCGCCCAATGGGCGTTCTGGCTGACGCTGATCGCGTTCCTGATCAAGCTGCCGGCCGTGCCGTTCCACACCTGGCTGCCCGACGCGCACGTGCAGGCCCCGACGCCGATCTCCATGATCCTGGCCGGCGTCCTGCTGAAGATGGGCGGCTACGCCCTGATGCGGATCACCTACCCGATCTTCCCCGACGCGGCCAAGTACTTCTGGTTCACCGTCGCGACGCTCGGTGTCATCGCCATCATCTACGGCGCGCTGTGCGCCATGGCCCAGAGCGACTGGAAAAAACTGGTCGCCTATTCAAGTGTCAGCCACATGGGTTACGTGACGCTCGGCCTGGCGGTCATGACCACGGCCGGCTTCAACGGGGCGTATTTCCAGATGATCGGCCACGGCATCACCAGCGCGATGATGTTCTTCATGGTCGGCGTCGTGTACGACCGGGCCCACCACCGCGAGATCGACCGGTTTGGGGGTATGTGGCTGCACTGGCCGAAGTACGGCGGCTGGTCGCTGGTCTGCTTCTTTGCCGGCATGGGTCTGCCCGGCCTGTGCGGTTTCATTGGCGAGGTGATGGTCCTGCTCGGCACGTTCAAGGCCGCCGCGCCCGGCAACGTCGGGGCTGAAAGCGTCGGCGCGGTTTACACGCTTGGCGCCTTCGCGGCGTTCGGCGTCGTGCTGACGGCCGGCTACATCCTCTGGATGTTCCAGCGTATCTACCTCGGCAAGCCGCGTCCGGAGTACGAGAAGTACGAGCCGGTCACCGCCCGCGAATACGGCATCATGATCACGCTCGGCCTCGCCGCGTTCCTGTTCGGCATCGTCCCGTGGCTGGTGTTCAGCATGACCGACCCATCGATCAACAACCTCATCGAAAACATCCTCCCGGTTAAGGGTTAGCAGAGGCGGCCGACTTGCTGCGTGCCATAGCCGTTTAGATCAGGCAACCGAGCACGCCAACCAAATCGGCAATCGAACATCGACAATCGCAAATGACACCAACGCTTCCATCCTGGGACACGCTGCGACTCGTCCTGCCGGAGATCTGGCTGACGATCGGGATGTGTGCGGTCCTGCTCGTCCCGTTTGTCGATCGGCGGAACAAGGCGGCGGTGACCATCACCACGCTCGTCGCGCTGTTGCTGGCGTTGGTCGCGTCGGTCGCAACGATCGCCGGGTCGGCCACGCCGATCTTCCACGACTCGTTGGTGATCGACTCGTTCAGTCAATTCTTCAAGGTTCTGCTCATCCTGTTCACCATGCTCGTGGTCGTACAGTGGTGGCTGACCAACCGCGGCGGCGTCCACGACTACGACGCGCCGGACTTTTTGTGCCTTCTGTTGGGCGCGACGCTGGGCATGTCGTTGATGGCCTCCGCGTCGAACCTGCTGATGATCCTCGTCGCGATGGAGACGGCCTCGTTCCCCAGCTTCGCCCTGGCCGGCTTCCGCAAAAAGACGCGCGTCGGATCCGAAGGATCGCTCAAGTATGTCATCTTCGGCGCGGCCGCCAGCGCCGTGAGCATCTACGGCATGTCGTTGATCTATGGCACGACCGGCTCGCTGAGTCTCGGTGTGATCGCGCAGACCGCGGCGGCGGCCGGCGGCATGAGCCCGCTGCTGGCCGTGGGCGTCATGCTCCTGCTGGCCGGCATCGCGTTCAAGCTCTCCGCCGTGCCGCTGCACTTCTGGTGCCCGGACGTCTTCGAGGGCGCGCCGACCGAAGTCACGACGTTCCTCTCCGTCGCGTCGAAAGGCGCGGCCGTCTGCCTGCTCGTCCGCCTGCTCGGATTCTTCGGCGCAACCACGGGCGATTTTGACGGCCTGGCCGTCGGCGTCGGCCTGGTTGGCGCGGCCACCGCGACGTGGGGCAACCTGCTCGCCTACCACCAGTCCAACTTCAAACGACTGCTCGCGTACAGCTCGATCGGCCACGCCGGATACATGATCATGGCCGCGGCCGTCATCGCCGGCGCCGACAGCGGCAGCGCCGTCCTCGTCACTGACGTGACCACGGCGATCCTCTTCTACCTGCTCGTTTACATGTTCATGAACTTGGGCGCATTCACCGTCGTCGCCTACATCGCTAAACGTGACGGCACGGAAGACGTCGACGGCTACGCCGGCCTGCTCAAACGCTCGCCCGTCACGGCCGTGCTGCTCAGCGTCTTCCTGCTCAGCCTGTTCGGTATGCCCGGCCTCGGCGGCTTCTGGGGCAAGGTGTACCTCGGCGTCGCGATGTCGAAGGCCGGCCTCGGCGGCCTCATGCTCATCGTCGCGCTCGTCCTCAACACGCTGATCAGCTTGTACTACTACATCCGCCCGATCTACGTCATGTCGATGCGGGAAGACACGCTCAAGCGACCCGCCTTCACGCCGCGCGGTGCGGTCATGGGCCTGCTGGTGACCTGTGGCATCGCCGTATTCGCTACCGGCATCAACCTGTTCAGCATCGCCGACCTGCCGGCCGACTTCAGCACGTTGAACACGACGCCCGCCGCGTCGATCGAACCCGCCCCCGCGCCGCCGGAAGCGCCGCCCACGCCTGAAGCGCCGGGCCCGGATCAAGCCACGACAACCAGCACGACGCCCGCCGCAGGCCCGATCGCCGCTTCGCAGAACGACTGAGCCTATCCGACGATGCCCAACTTCGACGCCCTGGCTACCGAACTGAACCGCCTGTTGGCGACCGAGACGCACAGCGTCTCGCGTCATATCGAATTGGAAGCGACCCCCTACACCGACGCGGCCACATACAAAGTCTGGCGTGACCTCAAACATTTCAAAGCCGAGAGCGACGACCACGCCCGTCGCCTCTCCCAACTGTTAGCCGAACACGACCTTTCCGACGTGCCCGGCAACTTCCCGCAACTCGCCGCGTTCCTGCATTACGTCGACATCAAGACGCTGCTGCCATTGCTGATCGACGAGAAGCGCCAACAGCTCGCCGCCTACGAACGCGCGGTCAGCCACGCGGCCGACGAGCCGTCGCTGCAAAGCGCGCTCAACGACCTGCTCGGCGAGAACCGTGAACAACTCGACCGCCTCGTCGCACACCGCGCCGCGCTGGCCGGTGACGCGCAGTCGCAGCCCGCTTGATCGCCGTTAATCAGCTTCTTTGAGGTGGTCTTGAGAAGCCGGGCCTTTCCGAAGGCCCGGACCCATCCCCTACACTGCGCACATGCCCATCACGGTCGTCGAAAACGACGCGCTGACCCCTGCCGAACGCGCCCGCCTCACCTGGCAGGTCGAACTGCTGCCCAACGCACAACTCGCCGCGGAGTACCCCGACGCGCACCGACTGCTGCTCGACGACGACACCGTCCGCGCCCGTTGTTCAGCTTGGTGGGATGACACGGCGGCTCTTGACGGCCAACCCATCGGCGCCGTCGGCCACTACGCGGCATGTGACGCCGACGCGGGGCGTGCATTACTCAACCACGCCTGTGACCTGCTCGCCTCGTACGGCCGATCCGTCGTCGTTGGTCCGATGGACGGCAACACCTGGCGTCGATACCGCTATATCACCGAACGCGGCGACGAGCCACCATTCCTGCTCGAACCGGACAACCCGCCTGACTATCCCGCGCACTTCGACGCCGCCGGTTTCGAACCGCTGGCGCAATACGTGTCCACGCTGGTCGAAAACCTGTCAATCGCCGACCCGCGCATGGGCCGCGTCGAACAGCGGCTCGACCGACTGGGCGTGCGGATCAGCGCGCTCGACCCGGCCGAGTTCGAACGCCAACTCCGCCGTATCCACGCCCTTTCACTCGTCGCGTTCGCCAACAACTTCCTCTACACGCCGATTGCCGAAGACGAATTCGTCGCACAGTACCTGGCCGTGCAACAGCACGTTGAACGCCAGCTCGTCCTGCTGGCCGAGCGCGGCGAGGACCTTGTCGGCTTCATGTTTGCCGTCCCGGACCTCGCGCAGGCGGCTCGCGGCGAAACTGTGGATACCGTCATCCTCAAAACTGTCGCCGTTCAACCGGGCCGCGACTATGCGGGATTGGGCAATCTATTGGTCGCCCGTTGTCACAACGTCGCACAGTCGCTCGGCTACCGCCGCGCGATCCACGCCCTGATGCATGAATCCAACGACTCGCTCAATCTCAGCGCACGCTACGGCCGCGTCTTCCGCCGTTACACGCTCTACGCCCGATCTCTGTCGAACACGTCCCCATGAACATCGTCGACGTCTTCCACGAACAGGTCGCACACCGGCCCGACGCCAACGCCATCATCGACCGCGCCGGCCGCGTGACGTTCCAACAATTGGACGACCAGTCCGCTCAAGCCGCTGCGCTCCTCGCCAAGCAGGGCCTGCAACCAGGCGACGTCGTGCTCGTCCTCGTGCCGATGTCGATTGACCTGTATGTGGCCCTGCTCGCCGTCTTCCGACTCGGCTGCGTCGCGATGGTGATCGACCCGTCGGCCGTACGCGAGCAGATCGATCACTGCTGCGCCATCGGCAAGCCCAAGGGCTTCATCGGCGTGACCAAAGCGCACCTGCTGCGCCTCAAATCACGCGGCGTCCGCGCCATCCCGCACCGTTTCCGCCTCGGCCGATGTCCCATCCCCGGCGCGGTGAACTGGTCCAAGCTCGACCGATGCGAGCCGTTACGAGATATCCATCCGACCGCGCCGGACACGCCCGCGCTATTGACCTTCACCAGCGGCAGCACCGGCCAGCCCAAGGCCGCAATGCGCACGCACGGCTTTCTCATCGCGCAGCACCGCGCCCTCGTTGAGTCGATCGACCTGCAACCCGGACAGGTCGACCTGTGCACACTGCCCGTGTTCGCCCTGGCCAACCTCGGCTTGGGCGTGACCACCGTCGTCGGCGACGCGGCGATCAAAGGCGGCCGACGTCACATCGAGCCGGTCGTTCAACTGCTCCGCGAACATCGACCCGATCGAACCTGCGCGTCACCGACGTTTTTCACCGACCTGTTCGCAAGCGCGTCAGCCGACGACACGGCCAGTCTGCGTCAACTGTTCACCGGCGGTTCGCCGGTGTTCCCGAACGACCTATCGGCTTTCAGCCGACGTGTCGATCGCGCGGTCGCCGTGTACGGCTCAACTGAGGCTGAGCCCATCGCCCACATCGCATTTGACGAAATGTCAAAGTCCGACCTGAAGCAATCGGATGAAGGCGGCGGCCTGCTCGCGGGCGCACCCGTACCGCAGGTCACGTTGCGCATCCTGTCGGACGCTTGGGGCGGATCGATCGGGCCGTTTGATGCACAGTCGTTCGAAGCGAACTGCGTCGCGGTGAACGAGCCGGGCGAGATCGTCGTCACCGGCGACCACGTCTTGAAGGGTTACGTCGACGGGATAGGGGATGAGGAGACGAAGTTCCGCGTGGACGGCAAGGTCTGGCACCGCACGGGCGACGCTGGCTATCTCGATAAAGCCGGTCGACTCTGGCTGCTCGGCCGATGCGCCGCGCGGATCGACGACGAACACGGACGGCTGTACCCCTTCAGTGTCGAAGTGGTCGCTCGGCAATGCGAGGGTGTGCGTCGCGCGGCCGTCGTCCAAGTCGATCAAGCACGAACACTGGTCATTGAGCCTGACGAGGACGCGCCGTTCGACCTCGATGCCTGCCGACAACGCGTCGCGTGGGCGCACTGCCGTGTTGTCATGCTCCCGCAGCCAATCCCGCTCGACAAACGTCACCACGCCAAGATCGACTACCCCGCCCTGCACGGTCTGCTCAAGCTCGGGTAGGGTGGGCCAAGGCTTTGCGCGGCCCACAATCGGGCGCTGCGGAATGACGTTCGCGCTCCTGTTTCATCTTGACGCCAAGCGGTGGGCCGCGCCGGGCCTTGGCCCACCCTACGCTTCGACACGTGTCCCCACCTTTCCGACACCGTCACGCCCGCGCGTTTGTTTACAATGTCAATCCAACGTCCTCCCGAATACAAGCCCGAGGAGTCCCTGCCATGCGACATGTGACACTGCTTACCGCTCTGACCGTTCTGCTATCCCTCGCATCGCACGGCGTCGCGGCCCAAGACGCGCCCAAGCTGCCTTTCGACCCGAGCAAGAAAGCAGCCGACGGGACCGATCTGAACAAGCTCGAACGCGAGTTCCAGGCTGCGCTTTCCGGTTCGACGCTGGTCGGGTCGTTTACGATCAACGGCAAGGAAGGGCCCGGCGCGCTGCGGAAGGAGCGATACACCATTTCGCAGGTGTCGAAGGTCGCCAACGACGTCTGGCGGTTCGATGCACGCGTCCAGTATGGCAAGGTCGATGTGACCGTCCCCATGCCGCTGTACGTCAAGTGGGCGGGCGACACGGCCGTGATTCAATTGACCAACATGAAGATCCCCGGCCTGGGCGAGGCGTTCACCGCGCGCGTGCTGATTTATCGTGACGAATACGCCGGCACATGGGCACACGGCCGCGTGGGCGGCCAGATGTTCGGCAAGATCGAACGGCCGAAGCGTGACTCGACCGAGTAATCGGGTTGCTTGTCGGGAGGTTTGTTCTCTCCCACGCGTCGCCTACGATTGGCCACCGCTGGATTAGGCTTCGTCCGAAAAGTAGGGTGCGCTTCAGCGCACCACGATGAACGGGCGGTTTCCCCGCTTCCTTGGTGCGCTGAAGCGCACCCTACGGGTGAGCCGGTGACTTTTCGGACAAAGCCTATTGCGGCCGATCGGGACGCTTTCTATGACGCGACGCGTGGTCATCACAGGGTTGGGGCCGGTGACCGGCCTGGGGATCGGTATCGACGCGACGTGGGACGCGGCCGTGTCCGGGCGGTGTGCGATCGCCCGCATCCGGCAGTTCGACCCGTCAGGCTTTGCCAGTCAGATCGCCGCCGAGGTGGACGAGTCGTTCAAGGTCCGCGACTACGTGCCCAAGAACTACCGCAAGGCCACGAAGGTGATGGCCCGCGACATCGAGATCGCCGTTGCCTGCGCCGACCAGGCCGCACGCGACGCGGGTCTGGTCACTCGCGGGACCGACCCGGATGCGGCCAAGGCCGACGACTTCACACCAACTTATGCGCCCGAACGGGTCGGCTGTCAGATCGGCGCCGGCCTGATCGCGGCCGACCTCGACGAGTTGACCTCGGCGATGGCCGTCGCGCGCGTCGCCGAAGGTGAAGGTGCCAATCCGGGGGCGGGGGCACGTGACTTTGATATCCACAAGTGGGGCACGGACGGTCTCAAGAGTCTCACCCCGCTCTGGCTATTGAAGTATCTGCCCAACATGCTCGCGTCGCACGTGACGATCATCCACGACACGCAGGGCCCGAGTAACTCGATTACCTGCGGCGAGGCCAGCAGCGGCCTGTCCGTCGGCGAGTCGCTGCGCGTCATTCAACGCGGCAGCGCCGACGCGTCTTTCTGCGGCGGGGCGGAAAGCAAGCTCAACCCGATGGCCTTTCTGCGTCAATTGATGACCGAGCGATTAAACACGTCGAGCAACGATGCGCCGGGCGCGGCCGTGCGTCCTTTCGACACGAATGCGGCTGGGACGGTCATCGGCGAAGGGGGGGCGATCGTGGTCCTCGAAGCGGTTGAGACGTTCGAGGCCCGCGCTGCGCAGGACGGTGACGCGCACGCCTATGCGGAGATCGTCGGCT
>JANQSF010000071.1 GCA_028284155.1 Phycisphaeraceae bacterium
GCCGACCAGTTGCGCGGCTCCCACGCGGCGGTCGTCTCGGCCACCGCCGTGCGCACCTTCGTCTTGCGGGCACGCAGGCCGCTCTTGCGGCTGTGCCAGGTCCCGCTCTCCGCGCCGACGGGCTGCACGCGGCAGATGCGACGCGCGGCGCCGTAGTCTTCGACCAGCCGCTGGATGCGCGACGAGTGTTCGTGCGCGACCAACCCGGTCTCGCCTTCGTGAGGCGTGCCGGTGGCGCGCTCGTAGAAGTCGCCGTGATCGGACTTGAGAATCTCGACGGCCTTCTCGCCGAACTCCGCCGTCCGCGACAGCGCGTACAGGCCGAAAGTGCGGGCCTGCTCTTCGCTGCCGAAGCAGATGCCGCGATAGTTGCCGCTGGCGTCGTAGACGCGCCGCGACATTTCCTTGAGCTTCTGCTCGAACGTCGCCGTCATCTCCTTGACGGTCTTGTCCACCTGTTTGATGGCCTTCTCGGCCTCGGCCAACCGGCCCTTCTCCGCGCCCCAGGCTTTGATCTCATTCAGGGCTTTGGTCAACTCCTTCTGATTGCCGATCGCCTCGCGGGCTTTTTCGAGTAGTTGTTTCAGTTCGGGGTCCATGATTGCGTCCTTGCGTGTTGTTGTGTGAGTTGGTGATGCGCGACGGTCACTTCGCGGGGAGCATGTCTTGCAGCTGTCGCTTGAACTCCTGCCCCACTTCGTGCGTCGTCGTCGGTCCGCTGCCCTGCTTGTCGAAGTACTTGGCCACGCCCTCGCGGTCGGTCGCGCGCTGCAGGGTCTCCGTCAGGAGACGCGCGACGGGTCCGTCGGGGTCTGCCAGTTGCGTCATCAGTTCGGCGTCGCGTTCAGCAACAACGCGGCGCATGATCTCGTCAATTGACTTGGCGACATCCGTCTCCGTGTCGTCCGTGTCTGCGCCCTTGCCAGTCATGAGCGACGCGGCGCGGGCGAGCGCGCCACGGTTCGCGGGGACCGGGCACGCGGAGATTTCCAGCAGTTCGACTTCGGTGAAGACGCGGATGCGCTTCTTCACACCATCGGTCAGGTTGAACTCGCGCATCTCCCACTCATGCGCGATGAAGCCCACACTGAACGCCTTGGCGCGCTTGCGCGGGTCGGGGTGGCTGTACAACCGCCACCACTCCTCGCCCTTGGCCGATTCGTTGAACCACGTCGTGCCGAGCACTTCCGTCTTCGCGATCTGCAGGTCCAGCCAATTGCCGATCTGCATCGGTGTCCCGTCAAAGCTCGCGTGCTGGTGCGCGGGCAACATGACGTTGTTCTCCATGAACACCTTGAGCCACTTGCGGTAAGCCTCCGGCTCGACGATCTCTTCATAACGGTCGATGTCGCCCGTGCTGACCGCCGCGTCGACGGTGCGCTCCGCTTCGTCCACACCACGGACGACCATCTCGCGCTCGAAGTAGTCGCCCTGCGACGGCTCGATGTCGCGGAAGCGCGGGTCCAACAGCCGCTCGTCTTCGTGCCCCACGATGTACTTGTTGGTCTTCATGACTCGGTCTCCGGCTCGGCCATCCGCTTGTTGAGCGTGTCGATGTCAAGGAACCCGGCCGACAGACGGTGCGCGATCAGACGCGCGTCCTTGTCGTCGCCCGGGAACCGGCTCAGCGTCGTGCAGCCGCAGTTGATGTCGTCGCGCGCGTCGCCCGTCGCGCGCGGGTGTTGACAGGTGTTGTTCGTCTCGGCAATCACGAACAGGTCGTCGACCTCGATCGGCTTGTCGTGCGTCGCGTCCTCGGTCGCCATATGCCAGGGCCGACCCGTCTCGCGCCGCGACCACAGCCACGACTTGAGCGGGACGCCCGCCTGGCGGCGCCCGATGTGTTTGCCCTCTTCGACGGCGCCCGCGATCTCGGTGCGCGCGATCGTGCCGACGCGGTTGCCCGCGATGTTGAACTCCTCGCGGATCACGTCGCGCAGTTCGTTCATGGACGCGCCGTCGTCGACCGCCTCCTGCAGGCGACGCTTGAGGCTGCGGTGGACCGTGTCGTTGATGCCCGTCATGCGGTTCTCACGCCGGGCGATGGCGCGTTGCGTCTCGCCGCTGTCCAGGTCGAACGCGTCGGCCTCCTCCGCGTCCTTGCCGTCGGCGATCGCCGCGTCCTCCATCGACTGTGAACCGCCGAGCAACTCGGCGCTGCGGATCAACGGGCGGGCCTTGGCGATCAGCTTGCCGTCGGCTTCGGCCAGGTCGAACAGCAGACGCCCGACGATGTTGCGTCGCTCCACGTCGATCGCCGACTTGGCCGGGTCGACCTTGTCGCTGTTGGCCATGACCTCGGCGCGGAGGTTGCGGAAGTGCCCCTCCAACTTCTTGCGCGCGTCGCTGACCAGCGGCGTGATCGACAACCACCACATGCCGTGGATACGGTCGCGGTCCTTGTCACTCAGGGCGCGCTGCGCGCGCTTGCTGTCGTCGTCCGGCGGTGCGACGTCTTCCGGTTCGTCATCCGGGGGCGGGGGCGGGGGTGTGTCGTCTTCCGGGCGGCCGGTTGGTGGTTCGAGGTCGGACGTGTCCTCTTGCACGTCGACCAGGCCGAACGGCTTGTACCACGTGTGCTGCCACGGGTGATCGTTCGGGACCGGCGCGTCGGCGGCTTCGATGACCTCGGCCTGCGTGGCGCCCAGCTTCTCATGCAGAATCACCATCTCCTTCAATCGCTTGAGCGATGCGTCGCGCACGGCGTCGACGTGCGACGAGTCGAACCACGCGAAGTGCTGCAGCGGCTTGCCGATGCCGCGCGTCGTGCGGATGCCCGAGCGGCGATACGAGCGGAGTCGGGCGTCGCGGTAGGTCGGGCATCGTTTGCGGTGCGCGGCGATCGAGCCGAACCCGCTGAACGTGCGCGCCCGGTCGGCGAAGCGCGGCAGCACATGCACCGTGATCTTGCGCGCGATCCAGACGGCCAGCGGGATCACCGTCACGTGCCAGAAGACCGAGTGCGCTTCCTCCAGTTCCTTGCCGTGCCCGAGCCCCGCTTCGCCGCCGTAGCCGACCACGATCGGCGGCACGCCCATCGCCACGCAGATCTCGCCCACGCTCATGCTCAGCAGCTTCGTGAACTCCATCTCGGTAAACGGTTTGTTGAACGTGTCGATCTTCGCGCCGCCGTAGGAGTAGTAGGGGCGGTTGCGCTTGAACGTTCCGCGGTGGCGTTCGTCGACCATGCGCCGGAAGTCGCGCACCTCGTCGGCGTTGGGCTTGTGTTGAAACTCGAACACGATGCCGGGGTCGACGCCGTTGTGCAACGACTCCAGGTTCGCGTTGTTCGCGGCGAATACCTGCTCGATGCTGCGCGACGCGGGTTTGAGTTGTGAGACGCCGTCGTACAGGCGTTGCGTCTGGAAGTTGGGCAAGGCGAACGGGACGACCTCGGACTCATCCAGCAGCGTCGTGTGGCCGGTGCGGTCGCCGGGCTTGCGGTACTGGTAGCCGATCAGGTCGCCCGTCGGGTCGTACTTCGGCTTCACCGGTCCCTGGCCGACCGGGCGCATCAGCGTCGGAATCTCGCCCGCCTGCGCTTCGATGACCCAGTAGGCGGCGCCGGTCAGCAGCGGCAGGACCGCCGTCCACTCGGCCAGGTCCTCGAACAGCAGGCCGGGGAACGGGCAGTCGAGAAAGTCGACGATCTCACCGGCCTCGACGATCTCATCGTCCATCGTCGAAACCATCAGCGGCATGCTCGACAGCGCGTCGCCGATCATGCGCGAGCAGCGGTTGACCGCCACGACCTGCTCGAACGGCGACGACACGCGCTCGGTGTTGAGCGTGCCGCCTTCCAGGAACCGCGCCATCGCCGCGTTGTCGACGACGCCCGCGCGTTCGACCGTCGCCTCGGCGGTCGCATCGACCGTGTCGACGGTATCACCGGCCATCGCGGCAAGCGCCTCGACGTTGGTGTTGATCTCGGCTTCTGAAAGCGTTGTCGTCATAGCGTTCCAAAGCCTCCGGCCTCGGGCATGCGCGCCGCCTCGCACATCAGCACGCCCGCCCAGAAGCGGTCGGCGTGTCCGGCTTCGTCCGACGTGGCGATCAGGCGGATGTTGCCCGCCGCCGACGTGACCTTGCGCGTCTTGTGCAGGTCCTCGCGCAGCTCGTCGTCGTCGGGGATGTCGATCGCCTTGTCCTCGAACCAGCAGCGGAAGTACGGCGCGGCGGTCGTCTTCCAGGTCGGCGTGAACGTGACCGCCTCGACCGTCGCGGGGAAGCTCTCGGTCAGGCGCTCAGCCAGCATGTTGCCGATGCCGGTCTCGTCGATGCAGAGTCGTTTGAGTTCGGGGCGCTTCAGGACCGACCGCAGCGTCGCCTCCTGGACCGCGTACCGGGCCTTGTGCAACTCAAGCAGCATGACCGTGCGGTAGCGGTTGCCCTGCTTCTGCGCGACCCACAGGACGGACAGGTCACGCTTGCGGCCGACGTCGTACCCCGCGTAGAGGACGACGTCTCGGCCGGCGGGCAACTCCGACGCGACCGTCGCCAGGTCGTCGCGCGACAGGCGCACACAACCGTCGATCAGGTCGTAGCTGAGGTAGGCTTCGTCGTCGGAGTTCGGGACGCAGCAGTACTCCTCCGACCACTCCGTCGGGTCGACGCAGTCCTTGCGGATGCCGTCGATGAACTCGACCCGCGCTTCCATGTCCGGTTCGTTGCGGATGCGGTTACGCTCGTCGGCCGTGCGCGCCGACAACGACCGGATGACTTCGTACAGGCCCTCATCGACCGCGTCCTGCAGCGTGACCGTGTGCAGCGACCAGTCGCGCACGTCGGTCCTGCACTCCTGCACCAGCCTGTTGAACAGCGCGCCCTCGCCGTTGTGCGTCGAGATGATGCGCACCCGGTGGCCCCACACCTTGGCCGACGCGTTGGCGGCTTTCAGAACGAGGCGTTGGCTCTTGTGGAACGCGAACTCATCCAGCGTGACGTCGCCGCCCTTGCCACGGAAGACGTCGGGGCTCGACGTCAGGCCCATGATCTTCGCGCCGTTCTCGAACCGGATGACGTGGGCCTTGATGTCCCTGTCTTCGTCGATGACCTGGACGCCCAGGTCCTCGGCCACGACGCCGATCACGCGCGCGAACTTGGCGCAGTCTTCGATGAACAGCTTCGCCGACTCGAAGTCACGCGACGCGAAGTAGTGGTCGGTCCCGTACGCCACGCGACGCTCGACCGAGCGGTAAGCCTCGGCGAACGTGATGCCGACCCGGCGCGACTTCTCGATGACCGCCGTCGACGCGTCGTCGTCGATCCACCGCTGCTGGTACGGCAGGAAGTACGGCGCGTCGCCCTCGCCCGTCGGCTCCCACTTGCCCGGCTTCATGCCCGTCGGGTCGTCAATCGCGGGCGACAGGTTGTCGGCCGTGATCGTCAACGCAAAGCCGCACCACGCGTAGAGCGTCAGCAGGCAGAGCGCGACGATGGTCATGCGGTTGATCGACCTCATGCCGCCTGACCCCCCTTCTTCGGCAGGCCGAGCAACTCACGCATGCGCGACACCACCTTGTCGCTCGATGCGCCCTCGTCGGCGGCGCGCTCGGCCTCTTCGACGGCGGCGACCTGCGCGGCGCGCTGACTCTCGTTCTGGCGTTCGAGCTTCTCGACCTGCTGCTGCAGGATCGCGGCGCGGTGCTCGGCCAGGTCGCGGGCGATCGCAAGCGACTGCTCGTCGCGGTCGCGGATGTCGGCCAGGCGAAGGGACCGAATGATCGCGCCGATGCGCTTGTCGGTCAGGTCCTCCGGTGACTGCGCCGTAATCAGTTCCTGCGTGATTAGCTGGTGCAGCCTGTTCCGGGCGATGTCCACCAGCCGGTCAGTGTCGAAATCCGGGTCGGACGTGATCTGCGCCATGATGAGCCTCTCGGCCCATGTGGCGCGGACTTGCTTGTAGACCTCGCGGAATCGCTGCGCGAACCGGTAGACATTCGTCTTGGGGATCGCGTGGCCGTCTTCGGCGAGCCAGTCGATCACGCTGTCGACCGTCGTGCCCGGGTCGACCAGGCGTCGCGCGACTTCGTTGAGCAACGGGCGTTTGAGCTTCATCACCGACGACACATAGCCGTCGGTGATCAGGCGCGCGACCGCCTCGGCGGCGAGTTGCTCGCTCGGCGGCATCATGCTCGGAGTGTCGGCGCCCGCCGTCACTTCACGATCCTCCCGTCGTCGATGTCGGCGTCGGGCGCCGCGCTGCGCGTCATGAACGCGCTGCCGTCGCCCGTGATCTTCCAGGACAGGTAGTCG
>JANQSF010000072.1 GCA_028284155.1 Phycisphaeraceae bacterium
AGAACACACTGACTTCACCGCGGCTCGGACGGAGCCTCGCCCTCCCGGCAAGAACGTTTCCTTGAACATTAACTCAAACGTTCACAGCGATCGTCGGCCCTGACCAACTGTATCCCCTCACGCGAGTCGTAACTGAGCAGCAGCGCGTCGCGGTGCCCGCACTTCCGCATGATGTTGCGAAACAGGACGTGTTCGTCCGGCCAAGGGAACGCGTACACCAGATCAAAATCTGAAAGCTCCATCTCCAACTCGTCGTACGCGGCGGGCGCGTCGACTTCGGTCCAGTGCATCTCATCGCCGTCCGCGGCGTTCCACTCGAACTCGTCGGGTATGAAACTGCCCCGCGTAAAACGCGCGTCGGGGCCGTAAGTGCGCGCAAACGTACGGGACATCTCCACCAAGTCTGGTTCCGACTCGATGCCGTATGCGTCGAACCCCATTCGGCTGGCCATGATCGTCACGACGCCCAGCCCCGAACCCCATTCGAGCACCTTCCACACCCGGCCGCGCAGTTTGGCCAACTCGCGATAGACGGACCTGTAATCGGCGCTGACATAGCCCTTGAACGCGGGCGCGTCGATGTGGCGCTCCCACAATGCGTCGGCCTCTGCCCAAAGGCTGGCGAACTCGTTGAGCAGGGCTGCGTCATCCGCGCGGGTTGAGTCGGAAGATGGTGTCAGGTTTTGAGCTCTGATTCAGGTCGAAATGTCGAGGGCGCGATATGGCGTGACGGCGTGCTCACGCCCGCTTCGTCGCGGCCGGCTTGCCCGACGCGGCGGCCTGATTCCGTGCGGCGGCGACGGCCAACTTGACGGCCGACTTGAAGCTCGATGGGTCGGCCTTGTTCTGACCGACGATGTCGAACGCCGTGCCGTGGTCTGGGCTGGTGCGGATGATCGGCAGGCCGAGCGTCATGTTCACGGCCTCGTCGAACGCGAGCAGCTTGACAGGGATCAGCCCCTGGTCGTGGTACATCGCGACGACCAGGTCCCACTTGCCCGCGGCCGCGTCGCGAAAAACGGTGTCGGCAGGGAATGGGCCGTGCGCGTCGATGCCGGCCCGCTGCGCGACGTCGATCGCGGGCTGAATGATGCGCTGTTCCTCGTCGCCGAATTGGCCTTGCTCCGACGCGTGCGGGTTCAAGCCGCACACGGCGATGCGCGGGCGGCGGATGCCCAGTTGTAAAAGCGCTTCGTTGCCCAGATCGATCGGGTCGAACACCTTGCCGATCGTGAACTGATGACGCACCTCCATCAGCGGCACGTGCACGGTGGCCAACACGACGTTCAGTTTCGACGAGGCGAACATCATCGCGACGCGCTTGGCTTTGCAACGGTGTTGCAACAGTTCGGTGTGACCGGGGAATCGGCAGCCCGCAAGCGACCACGACTGTTTGCAGATCGGCGCGGTCACGAGCGCGTCGATGCGGTTGGCCTCGCCGGGCGAGCGCAGCGCGGCTGTAATCGCGTCGTCGAGAAAGCGCAGCGACGCCTGCCCGCCCTGCTTCGTCGGTTGTTGCACAGCCTGTCCGAGAATCGAGTACTCGTCGTAGTCGAGCACAATCACGTCGTGCACAAGATCAAACGACGTGCGCGGCGAGTCGTGCTGGATGCGCCACCAGAACGGCTCGACCTCCGCGAGGTCGGCCGCGTAGGCGAGCATCTCGTTGAGACCGAACACGACAAAGCGCGCGAGCTTGCGGATCGCGGGGTCGGCCAGCGTCTTGACGACAACCTCCGGGCCGATGCCGGCCGGCTCGCCCATCGTGATGCCGACCACGGGGCGGGGCGTGCGCGTCGGTTTGGTGGGCTTGTCGGTCATGCAACGTTGATGGTAGCAGGGAGACGACTCGTATCCTAATGATTTGAAGCCGCGCTATGCCGCAAGCGGCTGTGAGGTGCGTTGACTACGATGTGCGTCATGGCTGAAGGTGACAAGATCGACGTGGCGGTGATCGGTGTCGGCCGAATGGGTCGGCACCACGCGCGGATTTATGCGGGGCTTGACGGGGCGAACCTCGTGGCCGTCGTCGACGCCGACGACGACCGCGCCGGCGAGACGGCCGACCGGTTCGGCTGCGCCGACTATGAAACGGTTGACGCGTTGCTCGACGCGCACCCCGACCTGCGCGCGGTCACCGTTGCCGTGCCGACGTTGCAACATGTTGAAGTTGCGGGGATGTTGCTGGAGCGCGGTATCGCTTGCTTAGTCGAGAAACCATTGGCGCCGACGACCGACGCCTGCCGCGCGTTGATCGACTTCGCACAACGCAGCGGCGCGACGTTGGCGGTCGGACACACCGAACGGTTCAACCCGGCGGTGCGCGTCGTCACCGACATGCACATCACGCCGCGGTTTATCGAGGTGGACCGTGTCAGCCCGATGACGTTCCGGTCGCTGGACATTGGCGTGGTGATGGACATGATGATCCACGACCTGGACCTGGTTCTCATGTTCGCCGACTCGCCGATCAAACGGGTCGACGCTACGGGTGTCGCGGTGTTGGCCGAGAACGAGGACGTCGCCAACGCGCGGCTGCTCTTTGAGAACGGCTGCGTCGCCAACCTGACTGCCAGCCGGCTCGCGCTCAAGACGCACCGCAAGATGCGGCTGTTCAGCGAGGCCGCGTACGTGAGCCTCGACTACCATCAGCGCAGCGGCGTGGCGATCCGCCGGTCGGACAACGAGCAGGCGCTCGTCGAAATCCGGTCGCAGATCGAGGCCGGCGCCGACCTGACCGACATCGACTACTCCGAGTTGGTCAACGTCACCGAGTTGGACATGGAGGCGGAACACGACCCGCTGACAGGTCAGTTGCAAAGCTTCTTGCATGCGGTGGCAACAGGCGATTCGCCCGCCGTGGACGGCGCGGCGGGGATGGCGGCGGTCGATGCGGCGGAGCGCGTCGTCGCGGCGATCAAGGAACACACTTGGGCGGGGTTGGGTAAGGCGCGGGTGTGAGGGTGATGTGCGATGTTCGATCGTGGATGTGCGATGTTAAAGAAGGCCGCGTCGGAAGCGCGCTAAGCCGCAAGCGGCTAATTGCCGAGCAGCGCTTCCCAGCGCTCGTACTGGTCGTCGAACGCGGTCGGGTTCTTGGGCTCGACCGTTTCCAGGTCATACGAATTGCGTACGACGGTACGGATGTCGGTCAGGTTGCCCACCGCGCCCGTGCCCAGCGCCTGTGTCAGGGCGTTGCCGATCGCGGTCGCCTCGTAAGGCCCAACGACGACCGGCCGACCGATCGCGTCGGCTGTCATCTGATTGAGCAGTTTGTTCTGGCCGCCACCGCCGACGATGTGCAGCACGTCGAAACGCTTGCCGGTCAACTGTTCGAGGATGCCGAGCGTTCGGCGGTAGGCCATCGCCAGGCTTTCGAGGCAGCAGCGCACGAACTGGCCTTCGGTTTCGGGCTTCGGCTGATTGGTCGCGTCGGCGAACGCGGCGATCTTGGCGGGCATCTCGCCCGGTTGCACAAACGGCCCGTGGTCGGGGTCGACCAGCGTGCGGAATCGTTCGGCCTGCTCGGCCAGGTGAACGAGTTGTTCGTACTCGAAGTCGTGGCCTTGCTTTTCAAAGTCGCGACGGCACTCCTGCACAAGCCAAAGGCCGGCGATGTTCTTCAGAAAGCGGATCGTCCCGCCGACGCCGCCTTCGTTGGTGAAGCTCGCCTCGCATGAGGCGTCGGTGATGATCGGCTCATCGATTTCCGCGCCCATCAGCGACCACGTGCCGCTGGACAGGTACGCCCAATTGCCGTCGAAGTTGGGGTCGACCGGCACGGCCGCGACAGCCGCGGCCGTGTCGTGCGTCGCCGGCGCGGTGACCTGGACCTTCTGTATGCCCGCCTCCTGCGCGACCGCGTCGCGCAGCGTGCCGACGACCGTGCCGGGGTCGATCAACTCGCCAAGGAACGTCGTGGGGATGTCGAGCTTGCGCAGCAACTGCGCCGCCCACTTGCGCGACTTGGTGTTGAGCATCTGCGTCGTCGTCGCGTTCGACCACTCGTTGGTCTGCTCGCCGGTGAAGAAGTAATGAAACAGGTCGGGCATCATGAGCATGCGCTTGGCCGACCCGAGCACGGCCGGCTCTTCGTGTGCGAGCGCATAGAGCTGATACAACGTGTTGAGGTACATAAACTGGATGCCGGTCGCGTCGTAGACCTCTTTCCGCGACACGGTTTCCAACACCTTCGGCATCGCCTCCTGATGCCGCGCGTCGCGGTAGCAGAACGGCAGGCCGAGCAGTTGGCCTGACTCGCCGACCAGCCCGAAATCCACGCCCCACGTGTCGACGCCGATGCTGACCAGTTCGACGCCCCGCTGCCCGGCGCCCGCGCCGCATGCGCGCAGCCCTTGCCGAAGGTGCGACCACAAACCGGTCAGGTCCCAGTGCAGGCCGTCCGGCATGGGTTGACCCAAATGCCGGAAGCGGTGCAGCTCTTCCAGGGCAATCTTGCCGTCGTCCAGCGTCGCGAGCATGGCCCGCCCAGACTCGGCGCCGAGGTCGAACGCGATGTATCCCTGTTTAGGCATGGTCTGTCGGTTCCGTGGGGTCGCAAGGCCGGTTTGGGGCAGAGTATATCGCCGTTCGGCCATGTGAGAGTGACGCTTGACGCGGTAATCCGCCACGACGTGTTCTTGGCCCGACTCGGTCGTGCTCACGCCGCCTGCGGTCGTGCCACAGGCCTTGGATAAGACGCGATAAGATGCACATGATGGAAGTCCCAGTCACTCCCGGCCGATGAAGCGGATATGGAACCGACGCCGCCGACACCTCAGCCGCAGCCCGCGTCCGGCGCCGAGCCGATCGCGCTGTCCGACGCGCAACGGGCTGCGCTGACCGAGGCCCGCCAGCGACGCCGCAAGATCGACCGCGCCATCGGCGTCGCGTCGTTCAACGGCTGGTGTACGGCCGTGTTCGCCGTCTGCTCGCTGCCGTTCGTCCTGCTGGGTTGGCCGGCCGTGTTCGTCACCCTCGTGCTTGGCGGGGTCGCGTACTTCGAGTTCAAAGGCCGAAACATGTTGCGCGAACTCGACCCGCGCGGGTGTCGCGTGCTCGGCCTGAACCAGCTCGGCTTTCTCACCGGGCTGATCGCCTACGCGACCTGGCGCATCGTCGCCGCGCTGACGCAGCCCAACCCCTACGCCGAGCAGATGGCGATGTACCCCGAGTTGACAGACACGCTCGGCGATGTCGGCGACCTGTACGTCGTCTTGTCCATCGTGATCTACGGCGCGCTGATTGTCGGCAGCCTCGGCTTTCAGGGCGGCATGGCGATCTACTACTTCACCCGCGCCAAACACGTCCGCGCCTACGTCGAGAAGACGCCCGAATGGGTCATCGAAGCGCAACGCTCAGCCCTGGCCGCGTAAACATCCACCAAATTGACCACGCATCGTTGTGCGTCGTTCGTCTGCCGCAACGCACGTCGTTATTCTGCACGCATGCCGTCAACAGACCCGACGCACGACACGCCGCGCAGACAGCTTTCGCTGTTTGACTGCGTCTGCATCATCGTCGGCGTCATCATCGGCTCGGGCATTTTCGAGACGTCGCCAACCGTCGCGCAGCAGGTCGGCGGGCTGGGGATGTTGGCCGTCGTCTGGCTGCTGGGCGGGCTGATTTCGCTGATCGGCGCGCTCTGCTTCGCCGAGTTGGCCACGGCCTACCCGCGCGACGGCGGCGACTATGTCTACCTCAGCCGGGCTTTCGGTCGACGGGTCGGACTGTTGTTTGCGTGGGCGAGTTTCTGGATCGTTCGGCCGGGCAACATCGGCGCGATGGCGTTCGTCTTCGCCACGTACGCCGCGCAACTGTGGCCAATACCTAGCGACTACGGCAACATCATCTACGCCGTCGGCGCGGTCGTACCGCTGACGATCTTGAACATCATCGGCGTCAAGCCAGGCAAGTGGACGCAGAACATCCTCACAGCCATCAAGGTCGCCGGCCTGCTCATCGTTGTCACGGCAGGCTTTTTTGCCGAACGGCCACCACGGCCCGTGGAACCGATCAGCAGCGGAAGTTTCGGCCTGGCGATGATCCTGATCCTCTTCACGTTCGGCGGGTGGAATGAAGTTGCGTACGTCGCGGCCGAAGTGAGAGACCCGCGCAAGAACATCCTGCGGTCGCTCGTACTCGGCACGACCGTTGTGACGGGCGTGTACCTGCTGGTCAACTTTGCGGCCGTCGCGGCGCTCGGGCTGCATGGTCTACGCAACGCGCCGACGTTCGCGGCCGACGTGGCCGGGACGCGTGCGATCAGCGTGCTCGTGTGCGTGTCATGCCTCGGCGCGATCAACGGCATGACGTTTACCGGCGCGCGGATCTTTTACGCCGTCGGCACCGAACACCGCATGTGTCGTTGGTTTGGTCAGTGGCATCCGCGCTTCGCCACCCCCGCCCGCGCCCTGCTGTTGCAAGCCGCCGCGACCGTCGCGCTCATGGTCGCATTCGGCCTGTACGAAGACGGCTTCGAACGGCTCGTCGTCTTTACCGGTCCGGTCTTTTGGGGCTTCCTGTTGTTAACGGGTATCGCCTTGTTCGTCCTGCGTTTCAAAGACGGCGACAAAGCACGGCCTTACAAAGTCTGGCTCTACCCCATCACGCCCGTTCTGTTTTGTGCTTCCGCCGCGTACATGGTCTACGCAACATTGAGCTACGCTTGGATCATGCGGCACGTTGAAGGTTGGTGGACCATCGCTCTGATTGTCGCCGGTGTCGTCTGGGTCTGCTTTGACAAACCACAACGGCAAACATCCGACTCATGAAAAGCACGCCGCACGGGCTGAGACTTTACGACCGCGCCCAAACACAAAACCGCCGCTGTCATCTCTGACAACGGCGGGCGTTTAGTGGAGCCGATCGGGATCGAACCGACAACCTCTGCATTGCGAACGCAGCGCTCTCCCAATTGAGCTACGGCCCCGCGGGGTCGGGAACTATATCGGTCGATTTGACCACCGGCAACAAACTTCCGACGCCGCCGACCGTTAAGCACACGTATGTTTCTTGCACGTCGAACGCGATTGTGGTGAATGTGGATCAACATACAACTCCGCAATAACACTTGACATGGGTATACCCCATCCATTAAATAAGAACGTATGACCCCGCTTTGGCTTACCTGCGCGTATCGGGCCGCCCGTTTGGGTGACTCGACCCCACCGCGCGACACCCCGGCCCGCACAACGTAAGCGACATCGGTTTGAACGCCACCGGCAGACGGGCTGGCACGCCTGTCGGATGGACTCCCTTTCCGGGGGTTTCGGGATTTCCGGGGACGCCGGGCATCGGCCGAACCCAACGGTCGCTGCCGATCGGGCGATCCATGATCGTCCGATGCACGCTCGTTCCGGCCGCCGATAAGGCGACTGGCAAAGTTGGGCGTTTTCGGCGATAGTATGGCCCGCGCCTCGACCAAGGGACGCGGCCGGAGCGAGGCAGAGAAGAGAGGTCGAGGGGCTCAACCTTCGTCGGCCAACGGCTGGCGGCGGTTGTCGGGCGCGGCCGATGTTCGGCCGACCCAAGTGTGTAGTGACAATCTCCATCGGTTCCTCACGGAGTGTGCCATGTCCAAATCCAACGACGCATGGGGCATTGAGGTTGGGCAGAACGCCATCAAAGGCATTCGGCTCCAACGCGACGGCGACGACGTCAGCATGGTCGAGTACGACATCCTGCCGTTCAAGACCGTCCTCTCGACGCCCGACATCGACGCCGACGAGGCCATCCGCCTCGGCCTCGACCAGTTCATGAGTCGGCACGACCTCAAGCACAGCAATGTCGTCGTGTCGATCCCGGGTCGAATGGCCTTCGCCCGGTTCGCCAAGCTGCCGCCTGTCGACCCCAAGACCATCCCCAAGATGGTCGAGTTCGAGGCCAAGCAGCAGATCCCCTTCCCCATCGATCAGGTCGAGTGGGACTACCAAGTCTTTCAACAGGAAGACTCGCCGGACGTGGAGGTCGGCATCTTCGCGATCCCCAAGGAGCGCGTCGCCGAGTACCTCAGCAACTTCCGCATGGTCGACATGAAAGTCGACGGCCTGACGCTCTCGCCGCTGGCCGTTTACAACGGCATGGTGCACGACATGGGCATCACGCCGGACTCTGAGGGTTTGATGCTCGTCGATATCGGCACAACCGCGACCGACGTCATCATCGTCGAGCAGGGCCAGGTCTGGCTGCGCACACTGCCCATCGGTGGTAACAACTTCACGCAAGCCCTGGTCAAGGCGTTCAAGCTCAGCTTCCCCAAGGCTGAGAAGCTCAAGCGCGAAGCCGCGACCAGCAAGTACGCCCGGCAGATCTTCCAGGCCATGCGACCCATATTCGCCGACATGGTCAGCGAGATGCAGAAGACGCTCGGCTTCTACAAGTCGATGAACCGCGACGCGGACATCAAGGTGCTGATGGGCCTTGGCTCGACCTTCCGCCTGCCCGGCTTGCAGAAATTCCTCAAGCAGCAACTCCAGATGGAGGTCACTCGCCCGCAGGGCTTCAAGAGGATCAACGTCGAGGGCAAGCACCAGGCCGAGTTCGCCGACCAGGCGTTGACGCTGAGCACGGCGTACGGCCTGGCGTTGCAGGGCATCGGCATGGAACAGGTCAGTGCGAACCTGCTGCCCGCCCGCGTGCTCAAGCAGCGGCTGTGGAAGGCCAAGCAGCCCTGGTTCGCAGCAGCGGCCATGCTCCTGCTCGCCGCCGGCGGCGTCGCGCAGGTCAAGCTCATGCTCGAAAAGGGCACGCATGCGTCTGAATTGCAAACGTCCAACAGTGTTGTTCAGCCAGTAACCGGCGAAGCGACCGATCTGCTGAACCAGTGGAATCAGATCGAGGCGCAGGAAGACCCACGTCAGCGGATCGAAAACCTCCGCCGCGTCCTCGACTATCGCGACGTTTGGCCGAAGCTGCTGCAAGACCTCTCGACGGCGCACGGATCGCTGAACCCAGACCCGGTCCTGTTCTCCAACAAGTCGAAGGACGTGTTGGAGAAGTTCCCACAACGCTCCGACCGCCGCCGGATCTACGTCGAGTCGTTGACGGCCAACTACATCGTGCCGGCAGAAACCGGCGCGGACCAGAAGAAGCCGGCCAAGAACGCTGAATACGGCGCAGCCAGCGCCGACACCATCTGGAAAGAGGGTTCCACCCAACCGCCGCCGCGATTCGAAGTCGTCATTCAAGGTAAGACGACTCACTCCGACGCCTCCGCGTTATTGGCCAGTTTCGTCCGCTGGTTCGAAAAGAACGTCGCGAAGGATCGGCCGTACAAACTCGTCCCGGGCTCGGCGCGGATCACCGACCTGCGACCCGTGGTCGAAGAAATCCCCACCGAAATCCAGACACGCCCAGGCGGCCGACCCGGGTTCGGCAACAGCGGCGGGCTGGATGAAGGCGTGCTGGCGGGGCGACCCACCGGACGCCCCACCGTCCCGCGCCCCGGTGCACAGCCGAAGAACGGCGAGAACGAAGTCGAATTAGTTGACCTGTTCCCCGAACGGCCGTTCGCAAAAGAAGAAGTGAAAGGCGATAACGCCTTTGTCGTCACCTGGCAGGTCGAGATGCTGCCGCCGAACCGCTCGCGTGGCGGCGACGCCCCGCAAGCCGACGCCAGCCAGCCCGTCCACTCGACCAGCCGCGCGACCCAACCCGCCAAGCAGGAGGACGCGTCATGAACAAAGTCATCGACTTCATCAAGAGCTACCCAATCATTGTCGCCACCATCGTGGTCGCGATTGTCGGCCTCGTCCTGATCGGTCTGGTCATCCCCAGCGGCAGCGCGTTCGTCGCAGACGTCGAAGCCCGCCAAACAGTCGCCAACGAGATCTCGACGCTGCAATCCAGTCAGATGACGATCCCGCCGGAGAAGCCGGACGACCCGCCCCGCGTGGTCACCGGCGTCGTAAACGAGGCCGCCATCCAGGCCAAGAAAGACGCCTACGCCGGCATGAAGCGCGAGTACGACGCGATCTTCAAGACGGCCGAGGAGTACAACCGCCGCGGCCATACATCGATGATGGAAAGCCTGTTCCCCGACCCGCCGACCGACCAGGCGCAGTTGATGAAGTTCAACGCCAAGTCGGTCTACATCCAGGCGTTCCTGCGCATGCTCGCCAAGCCGGACCCGGCCTCGGCCTACCCTGCGCTCAACGCCGGCCTGCCGCTGGAACAGACCATCCTCGACGAACGGCTGAATCAACTCGAGACCGACTTCCTCACCGACCTGTTCCCGATCGAGCCGGACAAACGGGACGTCCAGAACCTGACGCCGGAGCAACAGCAGAATCTGGCAATCAAGAAGCGTGAACTGTTCGTCAGCCTGCTCAGGCAGCACGCCGGCCGCATCCACATCTACGCAGACAACAACCGCAAGAGCCCCGACTTCCCGTTCCACGTCGGGACCTGGAGCGAGCCCGGCACGGCACCCGAAATGCGTGACCTGTGGGAAGGCCAGATGGGTCTTTGGATCCAGCAGGACATCGTCCGCGCCATCGGGATGACCAACGGCGTCGGCCAACCCGACACGAACGTGATGAACGCGCCGATCAAGCGGCTGATCAAGATCACCGTGCCGCAGGTTTACGTCGGCCGAAACGGTCAGGGCATGCTCTTCGCAGCCGGTGGCCGCGGCGCACCGACGCCGCGCCAAAACGTCGGCCTGCCCCAGCGAAACATCCGCCCCACCGCCCCGCCCGGCCGCGCCCCCGCACCGGGCGCCGGCGCACGGCCCAGCGGCACACTTGATGAAGCCGCGTACGCCACGCAGACGCCTGGGCTTCAGGTTCAGCAGACCAACACCCAGAGCGCCGACAAACCGCTCGAGGACGACTTCAAGATTTCGCACACCGGTCGGAAGTCCAACCCGATCTACGACGTGCGTCAGGTCGAGGTGAGACTGCACATGTCCACCTCGCACCTCAACGCGTTCATTAACAACCTCGCCAAGGTCAACTTCATGACCGTGCTCAAGGCGACCATCGTGGACGTGGACGAGTACGAAGAACTGACGCGCGGCTACATGTACGGCGGCGATGACGTGGCCGAGGTGACCCTGCTGATCGAATCCGTCTGGCTGCGTAACTGGACCAGCCAACTCATGCCCGAGCAGGTCAAACTCGACCTCGGCGTCCTGACCGTCAAGGACGACGACGCCGCCAAAAAGCCGTAACCCCGACGACGTGCCAGCCGTCGTGAACCGAATCCGTCGCAACCCACGCCCCTGGGAGTTCCCACGATGAAGACCAAGAACGTCAGCTTCGTCGACAAGTACATCGAAAAACTGGTCGTCGCCGTCGCGGCCCTCTTCTTCCTCGCCGTCGTCTACCTGTACGGTGTCGGCGACCCGTACAAAGCCAAGGTCGGCGCCGTTGAAAAGACGCCCGTCGAGGTGGAAGAGCAACTCCGCCGCGACGCCGAAGCCCTCAAGCAGAAGGTCAAGTCGACCGAAAGCCCGCTGCCCGACATGACGCTGCCGCCCTACGCCGCGCGGTTCAAGGAACGCGTCCAGCGCCCGCTGGTCGGCGGGCAGCCGTTGCTCGCGCTGAGCCTTTCCGGCATTGATGCGGACATCGCCGACATCGACAAGGTTGGTGACCCGCGCGACCGCCGCATCATCATCCCCAATCCGCCGAAGCCGACCAACACCGTCGCCCGTGGCGCGAACAACGTGCTCGTCGACGCGGAAAACATCCGAGATTACTACGCCGAGATCGCCCGCATCGAAGTGGCCGAGTCGCTGCCCCTCATCGACCCGAACGACCCCAACGCGCCGCAGCCGCCCACGCAGGACGAGGTCGATGAGATGGTCGAGAAGCGTCTGGACGAGATCGTCGCGCAGGTCACGCAACTGGTCGGCGACCGTCAGCCGGGCGACTTTGCCTATACATCCATCCGATCCGATTTCGACCTCAACGCCTGGCTCGAATCGGTGCGCGACGTCGACGAGGCCAACCGCGCCCCGGAGGGTTGGCTTGTTGACAAGGTCTTGATTACCGGCGTGTTCCTCGAACGCCAGACGCTTGACCCGGCAACCGGCCAATGGGGCGAGGTGGAAACCATTAAGCCGTTGCCCGGCACGCCGATGTTCGACCAGAACAGCGACGTGACCGGGAACGACGCCGTGCGCTTGCTCACGCGCATCCGCACCAGCGAGCCGCTGGTGACCAGCCCGAACTTCGTCCCGACGACGATGGAACCGGTCGCGGCCGATGCACCGATGGACGACATCAATCTCGAAGACGCACGCCGCGCGATCGTGCTTGAAAAAGAAATCGAGGAGTGCAAGAAGAAGATCCGACTCTACGAGCGTCAACTCGGCATCAAGTCCGGCGAAACGCCCAACAACACCCGGCCGACGCCGACGACGCCGGAAGTCCCCAACGATGGCGTCGGGCTGTTCGACTCGCCACCCAGCAACACTAACAACCGCAAGCCGCCGCGTACCACGCAGCGGCCGCCGCGCGAGAATAAGCCCAACCCCGCGGCCGAACGACGCAAGGAGCTGATCCGCCAACGCCTCGCCGCCGCCCAGGAAGAATGCGCCATGAAGGAGGCCGAACTGGCCGCCATCATCAACCCCGCACTCCGCCCCGCGGAGCCGCTGGACGAGACGGAACTCGAAGCCCAGCCGCGCCCCGGCCGAACGCCCACCACCGCACCGCGCACCCCCACGACCTCGCCGCGTACCCGCACCCCAACAACGCGGCCGCGCAGCAGCACGCGAAGCGGCTACAGCGAAGAGGACTACGCCCGCGGCCTCATCGACGAGTCGCAACTCGACCCGTCCATCCCGCGTCGCGGTGCTGGCGCCCGCACCAACGTCCGCCCGCGTACCGTGCCCTCACGCACCAACCGCAACGCCCCACGCCGTGGCGCCAAGCAGGACGAGGTGGAAACGCCGATCCTCCAACTACACGGCTACGACCTGACCGTCGAACGTGGCAAGACCTACCGCTACCGCATGCGGGTGAACATGTTCAACCCGCTCTACAAGCGCGGCGACCTGTCCGAGGAACAGAAGGCCGAGAACGACAAGAAGTTCGTCCTCGCCAGTGAGGCCAGCGAGTGGACGCAGCCCGTCGCGTTCGAGTCCGGCCAACACATCTACGTCGTGGACGCCAAGCCGAAGACCAAGCAGGCGACCTTCGAGGTCTGGCACATCTTCGACGGCGTCTGGACCCGCAGCACGTTCACGGCCAGCCCCGGCGACATGATCGGCGGCAAGGCCAGCGTGCCCTTCCTCGACGGCGAGGTCGAGATCGACCTGTCGCTCGACGCCGTGCTCGTCGACGTCAAGGAAGAGCTTGACGCCGCCGCGCAGAACAAGAGCCAGACGAAGGTGCTCATCACCGACCCCAGCGGCACGACCGCGTCGGCCCTCCGCCAACGCGACCCGCAGCAGGACCTGGAGAACCCCGCACGCAAGCGGCTCGAACTCAAGCGCATGCGTGTCATCCCGCCGGCCGACCTCGGCGGCGACCCGCGGCGTGACGGCAGGCTGTTCGGCCGAGCGCCAAGCACACGCTGAACGAGTTGTCCAAGCCGACTTGAATCCATCGCAAGACCCAACACCGCCGACCCTCACCGGTCGGCGGTTTTCTTTTCACCCATCGCTACCGACCGCGCACCGGAAACACACCCAGCCCGCACCACGCGTTGCCGATCCGTTCGGTCAACGCAAACCCGCGCGTCGCGGGAGCGCCCACCCGGTGCCCCTTTTCCAGACACCGCTGATGCCACGCCGCCAGGTCGTGCTCGGCCACGAGTTCGTCAACCGTGAACAACACGAGCAGCAACCCCGCGTGTCGCAGCAACGGGTCGGACCAAAGCTTCTGCAGGTCTTTCGTCACCGGCGAGAGCAACTCGCTGGCGTACCGTCGCGCCGGCCCGGACGACTCGAACTGCGCCACCGTTTTGATCTCCAGCCAGTACGCCTGCTCCGGGTCGATCGCGCCGGCTGTGTCGAACAGCGTCCCGCGCACGGCCTGCTCGCGAAGCGGCTTGTCGTCCGGCGTCAGTACCGCGTCGCACCGTCGGCCCTCGCTGCGTTTGGCGTGCTTCCAGTCGCTGGGGTACCGCTGCTCCGGCCAAACGCCGTAGCCGGCCGATCGCAACGCCGCGTGGATCAGCGGGTGCAGCCCGAGCTCGTCCAGCGCGTCGAACCCGTACACCGCCTGCTCCGCGTCATCGCTGCGTGCCTTAGCACGTAGCCCGTCGGCTACGGCGTCGGCCAGGTCGGCGGTCGACCAGTGCGTCACCATCTCGCAAGCTCCCCCGTGATCGGTTCGACCAGGTCTTTGACGGTCACGATGCCCGTCGGCCGACCGTCGCGCGTCACGATCGCCAGCGGCACGTGATGCCCCTGCAACTCCGCCAGCGCGTCGCGAAGCGGCGTCGCGTGGTCGAGCATCGTCGGCTTGTGCATCAACTCCCGCATCGGCGGGCAGGTCGCGCGCTCATGCAACAGCGCGTCATAGAGATGCACGACGCCAACCACCATGCCCTGCGCATCAACCACCGGGAACCGCGCGTTCGCCGCCGACTCGGCCAGCGCCCAAAGCGCGTCCGCCCCGTCGTCCACCGAAACGGTCCGCACGTCCGACCACCGGATCATCTCGTCCGCCACCGACCGCTCGCTCAGCGCCAAGATGTGCTCAACAATCACCGACTGCTCGTCGCTGATCAGCCCGACGCCCGCGCCCTCGCGCACCAGCATCTGCACCTGACGGCGCGGGTGCGTCACCGGCGTCGCCTCCGGCACGCGCAGCACGAACGACACCGCCCGCGTAAACGCCGCGATCAACGGCAACGCGCCGATCCATGTGAAGAAACGACTCAGCCAAAACAACGGCCCGGCGAACGGGTAGAGCAGCCGATCGCTGTACCGCCCAAACAGGTCTTTCGGCAGCGTCTCGCCGAACACGAACAGCATCGGCGTCACCACCGCCACGTTGATCAACACGATCTGCCACTCGAGCAGGTCGAAGCTTTCGATGATCACCGTTACGCCGGCCGTGCCGAGGTAGTTGGCGATGTTATTGCCGATCAGCAGCGTGCCCAGCAACGCCGTCGGCTTGCCGATCAGATCACGCAGCCGGTTCGCGCGGGCGTCGCCGCGATGCGCCAGCACGTGCAGTCGCAACCGGTTCAGGCTGTACGCGCCCGTCTCCAACCCGCTGAACAGCGCGCTGCCCGCCAGCCCGGCCAGACCGATCAACGTCCAGATCACGAAAGTCGTCGTGTCCATCAGCCCGCCCCCCCTTCCGCGTCGGGCGGCGTTGCCTCGTCGCCCAACTCGTCCACCGGCGTAACGATCAGCGAAGCGATCCGCCGGCCGTCCATCCGCTCGACCGTGATGCCCACGCCGCCGACCGTTACACGATCGCCCACAGCCGGCAGCCGCCCGAG
>JANQSF010000098.1 GCA_028284155.1 Phycisphaeraceae bacterium
CACCGCCGCGCGCGACGCGCAATCAACCACCACCGCCACCGCGCTGCAAGACACCCCCATCCCCGACCTCGTGTCCGAACTCCACGCCGGCCGGGTCAGCGCCGCCGACCTGCCGGTCGAGTTGCGTCAGCAATGCGTCGGCCACCTCACGCACGACGGGTACACGAACACCGAGATCGCGCACCTGATGAGCCTGTCCGAGCGCACCGTCCGCCGCGACCGGGCCGCGTTCCGCAAGGCCGACGCCTGCGCCCCCGATCGGCTGCTGGGCGACGAACTGCTGGGCGAGTACCACGCGTACACGCTGGGCGCGATCACCCGCCTGGTCCGCCTCGCCCGCGCCGCCGACACCCCGCACTACGCCCGCCTCTGGGCCGAGGAAGCCATCACCCGCATGTACGACCGCCTCATCCAGACCGCCCGCCGCATGGGCTACTTCCCGGCCGGCAAAGCCCGCCTCGAACAACAGGCCGCCACCGACCCGGCCGAACGACAACGCAAACAAGCGTATCTCAAAGGGCTGATGGAACTGGCGCGCGAGGCGCTGCCGGGGGTGTGTCAGCCGGGGGCGAAAGGGGGGAAGGGGAAGAAGGGCAGATTGTGAACGCGACGTTCGTCGTAGGGTGGGCATTGCCCACCATCTGAACACCCTTGATGAACTGGAGGTGGGCAGTGCCCACCCTACTTGCTCTGCCAAGCGTTGGATGCCGTAGGTCCGGGCCTGCCCGGACACGGTCGCGCGTGTTGGTTCCACATTGTCCGGGCAGGCCCGGACCTACGGGGCTATTGGCTGGGCGAGCCATCGGAATGCCTCTTGACGGGGTACAACGTGACAGCCAGTGAGCAGGATGCTTCAGCGACCAGCCGCACGACGTCTGCGGGGATCCGATGAACGTACGCCCAAGTGTCGCCACAGTAAAAACCAACATTGAATTCGCGCAGGTCACACCTAGCCAGTTCCGACTTGGCGGTCTCCGAGAGATCTTCCAGTGCGCTGAGGATCCACCGGATGTCCGCCGCCGCGTCATCCTCAGACGCAACCCGATTCGATTCCACACACGCATGCCAAGCATCGTCCTCATGCCAGTAGTTGAGAACGCAGCATGAGTCGTCGACTTCACTGTGAAGAGTGTCGAATGGTGTTGGCGACCTTAGGTCAAAGTCGGTGTTGACATATTCTGTCGGTATCTCGTTACTCATGGTCTGCTCACTGCGATCGAATCTGCTTGACAGCAGTCAGGATTGCGTTCGCCAATGCTTCTGCCTCTGCGGCGGTCATCTCGATCTCACAGTTAGGGGTCACGTCCGAATCCGCGAGGACTTCTTCATCAACCCAATCGCAGTTATCAATTCCTTGCTCCGCTATGACTTCCCACGTTTCCAGATTCACGCAGCCTTCGTGGATTCCCGGCGTGACCTCGATGAACCCCTTACGGTAACCGACGGAACTGCACTTCAGCCGAAAGGTGTAGATTCTGGCATGGGCATGAGCTTTCGGATCAGCCTATCGGATTGGTTTAGGACATTCCGCCCCGCACTCGGGGCATTCCCCCTCGCTACCCCGCATGTCGTACCCGCACGCCCCGCACAGACTCTTGGCGATTCGGCGGCGGGAGCGTCGCCACTTGAAAGTGACAAGCCAGGTGGCGGGGAGTGGGGCGAAGACGAGGGCGAGGAGCCACATTGAAACTTCGGCATGGTGCTGCGAGAAACGGCGGCGGACAGGCAATACCCAAGTTCTGTGTTCGTAGCGGTAGCCAGGATACTCTGTGCCAAATTCCTGTGGGATTACGAACGAGCCCCTCATGCGTACCGGTGAGACTTGGGCCTGAACACGTCGCTTTTTCACATGCCCATCATCGGACGATTGAGTCAAATACACAGACAGAGTGCCACGCTCGAACTCGACGTGTTGTCGCGCCCATTTCTCCTCTGTCACTGGATTAGCCTTCTGCATCGTCGCCACGATACCGACTTGAATGTGGCTCGCATGCGAACGTTCCCACAACACGCACGTCGCCACGAACAACAGCAACGAGAAACCTGCGGCAAGGTTGAACAGCCAGCGACGCATTAGTTCTCTTCAACGAGGTCCAGAACTGCAGCAAGTAGGAGCGCTGGATCAGCCGCCCATTGGATTGTCAGGTCGGCGGTGTTGAGTGGTACTTCAAGTTGGCACGCCTTTGCTATGACGTTGCCCACCGCTTCACGACCGTATTGAGTCCGTAGGTCAGGTCATCGACCTGACACGGTTTCACACCTGTGCCGCGATTGTCAGGTCAATGACCTGACCTACTTCAATCAACACGCCCCGACCCCGCCCAGCTTGATCTGTTTCTTCGGCCAACGGTCCTGACGCCGTGTCGGTGACAGGCGGTCTTCGGGCGGTTCGTCTGGGGCGATCCGTTCGCCGTTGGCCATGCGGGTCAGGGCGTCGACCAGCGCGTCGATGTCGGCCGAACCGTCGGCGTTACGGTCGTCCTGCCCGGGTTGGTTGGGGTTGTCGCGCATCGATGAGGAATCATACCCGCGCGCGTCGCGTGCCACTGGCGGCTTGACCGCCAGTGCGACAACCGTGCGACAACGGCACTGGCGGACAAGCCGCCAGTGGCACCCAGCGATATGCGCTTTGGCACGCCGAGTCTTTGCCAAAGCCCGTAGGGTGCGCTTTAGCGCACCAAGGTCGCGGGGAAACGGTCCGTTCATCGTGGTGCGCTGAAGCGCACCCTACTTTTCGGGCGAAGCCCAATACTCACCTTTTAAGGTGCGGTCGGGCAGCAGGGTGGGCCAAGGCTTGGCGCGGCCCACCAACGGGCGGTCCCTTCGCACCGTGCAGCGAACGATTCAGGCGGTCGTTAAGTGGTGGGCCGCGCCGAGCCTTGGCCCACCCTACCTCGTTCAACACCGGTGCCCAAACCCGCGGAACCATCGATGTGATCGTTTGTGCTCGGACTTGAGGGTGTCTTTCAGTCCGGTCACCATCGCATCGACGTGCGACTGCATCGTTGCATGGGCGGCGTCGTCGGTCTTGCCCTTGCGGTGCAGGCGGTCGATCTGGCGGTCGATCGATTTCACCAGGGCGAGGTTGGTGCGGTCGTTGCCCCAGCCGCGGTCGACGATGGCGATCGCGATGCCGACATGAACACGCAGGACACGGTCGGCCCGACGGCTCAGGTCCATGTCATCGATGACGCGATAGAGCTCGCGCAGGCGGGCTTCGAGTGTGTTGTCCAGTTCGGTTTGAACGTCGCCGCCGACCAGGTGGTTGCCTGCGGCGTCTTGCAAGCCGATGACGCCGTCGGTCGCGTCGTCGTCACCGTCCACTTCGAGCGTCAACTGCCGGTCGAAAAGCGATTCGTCGTAGTGCAGCGTGACCGTCGACTCGGCCGCGTCCCATGTCGCCGACGCCGCGACGAACTCCTGGCCTTCAGCGACATCGGTCAGCCGGTAGACACTGACGTTCTCGGCTGTGGCGGGGTCGATGTCGTCGCCGACGAGTCGCAGGACGATGCTGCGCGAGTCGGCGCCGAGTTCGAACGCATCGACGGCCGGGCCCTGCGTGTCGATCGTGACGTGCAGCGCAGCCGACGGCTCGCTGGTGTTGCCGTCGGCGTCGGTGGCTGTGACGGTGAGCGTGTGGTCGCCGTCGTTGAGCGCCGGCGTCGTGAACGACCAGTTCCCGTCGGCGTCGGCCGTCGTGCTGCCAAGATGCACGTCACCATTGAACACGTCGACCACCGCGCCTGGTTCGGTTTGGCCGGTCAGTGTTGGCGTGTTGTCGTTGGTCAGGCCGTCGTTGTCGGAGACGCCGGTGTCGCTGCCCGGGGCGAGCGCCGGGGCGTCGGGCGTGGCGGGGGGCGTGTCGTCGACCGGCGGGTCGTCCGGCGGTGTGTCATCCGGGGGCGCGCCGAGGTTCGCGATGTGCGCGGAGCCGGCCGCCAAACCCATGTCGCTGTCACCCGAAGCGCCGATCGCCAAGGCCGCGTCGCTCATCGCGACGGACGAGCCGAACGCGTCGCCGGCCGACGTGACGTCCGGTTGCAGCATCGTGCTCTGCGACCAGACGCCGGAGCTGTCGTCGAACAGGTACGCCGCGCCGCCCGTGCCCAAAGCGGTTGCGCCGACCACGACGCTTTGGCCGTTCGTCGCCACGGCCTGCCCGAATTGGTCGTTGGCAACGCCGTCGGACGCCGAAAGCTTGGCCTGCTGCTGCCAGGCGACGCCGTCGTGCGTGAAGACGTATGCCGCGCCGGGTTCGAACTTCATCTGCGCCTGCCCGACGACGAGCATGCCGTCTTCCATGTCGACGGCCCACCCGAACGCGTCGCCCGGCGCGGCGTCGTCGGCGTTGATCTTCTGCTGCTGCGACCAGCCGCCGACATCGCGTGTAAAGACGTACGCAGCACCCATCACGTTCGCGCCGCCGTCGCGCGGCGCGGCGATGACGACGTTGTCACCGTCGGCGTCGACGGCCTGCCCGAACCGCGCTTGTGACGACGCGTCGTTGGCGACGAGCTTGGCGGTCTGGTTCCACGCGTCGTCGGTCGGGTCGTCGGGCGTGCCGGCGTCGTCGCGTTCAAAGATGTAGGCCGACCCCGAGTTGCTGCCCCCGTCGTCGTCCTGGAACGCGCCGACCACGATCACATCGCCGCTGACACCGACCGAATAGCCGAAGTTGTCGAACTGCGCGGCGTCGTTCGCGGTCAGCTTCGTCAGTTGCATCCAGCCGGCCCCGCTGCGGACGAAGACATACGCGGCGCCGGAGTCGAAACCCACGCCGTCGTGCTTCGGCGTGCCGACCACAATCACGTCGCCGTCGGTATCGACGTCGAAGCCGAACTGATCGTCCGCCGCCGCGTCGTTCGCGGTGAGCTTGGCTGACTGCGACCAGCCGCCTCCGCCCGGCTCGAAGACGTACGCGCTGCCCGAGAGATGGCCCGATTGGTCGTCGAACGGTGACCCGGCCACGACGATCGTCCCCGCCGCCGCGATCGACCCGCCGAACGCGTCGCCCGATGCGGCGTCGTTGGCATAGACCTCCGCCAGGCTCAGCCCATCGCCCGACAACAGCGTGCGCGGCTCCAGCGGTTCCAGTCGGTTGTGAATGAAGGCTTGACCTGTCCGAGGGGATCGACCGCCGATGGCGCGCACGCTCATGGGAAGCACTCCGTGACTGCCTCCAACCAAAGCCCCGGCGGCTCGACTTTCTTGCTCCGAAGCAATGGAAAGATTCAATCACGCCGCTTGCGAACGACAATCAGTCGGTTCGCTGCGCGCGGGCCCGGCCGTCAGCGGGGTTGCACGCCTGTACCGATTGCAACGTGGCAGCGCGTGAAGCTGGGGTGACCTGATTGACCGTTGTCGTGAACTCGTTGCGGACAAGCGCTTCTTTGGGTTGCAGAACTGTCCGGGCAGGCCGGGGCCCACGGCCTGCTTTATCTCGGAACTGACGGACGACTCAGGCGTCTCAGTGTTGAACACCGGAGTCACACCATGTACATGCGCGCCAATGTCGGGCTTGGGATCGCGGCCGTCTTGTTGAGCACGACGGCTGCTCACGCGGAGCTGGAACCAAGGTTGGTGATCGAAGAGGCGCACCCGGGGCTGGTCGTCGCGGTGACGTCCGACTCGGCCGGCAAGCGGTTGGCCTCATCCGCTTGGGAGCCGGGCAATGCGATCCGGCTTTGGGATGCACAGACCGGCAAGCCGATCACGACACTCAAGGGTCAGCACGAAGACTGGGTCGTCGCCTTGGCGTTCGACCCCAAGGCCGATCGGTTGGCTTCGGGCAGCCTCGACAAGACCGTGTGCGTTTGGGACGTCAAGTCGGGCAAGGTCGAGTTGGTGTTGCGGGGGCACACGCAACGCATCAACGACGTCGCGTTCAGCCCTGACGGCCAGCGGATCGTTTCATGCAGCACGGACGCGACGGTGCGCGTGTGGGATGCCAAGACGGGCAAGCCGATCCGTACGTTGGAAGGTCACGGGTCGCCTGTCAACGCCGTGGCGTTCAGCCCTGATGGGAAACGCATCGCGTCGGCCAGCAAGGACAAGTCAGTCAAGATCTGGGACGCGCAGTCCGGCCAACTACAAGCGACACTCACGGGACACACGAACACCGTCAGCACGGTAGCGTTCAGCCCGGACGGATCGACGCTCGCGTCGGGCGCATACGACCGGACCGTGCGTCTTTGGAATCTCAAGACGTTCAAACCCATCAAGACGTTGACGGGTCACGAGCACGTCGTCTTCCGTGTCTCGTTCAGCAGGGCCGGCCGAGTCCTGGCGTCCGCCGACGCCAAAGGCGTAATCAAGCTGTGGCAGGCCGCGTCGGCCAATCACATCATGGACTTGAAGGCGTATCCGTCAGCCGTTTTCGACCTCGAGTTCAGCCGCGATGGCCGGTCGCTCATCTCGTCGGGCAGAGACCGCAGCATCCGCGTGTGGGACGCCAAGCCGATCATCGCCGCCGCGACGCCGAACGAGCGCAGCCGGCGGCGCGTCGTGCGGTTCAGCCTCCCGCGGGGCGGTGGTTGACTGTGTCTGGTCGGTAGTTCACACCGATTCGCACTCGGCTGTGACGAAGCGAATCCATGGCCTTATGGGTCCAATCTGCCCCACGTCGTCCGCAGCAGTTGCCACGACCTGTCTTCTTGCTTCGCCCGCGTGGTCGCGCGAACGATCTCTTGTTGGCTTCTGCGTTTTAGGGTCTTGAGCGTGCCGCGCGGGGCGACGAAGTCACCGAGCGACTTGATACCCACGCCGCCATGGCAGTTGGCGCACTGTTGAAGACGCGGTCGGACGGACTTCTTCGGGTCTCTCACCAGCTCCAAAACATCCTGCTTGCCGCCGTCGCTCCGGAGCGTCTTGAGGCGGATGTCGGTTGGGCTTACGGCGGCCATCAACGTCTTGCCCCGAATGTAGTCTCGCGGTCGCGAGATGAACTCCGCGACGCATTGGGTGGCGGTGCCCGCTTCGCGTGCTGTCTGTTCGACGTTTCGAAAAGCCCGCAACTGAAGGCCGAGCGTCATCGGACTCAGGACCAGCTCGCCCTTGTCACTGATGAGGAACGCCTTTTCGATCAGGGCGACTTGCGTGCCAACGGGGAAGACGTCTTGCCCGTTCCAGCCGTCGATGTATTGAATGGTGTTGTCCCGCCCGCCGGGCAAACGAATGAACTGAAAGAAAGCGGACCGCCACCTGCTGTCCCTCGCATGAAGATTGACGGGCGAACTGCCGCGGCTGTAGCAGACCCACGCCGACTTCTCTTGGCCGATATCGGGCGGCAGGAACGGGTGGGTGGGCTTGTCGAGATCGAACGCGGTGGCGTACTTCCCCGCCTTTGCGGTCGCGTGCAGGGCGTCCGGCAAGGATTCGATCTCAGCCCGAGTCAGCGCCAACTGTCGGATCAAGGCAGCGATGCGCTGCCGTACGGCGTTCCGCCGCGCTTCGTGTGGGCGGCGTGACACGAAACGGCTGGGCGTGGTCGCATCAAACAGGGCCCACAACTGCCGCTGGAGCACGGCGCGTTGCACGGGGCTGTACGTTTGGTTTTTCGTGGGCGCAAGCGCATCGAGGGCCGCGCTCAGTCTGGGATACGTCTTGTCATCAAACGGGTATGCGGAGAACTTGAAGATCATCGGTGCGATCTCATTGCCGCCGTACACCACGCCGTTGAGGGCATGCCGCACCATCAATACGTCATAAAGCTCGTCGTACGGATCGGGCGTGTCTTCCGCGGCGCGAACCTGACCGGGCGCCGCTTGGCCAACGAAGAGGATGAGCAGCAGCACACGTGTCACGTGTTGAAGTCGGCCCGCGCGAGTCCGGGTGGTCGTCGTTTCATGCCGCATCGTGCGCGTCTCCTGGGAAGTCACTGGCACCCCAAAGTGTCACAGTCGATCTCAACATCTAGCAACATATCAGGCTTGGGCAGCCGTCCTTGTTGGTTTTGATAAAACCGTTGATGTTTATCCGTGTGTGCCGATTGTCGGTCATGTCGAACCGGCTGGCGGCTTGAGGAGTCGTTAATGTGAGTCCCCGGTGATGGGTCCTCCCCAGACATCGACGTGATACTCATGCCTGCCAGCCGTCAGCCGAACGCTCGCATTTCTCCAAAAACTCCAAGTTGCGTGCGATTGGGCAGGCCCGGTCGCATGCGGCCACGTGCTTGCTAGGCTTCGTCCGAAGAGTAGGGTGCGCTTGAGCGCACCACGATGAACGGACGGTGTCCCCGCGTACTTGGTGTGCTAAAGCGCACCCTACGGGTGGGCGGTGACACTTCGGACAAAGCCTAACATCGTGACATGCCGATACCGATCTACCAAGCTGACTCGTTCACCGACCGTCCGTTCGCGGGCAACCCGGCGGCGGTGTGTGTGTTGGGCGGGCCGAGGGACGACGTGTGGATGCAGGACGTCGCGGCGGAGATGAACCTGTCGGAGACGGCGTTCATTTGGCCGTTGCCTGACCGCGGCGAGCACGCCTGGTCGCTGCGGTGGTTCACGCCGAACCAGGAGGTCGACCTGTGCGGCCACGCGACGTTGGCGTCGGCCTTTGTACTTTGGGAGACGCGGCGTATTCCGATTGGCGACACGGTCCTGTTTGTCAGCCCGCGCTCGGGCGAGTTGCCGTGTGTGCCCAGAACGATCGACGGGGCCGAGTGGATCGAAACGGACTTCCCGCTCGACCCGCCGACGTCAGCCGACCCGCCGGCCGGGCTCATCGAGGCGTTGGGCGTTCAGCCGGTGTCGATGCACCGCGGCAAGTGGGACCCGCTGATCGAATTGGCCAACGAACAGGCGGTGCGCGACGCGTCGCCGAACTTTTATGCGATGCGCGACTGCGACATGCGCGGCGTGATGATCACCGCGCGTGCGGATGCATCGAACCGCGCCCGCTACGACTTCGTCAGCCGATTCTTCGCGCCGTCCTGCGATATTGACGAAGACCCGGTGACCGGTTCGGCGCACTGCCTGCTCGGGGCGTTCTGGTCCGGCAAACTCGGCAAGAACAACCTGACCGGCTACCAGGCCTCGCCGCGCGGCGGCGTGGTGCGCATCGGCATCAACGGCGACCGCGCGGCCATCATGGGGCAGGCCGTGCTGGTGATGTCGGGTGAGTTGGAGGATTGAAAGAGAGCCGCGATCAGGTCGCCCACCTGATATATCTACGCTTCGCTTTGTCGAAATGTAGGGTGGGCAGTGCCCACCCTGCGTCAGTCGGCCCCGCAATTCGCCCCGCCCGCATCGCCTCGATCACTTCTTGATCACCGTCGCCTTGCCCTCCTGCCGGAACACCAGTTCGCCGTCGATGAACAGCGTCTCCGTCCAGACGACGGTTGTGTCCGTGAAGTGCTCCTGGCCGACCAGAAGAGTCCCCAGCCCCGCCGGGCCTTCGTCGGTCAGCGGGCCGCTCCAGGAGATCACCCGTTTGTCGCCGTGGCGGATACCGACCGAGCGGTGCACGTTGCCATCAGGGTCCATGACGAACTTGCGGTAGGTGTTCGTCTTCTTGTCAAACGTGACGACCATGTACAACGTCTTGTTGACGTCGGGCAGGGGGATGGTCGAGACGATGTACTTGCCGTCGACCCATTTCTCGGTGATGTCGAACGGCTTGGTTTCGGGCGCGTCACCCTCGGTCGGCATGTGCTTGACCTCGACGCGGAACCGTCGGCCGACGGGGTAGATGTCCAAAGCCTTGACCGTCAGCTTCGGCGAGTGCGGCTTGAGCACGATGGCACGGATGGCGTCGACATCGAGTTTCGTGTCGTCCGCCAACGTGGGCAGCGCGGCGATGAACAGTGTCAAGCAAGTGATGAGGACGGTTAGTAATCGAGTTGGCATGATGCGTGTCACGATCTGTCTCGGGGTAGACATCGAGCGAGGAATGGTTTGAATGACGAGAGTATGGTAACTTGTTGGCGGTTGTGAGTCGGTGAAAGTTTGGTGCCGCGGTCGTTCGGCCGCTCCGCTTGAATGAAAGGAACGGATGATGGGTCTCACGCTTGACAGTGTCGCGCGCGTTGTGTCGCGTTTTCTTGCGGTTGGTTTCGTTCTGGCGGGTATGGGGCGCGTCCACGCGACGTTGCAGGTGGATTTCGACGACAACGACGCGGGCATTGTGACGCAGCCGGGCTTTACCTCTGCGACTCAGGCGGGCGGGCCGATCGCCGCGCCGTTCGGCCAAGGCGGGTCGATCTCGTTGTCCTTCGCTTCGGACGGCTCGATCGACGATCGCGACCGCGGGGCGATGAACGTGGCCCAGCCGCTTGGCGACGTGGGACGTGACTTCATTTTCGGTAATCGAAACGCCGGCGCGACGCGGCTGGATGTGGTGTTGGCCGACCTCGCCGCGGGCAACTACACCTTCACTGGTTACTACCACGACAACAACGGCTCGTCACCGTTCGACATCGATATCGACGCCAACACGGGAAGCGGTTTTGCGGACGCCACCACGGTCGCGCGGTCGTTCGGCACGAACCCGGCCGGCGGCATCGCCAGCACGACGTTCGGCTTCGACGCCAACGGGGTGAACAGTGTCGTGCTGCGTCACGTCGCCGAGACGAACGGACACCTGATCAACGGGTTTGAACTGGCCGCGAATCCTCTGCCCGCGCTCAATGTCGACATCGGTCTGAACAATCACGACGTGCAGCCGGGCTTCTTCTCGTTTGAACGCGGCTCGGCGGCCGGTGCCGACGATGAGACGCAACGCTTTCTGACCGACTTCGGCAACGACGGCACGGTCGACGTGACGTTGACCAACGCCAACGTGTTCCGTGATCGCGCGACCAGCGGCAACCCGGTCGGTGGGGCGTTCGGCGACCTGGCTGAGAGCTTCTTCGCGCACCAGGACGAACTGACCCTGACGCTGTCGAATCTCGTAGCCGGCGACTACCGCATCACGACCTATCACCACGATAGTCAGACCGACCACGACATTATCGGCGTGCGAATCACCGACGCAGACCGCGACATGGCGGACCTCGGCCTGAGCCTCGACCCGACCACCGGCACATCGCCGCTTTCGATCGCGACGTTCGACCTCCTGTTCCGGTCGGACGGCATCAACGACGTGCAGTTGCAGTTCTTTGAGCAGACCGCGCCGGGGTCGATCATCCTTAACGGGTTCACGCTCGAACGGATCGACACCGTGCCGGAGCCGGCAACGGCAATATTGGCCCTGCTGGGCGGCGGCATGTTGCTAGCGCGTCGACGGCGGGCGTGTCGAACCGAGTGAACAGGGTTCTGCCAACACCTCATTGCACGATGGCGTGACTGTCGTCTGGTGACGCTGCGCTCACGCTTTGCGCATCAGCACCGTCGCGTCGTGGCCGTGCTCGAGGTAGTCCTGCCGGTAGGCGATGTACGGCGTGCGACGCAATGCCCAGTCGAGCAGACGCATTGTGTCGAACCGGCGGGCGGGGTCGCATTGTGGGGTCGCGCCGGGGCCGGCGCGGTCAGAAAGGAAGTTGAAGAGCAACGTTTCACCCGTCGCTTGCCATGCGGCTTCGAGTACCTGGTCGACGTGCTTGTCGCTCATCGTGTTGAGCGTGCCGCTGATGCAGACCACCTGCGGGTCGCCGATCGCCATCAGCGACGCGTCGTTGACCAGGTCGCCCGCGTGAAACTCAGCGCGGTCGAGCCCGCGCCCCTGCGCGAATTCGATCACTTCACTCAGCGCATCGACACCGACGTAGTGGCGATGAGCGATGTGGTGTTCCAGCAGGTACGCAGCCAAGTCGCCCCGGCTGCAACCGGCGTCGAGCACGCGCTTGCCCGAAAACGAAGTCATCTGCGTGAACACGGCGAACCGTTGCCGCTGCCATTGCGGGTTGTTCCACAACGTCACGCGGAAGTCGGTCCCGTGTTTCTGGAACGACTCGCGGTACGGGGTGAGGTAGGCGTCGCGCGACATGGCTTGCTCGATGCGTTTGCGATACGGCGATGCTTGCCGTGCGTCTAGTTAGATGCACGACCTGCCCGCGCGTCACACTCACTTCAGGCTCAACACCTGGTCTTTCTTGAGGATCTTGATCTGCGGCCGACCGCGGTGCAGTTCGACCTTGCCCTTGACGCGGATCGTTTTCTGGTCGAAGTGCCGCTCGGGCGGGGCGGGCCAGGCGTCGAACATGTCGGGGAACATCACGAGATAGAACCGGCTGCGGTCGGTGGCGTCGAAATTGAGAAAGCAGACGCTCGTGATGTTGTTCGTGCCGGCGATGCGCCCCTCGACGGTGATCGTTTGGCCGACGTACTTGTGCGCGTCGGTCCACGCGACGACGCCGTCCGGCGGGGGCGGCGGCGGGGCGGCGGGGTTGTCCGACACGATTTGGTAGCCGAACGGCTTGGTGATCGTCTCGCCGGGCTGCGCCAGCGGGCTGCGGGCGCCGGGTTGATAGTTCGGCTTGGCTTTGCCGGCCGACTTGTCAGCGACCTGATTGGATTGGTTGCCCGACGGTTGCGCCGCGGGGTCACCGGAATCGGGGTCCGGGGCTGACTGCGGGCCGCGCGTCAGCGCGGTGATGCCGACGCCCAGCGCCGCGAGCGTGAGGACGACGTTCAGCGCCAGCAGCGCGACGATCGTGCCCGACCTGTCCTTGCCTGTGTCCGCCATGATTCGACCTCGCCGGTGGGAAGGGAGACATTATGTCAGATGGCGCGTCGCGCGTCAGGACACAGGAGACAGGGGACAGGAAACAGGGGTGCGGTTTCACCGCTGGTGACCGCCTCCTGTACAGTCACCGCCCCAAACCGTCCGATACTCGTCGTGGTGGACACGCACAACCCTGCCCCCCAGCCCGAGGCGTTGTTGATCGGTACGCGCGCGACCGTTGCGCAGCTTGAGCACATGCTGCGCGCGACGGAGCGTCGGCCGAGCGTTGTCGGGTGCGTCTTGATCGAGCAGGACGGAGGCGGAAGCGGGCCGGCAGACGACGGACTGGCTCTGGCGAATAACGACACTCCGGGCCCTGCTGTGCTGGGTGACCTGCAGGCGCTGCCGGACGTGTTGGCCGCGCGACCGGTTGACCTGGTGCTGGTCAGCCTGCCTTTCGAGATGCAGTCGCACACGCGCTCAACGGCGCGCGTGCTCGACGACGCGCGCGTGACCTGGCGGATCGTGCCGACGATCGACGACCAGTTGTCAGGCCAGGCTGCGCAGATGAACACACCGCGCGCGACCCAGCCAGCCGTCGACCCCGTGCGACTGATCGGCCGACCGACTCGGCCGATCGATCACGACGCTATTAGGTGCGCCGTGCGCGACCGCGTTGTGCTGATCACCGGCGCGGGCGGGTCGATCGGCAGCGAGTTGGCCAACCGTGTCGCGTCGTTTTCGCCGAGTCGGCTGGTCTTGGTCGAGCGGTCGGAGAACGCGCTGTTCGAGGTCGATCGCGCGATCGCGTCGTCGCATCCCGACTTACATCGCAGCGCTGAACTACACGACGTGACGGACGGGCCGCGGACGGCTGCGCTGTTGCAACGCGTTGGGCCGAACGTCGTGCTGCACGCGGCGGCGCACAAGCACGTGCCGATGATGGAAGACCACCCAGCCGAGGCGGTGGAGAACAACCTGTATGGCACGCGGTCGATCGTCGAGGCAGCGCTCGACACCGGCGTCGATCGGCTGGTCATGGTGTCGACCAACAAGGCGGTCAACCCGCGCAGCGTCATGGGCGCGACGAAGCGGTTGGCTGAGATGTTCATTCAAGACGCCGCTGAACGCGTGGCGCACCGGACGGTCATGTGCATGGTGCGGTTCGGCAACGTGCTCGGCTCGGCGTGCAGCGTGCTGCCGATCTGGTCGCAACAATTGGCACAGGGCGGGGCGTTGACCGTGACGCACCCGCAGATGACGCGGTATTTCATGACGATCCCCGAGGCGGCCGACCTGCTGTTGCAGTCGGCCGCGATGGCGTCGGGCGGCGAGGTCTACGCGCTGGACATGGGCGACCCGATCCGAATCGTCGATTTGGCCAAGCGGTTCATCCAACTGCACGACCTGACGCCCGGCGAGGATGTCGAGATCACGTTCACACAGCCGCGGCCGGGCGAGAAGCTGTCGGAGTCGCCCGGCTACGACACGCTGACCACGCGCGTCACACAACACCCGGCCGTCCGCGTGTGCGACGCGCCGCCACCCAACGCACTGGCGCTGCGTCGCGCACTGTCGCGCTTCGATCAACTGCGCACCGGCGGGCCGAACAGCCACCGCTGGCAGGGCGCGACCCCGGCGTCGATCCTCGACGCGCTCCGCGCCGCCGTGCCCGAGATGCAGCGCGACGACGAAGCGTCGCGCGCGGCGTGCGCGTGACCCCAACATCGTTTAGCCGCGTCGCTTGCGACGCGCGTCAGACAGACGGTGACCCCCGGTATGCGCGTCGCGAGCGACGGCGCTAAACTGGGGACATGAACACACGCGCCGACAACGAACTGCGCCCGACGACCATCGAGCCGATCGCCTCGGCGGCGGCGGGGCATGTCATGATTTCGCAGGGTCAGACGCGGGTCATCTGCACTGCCAGCCTTTCGACCGACCTGCCGCCGTGGATGCTGCCGCGCGACGGCGGGCCGGCGACGCGGGGGTGGGTGACGGCTGAGTACGCGATGATGCCCGGCTCGACGCCGCAGCGCAAACGCCGTGGCGGCGATAGCAGAGGGACCGAGATCCAACGACTCATCGCGCGCGTGTTGCGCGCGGCGGTTGATCTGGAAAGAATGCCCGGCGTGCTGATTACGTGTGATTGCGACGTGCTCGTGGCGGACGGCGGGACACGCACGGCGTCGATCACCGGCGCGTACGTCGCGTTGGCGCAGGCGTTGCTCACCGCACGGCACAAGGGCATGATCGAGAACGACCCGATCGACACGCCCGTCGCGGCGGTGAGTGTCGGCATCGTTGACGGTCGGCCGGTGCTCGACCTGGATTACCCGCTCGACGTGAACGCGGAGGTCGACATGAACGTCGCGATGAACGGCCGGGGCGAGTACGTCGAGGTGCAGGGCACGGCTGAGGGCGCGGCGTTCTGCCGCGACCGGCTCAACGCGTTATTGGACTTGGCGGAGGCGGGGATCGGGCGGTTGTTGGAGGTGCAGGAGGGGGCAATTCAAAATGCAAAATTCAAAATGCAAAATGCGGAGTAGGGGAACAGCGGTCGGGAGCCGTCCCGGTATCGAGTCCGTCATTTTGCGTTTTGAATTTTGCATTTTGCATTGACCCGCGCGCTAAGCCGCAAGCGGCGGGGGGGCATCTCGAATACGATGTCGTCGTCGGGCGCGTTGGCGACAAACTCATGCCCTGGACGCTTTACCGCTACATCCTGAAAGACCTGTTGAAGCTGATGGCGTTGTCCGGCGGGGCGTTGCTGGCGGTCATCTCGGTCGCGGTGGCGATCAAGCCGTTGGCCGACGGGCTGCTTGAAGCGTCGGCTGTGCCGCGGTTCGTGTTCTACCTCATGCCGACCATGTTGCCGCTGGTGCTGCCGTTCGCCGGCGCGTTCGCCAGCGTGATGGTCTTTTCACGATTGACGACGGACAACGAGATTCTCGCGTGCTCGGCCGGCGGGATCAGCTATTGGCGGATCCTCATGCCGATCTACCTGCTCGGCGCGGTGCTGATGGTCACGTTGTTTGGCCTGAGCAACTGGGTCGTGCCGCAATTCTTCCGCAAGGCCGAGTTGATGATCCAGGAAGACATCACGCGTGTCGTGGTGACCAAGCTCAAGTCGGACCAGACGTTCACGTTCGACAAGTTCTCGCTCTGGGCTGACCAGGCGGAGCAACTCACGCCGACGAAGGAGTTTCTCGCGAAGATCAGGAGCGAGGTGCCGCCTTACGCGGTGATCGCGGCGAAGGGCGTCGTCGTCGGTGAGACCGACCGCGACGGCAAGCCGGTACACGAGTTCACAGCCGAGTCGGCGACGATGCTGCTGTTTCGCGACCGCGGGCAAACAGCCGCGTCGCTCCGCTTGAGCAACGCGTTCGGCTACAACGCCGTGAGCGACGAGGCGAGGGACGACGACAAGAAACACAACCCGTGGCAGGGTCGGGTCGGCGATGTGTCGTTCCCCCCCGTTCGGCTGCCGAGTCGTTTTCAGGACGACCCGGCATTCCTGAGTCGTGAAGAGTTGCAGGAGTTGAGTCGCAAGCCGCTCGAGTACGACCGCGTGCGTGTGCATTGGGAGAAGCTTTGCCAGGCCATGGCGGCCGAGGTGATGAAGCAGCTTTCGTATGAGACGATCCGCGACCCGGATGGCGATTGGCTGCGACTGCTGGGCGCGGTGCCGGATGAGACGTACACGATCCGCGCGCCGCAGGTCGAGGTTCGGCCGAACGGTTTGTTGCTGACGTCGGCGGGTAACCGTCGGGTCGGGATCGATCGAAGACTCAACGGGACGTTGTCGCGACACTATTCAGCCAAGTCGGCGTGGGTGCGGTTCGAGCCGGGCGCGCCGGCCCCGGAGCCGCGGGCGGTGATCGAACTGACGGAGGCGGTGGTCGAAGACATCCGCATCGCCGGCGCGCCGCCGCGACACGCGGAGTTGACGCTCGACCCGATGCGCTGGCCGGAGCCGATGCTCGACAAGCAGCGGGTCAAGCCGCTGAACGACATCCTGGACGAAGCGGGCAAGTCGTTTCTGCACGTGCCGGAGATCGCCAAGCGGCACCGCATCGTGATCGAGCAGCGGGCCAAGCTCTGGCGGCGAATCGTTTCACAGACGCACGAGCGCGCGGCGCTCGCAATCATCAGCATGCTGGCGTTGTTCGTCTCGGCTGTGCTGGCGATGAGCCTGCGCGAGACGATGTCGTTGCAAGTTTTCCTGATCGCGTTCGCGCTGACGTTTCTGGCGATCATCGTCACGCACAGCGGTGAGAACCTGCTGATCGAACCGGACAACGCGATGCCCGTCGGCATCGCCGCGACATGGGCGGGCGTGGTGATCCTGATGGTTGCGTTGTTCGTGACATATCGAAAACTGGCGGATCATTGAGTATGACGATTCACACCTTCAGCCCCGGCCTTTGGCCGGGGATCGGTCACCGGCGGCGTCCGTCGCGCACGACGCGCCGGGAGTTCGATCGGTTCATGGCGCGCAGGTCCCCGGCCAGAGGCCAGGGCTGAAGGGAATCGTGCTCGCTTCGACAGACACGCTTTCGTTATGACCACGATCGACCGTTACATCATCCGTCAGTTCCTGATCAACTTTGTGATCCTCGCGGTCGTGTTGCTATCGTTCTTTGTGCTGGTCGACTTGGTGTTTGCGCTGGATGAGTTCGTCGAAGCGGGGCGGGTTTGGGCGGAGCGTTGGGCTGGTGGTGATGACGCGGATGAGCCCGGCCGATGGCAGCGTTTCCTGGGGACGCTCTGGGCGATCGCCGATTTCTATGGGCCGATGTTGCTGCTGATCATCTGTTGGTTGGCGGGCTTGCTCGTCTCGACGGCGATGGGGTTCACGCTCACGAACCTGTCGCGCAGCGGCGAGTTGATCGCGATGGTCACCAGCGGGCTGAGCATGCACCGGTTGGCTGCGCCGATCGTTGTCACCAGCGCCCTGTTGATTGGGCTGACGCTGCTCGATCAGGAGTTGCTCATCCCGAAGTTGGCGTCGAAATTGGCGCGCAAGCACTCGCAGGTCGCCGAGCCGATGGTCGACACGTGGGCTGTGCCTTACACGCCCGACTCCGGGCTGAACCTGTTCCGCGCGGCGACGTTCGACCCGGACGACGGCGTGCTCCGCGACATCACCGTGCTCGTGCGCGGCAAGAACGGTCGGCTGTCTTGCCGCATCTCGGCTGAGCACGGCCAGTGGGATGCGCAGCGTGGCGGCTGGTCGCTGACGACCATGAAGGTGCGGGCCATGCAACAGGACCACGCGCAGCCGCGGCCAACTGCTGGCGCCGTTGAACAGGACTGCGCGACGTTGAAAGACGCCGACGCGCGGGCGGAATGCCTGTGCGGGCGGACGCGGCACACGGGCTTCATCACGACGGACCTGTCGCCGCAGGTTTTGCGCGTGCGTCGCGCGGAGTTATTCACCGAGTTCTTGAGCCTGCGCGAGCTGGGCGAGTTGATGAACAACCCCGCAGCCGAGGCCGACCGCGTGCAGAAGATCATGCACAAGCGGTTCAGCCTGATCGTCGTCAACATCCTGATCGTCGTGATGGGCCTGCCGTTCTTCCTGACACGCGAGCCGACCAATGTGTTCCTGCAAACCGTCAAGGCCGGCGGCGTCTGCCTCGTCGCGTGGGGCGGCGGGTTCATGCTGTTGCATCTGAACCTGCCCGGCGTGTCGCCGGTCGTCGCCGCGTGGCTGCCGGTCGTGTTCCTGCTGCCGATCAGTGCGCTGTTGATGATGAGTGTGAAGACGTGAGGGGAAGGAGAGGCACGAAGGCACTTAGGCACGAAGGGGTTGTTGATTGGGCATCTGTTTAGCGGCGGCCCTGCGGGCACGTTGCAAAACGATCGCCCCGATCACGACCCTCCGTGCCTCTGTGCCTCCGTGCCTCCGTGCCTCTCTTCTTCCAGCAGCGACACAAAGTCCTCATACTTCCCGCCCTTGCTGCGCGGGATCTCGTCGACGTAGGTCACGTCGATCGGGTGTGGGAAGCCCATGCGGTTCTGGATCGCTTCGACGAATCGGCCGCGCTCGTCGTCGGTGAATTCGCGGTCCATGACGATCTTCGCTTCGATGTGGTCGACGGCGTCCTGGACGAATTGCAGTTGTCGGATCGGGGCGATGTCCTTCCACAGCTTGGCGTGAAAGCCAGGCCAGTGCTTCGACCCGTCGGGCAGGGTGATCATGTTGCGCTGCCTGCCCATGATGCGGTTGAGCACGGGCAGGCCTCGGCCGCAATCGCACGGCTCGCCCACCTCGGCGTAGTCGCCGATCGCGTAGCGGATGACAGGCGTCGCGAAGTTGTGCAGCGCGCTGAGGACGACACGACCGACCTCGCCGGGTGCGCAGGGCTGATTGTTTTCATCGAGCACTTCGACGAGCACGTTTTCGCTTTGGACGTGGTAGTGCGTGTGGCCTTCGACCGGGCATTGCAGCGCGATGTAGCCGACCTCTTCGCAACTGTACATGTCGGACGTCGGCACGCCCCACACGTCGCGCACCCAGTCGCGCAGGTCGTCGGGGATCATCTCGCCCATGCTGCGCACTTCGCGCAGGTTGGGGATGTCGTCGCCCGACTTGCCGACCGCGTCGCAGTGCATGGCCAACGCGCGGAGGTTGCTCGGGTTGGAGAGCAGGTAGTGCGGGTTTTGCTCGATCAGGAATTCGAGTTGCGTGGGCATGTCTTCAAAGATGCTCTGCAACGCGGCCGGGCCGGTGTTGTAGAGCATGCGCGTCGCTTGACCCCAGTTCTTCGAGACCTCGCCCGTGCGCGGCAGGTCGTGCGGGTGGGCGCGGATGGCCGCGAGCTTGCCCGACAGGTCGCGCTTGTGCCAGAAGTGGTCGCGCAGCGTGAACGCCATCCACAACATGTAGCCCAACTCCGAACGTCGCACGGTGATGGGCGAGCCGGTCGAGCCGGAGGTCACGCGGTTCTCGACGTTGCCGTGTTCCTTAGGGACGGCCAGGGCGTTGAGCCGTTCGCCGGCGTCCCAGACGCGGTCGCGCGTCAGCAGCGGGAGGTTCGGCCAAAGGTCGCGGACGTCGCCGTCTGCCGGCGACACACCCGCTTCGTCCAGCAGGTCGCGGTACTCAGGGGAGTGCGTATAGCCATGTGCAACGACGTGCCGCAACTGCGCGAATTGAGCGTCCGCCAATCGTTCGGCGTCCCACCACTGCGTCTGTTCGAGTTGAAACATGACGGCCGCGAACATCGACGCGTGTTGCGTCGGCACGGCGGGCCATACCAGGCCGGGCACGGCGGAGATCGGAATGGATTCTTGAGGCGTCATGAAGAGGCGTGAATCCAGAGCATATGACCGAGATGGAACGGGAAGGTCCGGTTTTGGCTGACCTATTCGGCTTTCTGCGTCCGATAGATATAATCGTTGTCAACTGATGAAGGCCGGCAGCCCGCCCCGGGGCGAGTCCCATAGGGCTGGTCGGCATATTAACGTAGCATTGACAACGGCTTAGGGCGAGAGTGATCGCCGCCGTCGCATTGTTTTCCCCAGCGGGCAAGCCCCCATGACACGCGTTCAATCGGCCGTGCCGCCGCAAGCCACGCAGCAGACGATGTCCGATCTGATCGATCGGCTGTCGCGGTATGAGGGCACGCCGGACCAGTTCCTCCTGCAACTGTTGGCGGTGCAATGCCATACGTCCGGGGCTGAGGGCGGGGCGATTGTCCACATGGATTCGGGCAAGCCGGAGTTGCTGGCCATCTACCCGCAGCTCGCGGAGAAAGCCGCGCCGCCGTGGTTGGCTGAGGCCGTCAAGAGCGTGCCCGGCATCATGAAGACCGGTCGCACATCCGTCGTCCCCCTCAATGACGCGAACCAGTTTTACGGCCAGGGCGCGTCGCACCACTTGATCCTCATTGCCATCAAGCACGACACGGCGCAGGGCGTCGGCGTGCGCGGGGCAATGGTCTACCACCTGGCGACGGGCAATGCGACGCAACTCGCCCACGCGCAGGAACGGCTCGAACTGACAGCCAGCCTGCTCAGTCTTTATGAGTTGCGATTGAGCGTGCAGGCGCAGCGCAACGACATGGGTCGGCTGAAGGAAACGATCGAAGTGCACTCGGTCGTGAACGACTACGAGCGTTTTCAGCCCGCGGCGATGGCCATGTGTAACGAGTTGGCCACGCGGGCGAACGCCAGCCGGGTGTCGATCGGTTTCAAACGCGGTCGTTACATCCACCTGTTGGCGATGAGCCACACGGAGAACCTCACGCGCAAGACCGCGCTGTCGCAGGCGATCGAGTCGGTGATGGAAGAGTGCAGCGATCAGGACGTCGAAACCCTGCACCCCGCGCCGAATGAAGCTCCCTATGTGAGTCGCGCGGCCTCCGAACTTTCGCAACGACACGGGCCTTGCAACGTGCTCAGCCTGCCGCTGCGACGCGGCGGCGAACCGGTCGGCGTGGTCACGCTCGAGCGGCCGGCCGACCAGTCGTTCTCATTGACAGAGGTCGAAACGCTGCGTCTCGCGTGCGACCTGTGCGCACCCCGGCTGATCGACCTGCAGGAAACAGACCGTTGGGTCGGCGTCCGCGCCGTCAAGGCCACGCAACGCGGGCTTGCGACGATCCTCGGCCCGAAGCACACGTGGGCAAAGCTGACCGTCCTGCTGCTGATCACCGCCATCGTCCTGCTGTCGGTCCTGAAGGGGCCGTACCGCGCCGACGCGTCGTTTGTTATCGAGTCACGCGACTACCGCGTCGTCGCCATGCCTTACGAGGCCGTGTTGGCCGAGGTGAACGTCGAACCCGGCGACGAGGTGCAAGCGGGGCAGGTGCTGGCCCGGCTCAAGACGTTTGAGTTGGAAAACCAGCGTGTGCAGGCTGTCACGACGTTGGCGCAACTACGACGCGAGCGCGACGTCCATATCGGCAACGACGAGCGGGCCGACGCGGATATCAAGAGTGCACAGATTCGATCGACCGAGGCGGAGATCGAACTGATCGATCACCACCTCGAGCACGCCGAGATCAAGTCGCCGATCGCCGGCGTTGTGATCGAGGGCGACCTCAAACGCCAGATCGACAAGCCGATCGAACTGGGCACGACGTTGTTCCGCGTCGCGCCGTTGCAGGACCTTTACGGCGACCTGATGGTGCCGGAAGACCAGATCGCCGACGTGTACGAGTTGCAGAAGAAGGGTGAGGCCGGCGAAGGCACGCTCGCGTTGGCCAGCCACCCCGGCGACTACATCCCGTTCAAGATCGAGCGGATCAACCCGGTCGCCGAGTTGTACCAGCAGCGCAACGTCTTCCGCGTCCGCGTTCGGCTGGAAGAAACGCGCGACTGGATTCGGCCGGGCAACCAGGGCGTCGCCAAGATCGACCTGGCAGAGAAACACTACGTCTGGATCTGGACGCGTCCGTTTACGAACTGGGTGCGCATGACGTTCTGGATTTGAGTCGGACTCGAGGCGTCGTTCCTTTGGGTGGCTGTGAATAAGCGAAGCGTTTCACAGGACAGCGGCCCGTGCCGTGAAACGCTTCGCTTATTCACAGACACCCGGTGCATGTGAATGAACGCCCCAACACGCGTCGCAAGCGACGCGGCTAAATACCAATCATGGCCGTTGACCGACCCACATTTTCCGAGTCCTGGTACCGCGTCGCGGGGATGCGGCCGCGCGTGCGCACGTCGTTGCGGACGTACCGCCAACACTTTCGCGGGCAGACGTTTCACGTCGTGGAAGACCCGGGCACGAACGACTTCTATCGGCTGAACGAACATACGTATCAGTTCGTCGGCCTGCTTGACGGCAAGCGGAAGATCGCCGACGCGTGGGCGATCTGCAACGACACGATGGGCGACCTGGCGCCGACGCAGCCCGAGGTCATCCAGGTGCTCGCCAACCTTTACCAGATGAACCTGCTCGAGGCCGAGATCACGCCCGACGTGGCCGGCATGTTCGATCGTTTCCGCAAACGCCGTGCGCAGGAGGCGCGCGGCAAGTTGATGAACATCCTGTTCCTGCGCATCCCGCTGATCAACCCGAATCGGTTCCTGGACCGTTGGATCAACGCGTTCGGTTGGCTGTTCAGCAAGTGGGGCGTCGGGCTTTGGCTGGTGCTGTTGGCCGTGGCGTTCAGCCGACTGGTCGGCCACGGCGAGGCGTTGTTTGAATCGACGATGGGCGTGCTGTCGCCGGCCAACCTGCCGATCCTCGGCGTCTGCTTCGCGATCACCAAGATCATTCACGAGTTCGGCCACGCGTTCGCCTGTAAGAAGTTCGGGCGTGACGCCGGCACGGGCGGGCAGGTGCACACGATGGGCATCATGTTCCTCGTGCTCATGCCGTTCCCGTACATCGACGCGACCAGCGCCTGGGGCTACCGCAACAAGTGGCACCGCGCGTTCGTCGGCGCGGCCGGCATGTACGTCGAGATCGGCTTCGCCGCCATCGCCGCCATCTGCTGGTCGTTCACCACGACGGGCACGTTCTTCAACGCCGTCTGTTACAACGTCATGTTCATCGCGTCGGTCGCGACGATCCTGTTCAATGCCAACCCGCTGATCCGGTTCGACGGCTACTTCATCCTCTGCGACATCCTCGAACTGCCCAACCTGATGCAGCAGGCGCAGGGCTACCTCAAGTACCTGTTCAAGCGTTACGCGTACGGCATCAAGCGGGCGCACAACACGGCCACGACGTTCGGCCAACGCTTCTGGTACTTCGTGTACGGCCACGCGTCGATTGTCTACCGGTTTTTCATCATCACGAGCATCAGTCTGTTCGTGGCCGACCAGTTGTTCTTCATCGGCCCGATTTTGGCGGTGATGACGATGACGGGCTTCATCGTCGCGCCGGTGTTCAAGTTCGCCAAGTACCTGTTCACGGCGGGCGAGTTGCAGCGACACCGCGTGCGCGCGATGTCGGTGACGGCCATGATGATCGGCGCCGTGCTCGTCTTCATCGCGGGGCTGAACATGCCCGATTACGTCCGCAGCGAGGGCGTCGTCGATTCGATCGAGCCGCAGGTCGTCCGTGTACAGGAAGGTGGATTCGTCGTATTCACGATGTCGAGCGGCCAATCGGTCGGGCCGAACGGCCAACATGCGTTGATTCAATGTGAAAACGTCCCGCTGGTGCAGTACCACAAGCGGTTGCTGGCCAAGGCCGACGAACTCGAAGCGCACATCCGTCTGGCCCGCACGCAGGACCCGACATCGCTGGCTAACTACAAAGAGATGTACACTTCGGTCCTGAAAGAGTTGGCGCACGTCGAACGCCGGCTCGCGGAATTGACGCTTTACCCCACGGTCAACGGCACTTGGGTTTCGCCCAACGTCGATCAGTTCAGGGGTCAGTACGTCCAGCCCGGCGACCCGCTGGGCATGGTGGCCGACCTGAAAAACCTGCGCGTCCGTGTCGCGGCCGACCAGTACGTCGCCGCACGGCTGCGCGAAGAGGTCGCCATCGGCAGCGAGGTCGAGATGCGCGTCAAGGGTCGGCCGGACCTGCTGGTCAAAGGCCGCGTCGAGCGCATCGGCGAATCGGCCATGACGCACCTGCTCACGCCCGCGCTCGGCTACGCCGGCGGCGGCGAGATGCCCATCGACCCCACCGATCCCGAAGGACTGAAAACCTCAGAACCTTATTTCGAGGTGGTCATCGTCCCCGGCGAAGACGGCGAAGGCTGGGAAAACCTGCGTAACGGCCAGGTCGTCGTCGCCCGTTTCGCGACGAAGGAAAAACGCCTGGTCGTGCAGTGGTATCGGTCGGTGCGCCAACTGCTGCAGCAACGTTTCCAAATCTGATCGACACGTGGCGCGTCCGTTGCTCCGACACCCGCCGTTTAGCCGCGGAGCTTGCTCCGCACGTCCCTTGTCAACCATCGCCGCGCACCAACTCGCCCAACCTAAACTCACCCAACATGGTCACGCCTACGACCGAACAACCCGCGTCACCAACGAGCCCGCCGGCGCAGCCCAAAGGTACGACCGTCGCGCTCGACACGACGCCGCGCAACGGCTCCTGCCCCAAGCCCACGCCGCCCGTGCCCAGCGGCATGTGGCGGACGCTGGCGCACCGCGGCAAGACGTCGTCGAAGTTGCCCAAAGGGCTCGACGCGATGTGGAACGCGGGGGCGGGATACGTCCGCCAGTTCGCCCCGCGCCGACGACGGTATCTCGCGCGGGCCGCGCGCGTGCTCAAACTCGAAGCGACGTACAACGATATCAGCGACGCCCGCTTGCGCGAACGCGCGGCTGAGCTGCGCGAGCTGTTCCGCCTCGGCAGGCAGACACGCGAAGACGTCGAACACGCGTTCGCCGTCGTCCGCGAGGTCGCCTGGCGGAAGGTCGAGATGCGGCCTTACAAAGTGCAGGTCGCCGCGGCGTTGGCGATGTACGACGGCTGCATCGCCGAACTCGCCACCGGCGAGGGCAAGACGCTGTCCGCCTCGATGCCCGCGACCGTCGCCGGCTGGCGCGGACGCGGCGTGCACGTCATCACCGTCAACGACTACCTCGCCGCGCGCGACGCCGAACTCATGCGGCCGATCTACGAGTTCTGTGGCCTGACCGTCAGCTCGATCGTCGGCGACACGCCGCCGCCCTCGCGGCGCGAGCTTTACCTGGCCGACATCACCTACACGACGAACAAAGAGGTCGCGGCCGACTTCCTGCGCGACCGTCTGGCCCTCGGCGACACCCGCGGCCTGACGAGCGCGCTGGTGCGCAAGGTCGCCGGCGGCGCGGGCGAGGGCGTCGACCGCGTCGTGCAACGCGGCCTCGAGTTCGCCATCATCGACGAGGCCGACTCGATCATGATCGACGAGGCTGTCACCCCGCTGATCATCTCCGGTGAGTCGCCGAACGCCGCGCGCGTCGAGGCGTTCAAGCAGGCGTCCGACCTGGCGGATCAACTCGAAAAGGGTAAGGACTACAAGGTCGACCACGAATACCGCGATGTCGAGTTCACCAACGCCGGCCGACGCCGCCTGGCTGAATTGGCGAGCGACATCGGCGGCATCTTCGCCGGGGCACGCCGACGCGAGGAGATGGTGCACCAGGCCATCACCGCACGCGAGTTGTACACGCTCGAAAAGCAGTACGTCATTCAGGACGACGAGGTCGTGATCGTCGACGAGTTCACCGGCCGACTCATGCCCGACCGCGAGTGGCGGGACGGACTGCACCAGGCGGTCAGCGCCAAGGAAGGCGTCGAGGTCAAGAACCCCAAGGAAACGCTCTCGCGCATCAGCTTTCAAAACTTCTACCGCATGTACAAACGGCTCTCGGGCATGACCGCCACCGCGTGGGAGGCGAGGCATGAGCTTTGGCAGATCTACGGCCTGCCGGTCGTCCGCATCCCGACGAACCGCCCGTGCATCCGCATCCAGAAGCGCGACCGCATGTTCGTCAACGCCGAGGCCAAGTGGAATGCCATCGCCGAACACGTGCGCGAAGTGCACGCGACCGGCCAACCGCTGCTCGTCGGCACGCGCAGCGTCCGCGCCAGCGAGTTGCTCAGCATGATGCTCGGCGGCGAAGACGGCAGCGAGGCGACCGAAGGCCAAACGCCGATTGTCCACCGCGTGCTCAACGCCGTGCGTCACAAGGAAGAGGCCGAGGTCGTCGCCGTCGCCGGCCAACCCGACAAGGTCACCGTCGCGACGAACATGGCCGGCCGCGGCACCGACATCAAGCTCGGCCCCGGCGTGCCCGAAAAAGGCGGACTCTACGTGCTGGCCACCGAACGACACGAAAACACAAGAGTCGACCGCCAACTCTACGGCCGATCCGCACGACAGGGCGACCCCGGCGAGGCCGTCACCATGATCAGTCTCGACGACGAAATCCTGCAACGCTATTCAAGTGTGTGGTGGCGCTGGTTCCTCTCACTGGCCACCAACAGCCGCGGCGAGGTCATCAACCCCCTGCGCAACTGGGTCGTCCGCCGCGCCCAGGCCAGGGCTGAACGCAACGCCCTGCGTTCGAGAAAGAGCGTGCTCAAGACAGACGACTGGCTCGACGAGGCGCTCGGCTTTGCGGCGGGTGAGACGTGATGGAAGCGATCCTGTAGGTCAGGTCATTGACCTGACAACCAATGATCAATTCGCGACGATTGTCAGGTTGAATGACCTGACCTGTGAACTAACGACGCACGTGATGTCAATCACTCTCGAACAGGTCGATGCCCCGACAGATGATGTCCGCATGCTCATCGGCAAACTCGACGCGGAGTTGGGCGCCGCCTATTCGCCAGAGCAGCAGCACGGCCTGAAGTTGGATCAGCTCTTTCAGCCTGACGTCCTGTTCTTCATTGCTCGTGTGAACAGCGAGCCGGTGGGCTGCGGCGGGGTCGCGTTCGCCGACGACATCGCCGAGGTCAAGCGGATGTACGTTCAGCCGAACGCGCGCGGGCGGGGCGTCGCGCGGGCGATCCTGAACCGTTTGGAAGACGAGGCACGGGCGCGCGGGTTCCGCCGCATCGCCCTGGAAACCGGCGACGCGCAACACGCGGCGATCCAGTTCTATGAACGCTGTGGCTTCGCACGTGGCGACGCGTTCGGTGCGTACGCAGCCATGCCGCCCGCCGCGATCGAACGCAGCGTGTTTTATGCGAAAGACTTGTTCGGTTGAGCTGTGCCATCAGCGGGCGGGCCATTCGACCTGACCTAAGTAGCGAGCACCCCATCCCATGACCGCCCACGCCGCGTGCCCAGCAGCAGGCCGAGCAGCGTGCCGCTGCCGAACACTCAGGGCTGCGCCCTGGGCTTTCATCGGGTCGGCCCGTTGGGCTTGTATCCATTCGCCAAGGCATGTGTTTGACAGGGGACATCTGACTTGAACGACGGACCGCCCTACGAATGGTGTGCACATGATTACGCGTGCCTATCTTGCACAACGTGAAAGCGGCCAATACGGTCACGAGGAACGACTCGTTGCCGCCGTGCTAGAGGCGCGCGGTCTGCCTTATAAGCCATATACCCTCAAGCGAATTCATCGACGTCAGTTGCCGTTGAGACCGGATACGTTGGTCGTTGGCGATATGGATTGTGTCCATGGCGCGCTTAAGCAACTCGGCATTGAGCTACCAGAGGCGGAGTCATATCCCACTTCAATCCGCGATCACCTCCATCGTCAGGTATGGCAAACAACGCTCGGTGCGGTTGCGGAGCGTTTTGCACATGGAGCGGCCGCGCCTGTCTTCGTTAAACCGAGAGGGCGTCAGAAGTGCTTCACCGGGTTCATCTGCGATTCAGAACACTCATTGTCACGGGCGGGCGGTGTGTCTCGTCACGAGCCGGTCTATTGCTCTGAATTGGTCGCGTGGCAGAGCGAGTACCGAGTGTACGTCGTTGAGGGCCAGATTCGAGCCATTGACCACTACGACGGCGATGCCGGTTTCAAACTCGACGAGTCTGTCGCCGAAGAGGCGGTCGCCGCGCTTCATGCCGCTGGCCAAGCGTATGCAGGTTTTGGTATCGATTTCGGTGTGCTGAGTAATGGACAAACTGCCCTCGTAGAAATGAACGATGGGTTTGCCCTCGGGGCGTATGACATCACGGGCGGAGATTACACTGATCTCCTGATCGCACGTTGGGAGGAATTGACCGGGCCACCCAGTTGACAGCCGCGCAATTCGCATCATCCGCGGTCAAGTTTTCACGTCTCCCCCTCACCCCTTATGAATAAACCGCGACGCATAGCTGCGCACCTCGCGGCCGTTCAACACGTGGAACACGCGCAACTGCTCCACCGTCGATTGGCTGAAGTGTGACAGCGGCAGGTGGACGAGCTTTCGGCTGAACCGGCGTGCGATGCGTCGCCACATGGCCGTCGGCGGGACGGGGCTGAGCAGGGCGACGTGTCGCGCTCGGCTGTATAAACAACCCGCGGCGATGAGGCGGTCTTCGAGGGTGTCGGCGAAGTCGAGCTGGCGGTTGGTCCACACCTCGGGGATGGCGACGGGCGGGTAGAGGAACATCGCGCCGCCGTACGTCGCCTGGCCGATGCCCGGGCCGATCATGTTGCCCAGGAAGTCGGTGCCGTACAGGGCGAGGGTCGATTCGTTGCCGTGCTCGGCGTACCACGTCATGCGGAACGGGTAGTCGCGCGGGTCGGCCGGCGTGTCGAACAGCATGATCACGCAGTCCAGCCCGCCCGTGCGCGGCGGGAAACTCTTGACGTAGATGTCGCCCGTGTGCCAATTGCGCACGGTTTCGCGCACGTCGAGCCCGTCCAGAAAACTCGTCGTGAACTTCTCGCTGTGCGCCAGGTCCGCGTTGATGATCTGCTCCGCCTTCTGAAAACAGTGCGTGCGGAATCGTTCGACCGACTCATCTTCCGGCGGCCACGACACGCTGCTGTACGGGTTCCAACGTTGCAGCCACTGGTCCTGCTCGATGCGCTCGGGCTTCGGTTTGAGGTTCAGGCTCCGCCAGGTCATCGGTTGGCCGGGCAGTCGGTTGACGGTCTGCACGACCGTGCCGTTCGGCAGGCGGGCGCGGTCGATGCCGAGCGTGACGCGTTGCCGCCCAGTCGGCTCGGTGTGGAGGTATTCGCGGGCCTGCTCGACGAGGTTGATCGCGAACCGGTCGCCCGCGCACTGCTGCGCCGCGACGACCAGCGTGTACAGGTCAGGCGTCAGCCGGCGTTTGATCAGGCTGAGGTTGCGGATGTACTTGAGGCACAACGCCAGCAGCTTCGGGCTGATGTGTCGGGCCTGCTTGCCCGCCTCGACCTTGTACCGCTGCCGCGTCGCGATGAGCAGTTCCTTCACGCCGTCGACCGACAGGTTCTCGTCGTCGTCCAGCGACGCGCGGGCCTGCTCGTACAGGCCGGTGATGTAAGGCAACTCGCCGAGCATGAACACGAGCGTGTTGTCGTCCGGCTGATACACGGCCGTGTCTTCAACGTCCTCGTCGTCAGCCGGCGGCGCGTCGTTGCGGTACGCGTCGCGCACCCAAGGCCAATCGGTCATCGCGCAGACGAACAGGACCGACTCGTGCTGCTGCTCGAGCATGTGCAGCCGATGCGCCATCGTCGCGATGCGGTCGGCCGGCTGATTGTCGTGCGTTTGAGGCGGAGCGGGGATGAACGGCAGCAAGGCCGAGGCGAACCGCGACATCGGCACGCGCTTCATCGCGTACGGGTCGGGCAGCGTCAGGGCGTAAGGCTGAAACCGTGTCGTCTCCAGGTCGATAAACGCCCGCACCATCCGCTCACCCATCGCCACCCGCAACGCGGCGATCACCGGCTGACAAGGGTCGATTGGCACGAACGACATCTCGAGCGTCGGCTCGTCGTCGGATTCATCGTCATCGTCCGATGCGCTCGGATCGAAGGCCGACACTTCCGGGGGCGGCGACCACCCGGATTCGTAGATCGAATGCTCCAACTGCCCGACCATCGTGACAGCCGGCAGGTGATCGATCGCCGCCTCGACGTCACGCTTGAACGACCGCGGCAACGGCACAGCCAGACAATCAAACTTGTGCTCCAACATGACCCGCCGAACTTCCACGGCAAAGTCACCACTGCCGTGCAGGACAGGCAGCACGGTGATCCGCGGGCTGAGTTGGAAGACGCCGGTGTTCACGACCAAAGGGTAGCACGTGAGACGAATAGCGCGCTGCCCAAAGCCCCCGGCTCTGCCGGGGGATCGGTTTACCGAATGCGTAAGTTGCGTTGTTGACGTCGAGTAGTCGGGTGATGAGTTGCGCGACCGATCCCACGCCAGAGGCGTGGGCTATATTGGGTGCCACACTTTGGCTTTGCAAAGTGTGGCGTTTCAGGATACGGATCAGTTGTGCCGCATCGACACACTTTGTCTTTCGGGTCCAGGCGTGACAGCCGATCCAGTCAACATTGAGGGGAATCGAAGAAGGCGGTGCCCTGCCGGGCGGGCCTGCTCACCCCCGGGGGCGCCGCAGCGGATTGGCGCTACGCTTCGGCGGAACGGCCGCGCCGTGAAGACCACATGAGTTGGGGGAACGCTCGCCGCCGCTTCCCCCAAACTCCCTTCGGCTCCCCCGCGGAAGCGCGGGCCAAGTCAGTCGCGTCGACAGCACGTCGCACCTTCCGGGGGCGGCCGGGGGTTATCCGGGGTGGGGCTGGCCGCGGAAGGCCCCAATCGCCCGCGCCTTATGTGCGCGCGCCAACGGGTTGGTCATCGAGGGCGAAACGCGGTTGTCAACGGGCGTCAAGTCCGAGCCCCTGTGGCGATTGAACAGGCCCGCACAGAGTGTGAGAATCTTTCCAGGGGGCGATTACTGAGATTGTGAAAAGTTGTGGTCAGACTCAGATGCAGAACAACTTGAGAAGCGACAGCGGGGGTCCAGCGACCCGTTCTAGCAACCGTTTGTTGAGGGGTAGAAAAGTTCTCACACTCACGGTGAGTGCATTGCCCTCTTGGTTTCCTCAAGAGCACTCTTGTTGGGCCGATAGACTCTGTAAATATTGTCAGAGTGCGGCACTCGGCACCCGAGAGTTCATAACGTGCCGGGCAATGATCTGAATAAATCGTTGTCGGTCAGTAGAAGACTCAAAAGCGTCGTCCGGTATCACCAACGGCAGACGATTTGCCCCGATTCCAATCATCAAGACGCCTTCCATTTCTTGATACGCCACAACGATGTCCAGTGGCCACTCATGTCGCTGCTGTTCATTGACAAATGATATGGATGGCGGATTGATCTCCACCGTACAAGACCCGGTTTCGTACAATCCGACCAAGAGAGTGAGTCGTTGGTTCGGTGACAGTAATGTAACCACCAAGTTCAGAAAGAATAGAGCTATGATCGCAGCGGGCGCGACCAGCCAACACCAGTGGCTGGAGTCTGTCATCAACAGATACGTCAACGACAATAGCAATATCAGGCTCGCACAAACAGGTAACCCTATCAGAGCGGCTACAACCGAACGTCGCCAAAGCTTCGCAGAAGAATAAGATTGTTTATCGAATTGTCGAACGGTTTGTGGATCGATCTGAAATGGTCGCGTCTTCACTGGAACGCTTCCCCGTGGATTCTGTTGGTTAACTCGTCAGAGAATACATCGAGTTCGTCGTCAGAGAATGCCCGCTTGGGCACTAGCCAGATCAGGTTAGCCGCGACGACACCAAATGCGTCTTCGGACTCCAGATATGTATCGCACGATGTCCAGAAGACAGTCATGCGCTCACTGTCACGACAATAGACAATTCCTTCCTCGTTCAATTCAACGAACGTCGCGTACTCCGGTTTCTCATCGACTCGTGCACGAGTACGAATGAGCCGCTTCAACCATAATCCGTAACCGATCAGGATCAAGAAGGATGCCGCTGAGGCCACTAGTGCCGCATTCTTGTACTGGGTCGGCAGGATAGGCACACTGCCGTTTGAGCCAGACTCAGGCACAAAAAGCCAGTAGGCAATTGCCACAAAACTTCCCAGTAGAATCAAGTTCGCAATGATGCGGGCTCTTTGCAGCCTTGTACGCGCGGGCCGCTCGTTCGAGGTGTCTGACGCGTCGCGTTGTTCACGTAATGTATTGTGACGCTGTCTGTGAAACTCAGACAGCGTCTTCCGATCGTCGGCGGTGATGTGATACGGTCGACTTCGGCAGATTGCTCTTATCATCGCGCTCAGCCCCCAATCAATTGCCGCAGTCCAGCCAACAATGTTACCGCTTGTTATGTCGGCGTGCCTACTTCCACACCTACCCCATCAACTCCTTAATCACCGTCGGATCACTCACCAGATGCGTCGGCCGACCCTCCGGCGTGTACGCGATCTTGTTCGGGTCGATGCCGAGTTTGGTGTAGATGGTGGAGACGAAGTTCTCCGGGCTGAGCACGCGTTCGACGGCCGAGTAGCCCTGGCGGTCGGTCGCGCCGATGACTTGGCCACCCGGTGTGTGGCCGCCGGCGAACAGGACGCTCATGGCGTTCGACCAGTGGTCGCGGCCGCCGCGCGAGTTGATCTTGGGTGTTCGGCCGAACTCGCCGAGCACGACGACCATGACGTCGTCGAGCATGCCGCGTGCTTCGAGGTCTTCAATGAGCGCGGCGATCGTGTGTTCGTGCGGCGGGAGTTTGCTGTCCAGGGCGTTGAAGATGTCGCGGTGGTGGTCCCAGCCGCCCTCGTAGAGCGTGATGAACGGCACGCCCGCTTCGACCAGCCGGCGGGCGAGCAGGGCGCGTTGGCCGAAGGACGTTCGGCCGTACTTGTCGCGCGTCTCTTTGGGTTCGCTGTGGATGTCGAACGCCTGCTGCGCTTCCTTCGACGTGATGATGCGGTGGCCCTGCTTGTAGAACTCGTCGAGCGCCACGGCCGGGTCGCCGGCGGCCTTGTCGTTGATGCGCTGGAGGCGGTCGATGTTCTTGCGGATGTCCTGCCTGCTCTTGTAGAGGTCGCCGGTCAGGCCGGCCGGCAGCGCGACGTCGCGGACGCGGAAGCTCGAGCTGTTGGGGTTGTCGGATACGACGAATGGGGCGTAGCGGGCGCCCAGGAAGTGCGGCCCGCCACTGCGCGACATGGTGGGCATCGAGAAGTAGGCGGGCATGCCGTGCGGCGCGCCGATCTCGCGGGCGGCGACGCTGCCGAGGCTCGGATGGAACGACACGAACGCGCCGCAGCCGACGGGGATGCGCGGCGGGGCGCCGGTCATCATGTAATGATTGCCCGCGCCGTGGTTGCCCTGGTTGTGGCGGATCGAGCGGATGACCGTGTACTTGTCGTTGAGCTTCGCAAGCCGCTTCATGTGCTGGCTGAAGTGCACGCCGGGCACGGCCGTCTTGATCGTGTCGTACTTGCCGCGGATTTCGTACGGCGCGTCGGGCTTGGGGTCGAACGTTTCGTAGTGCGACGGCCCGCCGTCCTGCCAGACGAGGATGCACGCCTTGGCCTGCTTTTTGATGGCAGTCGTGGGGGCAGCAGTTGCTTGTGTGCGCAGCGCACCGACCAGCCCGCCGCCGAGCAGGCCGGCCAATCCGAGTTGCAGGCAGTCGCGTCGTGTCGCGCCTTCGCAGTTGCGTGTGATCGACATAATGAGTCAGTCCTTGAACAGGAACTCGGGCGTGTTGAGCATCGCCCAGAGAAGCCCTTCGGTCGCCCGCCGGCGGTCGACGCTATCGCCCTGATAGAGCGATTCGGTGTACGCCCGCTCGTCGGCGGTGGGGTAACGATTATAGACGGTCAGGTAGAGCGTCTGGATGATGGCGGTCGTCGTCGCGTCGGACTTGGCCAATCGGGCGGCCAGGCCCTTGTCGCTGGTGACCTTGCCGAAGACGCGGGGGCTGTTCATCAGGTGCAACGCCTGCGTCACCGTCGAGTCGGGCGTCCGCTCGCAGGGCGGGTTCTCGTTCTCGTTGGGTCGGCCGAACGTGTCGAGGAAGACCGAGTCGATCCGGCGGGTCCAAAGCTGCGTCGCGCGCGAGCCGGCCGGCATCGCGCTGAACGACGTCGGCACGCCGGTCACGTCGTCGATCGCGTCGAGCAACACCTCGGCCCGCATGCGCTGACGGTAGTGGCGTGAATAGTTGCGCGTGTCGGCCGCGTTGCGCTCCGTTGGGATCGAGCTGAGGCTGTACGCTCGCGAAAGGACGATCGCGCGGATCAGCGCCTTGTTGTCGTACCGGTACTTGCGGAAGTGTTCAGCCAACGCGCGCAGCAGCGGCTCGTTCGTGGCCGGGTTCGTCGCACGGAAGTCGTCGATCGGGTCGACCAGTCCCCGCCCCATCAGGTCGGCCCAGATGCGGTTGGCGGCGACCATCGCGAACGCGTCGTTATTGTCCGACGTGATCCAGTCGGCCAGCGCGTCGCGCAGGTCTTGTTCAGCTTCGACTTTCGGCGTGTCGCCGAACAGCGGGCGGGGCGGCAGCACCTCGTCGGTGCGCGGGTGGCGGACCTCGCCTTTCGTCGCGGTGTAGATCATCTCCTCGCTGCCGGAGATCGGCGGCGACAGGCCGCGGCCCTTGCGCGCGATCTTCGAGAAGTACGCGGCGAAGCTGTAGAAGTCGTCCTGCCCCCACTTCTCGAACGGGTGCTGGTGGCACTTGGCGCACTCGAGACGGATGCCCAAAAAGAGTTGGCTCACCATCGTGCCGATCTCGTCCGGCGAACGCCGATCGCGGAACAGCACGGTCGCGCCGTTCCGCCAGGTGCTGCCGCGGGCGGTGACCAGCTCGCGCACGAATTGGTCGTGCGGCTTGTTGTCGCGGAACGATTGGCGGATCCAGTTGTCGTAGGTCATCGTCGCCTTGATGCCCACGCGGTACGGGTTCGGCAGCAGCAGGTCGGCCCACTTGTTCGCCCAGAAGTCGGCGTACTCGGGTCGACCGAGCAGCGCATCGACAAGGCGGGCGCGTTTGTCGGGTCGTTTGTCAGCCAGGAACGCGCGCGTCTCGTCGGCCGTCGGCAGTCGGCCGATGATGTCCTGATGCACGCGACGTAAGAACTTGGCGTCGTCGATCGGCGGCGAGGGGGTGATACCTAGCGACTTGAGCTTCGCCCACACGTGGTCGTCGATGAAGTTGTTACGCGGCAGTTGGGCGTACAGCGCATCGGGCACGCCGCCTTGCAATGGGATCGCGACACTGCACGTCACAATCCGACCCGAGTATCGCGCCATGATCGCCGCTTCACCGGGGATGGGGCCGGCCTTAATCAGCCCGTCGTCCGACACGGCCACGACTGCGGCTTCGTTCGACTGAAACGACGACCGCGCCGTCACGTCGCGCGTCGAGCCGTCTGAGTAATGGGCTGTGACTTTGAGTTGCTGCGTATCGCCCGGCTTCATGAACCGTTCGTTCGGCGTGACGGTCACGCGCTGCAACGTCGGCTCGTTCGGCGCGCGGCGTGGCATGCCCTGTTCGATCCATTTTCGAATCGTTCGGTAGTCCTCACTTCCGGGGGCGATGCGCTTGCCGCCGCCGTGCGGCACAGCGGCGGTCGCCTTGAGCAGCAGCAGGCTCTGGTCGGGCGCGCCCGGAAAGACACGTCGCCCGCGTCCCTCTTTCGTCACGGCCGCGTAGTCGAAGTCGGAGTCGAACCCGAGCAGCGACAGGGCGAACCCGTTCTGCCCGTTCTGCTTGCCGTGACACGCGCCGGCGCTGCAACCTTGGGCAGCGAAGATGGGTTGGACGTCGAGGTCGAAGCTGACGGTCCCATCAACTGAACCACGTTCATTGAGCTTGTCCTGACCGTGCGCAACGACCGCCAGCCCGCCCAGCACAAGGGTGACGACAGCACAAGAGCACATGATTCGATTCAGGTCACGCATAGCGGCAACCGGCATTGTATGACCGGCTATCAAGGTACTACTGCTTGAACGATGACGGTTTCCGGCAAGCCCCAAGACTGCTGGCCGCCGTACTGCCCGGTGTTTGTGTGGTCATGATTCGAATAGACCTTGTGACTTCCCGCCGGGATGTGGCCTGACCAATTGTCCAGCCTGAGCAGCAAGGGTTTGTCGGTTTCAATCTCGATCCACCACGCGTCACCTTGCCAGAGGAAATCGGGCGTGTGTGTGGCGGACGCCTTGACGCCGTCGATGGGTAGACCGTTGATCGGTAGTGCCGTTGTGTGGGTCTGTCGAAGCCATGTCTCGCCGAATGCCGCCGTGATGAAGAGTCCAGCCGCGAGCAGCGCGGTCAGAACGCATCGGATTGGCGTCACGGGTCGGGTCATGAGCGATCTATATCTTAGCTATCGGTTCGATCTGCCCAGCCCGCCCTGCGGGCGACCGCGAAGCGGCGATTCTCGAACACTCAAGCCCGTTCCTGGCTTCCTGCCCTCCTGGATTCCTGTTGAATCATTGCCCTTAGAGCGCGCTAAGATAGCCTCTGTTCACGCAGAAACGACCTCGGAGTACAGGCATGGCCGGTCACAGCAAATGGGCGAATATCAAGCACCGCAAGGGGCGTCAGGACGCCAAGCGTTCCAAGGTCTGGAGCAAGTGCTCCCGCGCGATCATCGTCGCGGCCAAGAACGGCGGCGGCGACCCGACCATGAACCTGACGCTGCGGTACGCCATCGACGAGGCTAAATCCGAGAACATGCCCAAGGACACGATCGAGAACGCGATCAAAAAGGGCACCGGCGACCTCGAAGGCATCAACTATGAAGAGGTCGTCTACGAGGGGTACGGGCCGAACGGCGTGGCGATCCTGCTGGACATCCTGACCGACAACCGCAACCGCACAGCCGGCGAGGTGCGCAAGATCTTCGAACGTGGCAACGGCAATCTCGGCACGACCGGCTGCGTCGCGTACATCTTCTCGAGCAAAGGCCAAATCTACATCGACAGGGCCAACGTCGAGGAGGAGAAGCTCATGGACCTGGCGCTCGAGGCCGGCGCGGAAGACGTGGTCGATGAGGGCGAAGCCTGGCAGGTCGTTTGCGAGCCCGGCGCGTTCATCGCCGTGCGCGAAGCGATCGAGGGCGCGGGCATCGAGGTCGCTTCGGCTGGGGTAACGATGATCCCCAACAACACCGTCGAATGCACCGGCGACGACGCCCGCAAGGTCTTGACGTTGATTGATAACCTCGAAGACCACGACGACGTGCAGAAAGTCCACACCAACGCCGACATCCCGGACGAGGAGTTGGCGGCGATTGAATGACCCGCGGGGCGGGTCAATGCAAAATGCAAGATTCAAAATGCAAAATGCGGAGTTGTGGGTTGGGCGAACAAGCCGTCGGTGGTGCCGCAACGTGGGGCGTGGCGTGTGAGAGTGCGTCCGATTCATCATCCGATGCCCAATTCTAATCCGCCGCATTTTGAGTTTTGCATTTTGAATTTTGCATTCCCATGACCCGCTACACCGTCCATTTCACCGGCCGAGTCCAGGGCGTCGGCTTCCGCTGGACGACCTGCCGGGTCGCGCGCGATCACGAGGCTATTGGCACGGTACGCAATCTGCCCGACGGGCGGGTCGAACTGATCGTGGAGGGTGAGCCCGCGAAACTGGACGGCCTGATCGCCGCGATTCAGCAGCGCATGTCGCGCAACATCACAGGCACCGCCGTCGAACAATCGCCCGCGACGGGTGAGTTTGGCCAACCGACGTTTGGTGGCGTGTCCGTCGCCCGCTGACCGATAAAACCATCGCCGCGCCGCAACGTGACGGCCCCCAGAACGGACCCCGCGCGCGTCGGCTGGTGGATCGCTCAATCAACTCCCACGGGTAAGGACACCCATGCGTCGAATCCCTGTCGCGTTGCTGGTCGTGTTCGGTCTGGCTTTGTCGGCTTGCGATGACGGCGGGCCGACGTCGAAGAATTCGACGAACGGCGGATCGAGAGATGCGGCGACGCCGACGAAGCGCATCGCGTTGCCCGACCCGTTGGCGAACGTCGCGCCGGTGGAGCGGGACGATCGAGCGCCGTCAACGTCGGCCGATCGGCCGACGGCTGACGCGCATGGGGTCGCGCCACGTGACGCGGGCGGCGAAGCCGGCTCACAAGCCAACACCCCGCCCGACATCGCGGAACGTCACAAGGCCGTTGTTCGCCAGATCATCGCCGCGATCGACGCCAATACCATCATCCTCAAGACGGTGGTCGATCCCGACTCGGCCCGCGCGGCTGCGCCCCGCCTCAAAGCCGCACGGCTGCACATGGAAGCGGTCAGCGAACGCGCCACCGCGCTCGGTGCCGTCCCGCGTCACGCCAACGCGCTGCTCACCACGCCACTCGGCCAGGAAGTGATCGACGCGACCCGCCGAATGACCACGCAGTTGCAGCGCATCACCAACGACCCGGCCACGACCGAGGCGCTGCGCGACGCGATGGCGCGGTAGGTGATTCACATCAAACAGTGCTTTGCCTTATCCGAACCGGGCTCTGCGAGTCCGATCCGTCCAAGCGGCTCCTCGCCGCACGGTCGTTACACTGGTGTTCCTCGCGCCGAGTTTCAAGCTGCGCGCGATATCCCGACAACCGCTAGGAGACAAAGATGCCCCGATACGAAGCAAACCAGTTCGGCCTGCGACTCACCCCATTTGTCTTACTGATGTTCGCGCTGTCCTTCTGCTCGGTCCTCTGGTCGGCCGAGCGCGCCGCCGCGCAGGACCGTCCACCCAATGTCGTGATCATCTTCTGCGATGACCTGGGGTACGGAGACCTCGCGTGCTTCGGCAGCCCGAACATCCGCACGCCGCACTTGGACCGCATGGCCGCTGAGGGTCAGAAGTGGACGTCGTTCTACGTGGCGTCGCCCGTCTGCACGCCAAGCCGGGCCGCACTCATGACCGGCCGATACCCGATCCGCAACGGCATGATGAGCGCCCGCCGCGTCGTGCTGTTCCCCAACTCCGGCGGCGGCCTGCCGCAAAGCGAGGTGACGCTCGCCGAGTTGCTCAAGCAGAAGGGCTACGCGACCGGCGCGTTCGGCAAGTGGCACTTGGGTCACCTGCCCCAGTTCCTGCCGACCGCGCACGGCTTCGACACGTACTACGGCATCCCGTATTCGAACGACATGGACGGCACGCGGCCCGCGCGCGAGTACCACCAGCGCAGCCGAACGGAGGCCAACTTCCACCCGCCCAGCGCATGGTGGAACGTCCCGATCATCCGCGACACCAAGGTCGTCGAACGACCGGCCGACCAGCGCACGATCACCAAACGCTTCGCCGACGAGGCGATCAATTTCATCAAGTCGAACAAGCAGAAGCCGTTCTTCGTCTATCTTGCCAATAGCATGCCGCACATCCCGCTGCTCGCGTCGGATCAATTCCGCGGCAACAGCCCGCGCGGGCTATACGGCGACGTGATCGAAGAGATCGACCACAACGTCGGGCGCGTGTTGCAGACGCTGCGCGAGGAGGGCCTGGACAAGAACACGCTGGTCGTGTTCAGCTCGGACAACGGGCCGTGGCTGAGCTTCAAACTGCACGGCGGGTCGGCCGGCCCGCTCCGTGCGGGCAAGGGCACGACGTTTGAAGGCGGGCAGCGCGTGCCCACCATCTTCTGGTGGCCGGGCAAGGTCAAGGCCGGCTCGACCGTCACGCAGATGGGCTCGACGCTCGACATGATGGCCACGCTCGCCAAGCTGACCGGCACGAAAGCCCCGACCGACCGCAAGCTCGACAGTTACGACCTGTCCCCCGCGCTGCTGGGCACGGGCGACAGCCCGCGCAAGTCGTTTTACTTTTGGACACGCGCCAAGCTGCACGCCGTACGCGTCGGCCCGTACAAACTGCACGTCACGCAACGCGAGCCGGTCAACTACGGCCGAGAGGTCAAGCTCGACAAGCCGGAGCTTTACCACCTCGACTTCGACGTGGCTGAGCAGTTCGACATCGCCGGCAAGCACGAAGACGTCGTTGAACGCCTGCTCAAAGCGATGACCGACCACGAGGCCGACATCGACCCCGTGCCGGACCAGTTGGTGATCCCCCTGCGGAAGTGAGCTTTGGGAAGCCCACGGATTGCAATCCGTGGGCTTATGCAGCCTCACCCGCGTGCTCGGCTTCACACAACCGCTTGAGCGTTGCCAGGTCGTCGTCGGCCTGCTTGCGGGCTTTCCCTTTCATCATCCAGCCAAACAGGAAGCCGAACACTTTCCAGATGCCCTTCATGGTGATGTCGCCCTCCTGCGTGACGCGGTGTCGGCCGTCTTCGATCGCGTCGATCGTCATGCACAGTTCCATGTCGAACATGGAACTGGTCATGCGGACGGCGCACAGGCGGTCTTGTTCCCACTGCAGAACTTCACCTTCCATTTCGAACTCGCGCCCGTTCTCGTTGTATCGTTGCCGGAAGCGCGTGCCGACGTGGCCTTCTTTCTCTTCGATGACCTCGTCGGACACGAGGACGGTGACCCATTGTGGGATACGGTCGCCCTCGGTGATCCACGTGAAGATGATGGGGGCCGGCGCGTCGATGTCGACAGTGGTGTGGGTGTGCATGGGCGAGACTCCCAGGCGGGGGTGGAAATGAACGACACAAGAAAAGCCCACGGATTGTAATCCGTGGGCTCTTTTGATGCTTGAATTGTCTGCCCTGGCAGCTCAGATGTCGTAGTACATCGAGAACTCGTACGGGTGCGGCCGCAGTTTGAGGGCGTTGACCTCGTTTTCCATTTTGTAGTCGATCCACGTGTCGACGACGTCCTGCGTGAACACGTCGCCCTTGAGCAGGAAGGCGTGGTCGTCTTGCAGGGCGGTCAGCGCCTCTTCGAGCGTGCCCGGCGTCTTGGGGATGCCGGCCGCGGTCTCGGGGTCGAGGTCGTAGATGTTCACGTCCAGCGGCTTGCCCGGGTCGATCTTGTTCTGGATGCCGTCGAGGGCGGCCATAAGCAGCGCGCTGAACGCCAGGTAGCCGTTGGCTGACGGGTCGGGGCAGCGGAACTCGAACCGCTTGGCCTTGGGCGACGGCGAGTAAACCGGGATGCGGACCGAGGCTGAGCGGTTGCGCTGGCTCATCGCCAGGTTGACCGGCGCTTCGAAGCCAGGGACTAAGCGCTTGTAAGAGTTGGTCGACGGGTTGGTGAAGGCGCACACGGCGCGGGCGTGCTTGAGGACGCCGCCGATCGCGTGCAGAGCGGTCTCGGACAGGCCCGCGTAGCCGTCGCCGGCAAACAGCGGTTGGCCGTCCTTCCACAGGGACATGTGCGTGTGCATGCCGGAGCCGTTGTCGTTCCAGATCGGCTTGGGCATGAAGGTCGCGCTCTTGCCGTGCTGCGCGGCGACGTTCTTGATGATGTACTTGTACTTCATCAGCTTGTCGCCCATTTCGACCAGCGGGCTGAAGCGCATGTCGATCTCACACTGACCGCCGGTTGATACCTCGTGGTGGTGGCATTCGACGTCGATGCCGGCCTCGATCATGCGTAGGACCATCTCGGTCCGGATGTCCATGAGCGTGTCGGACGGCGAGCAGGGGAAGTAGCCTTCCTTGTAGCGCAGCTTGTGGCCGAGGTTCGGCTCCTCGTACGTGCCGGTGTTCCACGCGCCCTCGATCGAGTCGACGTGGTAGAACGCCTCGTGTTCGTTCGAGTCGTAGCGCACGTCGTCGAAGACGAAGAACTCAGCCTCGGGGCCGCAGAAGCAGGTGTCGGCGATGCCGGTCGACTGGAGGTAGGCGATCGACTTCTTGGCGATGTTGCGCGGGTCGCGGGTGTAGTCGCTGCCGGTCACCGGGTCCTGAATATTGCAGATCAGGCAGAGCGTGGGCACCGCGCGGAACGGGTCCATGAACGCCGTGTCGGCCTGCGGCATCAGCAGCATGTCCGACTCGTTGATCGCCTGCCAGCCGCGGATCGACGAGCCGTCGAACCCGAAGCCTTCTTTGAAGCAGTCTTCGGTCAGCTCGCTGATCGGGTAGCTTGTGTGTTGCCAGATGCCGGGGAAGTCGAGGAAGCGCAGGTCGAGGATCTTGGCGCCGTTCTCTTTAGCCAGGGCAATCACTTCTTTCGGTGTCACGATGCGTCCCTTTCAAGTAGGGGGTAACGGGGCGTGGAATCGCTGTGATTCGTCGTTGGAATGGAGCCGCGCGGGCGTGCTGAGTGGAACCGGTGCGCGACGTGAGCAAACCGATAGCTTCGGGTTTGATCCTTGGCAATGGGCGTGCCAGTTGAGGGTCGCGTGGGCGTCCGGTGATTAAGCCTTGTTTCACAAGGCCTTGCGATCAGACGACCATTCCCTGCCCGACTCGGTTCCGCCGATCCGTGCCTGTTTTGTTGGCATCCTGCCCAAGAGTGTGCGACGCGATGCCTATTAAACAGGCAAGGCGAGGCCCTTTGATCAAGGGCTTGCCGCGACGCGGGGCGACAGGGTAGTGTTTTGATTACCGCATTGCAAATGGGAGGTGACCGCGCCGCTTACCGCAGTTGTGCGATTGTGAGCGGGCGATCGAGTCAATCCTCATCGACGCCGTCGGCCGGCGCGAGGTGGGCGACGGGGCGAACGGTGTCCTGCACGATCCGGACTTCACCCTCGGCGGGCAGTTCCTTTTTCGAGTCAGCCCCCAGCGCGCGGAACTGGCGGGCCGTCACGAGGAATCGCGACTCCAGCGAGCCGACGAAGTCGTTGTACGACCCGATCGCGTTGTCCAGGTGTTTGCCCAGCCGATCGGCCTTGTCCACAAGGATGGCCAATCGCTCGTGCAACTGCACGCCCAAGTCGCGCACCTGCTCCGCCGACTCAGCCAACCGCTCTTCCCGCCAGCCCATTTCGACCGCCTTGAGCAGCGCGATCAAGGTCGTCGGCGAGGCAATCACGACGTTCAGGTTCATCGCCCGCTCGATCAGGTCAGGACGAAGCTGCACCGCCGCCTGCAGGAACGCTTCGCCCGGGATGAACAGCACGACGAAGTCCGGGCTGCGGTCGAACTGCCGCTGATACGCCTTGGCGGAAAGCTGTTTGATCTTGTCATCGACCTGCTGCGCATGTCGTTCCAGGCAACGCATGCGGTCGGACTCGCTCTCGCATTCAAGCGCCTCGATGTACGCGTTGATCGGCGTCTTGGCGTCGATCACGATCGTGCGACCCGCAGGCAGGTTCACGACCATGTCCGGCTGAAGGCGACCCTCATCGGTCTCGACGTTCTGCTGCTCGGTAAAGTCGCAGTGCGGGATCATGCCGGCCAATTCGGCCACGCGACGCAACTGCACCTCGCCCCATCGGCCGCGCACCTCGGGGCGACGCAACGCCTTGCCCAGCTTGGCCGTTTCGTTGCGCAGCTTGTCCTGCGCGTCGAATAGTTGCAGCAGCCGTTCGCCCAAACCACCGTGCGCTTCGCGGTGACGCTTGTCCATTTCGACGAACGCCTGTTCCTGCTTGGCCAACGCCTCGCGCAACGGTTTGACCAGTGATTCGATCGCCTGCTTGCGCTGTTCGAGTTGCTGCTTGGCGTCTTTCTGATCGCTCTCGAATGTTTTCTTGGCCAATTGCAGGAACTGCTGGTTCGCCTCGCGCAGTGTCTTGCCCGCCAGCGCGTCGAACGTCTCACGGGCCTGCTTCTGCGCCGCTTCGAACTGTTCGACCCGGTCCTGAAGTCGTTTCTTTTGAGCGTCGATCTCGCCCCGCAGCGCGGTCAGGTCGATGTCGCGGGCGTGGATCGTTTCCTGAAACGACGCGGCCTGCTGCTCAGCCGACTCGAGTTCCGCCCGCGCGTCGCGCAGGTTGGCCTCGGCCTGCTCACGCTGCGCACGCCACGACTTGCGGTCGGCGAGCAACCAGACACACAGGCCGGCCGCGACGGCGGAGAGAGTCCCGAAAACGATGGCGAGGATCGTTGGCAGCACGTGACGATTCTATACGGTGAACCGTCGGGGCGCTTCGGCGTGAACCGGGTCTGCGGACAGACCCGACTTGGGGTTCATCAGTAGGGTGGGCACTGCCCACCACAGAGCACGACCACGCAACGACAATCGATGGTGGGCAGTGCCCACCCTACGCGTGAATCGAATCCACACCGTGGTCCGAGCTTGCTTACGCAAACGCGTCGATCAGTTTTGGCTCGCGGCGTTCGAGTCGGCCGGCGAGCAGATGTTCAGCCATACGGTCGTCGAACAGGTCGTAGTTGACGCGCAGGTGGTGGGCTTTGAAGTCGGTCGAGACGAACAGCTTGCCGCTGCCGCGTTGGCGGTGCCGTTGCCAGCCGCCGCGCGTGTCGAACTGTTCGAGCAGGCGGACAGCACTGTCGACACCGGCGTGTACGGCCTTGCATGCGATGTCGTGGATGCCGTCGTCGACGTGCAGTTGCGGCGTTGCCTGATGCACGATGTCACCCGCGTCCGGCTCAGCGACCAGGTCGTGCAGCGTCATGCCGGCGCAGAGCGGCTCAAGGAAGTAGAACGGCCAGAACAGGGTTGCGACACCGCGGTAGCGCGGTGACAGGCCGCCGTGCATGTTCAGCGTGTCACGCGGCAGCGCGTCGAGCAGCGGCGGCTTGATGAGTCCCGTGCCGTAGACCAGCGCGACGTCAGGTTTCGTGTCACGGACGAACGTGGCGGTCGCGTCGCTGTTCAGGCCATCCTTGTCCGTGCGATGCGTCGGGCATGCCGGGGGCGGGTCGTCGGTGAAGTGCCGAAGCTCCGCTTCGTCGCGCGCGGCGAAGTGGCGCATCCAGTTGCGCGCGTCGTGTTCGTTGACCCCCTCCGGCGGGGGCGGCGTCATCGTCTCGCGTGTTTCGAGCACGAGGCCACACAGGCCGAACGCTTCGTGCACGGCCCGTGCGTAGTGACGGTGGCGACGGTGGTCACCGGTGATCATGAGGGTGCGCATTCACTACTCGCTGCTATTTAGCCGCGTCGCTTGCGACGCGTACGGGCGCGTACACGTTTTGAGGTAGTGGGGCAGACCGTGAAACGCTGCGCTTATTCACAGGCACCCATGGCGGCGTTAAACCTCAGTATCTCCGACCACCTCCAACAACCCGTGTTCACACAGCACGCGGGCCGCGTCGTGCAGTTGCGTCATGGGCAGGCCGGTCTTCTCGACGATGTCGGTCAGCGAATGCGAGCCGTCGCTGTAGAACATCACCCAGCGCAGGGCGTCCAGTTCGTCGCCGCGGACGGTGACCGGCTCGCGCAGGCCATACACGCGTTGTTGGTGCGACGCGCCCAGCGACGACGCCGGTTGCAGGATCGCGCCGCCCAGCGACGGGTACAGGCCGCGCTTGCCCAGCATCGGCTCGCACTGCGGGCACAGCGAGCGGTACGTGTCGTCCTGTTCGAGCTTCTCGATCGCGCCGAGATACAGTTCGAGCGTCACCACCAGTTGTTCAGCCGTCGCGAACGTCAGGTCGTCCATCGACGTGTGGTACTCGTCGTACTCGAAGTACTTGTCTTTGCAGATCGTGCCGACGGGGATGCGCCACGCGGGTTGCGAGTATTGGCGTTCGTCGCTGCCGTTGATGTCGAACGGGTAATCGATGGCGTGCACGCCGCGTTCGGCGAAGGTCAGTCGCACAGCCCGGTCGATTGCGTGGTCGCCGAGGAACGTCGGCTTGTAGCCGATGTCTCCTCGCCCGGCGACGGTCGTTATGACAAACCCGCCGTCGAGTTGGCGCATCGCGTCGGCGTGTTCGTGTAGGTAGACGATCGCGCCAATTGTCTCGGGGACGAACACGAACCGGTACATGTGCCGCGTGCCCCGCCGTTGCAGTTCGCGCGCCAGCAACGTCGCAAGCACGACCCCCGACAGGTTGTCATTCACCATCGACGGGTGGCAGCAGTAGGTCGAGATGAGGTATTGCCTGGCGTCTGATGCCCCACTTTCAGCGTGGGCTCGCGTCGCACGCCCCGGAACGACCATGTCTGCGTATGTCAGACTTCCGGGTTCAAGTGTCGAGTCGATGTAGACGTGGTACCTCGCCGCGCGGTTCAACGTCTCCAGCTTGCGTTGCGTCAGGCAGAAGCCCCAGTCGCGCTTGTAGTAGCTCGTGCGGTACGGCACGGCGGTCGGCCGATCGGGCAGCGTGTGCAGGCGCGGTCGCAGGTCGTTGTATGACATCACGGCGTCGACCGGCTCGCTGTAGCCGACGACGTGCAGGTTGCTCCGCTGGAAGTCGATGACCTTCCGCCCAGTCTCGTCTTTGACCCACGCGTTGCGGATGTTCCACTCGTCGGGCACGGTCCAGTCGAAGCAGGTCGTGCCGGAGGCGATTTCGTGTGTGTCGATCGGCACGACACGCTTGAGGATGTCGAACGTCTGGCGGACGCCGTCGCCCGTGAGGCTTCGGCAGATCGGGAACAGCTCGCGCAGCAGGGCGTCAGCCTCGGCAATGAGGTCGGCCCGGGCGGCATCGTGTGACGTGCGGTGCGAGTTGGTGGCGAGCGTGCTCAATGCAACAAACCCGAGGCCCCGTGGGTCGATCGGCTGGATGGCGGGGTGCGCTGAAGCGGCTGCCGATAACCGGCCGGATCGAACTTGCCCGCCTCGGGTCGCTCCGTACAATGCGGCCCGAATCGCGTTACACGTCGACATTCACCCGATTTACGGAGCCAGACCATGCCGCAGCGCTCAGGACTTGTCACTCTCAAGGGCAACCCGCTTACCCTCACCGGCGATGAAGTGGGCAACGGCCAATCAGCCCCGGACTTCAAGGGCGTGGCCCAAGACCTGTCGGAAAAGACGTTGGCCGATTTCGCCGGCAAGGTCGTGGTGATTAACGCCATGCCGTCGCTGGACACGCCCGTCTGCGACTTGCAGACCAAGCGGTTTAACGAAGAGGCGGGCAAACTCGGCGACGCCGTGGCCGTGTTGGCCGTGACGCGCGACCTGCCGTTCGCCCAGAAGCGATGGTGCGGGGCGACGGGTTCGGACAACGTCTCGACGCTCAGCGACTTCCGCGACGGGTCGTTCGGCCAGTCGTACGGGGTTGAGGTGGCGGACGGCCCATTGGCCGGCCTGCTGGCGCGGGCGGTGTTCGTCATCGGCAAAGACGGCAACGTCGCGTACCACGAGATCGTGCCCGAGATCGCGCAGGAGCCGAACTACGACGCGGCGCTGGAAGCGGTGCAGGCGGCGTTGTGAATCTCGAAAGGTCACGGCTACGCCGTGGGGTGGTGCGTCCGCGTGTGTCGCGACTGTTGTGTTGCGACCCGTGAACAACGCGCGCCAATCCGAACCGACCCCACGGCAGAGCCGTGGGATACAACGAACCAATGCAAAGAAAACGCCTCGACGCATGTCGAGGCGTTCTTTCTTGATTGAGCGTTTGGGTCGATCGGTCACCCCGGACATGCGTCACATCCCATCTTCAGCCGCTCGCGGCTTAGCGCTCCAATCATCACACGCTAAGCCGCGAGTAGCCTGACGGACACACCTCACTCGACCTTGTGCACCGTGTTGTAGATCGGCCCGCGGATATCCCGGCCGCCGGTCGACTTGATGTTGAACTGGATCGCCATCAGGTGGGCCGGCTGAATGTCGAGCACTTCGAGGAACACCGTCTTGCCGTCGTCGCCGAGCGTGACGCTTTCGATATCCAACTCGGTCCATCCCTTCTTGAGTCGGCTGCTGCCGCGTTGGCCGAGTTCGTATTCGCTCGACCCGTAGCCGTGCGACCAGCGGATGTCCGCGCCTTTGAGGCCCCAGCGTTCCGCGTCGCCCGCGGTCTTCGGGTCGAGCTTGCAGGTGAAGCCGATCACGATGCCGTCCGGTTTGATCTTCAACGTTCGCGGCAGGCGCACCGGCTGGCCGGTGTAGCGCACGCGGTCGAACCCGCCTTCCTTCGCGGCATTGCTCTGCCAGCCGCGCAGGCCGGCCACGTAAAGCTGCCCGTCCATCGGGTTGACCCGCGCCCGCATCGCGCTCGACGTGAACCGCTGCGGCAGCGGCATCGCCACCACGCCTCCCTGCATCACGCCCAGATTGTCGTCCTTGAGCACGAGGTACAGCGCGCTTCGGCCGTACGACATGTGCAGCAACACGCCGTTGAGCGGCCCCCACTTGTCCGACGTCGCCCACACCTGCCCGCCGCCGGAATTGTCGACGTGCTTCGGCAGCCAGGCGAGCGGCAGCGGCGCTTCCGATGGGTCTAGCTTCCGGGGTCGGCCGTCGCTCAGTTGTGAGACAGTCGGCGTCGTGTTCAGCTTCTTGCGGATTGCCGGCTCGGCCGAATCGACCACGCCCAGGAACTCACCCTGATCTATCCAGTGAATCGGGCAACGCGGCACAAACGTGCCCTCGTTGTCGCCGCTGGTCACACGACCGTCGGGCCCGACGCCGATGCCGTTCGGGGCGCGCAGACCGGTAGCGTAACGCTCAAGCTTCTTCCCGTCCGGGCTGACCCGCAGGATCGACCCGTGGTGCTCCCCGATCCGCTGAAACGACCCGCCGCCCGGCCGAACCGGCGACCCGAACGCGAAGTAGAAGTTGCCCGCCTTGTCCGTGTGCAGGTCGAAACAGAACGCGTGGAACCCGCTGGTGAGTTGCCAGTCGGAGTTGAAGTTGACGTAGTAGTCAGCCTCGCCGTTCTTGTCGATGTCACGCAAGTGGGTGATCTGCGCGTCGTCCACAACGTAGACTTCATCGTCAACAATCTTCAGGCCCAGCGGTTCGTGCAAGCCGGTCGCAAAGCGTTTCCATTTGAGTGTGGACATCTGCTTGCCGGGCGCGAGGCCTGAGACGATCCATACGTCGCCATCCCAGGTCGATACGGCTGCGCGCTTGCCGTCCTTGAAGAAGTCCATGCCGCCGATGCGCATGCGCGACTCGTACTTGTTTTTGAAGGGCACGGTCACACGGTCGACGACATATGCATTCTCCTTCGACTCCTTGTCAGACGCGAGTTCGGCTTGTGTTTCGATGACGTCCGGCCAGATCGGCGGGATCGCCTTTTTCAAGGGGGCGTATGGGTCGAACTGCGCGGGTGTGTTGAGGACAGCCAACAATTTGTCTGGTGGGCCGTCCTTGGGCGTCGGGCCGCGCCATGCGTTGATGGCGAAACGACCCTTGCCTGATACGTCGGGCAGCACCGCGACGAGCGACTTATTCACCAACTTCAAGTGAGCGCCGGACGGCGCGTCAGCTAATCCGATCATCGTCGTCGCGGCGCCGTCGGGTGATGGCACGGTCGCGTATCGACCTTTGGCATCGATCGTCGCGCCTGGTGCATCAGCCAATACAAGCGTCAGCGTCGGTGCGCGCAGCGCGTTGTAATGGACAGTACGGTTGAGCACCTGATACCCGTCGCGTGCCACGAGCGTCGGCGTTTCCATGATCGACGCTGATCGGCCGACGACGTAAAGCAGATTGACACGCCAACCGCTTTTGACGATTCCCAGAAAGCGCGCCCAATCCTTCGGCAGATTCCCAAGCGGCGGGTACTCGCCTTCACGCGGGTCGTCTAACTTGCCGTTAGGCCCCGCCCACCCCGGCGTCGCGTGCAGGCTGAACACCTTGTCGCCGTCGAGTCGCGGGAACGCGCCGTGCCCGCCGGTGAACGGCAGGCCGTTGAGCACGAGTTGTGCGTCGCCGTTCGTCCAGCCCGCGGCCATGCGCATCGTGTCGGCGTCGAACACCACGCCGGCCGACGCGTCCTCGTTCAGCGGGATGACGATGCCGCGATAAACGACGTTCGGCCCGTGCTCGTCGTTGCCCAAGTGGATGGCCGTGCGGACGACCGGCCCCATGGTCGGGCGGTATGCGACGCCGCCACCGCCGCCGGCCGACTGCTTCTTCGGCGGCGCTTTGAACTTGACCCACGCGTCCTTGTCCCACACCGCCAGCGCCGCTTTGGCCGTCGCGCTGTCGTGCAGCAGGACGTTGGCGGGCAGTGGCTGTTCCTTAATGCCAAGCGCCGGCGACGACCAGCCGGCGATGCAGCCCGCGCCGCCGCCGCCTTCCTGGTACGTGATCAGGATGTCGTGGTCGCCCGCCGCCAGCTCGACGTTGCCCGTCTTCTTGGTCATCGAGTGCGGGCCCCAGTTCTCGACGACGAGTTTGCCGTTGATGTAAAGACGCGAGCCGTCGTCGCTGTGTGTGTAGAACGTGTACGCCCCCGCCTTCGCGACGCGCAGCACACCCGACCAGCGGACCATAAACCCGTCCGCGAGTTTCGAGCCGTAAAACTCGCCGCCCGCTTCCTTGAAATTGACCTGCTTGTCGACGCGTACGAGAAACGGCTTGACCTTGGCCGGCGCGGCGTCGGTCTTGCCGTTGTGCTTGTAGTAATGGCCGATCAGGCCCGGCTGAAGCGACTGGGCAGACGCGGCGCTGTTCACGCAGCTTAGCAGGGCGGTTAAGGCAAGTAAGGTGACGATTGGACGCATGTCCGATTCTCCGATTCAAGACGCGGGTCGATTCTTTCGGTGGTGGTTCACGCAGTACGATGCACCTACCTCGTGCCACGGCCGTGTCGGCCGTGTGGTGCATCAATGGTTTTCAGCACGGCCGACACGGCCGTGGCACGAGTCTGGGGACGAATGTAAACCGGCGCGATTCTTTCCCAGTTTGACACGCCGTGCGCGGGGCTGCATCGGCTGCATCGTTCGGCTGGACGGTATTGCCGACGGCGACGTGAGGTTACGACCGGTAGCGAAGAGTCGCCTATGTCGCCTTGATGCAGTGGGGCAGACATTCCTGTCTGCCCCACCAACTTTAAGGTCGCCAAGCCGCGCGGACTGCCGGGCCGGTGGCGGGTATCCTTTAAACATGCGGACGAAAGCAGTGGTGGTTGTTTGTCTGGTTGCGTCATTGGTCGCGCTGCCCGGGTGCATTGACACGCACCAGGACGTGATCGAGGAATACGCGGCCCGTTACCGCGACGTACGGCAGAAGTTGGCTGCGCTGGCCGGTGAACTGCCCAGGAAAGGGTCGGTTAAAGACGCAACGACCTGCCCGACGCTCGACCCGCCGCTGGTCCTGAACCCGGGCGACACGTCGTGCAACACGGCCTTTCTCATGTCCCAGCACCTGGTCGATCCCGACAACTACCCCGACACGGTGATCGACAAAGGTTGTTGGCTGCTCGAAGCGTTGCGCTGGACGGGGCCGAAGAACCCGATGAGCGAGATGGAACGCGATTACTACGCGACCTCGGAGTTCAAAACGCAACTCGACAAGGCTTTGACGTACCGGTACGCGGTGGTCGTTCGCACGGTGAAGATCGATTGGCCGACGTACGAGAAGTTTCAGGAATCGCTCGACGTCGACCCGCTGGCCACGGCCGGTGTCGAGGCCGAGTCGCGGCCGAAGGGTTACGCGCTGTTCGAGGTCTTCGTCTTCGACATCGAAAAGGGCGAACTGCTCGGTTCGAACCGTTTGCAGGCCATCACGCCGGACGAACTGGAAGAGACGCGGCAGACCTTCACGTACGAAAACCGCCAGGCCTTCAACGACCACGCGGGCAACCTCTTGATGATGGACATCGACACGCAACTGTCCCCCATGCTGCGCGAGCTGACCGGCGGCGAGGTCGTGTTGAAGCCGTTGGTGCAGTGAGGGGTGAGGCGGCCGACACGCGATTTGCAGAAGCGTTGTGTGGCGTGCCTGTGAACAAGCGAAGCGTTTTTACAGATAGGGACACACCCTTCCGTGAAACGCTTCGCTTATTCACAGACACCCAAGTGCCACACTCAATACAACGTCTTGAGCTTGAACTGATCGCGTAGCTGGTCGATCGCTTTGCGGATGGCGGGCGTTTCGCCGCTGCGGATCATCTCGCTGTACAGGTGGTGCAGTTTCCAGAAGCCCCAGTCCCGCGGGATCGTCGGTTGGCCGAGCGGGGCCTGGGTCAGGTCGCGGGTGAAGGTGAAGTCGACCTTCGTGCCGGCGCTCGTGCCGGCCAGCCGGGCGGTGAACGGTTCGGCGGCGGCGAATCGGCCGAACAGAGAGAACGTTTCGCCCTGGTGGATGTTCGGCACATCGTGCGGGAAGACTTCGTTCTTGTCCAGGCCGATCAATTCGAGTTGCACGTCTTTGATGATCGGGTATCGCAGTCGTGAGGCGAGGTTGCGGATGACGCTGCCCGCCTCCTGCGGCTGCTCCGCGAACACGCTGAATCCCTTGTTGCGGTACGAGAGGAAGTTGAGCAGTTCGCGGTTCTGGCGTCGGCCGATGCCGACGGTGTAGATGCTCGACTTCAGGTCGTTGTCGCGGGTGATGAGATTGATCAGCTCGCGGGTGTTCATCACGCCGCGTGTCGGCACGCCGTCGCTGACGAAGATCAGGTAGTACGCCCGTTCCGCGGCCAGGTCGCGGACGAGCAGGCGGGACAGGGCGCGGTTCACGTCGGTGAAGCCTTGCGATTTGGCGTTGCCCAGAAAGGTCTGCGCCCGGGCGAGCGTCGCGTCGTCGGCAAGCTGAACGCCGGTCGTCGAAAAGAAGGCGGGCGACTCGTTAAAGAACACGATGTTGAACCGGTCGCCTTCGTTCAATGATCCGAGTGAATCGCGCACGCCGCGGACCGCGCCGTTGACCCACGTCTGGTCGATGCTGCCGGACGTGTCGATCAGGTAGACAACGTCTTTGGGCATCGTCTTGAGCTTGCTCAGCGAACGACGTGCACGGATGTCGACGCGGAAGTAGGAAAACGGGTCCTGCTTTTCGTCGCCGAGGCCGAACAGGCCTGTCTTCTGCGGCGGTGGTCGGAACTTGGTGACGAAATAGTCGAAGTCGTTGTCCAGGTGCTCGGGCAGTTTGAGCCGCTTGGCGTCGTCGAGCGCCAGCGCGGTGAAGTCGATTTCCGTGCGGGCCAGGTCGGGTCGCCCCACCGCCAGGTCGGGCGCTGCTTCGACGAGGTTGACGTCGATCTTGGGCGCTTCCAGCGGCGGCGGGCGGGTGTCGATCGGGTCGAGGAATCCCGCCTCGTCGAGCGCCGCGCGGGCTTTTTGAGGGCCTTCGCGGAAGGGCACGATCGGTTTGGCGCCGGGGTTGCTCGGTGAAAACGTACCACCGCCGTTGCCACCGTCACTGCTGTTGTTCGGCCCGCCGCCTTCGTTGGGTTTGGCCAACACCGACGGTGTCGCGACAAACGGCAGGTCCACCGACGGGCCGGTGCGCAGCGCATCGAGCACGTCGTCGGGCAGTTTGTTGGCGATGTCGGGTCGGCTGTTGCCGGTCTTGTCGGGCGCGGTCTCGGGCGGCGCGTCGGGGAGCTTTTGATCGAGCTGTGTCAGGTCCGGGTCGATCGGCGGTGGAGCGTCGCCGTCGAGCAGGATCTTGCTCAACTCGGCCAGGCTTTGCGTACTGGCGCTGTCCGCGATCGAGGGGTGTTGTTGCTGAAATCCGTTTTCGCCCTTGGACGGGTCGCCGGCGTTGTCTTCGATGATCAGGTCGGCGCTGGCGCGGCTGACGCGGAAGCGTTGCTCCGGCTCGAGCAGTGACGGGTCGATGGTGCCGATGGGCTTTTTGAAGATCGCCCACGCGACGCCGACGTGCAGCAGCACGCTCACCGCGACGGCGAGCATCAGCGGGCCACGGGTGTCGATCGGCTCGGCGGCGCGCAGTTGCGAGCCGAGCGCCGGCGCTTTGGGCGCGGCGGGTTTCACCGGACGTCGGCGCGATTGGGGTTTGCCGCTCATACGCGGGGCCTCATGGTGATGAGGGTGATCAATAAAGTCTAGGACGGACCGTCGCTCGGCCTTGCCTGCTGTTTAGCCGGCGCTTTCCAACCGCTTCAGCGCGTCGCGGACGCGGGCGGTCAGGTCTTTATCCATCTCCTGCTCGCGCAGCTTGCGCAGCAGGAACACGGCGTCGCCGCGGCGGTTGTCCAGGGCGGCCGCCATGGCCTTGCCGTACGTGCCGTAAACCTCTTTTTCGAACTTCTCGCTCAACTCGGTGTACCACTTGGCCGCGTCCTTGGCCCGGTCCAGCAGCAGGTCAACCTCGGCCAATTCGATCAGGCCCTTTTGAAGCAGCGGCGAGAGTTTGTCCTTGTGCTCGATGTGCAGCACGACCAGCGGGACGAGCAACTCGCGGGCCTTTCCGTTGGCTTCCTTGGCTTTGACCGGGTCGCTGGCGTCGGCCCATTGCCGGGCGACGTCCCGCCACATGACGGCGCTTTCGAACATCGATGCGGCGACGATCGGTGTCGGCGTGTTGTTCGCGCGGTAGAGCGACTCGAACGCCGCGTGCGCTTCTTCGAACCGTTTCGATTCGACCAGCGTCCGCGCCAGTTCGAGCTGCGCTTCCTTCTCGCCGCCGCCGCCGATCGCGATGACCTCCTGGTAGAGCGTGATCGCGCTGGGCAGGTCACCCAACTCGCGCGTCGCGTTGGCGCTGAGCAGCACGGCCTCGGACTTGACCGGCTTGGGCGCGGTCGCAGACTTGATCAACGGGCGGACGTAATGCAACGTTTGCCGCGGCGCGCCCGCACGCAGGTGATACCGGCCCAGCCAGATCATCTCCTTGGTTGTCAACTCGTTGACGCCGATGAGCTTTTCGAGTTCCGCCAGCGCAGCCGCGGCGCGTTTGTCGTCGTGCGTCTGCCGTTGGCGCAGCGCGATCATCCGCCAAACCTTCGCGCCCAGCGAGGCGTCGAGCGCGCCGGACTGCGCCGCCTTGGTCAGGTCGGGCACGGCCGCGTCCGGCCGATTCTTGGCCATGAGCAGCAGGCCGCGCCACGCCAGCGCGCGGTTGGCGTGCTTGTTCTGCGGGTACTTCTTCAGCAGCGCGTCGTACGCGTCGTACGCCTCGTCGTATTGCTTCGTCTCACGCAACGCGCCGGCCAAGCGGAACATCGCTTCCTGCTCGACGGCCGGGTCGAGGTTCTCCTGCGCGAGCAATTGGCGCGCGGCCTCGACGGCTTCCTTGAAGCCGCTGAGCCTTGAACGCAGCTCGGTCAGTCGAAGGGCCGCGACGGCCACGCCCGGGTCTTTGGTCTCGCCGAACAGTTTGAGGTAGAGGGTGTAGTCGGCCGCGGCCTGCTCGAGCAGCTTCTCGTTTTCTCGGACCTTGGCGCGCTGGAGCAGGGCCTTGCTGTAATAAGGATGCGATTGACCCTTGGTGATGACCTCGCTCAGCCTGGCGTCGGCCTCGCTGTTCTTGCCGCGGATGGCCAACGACGACGCACGCAGGTACTCGACCTCGGCCAGGTACCGCGATTTGGCGTGCCGCGTGTTCAGCTCCTGCACGGTCTTGGACATGTCGTCGAACTGCTCCAGGTGATACTGCCCGCGAGCCAACCGCCAGAGCACCAACTCGTCCAGCGACGTGTTGCGGGCGCTCAGTTGAATCGACTTCAGCAACGTGACGGCCTCTTCGTTTTGGCCCTGTTGCTGGTGGGCCGCGGCGGCGACGTAGACAGCCGTGACACGGTCGCCGCCCGTCAGCGCGTCGTTGAACTGACGGCGGGATTGGATGACGTCCTGGTACTGCTTCGACGCGAGCTGCGCCCACATGATGCCGGTGGCCGCCTGGCCGAACCGCCGCGAACTCTGGTACTTCGTGACGACCGTTCGGAACAGGGCGATCGCCTGCGCGTGCTTACCCGACTTGTAGCTCAACTCGCCGGCCAGGAACGCGGCCTCGGGCGAGACCGACGCGTTGTTCATCTCAGCCGCCTTCTTGAACGACGCGACCGCTTCGTCGTTCTTCTTCAGGACCTTGCGCACCTGCCCCAGCGCCAGCAGCGCGTGGCCCTGGATCGCCGACGTCGGCTTCGCGGCCTGGTCGAAGTTTGTCTCGGCGGCCGCGAAGTTTTGCAGGGCGTAGTACGTCGAGCCGCGACGGTACAACACGCGGGCGCGCATGTCGTCGCCCAGTTTGTCGACGGCGATCTGTTCGAGCGACTTGATAGCCTCTTTGGGTTGTTTCAGCCCGAGGCGGATCTCAGCCTTGAGCAGGTGCACCATGTGGTCGGGCACGATCGCCGTGTCGCCCGCGGCGTCGAGGTGTCGTGACGCCGCGACGGGGTCGCCTTTTTGATAAGCGATCAGCGCGCGATAGTACAGCGCGTCCGCCTTCTTCTCGTCGTTCGGCCAACGGTTCAGGAACGTCTCGAAGGCCTTGTCCGCCTCGGCGTCCTGCTTGCGTTGCAACAGGCGGTAAGCGAGGACGTACTGACGCTGCGCGGCGTCGTTCGCTTGCGCGAGCAAAGCCGGCGCGGCGAGTGTGAGCAGAACAGCCGCCAAAAGGCAGGCGATCGCGGGGCGACGGCATCGGTCCGTGCGTGTCATGGATCGGGTCCCGATCGTGTGTCAACAAGGTTGTACGCGGCGGGCGGGCGGGTCGTTCAAGGTGAGCGTTGATGCAGCACGCGGGACGGCTGCAAGCGTGCATTGAACGTCACAACTTCTTGGACGACTTGGTCGTCGCCAGGCTCACGTCGCGGATGCCGGCCTTGCGGCAGATATCCAGCACCTGCACGGTTCGCCCGAGGTCGCTGGTCTGGTCGCCGCGGATGACCACGCTCTCATCGTCGAGTTGCGCGGCTAACTCGCTGAGCGTCGCGTACAGACTCTCGAGCGTGTACTTGCCTTCTCCCACATAGATCGAACCGTCGGCCTTGACGGTGATGATGATCGGCGCCTTGCCCGCCTGCGGCTCGTCGGTCTCCGTGGCCGGCAGCGATACGTCGATCAACTGGTCCTGCTCGCGGTAGTACGAGGCCGTCATGAACACGACCAACAACAGGAACATGATGTCAACCATCGCCGCCAGGGGGACGACAGGTCGTGCACGGTCACGGGATTCGCTGGCGAAGCTCATGGGTCAGTTCGTCTGCGACGCGTGTTGCGCGTCGGTTGCTGTTGTCCCGCTCAAGGGGAAGTCTTTACGCCTCGTTCCGTTTGATGTGGTCGGCGATCGTGTGCACGGTGTGTTCGATTTCCGAGAGCACTTTCGTCGCTCGGCTCTTGACGATGGAATAGAACGCCAGGGCGAGGATGGCGACGGCCAAGCCAAACAGCGTCGTGGACATCGCCTGCGCCACGCCCTCGGTCAGCGCGCCGCTCGACGCGGACAGCGAGGTGAACCGTGCGGCCGCGAACGTCCGCATCATGCCGTAAACCGTGCCGAACAGGCCGAGCATCGGGGCGACGTTCGAGATATCAGCCAGGTAGCTGATCCGGTTCCACAGGATGTCCGCCCGGCGTTTGCCCTCGGTGTCGAGGATGTCGAGGATGACCGAGTGCTGCTTGTCGGCGTTCTCGACGCAGCGTTGAACGATGCTGGCGATAAACACGCCCGGCCGAGACCGGCACAGGTCGGTCGCCTCGCGGAACTGTTGATTGATGACCAGCTTGGTCACGTCGTCGACGAAGCCCGGCGGCGCCATTGCGGCTGTGTTGACGGTGGTGAGAAAGAAGAGGAACAGGAACAGGGCGACCACACTGAGCGCGATGATGATCGAGTTGATCACCGGGCTCTTCATAAAGACTTGGCCGAAGTTCCGCATCTCGCCCGTTTCGGGGTCGATGCCGGACTCGTCGGCACTGGGCTTCTCGTCGGCCTGCTGCTTGTTGGCCGACGCTGCGTCGTCCTGGGCGGTGGCCGGCGTCGTGACCGCCAGGTGCAGGGCCGATAAGGCCAACACCGCGACGCACGACAGCGCCATCAGGCCAATCGGTCGCCGGCGACCCCCATGATCGTTAGACCTCATCTGTCGGTGCTCCTGCATCCATGCTCGTTTCACGCCGGAAAGCGTGAGCGCGGGCATTCTAGGTGTGGCCGACTCCCAGCCACGGGCCCGCTCCGGCCGACAGTACAACTTATCGGCGGCGGTCGGCTTTTTTTATGTCGGTCGAATCAACGCCTCGGCGTGACGCGACAAGCCAGATTCGGGTCTGCGCCCCGCGTTTTGAACCGCCCGCACGCGTCACAGGCCGAACGACCGGCCGAAACCCTGGTTTTTCAGGGGTTTTGCCGCACTTGGCGAGCTTGGCGCACGTCGAGTGAAGTCCTGTCGAACCCAGATACCCATGAATCCGGCGGTAGATTACGCCTGTGGATAATCTTTTTTCAGCCGGTCGCCTGACCGATCTCACTCCGGTTTTGCCAGGCGCAAGTGCCTAAAAAACAAGCAGATGTGTCCTGAAAAGGCTGGGAGGACCGATGCGGGTTGCCGCCAGAACGGCCTGTGGGTTATCCACATCACTTGACACAACTTCTCACGTAAGTCAATAATGCGGCCCGATTGTGACTGGGTCCCGGCGATAGCCGTGCCCCCACGACGGAGTCTGCGTAACTTTTTGTTGTTGACACGTATCCAGGGAATGGCTTCTAACGACGAGTTCTTGAAGTCTTGATGCGGCTGGAACCGACTGGATTCTCAAGCGTTCAGCCCGCATGACCCGAGTCAAGTGATTATCAGACGCTGCTACGGAAATGACACGGCGTTGATGCATCCAGTCGATGACACCACTCCAATGTAAAAGGCCACGCGGGTGAGGTGACTCGCGAATCAACAGTGCCTGCAGTCCAAGGGTTCCTTCTTTACCGGAGATTTTGTCCATGAAGAGTCGCACACGCCTGATCGCCCTGAGCGGCGCGATGGTCATCGGGATGATGCTGAGCACGGTCCACGCTCAGCAGGATTCCGATACCGAGCAACTGCTCCAAGAGGTCCAACGGCTTCGCGCTGAGGTTGCTCAGATGCGTGCCGGGGACGAAAACGCCAATTGGCTGAACGAACGCCGCCGCGCTGAAGTCACCGCGCTCGTGCAGGAAGTCCTGCAAGACGCCGACACCCGCGCCAGCCTCGAAAGCCATGGCCACAGCGCCGGCCACAACGGCAAGAACTTCTTCCTGGCCGCTGAAGACGGTTCGTTCTCGATGACCATTTCGGGTCAGATCCAGATCCGATACATCTACAACAACCGTGACCAGGACAACAGCGACCTCGACCTCGACGGTGTGCCCGACTTCCCGGACATCGACGAGAACGAAGCCGGCTTCCAGATCCGCCGCACGAAGCTCACCTTCGCCGGCCACATCGGTAGCCCCCGCCTCAGCTACAAGGTCCGCCTGTCCGCCCACCGTGGCGACGGTGACATCTTCGCTGAAGACGTCGTCATCGGCTACAAGCTGGCCGACGGCCTGCACCTCGCGGCCGGTCGCAAGAAGCTCCCGTTCCTCCGCGAGGAATTGGTCAGCTCGAAGCACCAGCTCGCCGTTGAACGCTCTGCCGTCAACGAGTTCTTCACGCTCAACCGCTCGGAAGGCGTTTGGGTGAAGTGGATGCCCATGGACAACGTCAGGGTCACCGCCGCCCTCAGCGACGGTGGCAACGCCAGCCCGACCGACTTCCACGTCGATCGCACCGAGGCCCCCGCGATCACCGCCCGCATCGACGTGGCGTTGGCCGGCAGCCTCGACTCGGCCAATGACTTCACCGCGTGGGAAGGCGACCCGTTCGCCCTCGTCGTCGGTGGTGCCATCCACTACGAAGCCGGCGAAGCCGGTGACTCGCTCGCCGTCAACGACGCGGACCAGTTCGCCTGGACGATCGACGGCTCGCTCGACCTGTACCCCTTCAACGTGTACGCCGCCTTCATCGGCTCGCACGTGCAGGACGCCCGATTCTTCGACCCGCTCGCTCTGACGACCAGCGAAGAAGACTTTGACAACTTCGGCGCCATCGTGCAGGCCGGCGTTCACCTCGTGCCCAACAAGCTCGAGATCTTCGGCCGCTTCGAGTGGATCGAAGTTGACGCCCACGTGGTCGGCGATGTTGACGGCGACGGCGTAGACGACTCGGAAGACGAAGACGCGATCCTCCTCACCTTCGGTGCCAACTACTACTTCAACAAGCACAACGCCAAGTTGACGGTTGACGTGGTCTGGGCGCTCGACTCGCTCAGCATCAACACCGCGGATTCGAAGGGTCCCTTCGGTGCGTCGGCTGAAAGCAGCGGCCTCGGCCTCCTGCCCGACAGCGGCGACGAAGAAGATCAGATCGCTATCCGTGCCCAGTTCCAGCTCCTGTTCTAAAACGGACGCTGGCAAGCAAGCGAACCCGCCCAGGTCGGTTAACCGACTTCGGGTCTGAGCCGGGCGTTCCCCAAAAGGGAACGGCCGGTTTTCTTTTCCCGAGGCCCCTTCTTCCCTCAGGCCGCTTGCGGCTTAGCGCTTCTGCCCAGTCAATGAGTGATGCATCTGTCTCGTGCCACGGCCGTGTCGGCCGTGTGGTGCATCACCGCCGTTCCACACGGCCGACACGGCCGTGGCACGAATCTGGTCGGCCAAAGTGAACCAGCACTCGTTAATCATTCACGCCGCGCATCAACCAAACATCAACGTACAATCACCCCATGCGCTCGATCCGCCGAAACGACCACAGCCCCCGCGTCGAAATGATGCCCCTCATCGACGTGGTCTTTCTGCTGCTGACGTTCTTCATCTACAGCCTGATCGTAATGAACTACACATCGACCCTCAATGTGCGGTTCACCCCCGCCGCGCAAAGCGCGCAAGCCGCACAGCAACCGCAGGTCCACGCCATCACGATCGACAAGTCCGGCCGGCTCTATTACAACCGTCAGCCGATTGAACCCGACGCCCTCTCCAAGCGTCTGGAATTGTTGGCCAAGGACCCCGATCAGCCGCCGATCTACGTCGCCATGGAAGGTCAGGGCGATGGCACGGTCGATCGTGGGCCGGTCTACGTGGACGTGCTCGAACGCATCCGCTCAGCGGGTATTACCAAGTGGGTGATGGTCGGTCAGCCCAACGAGTCAAATCGTGCTCCGTAACGCCTGCTCTGTGCGGTGGCGAATCTAGGGGGTCAAAACGCTGGCCGCTATCATGAAGACTCATGCTCGAGCGTGAAACCATCCTGCCGCTGGTCATCGGCGCCGTCATCGCGGTGCTGTTGCACCTGATTGTCCTGCCGCTGGCGGGTCAGGTCGCGCAACGGTCTGCGGAGCGACCGGCGCTCACCGTGACGATCGACGACGCCTCGCAGCAAGCCGACGCCGGCGCGACCGTCAGCGTCGCGTACACGGTGCGCAACCTCGGGCCGGGACGACCCGCGTTCGCATGGGTCGAGCGGGTTTACCTCTCGGACGACGACCAACTCAGCGGCGACGACCGCGTGATGACGTCGCGGGACGCGCCGCGTCGCCTTGAGCAAGGCGAACACGAAGACGTGAGAGTCTCCATCGACCTGCCGCCGCGCACGCACGGCGATATGTTTCTGATCGTCAAGGCCGACGCCGACGACCTCGTCGCCGTCACCGAACCGGTCACGTCATCCACGACGACCGCTGAACAATCGCCCGGCAAGATCGCTGTCCACCCGATCCGCATCACGTTGCCGCCGCGCCCCGACCTGGTCGCCGTGGGATACGAAGGCCCGCGCCACGTCAAGCCCGACCATGTATTCGGCGGTCGCATCGAAACGACGCTCGCCGGCAAGCCGCTGCCGTCTGACGCGCAGTGGTCGAACCACCTCTACCTGTCAAACGATGACCAACTCAGTGGCGACGACGCGCCGGTGTTGACGCAGCGCGTCGGCACAGTTCATTCCGATACGGATGTCGAGACGTCGCCAATCCCGGATCGTTACGGCGGCAAGGTCTACGTCATCGCCAAAGTTGACGCCGACGACGCGATCGAAGAGTACCCCAACGAAGACAACAACACGCTCGTCCTCCCGATCTACATCGAACGCGACAGGGACGACCCGAAGCCCAAGCCACGTGAGGTGACGCACCACCGCCCACGCCCCAAGCCGGAGCGGCGACCGAAGCCCAAGGTCGAGCCCGATGTGCGCCTCGGCAAGGACGACGCACCGGAAACACTCACCGCGTCGTGGATCGCGTACGAAGACTTCCAGAAACTGCTCGCGCCGAAAAGCCGGGTCGAGCAGCCGGCCTTGCAACGGCAGGTCGACCCCGCGCCGGTCCAGCGCATGCCCGACCGCCCGACGCCGCCGGCCACACCGTCGCAAATCGCGTCGGTCGCCAGGTCGATGACGCGCGTCACGCAGCGGTCCGATGCGCCGCAATTGGCTCGGCAGGTCGAAGCGGTATCCGTTGTCCCCACGCCCGCGCCGCCGCTGCGCCGTTTGCCGGCCGACGCGCCGATGCTACAACGGACGACGCCGGCCCGGCAGGCCGAGTCCGCGGCTGACATCAAGGTGGACCGCGCCAAGCCGCTGAACCAGGACGCGTCAAGAGCGACCGAGTCGGTCGTCGGCCAACCGACCATCCAGTTCAACCCGCCGCCGATCGATGAACTCAAACTCGAGTTGCCCGATCTGACCACGCGCAAGTCGTATGACGTCGGTCTCGCGCCTCAACTCGCATCGGACGCCGACGTGAGGAGCGAAGTGCCGCCGACCGAGCAGGCCGCGTCGCGCACGGACGAACCCGATCCCGACGGCGAGCCGACGAGACAGGACAAGGCCGACACCCCCAAACCGCGTGACGACGGCGCGCCGACCAAACAGATCGCGGCGCAAACGCCCAAGCCCGACCCAGACGGTCGGCCGGCCACCGCCAAGCCGATCCCCACACCCGCGCCGCCCAAGCCTGACCCGAAAGACGTCCCGGCCAAGACCGCACCCAAACCCACGCCGACCGACGACGCCAAGGCAAACACCCGCCCCAGCCCGCAGCCACGCAAAGCCAACCCGACGGCCGCGCCGCGCGACAAGAAAGAAGCGCCGGCCGCGGCGCTGAAAGACTCGACCGTCGTCCGCCCCGGCAAGGTCGCCACCATGCGCGGCGTCGAAGTCCGAACCGTCCGCCCCAAGTTCGGCGTCGTCACCTTACTCAGCACATTCCCGACGAACCCGATCGCCGAGATCACCTTCAACGGCGATGGCAAAGTCATCAAAGCCAGGCTGCTCCGCTCCACCGGCTACGCCGACCTCGACAGCCCGATCCTTGTTAGCCTCTACCAGTGGCGGGCCGTCGGCAAGGAACTCAAGAAGTATCCCAACGGGTTCAAGGTCAAGATGAATCTGCTATTGAGTGATTAGTCTGAGTCGAACAGGTAGCACGTGTCACATGTAGGGTGCGCTTCAGCGCACCACGCTCGTACAGAAACCGGCCAGTATGTCTGGTGCGCTGAAGCGCACCCTACTTTTCAGACGAATCCCGTCCTACACGTGCATCCGCCGCGTGTAAACGACCCATTCGATCACGAGCACACCCAACGCAATCAACACAAACCACCGCCAGACCTCGCGGCGCGGCGGGTCGTTGCTGGTCACGACGGTGACCGCGCCGCTGCGCACGACCAGTTCCGGCGCGGGGCGCAGGTCGCTTTCGAGCGGGTCGGTCAGGTTGACGGCCATCGTGTTCCACGGCGGGGGGGCGAGGTTGTCGTCGTCGAGCCGGTAGACGCCCGCGCGTTGGAAGGCGGGCATGACGGCGCGACCTGACAGGGCGTCGGCTTTCAGATCGACCGGCCCGCGGTAAGTCACGTCGTCGCCGTCGTCGTCGAGCGTCTGCACGGCCGCGGCGTCGCCGGGCGCGAAACTCAGCGCATCGTTTTCACTGCCGGTCGATGCGAGTGCGGCGATCACGTTGTCCACGAACACCGCGAAGCTGATCTCCATCGGCCAGGTGCTCCGCAGCACGGACAACGCCGCCACAACGTGCGGCACATCGTCGACCACGACCTGCGCCATGATCGGCCCGGATTGACCGGTCGCCAGCACGCGGGCGCCCGTCGGCAGGACGAGTCGGCCGGGGTGTTCGACCAGCACGTTGTCGAGCGTGACGTAGCGCATCACCGGGTCGTCCCGCCGCCAATCGAGCAGGTACTGCACGCCCGAGTTCGGTTGCTTGATCAGTTCAAGCCCTTCGATCGGCGGCGCGGCGTCAAACGACAGCGACGCGATCGGGGGCACGGTTTGCGGCGCGTGGCCGTCGAACACGATCAGATCGACACCGCCCAACGCTGCGTTGGGTAAGGTCGATGGTTGACCAGCCGAGTCGTCCGGCCTGAACGTCGCGGTCAGGTCGGCCGGGTCGAGCGCGTCGAATTGTTGGGGCGTGACCGTCTCGATCCGCTTCGCCCCGGCCGCCTGGATCGCGCGCAGCAGGAATGGGTTGCCCTTGGTCACGAGCATGACCGTCGGGTCGCGGCGCGGCGCAAGCACGAGCGCGGCCGAGTTGTCAGCCGAGAGTTGGTCGTCGTGCTCGTGTCGCACTTCGAGTAACGCCGAGCCGGTCAACTCCAACTCGAACGTCAGTGACGATGAACCGGGTGAGCCGGATCGGTTGGGCGTGCCGGGTAGCGCGGCGTCGATCGTGCGCCGCTCACGCCGTTGTTCCCGGCCGTCGACACGCAGGACGATGTCCGTCTCGACCGGCTCGTCGTGGAAGTTGGCGACCTGCGCAAAGACCTGAACGAACTGCGGGCGCTTGTGGTCGCGTCGAGCGGACATCGAGACGATGGCGAGATTGCCGCGCGGTGCGGTGTCTGCGTCGGCTTCTTCGTTGTCTTCTTCGCTCGCCGCACCGAGTTGAACAAGCCGCATCTCGCCGCCCGGCAGCGACAGGTCGTCGGCGTCGTGCACGCGCGCGTCGCTGAACACATACACAGTGAGCGGTTCGACCTCGCCCTCGGTTTCGTCAGCAAGCCGGCGTGTGAACGGCTCAATCAGTTCCAGCGCGGGCGCGAGTCGGCTGCGCTGGTCGGTGGGCGGGACCGAATTGACGGCCCGTCGCAGCAGCGCGCGGTCGGTCGTAAACGGCTGAACGACGCGCGCCCGCTCGGCGAAGGTGACGACCATCGCCGCGCCTTCGAGGTCGTCGATCAACTGCAACGCCAATTGCCGCGCCCGGTCGAGCCGGGTCGGCTGATCGTCGGTCGCGTTCATCGAACCCGAGTGGTCGATCACAATGACCAGCCGCTGCGCATCGTCGCCCACACCCCGCGTCGTCGGTCGAGCCAGTGCGATGAGCAACGCCGCCAGGATGAGCAGTTGCAGGATAAGCAGCAGGTTGCGACGCAGCTTCTGAAACGGCGTGTTGACCTCAAGGTCTTCGATCGCCTTCCGCCAAAGCAACGTCGAACTAACGTCGATCAGCCGACGACGCAGCTTGAGGAAATACAACGCGACCAACAACGGCACGGCAATCGCCGCGGCGATGATCGCGGTGAGCGGGGTGAGGAAGCCCATGAATGAATCTTAAGCGACTAGGCCTCAGCCGTTCGCGGTGATCGGCGGCTACACTCTTGGTGTCAGTCAAGGACGACAACTTGCGTAGGTTCATCACGATTTCACCGCGATCTTTGCACGAATGGTGGGTGTGTTGTTACTTGGTGGTGGCCGCAGTTCTTATTCTTGTGCTTTGCCTAATCGAGCGGCCAATCAACATTGATGAGGCTCCCGTTAGCGCGTTTCTGACTGAGGGATGCACATTGGGACTGTCATGTATGACATTTCCTTGGAGCATGCTCCTCGGTTTGGGAATGAGTGGCACCAGGGGCGGGAGCGGGATTGGCATGGTCGGCATTGTGATCATTGGTATCTTCCTCACAACGAGCCTTTACGTAAATGCCCATTTCTTTGCTTGGGTATGTACAACTCGCCAGAGAATCCGCAGTGGCCGGATCGCGGAGGGACTGTGTCCGAAATGTAAATACGACATGCGCGGTTCTGGGGACGCATGTCCTGAATGCGGGACGGTTGTGGAGTCGATTGACGCGCCAGATGTGTGAACGGTGCGACCCTTTGATTTGCAAAGTGTCTCTTTAGATGCGCGTTGCAGATTCAGCCCATCGGGATGGTGATTCGAAACCGCTCTCCTCCCCGCATCGCACGATCCATGTTACTGATCTACCCAACCACGCCCCGCTCGCGCAGCCACTTCAGCACGAGCGTTTCGAACGGCGTGGCCGTGTTCGCCCGCATGTAGGCGACGCCGCGGCGGAGGCACTCGGCCCGCCAGTTGTCAGACCATTCTTCAAGTCTTGCCTTGTAGCGCTTAAGCAGCGCGGGCGTGACCGAGACGTCGGCCGTCTGCGCGTCTTCGACGTCGCGCAGGCGCAGGTCGCCCAGGACGCCGACGCTGTTCGGCTCCAGTTCGCCGGGGCTGAGCAGGTGCAGGACGAACGCGTCGTACCGGTCGCCGAGCAAGTAGCGCATCGCCTCGGCTGGGTCGCCGCGGTCGAGCAGGTCGCTGATGACGATGACCACGCCCTTGCCGCGCTGCGTCAGCGCGAAGCGGCGCATGACAGTGGTCAAGTCGCTCTCGGCTGCGCGGTCGCCCGGCGGGCGTTGTTGCGCGATGAAGTTGAGCAGTCGCGGCATCGGTCGTCGGCCGCGCAGGTTGGACAGGCCGGCGTGCATCGTGGACGAAAACGCGTGGATGTGCACCCGGTTGTAATTGACCAGTCCGATGTAGCCGATCGCGGCGGCGACGCGCTTGGCGTAGTCGAGTTTGTTGATGACCGGTAGGGAGGCAGCGACGTTGTCGGGTGACTCGTTCGGAAGGATGTCGCGATCTCGCGATCCGCCAGTCCCGCCGGTGTAGCTGTCCTCCGGTGGCCAATCCATCGATGCGCTGGTGTCGAGCAGGACCCAGACGGAGAGGTCTTCCTCGGCCATGAACAGGCGGATGAAGAGTTTGTCGAGGCGGGCGTAGAGGTTCCAGTCGATGAACCGCGGGTCGTCGCCGGGCACGTAGTTGCGGTAGTCGGCGAACTCGACGCTTCGGCCGCGGCGTTTGGATCGGCGTTCGCCCTGGAGCTTGCCCTGCAACATCTTGCGCGACAGCACGTCCAGACGATCGAGCTGGCGCATGAAATCGGGCGTGAGCAGGTCGTTGGCCGGCTCGGCTGCCGGGCGGGTTGGGGCGGTCGGTGCAGGCATGCTTGTTACAGAAGCGTGTAACGCGTCGTCGTTTAGTAGGTGTTGGCGGGTGGGGTCAGTTGGGCATGATACATCGCCCGCCCGGAACCGCCGCGTCGCCTGTGCGTCCAAACCGGTGGAATCAATCCACCGGAGACCCACCATGACACGCTCGATCACCCGATTGTTCACCTCGCTGACTGCGTTGACCGTCTTGGTCGCCGGCTTGTGCGTCGGCCTGACCCCGACCCGCGCCGCGGACGACGCCCCGGCAGCAGCGCCGGCCGCCGCCAGCGCCCAGCCGACCAAGCAACCTGCGCTGGAACGCCGCGTGGCCAACGTCGAAAAGCGTCGCCCGCTGATTCAGATCGCCATCCTGCTGGACACGTCCAACAGCATGGACGGCCTGATCGCGCAGGCCAAGACGCACCTCTGGCGGATCGTCAACGAGTTCGCCACCGCGAAGCAGGACGGCGTCCGTCCTGAGTTGCAGGTCGCGCTGTTCGAGTATGGCAACGACCGACTGCCCGCGAAGGAGGGCTATGTGCGTCAGGTGTTGCCGCTGACGACCGACCTGGACAAGGTGTCGGAGGAGTTGTTCGCGCTGAAGACCAATGGCGGCAGCGAGTGGTGCGGCTGGGTCATCCGCGACGCGACGAAGGTGCTGTCGTGGTCGGCCAACACGAAGGACTTCAAGGCCATTTTCATCGCCGGCAACGAGCCGTTCACGCAAGGGCAGATCAACTACGCCGAGTCGTGCAAGGCCGCGATTGCCAAAGGCGTGGTCGTGAACACGATCCACTGTGGCGACCGGCAGACGGGCATCAATACCAAGTGGGAGCACGGCGCGCAACTGGCTGACGGGTCGTACACACACATCGACCAGAACAAGCGGGTCGTGCATATCACCGCGCCGCAGGACGCCGAGATCGCCAAGCTCAACACGCAACTGAACGCGACGTACGTCTACTACGGCCGACGCGGCAAGGAGGCGAAGGATAGGCAGGTCGCACAGGACGAGGCGGCCGCAAAGTTGGCGGCGCCGGTGCTCGTGCAGCGTGCGGCGGCCAAGTCGTCTGCCCTGTACAGCAACGACATGTGGGACTTGGTCGATGCGCTCGAGAAGAAGAAGGTCAAGCTCGAAGACCTGAAGGACGAAGACCTGCCGGCCGAGCTGCGCAAGCTGAAGCCGGAGGAACGCAAGGCCTACATCGCGAAGATGGCCAAACAGCGGGCTGAGATCCGGGCCAAGATCCAGAAGTTGGCCGACGCACGCAAGCGTTACGTCGCGGCCGAGATGAAAAAGCGTGCGAACGCCGATGGCGGGGCGAACCGCCTGGACGACGCGATCGTCGACAGTGTGCGCAAACAGGCCCAGAAGAAGGACTTCAAATTCGAGAAGTAAAAAACCGGCGCGATTCCTGACAGATTCCTGAAACAGACGGGCACGCCGTTCGTCTACTGTTGCGGCGGGCTGAGGCAAGAGAAGCTTCGCCCGCCCGAATCCAGCCAAGCCTACGGGTTTGGAACCCGCGCAAACCCAGGGGCGTCCTGCTCCTGGGTTTTTTTACGTCCTTGCGGCGATCACACGTTGGGGAGCGCAAGTCCCGGAGGTCAACGCCGTGTATTGAATCGATTCTCTGTGCCCGTGAATGGCGAAGCCGTTCACGGGAATGGACGCTTGAGACTGTGAAACGCTTCGCTCATTCTCAGGCACGCCTCAATTGATGGCGCTGCCCAAGAGAGCGCGCAGAAAAGGCCGCCCCGCGCGGGCGGCCTTTGAAGCGATTCACGCTGACGTGTGTCAGATTCAGACGCTTTGCCGCCGCCGACGCCGCAGGACTGCCAAACCGCCCAGAGCGAGCAGGCTGAAGGTTGCCGGCTCGGGGATCGGCGCCGTGGCGAAACCGAGGACGCGCAGGTTGTCGAACTCGACCGTGCTGCCGTTGCCGGGCGAGTAGACGTAGACGCGGAAGGTCAGCGGGTCGGTCAAGCCCTGGAACTCGGGGCCGGACAGGTCGATCAGGTACGGCGTGAATGTCGGTCGGGCCGTGGGGATGTCGGCCGTGTCGAGCACGCTGGTGAAGCCGTCGATGCTGGTCCGCACCGCCCAGCCGCGTGGCGTGGCGCCACCGCCGCGTGCCGCGTCGAAAACGAGCGAATCCAGGTCGAGTTGTTTGCCGTCGATCGGCTCGATCGTGAACTCGTAGTAGCCGTCGTTGTCGAACGCTTCCTGCTGGTCGTTGTTGCCAGCCGGGAAGACGCGGAGCACGGGTTGCGTGGCGTAGTTCGGGCCGGGGTTTGAGATCTCGAACCTCAGGTCGACGTTATTCGTGCCGTTGAGGACAGCCGGGTTGATGTTCAACGGCGCGTTGCTGACCAGGTCGAGTGACACGATCTCTGGCATGACGGTGTCGGCCGGTGCAGAGGCCAGCGTGTCGAAGTTGAAGCGGACGAGTTCGGTGGGCGGGGTCGGCGCGACAAACAGTGGCGGCGCCGCGGCTGTGCCGTTGAGGAATTGGCTGGGCGGCAACGCCATGTTGGCGATGCGCAGTTCGTCGAAGATGGCCTGGTCGATCAGGCCGCCGCCACCGTCCATCCCGTTGCCCACTTGCAGCGGCAGCGCGGCCGGCCAGGTGAGCGGCTGGTTGTCCGGGCCGTCGTTCGTGCCGGCGAGGGCGCCGTTGACGTACACGTTGCCCACGCCCGTCACTTCGTCATAGGTGAACGCGACGTGGTCCCAGTTGGCGTCGAAGTTGTTCAGGCCGCCCTGGATGGTGACCTGCCCCGCCGCCGTCGAGTATTGCACACGAAGGTTGTTCGGCACGTCGATGCGCAGGCCTGTCGCGCCGGTCTGGCGCAGGAGGAAGCGCGCGTCGCCCTCGTTGGCGCGGGCGTAGAATTCGAACGTGCCCGAGGTCACGTCGAGGCCCGCATAGGGTGCGATCGTCCCGTTGACGTTGTTGTCGCCGCTGAGTGCGAAATTGTTCGCGACCATCGGCGGCTGCGGGATCGGGTTGACCGGCACAGTCGCCTGAATGTTGCCGCTGGTGCCGATCAGCGACGGACCGCCGACGACCTCGTTGGCAATGGAGTAGCCCGAGCCGGGATCGTTGTCCGCTTCCATCCGCCACCAGCCGGTGACGTTGACGGCGGACGCGGGCGCGGCCAATACCATGATGGCGTATACGGCGAGCAGCAACGCGGTGGCGCGTCGCACGATCGGATAGGACAACGTTCGCATGTCAAACTCCTGCGGAAAATTGGCTGGATTCCTGCTACCTCGTGCGAGGTGCATTTCTGCGGTCGAATGTGGTGATCCGACCTGATTACATCATATCCGTGGAACGGCGGGACTGCAAGGAAAAGACCGCTCGTAGGAGCGGTCTTGTTTCAGGTTCGTGTTGTTATTCTGGGCAAACTCAGGCGGCACGTCGGCGGCGACGCAGCGCGGCCAGACCGCCAAGCGCCAGCAGGCTGAAGGTCGCCGGTTCGGGGATCGCGGCCGTCAGCTTCAACGTCGCGCCGATGCCGGTCTCGCGCGAGTTGAAGATGTGGACAACCGAGTCGCTGGTTTGCGGTGTCTCGCGCGTGATGATGAACGTCACGCGGCCGTCGCTGTCAGCCGTGATGAAGTCCAAGATCGCCTGGCTGTTCAGCGCGATCGCTCCGCCGTCGACGCCGCGCCCGGTGAGCATGAACGTGTCGAGCAAGGTCGCGTTGGCCAGCACGCCGTCGCCGCTGCCGGTGTCGTTGCCCGGGGCGTTGTTCCACGTAATGGCGCCTTCGTCCCAGCCCTCGCCCGCGTCGCCGTCGTTCAGACCGAACACGTTGAACTCATACGTCAGATTGTTGGCGTTGCCGCCGAAGTCACGGATCGGGTTGGGCTGACGCAGGGTCAGTTCCGCCTCTGCGATTTGATCGAAGGTCACGCCGGTCAGGTCGAAGCGCAGCCAGCTCTTTCGGCTGAAGCTGGCGCCCTGGTTCTTGGCCAGCAGTTCGACGTTAGAACCGAAGTTGTTGTTGGCCTGATTCGCCTGGACGAACGCGTCGGCGTCCGCTTCGAGTGTGACCATCGGTGGCCCGGTCGGGGCCGGCGGCGTGACGCCGACGGCGTCGGCGAACGTGTCCGCGAAGCGCAGGTTGTCAATCCAGACCACGTCGCCCGCGTCGGGGTTGAAGTTGCGGACGCTGAACAGGCTCAGGTCGCTGATGTTCGGCGCGCCGTGGTTCGCGACGGCGTCCGGAACGACTGGCTCGTTGCCGTCGACTGGGTTGATGAACAACGCCGTCTGGTTGTACGTCGTGGACATGCCCGTCTTCGAGAACCGCGCGACCAGCAGGAAGTCGTCGCCCAGTGTGGCGTTGGTCGATGAGTTGACGGTCGAGTTGCCGGAGCTTCCGACCCGGGCGAAGAACGGGTTGCCCGGGTTATTGCGGATGCCGACGCCCAGCGCGTTGCTCGAGTTGCCCGTCGCGCCGTCGCTGGCCTGAAAGTTGTAGAACTCGTTGTTCTCAACGCCTGATTCGGGTCGAATCAGAAAGCTCATGTAGACCGTGTCGAGCGACGTTGTCGGCAGCGGCCGATTGAGGAAGTTGCCGATGTCGCCGAGGTTGGTCGTCGGCGCAAGCCGCGCCGCCTGCGACCCACCGTTGCTCACGGCGTTGGGGTCCATGAGCGTCGCCGCCGCGACGGTCGTGTGGCCGCCGCCGGAAGCTCCCGTCGCCGCCCAGTTGCCCGCGAATCCGAAGCCGCCGCTGCCACCGTTCAGGTCGGACCCGGGGGCATAGCTCTCGAAGTCGTCGCTGGCCAGGACAATCGCCTCAGCCCGCTGAACCGGCCACATCGCCGCTAAGGCCGTCAAGAGAAGGATCAAGGAGAGGTTGCTTCGAAGAAGACGTGTCATCGGACAACTCCGGTACAGGTGAAGTGAATCAAACGAGACAAACCCACCGCGAGACCCCGGCGGGCTGCTTTCTGCTGCTTCGTGGACCTTGTTTCCCTTCAATCTCAGAAATCCAAACTCGCTCCAGCACCACCAATATACATCAAGGGATACCCCTGTGCAAGTCGTTATCCGGCAGATTCTGTACCGGATTCCGGCCCCTTGGGGTGGTGGGTTCGGACCCTGTTTCCTGGATGCCCGACGGCGATCTCGGCTCCGGGGCCGTTTGCCATGACGCCAAGGCGGTTCCGTGCTCTAATACCGCCCCGTGAAGATCACCGAATACCAAACGTTTGTCGTCGCCACGCCCTGGCGGAATCTGACCTACTTTGTCATGCGGACCGACGCCGGCCACGTCGGCGTCGGCGAGGCCCGCGTCGTGGGCAAGACGCACACCGTCGTCGAGTACCTGCGCGACGTGCGGCGGCACATCGTCGGGCACGACCCCTGCGACATCGAAGACCTGTACCGCCGGTTCACGCTGGTCGATTTCGGCTCGGCCGGCGAGGTCGCGATGACCGGGCTGGCGCTGGTCGAGATGGCGTGCTGGGACGTGATCGGCAAGGCCGCGAACCTGCCCGTTTATCAACTGATTGGCGGCAAGGTCCGCGACCGCGTGCCCGCTTATGCCAACGGCTGGTACACCGTGGAGCGCGAGCCGGAGCAGTTCGCCGCGGCCGCGAGCCGCGTCGTCGACGCGGGCTATCAGGCGATGAAGTTCGACCCGTTCGGCGCGGGCGACCTCGAACTGACCATCGCCGAACGGCAGCGCTCGGTCGACCTGATTGCGGCGGTGCGCGAAGCGGTCGGGCCAAACGTCGACCTGTTCATCGAGATGCACGGCCGATTCGCGCCGCACGAGGCCGTCCGCATCGCCCGCGCGATCGAGCGGTACGAGCCGGGCTGGATCGAGGAGCCGTGTCGGCCGGAGGACCTGGGGGCGCTGGCGCACGTCGCGTCGCACACGTCGATCCCCGTCGCGACGGGCGAGCGTCTCTACCGCGCGACGCAGTTCCGCGACCTGTTCGAGACCCGCGCGGCGCACATCATTCAGCCGGACATCAATCAGTGCGGCGGCCTGCTGGAGGTCAAGAAGATCGCGTCGACGGCGGAGAGTTACAGCGTCATGGTCGCCCCGCACAACGTGGGCGGGATCGTCTCGACCACGGCGGCGCTGCACCTGGTCGCGTCGTTAAGAAACGGCAAGGTGCTCGAACACTTCAACGACTTTGTCGATCGTGACGTGCAGCAGTGCGGCTCGCCGTACCCGGCCGTCGTGGACGGTCACTTTGAACTTCCGGGCGGGCCGGGCTGGGGCGTCGAACTCGACCTGGACTTCATCCAATCGCACGGGCCGAAGCTGCAGAATGGGGTGATCCCCGACCCGGGTCTGGACATGTTTAACAACGAAAGTTGGAACAAACGGGCCGGCGATTGAGGCCGCTTGCGGCTTAGCGGAATGTCCTCACGATTTCGCGGCCAACCCGCTACCATGTCGCCCAACGAAGTCGCCCTGAGGTACACGACATGAGCCAGGCCCCATCGCATCCCACGTCCTCGTCCGGCCGACCTGCCGGCGGCCCGCCCGGAAGTACGCCGCGCGGCCGACCGCAGGCTGAGCCGCCCGACCTCTCCGAAAGAGGCGCGCCCGTTGACGGTGAGCCGCGGAAGCTCGATCGACGTCTGTTCATGCAACTGCTCGCGTTCGGCGACTGCGTCGATTCGGCCGAGGCAATCGCCGCGCTCAAGGCCTCCGGCGTCAAGGGCGCGTTGTACGAAGACGCCAACGACCCCAACGGCATCGCGATCGTGACGCTGAGCGAAGATCCGAACTTTTTCGTGGACACGCTTCGGCCGATGCTCAAAAGCGACCCGTTCGCGAGCATGACGCTCAAGGACGAGTACACGATGCTCGGCCGAACGTACACCATCGGATACGAGACCGACCTCGAAGAGACGCTGTTCACCCGGCCGACGCGGAACGTGCTCAACCCCGACTGCCCGTGGGCGGTGTGGTACCCGCTGCGTCGGGCCGGTTCGTTTGAGCAGCTCGATCAAAACGAGCAGCGGGCGATCCTCGGCGAGCACGGCATGATCGGCATGAGCTTCGGGGCGGGTGGCTTTGCGGCCGACATCCGCTTGGCCTGCCACGGGCTGGACAAGAACGACAACGACTTCGTGATCGGCCTGATCGGCAAGGAGTTGTACCCGTTGTCTGCGCTCGTCCAGACGATGCGCAAGACCAAGCAAACGTCGCTACACCTGGAACGACTCGGCCCGTTTTTCGTCGGCAAGGTCGCGTGGCAATCCCCCGTTTAGCCGCGTCGCTTGCGACGCGCGTCCCAGCACGACCGACAACCAGATTCAAACGCCGCTTGCGGCTTAGCGCGGCTCACCCAATCGAAACTCGCGTCATCCGCGCCCAATCAAGACAGATTAACCATGCCCGACACCGCCACACTCGATCACCGTCTCGAATCCGCACGCGCCGCGCTCGACTCGGCCGACCAGTCGCACGTCCTGCAATTCTGGGACAAACTGGACGACGCTCAGCGCGACACGCTGCTGTCGCAGGTCGAGGCGATTGACTGGGCGCAGATTGCTCGGCTTGTCGAATCGCATGTGCGGAACAAGCCGGACTTTTCGATCAAGGGCACGGTCGAGCCCGCGCCGTGGTACCCGTACGATCCGAACGAGTGTGATGCGGAAAGCGCGTACGCCGAGGCGCGGAAGCTCGGCGAGCAGCTCGTCCGTGACGGCAAGGTCGCTGCGTTCACCGTCGCCGGCGGGCAGGGCACGCGCCTTGGCTACGACGGGCCGAAGGGCATGTACCCCGCGACGCCGATCCGCAACACGCCGCTGTTCGGTTTGTTCGCTGAGTATCTGCGCAAGGTCAAAGAGAAGTTCGGCCACGTCATCCCGTGGTACATCATGACCAGCCAGGTCAACGACGCGGCGACGCGCGAGTATTTCGACGACCAGGAGTTCTTCGGCCTCGAACCCGAAGACATCATGTTCTTCAGCCAGGCGATGCTGCCCGCGTTCGATATGGACACGGGCAAGGTGTTGCTCGACGCCTCGGGAAGCTTGGCCCTTTCGCCCAACGGGCATGGCGGGTCTTTACAAGCGCTTAGAGACTCCGGCGCGCTCGACGATATGCAGCAACGCGGCGTCGAACAGATCAGTTACTTCCAGGTCGACAACCCATTGGTCAAGTGCATCGACCCGCTGTTCATCGGCCTGCACGCCCGCGACGGCGCGCAGATGTCGAGCAAGGCGTTGCCCAAGGCCGGGCCGGCCGAGAAGGTCGGCGTCTTCGCGAAGGTGGACGGGCGAATCAGCGTGATCGAGTACAGCGACCTGCCGGACGAGCTGGCCGAGGTCCGCGAGCCGAACGGCGACCTTCGGTTTAAGGCCGGCTCGATCGCCATCCACGTCATCGCCGTCGATTTCGTCAAGCAACTGGGCGCGGGCGAGTCGTTCGGGTTGCCGTTCCACCGGGCGGAGAAGAAGGTTGCGCACGTCGATCTTGAAAGCGGCTCGCGCGTGGAACCGCAGTCGCCAAACGCTGTAAAGCTGGAGATGTTCGTCTTCGACGCGCTGCCGCTGTGCGAGACGTCGATCGTGTACGAGACCGAACGCGTCGAAGAGTTCGCGCCGATTAAGAATGCGGATGAGGACGGGGCCGTCGACTGCCCCGCGACAAGCCACGCGCTGCAGTCCAAACGCGCCGCCCGTTGGCTGGAAGCCAACGGCGTGCTCGTCCCGCACGACGACAACGATCAGCCGGAAGCGACGCTCGAGGTCGGTCCGCTGACGGCGATCGAGCCGACCGACCTGGCCGACCAGGCGTTGCCCGACATGGTCGCGCCGGGGGCGCGGTTGGTGTTTTGAAGCGAGTGGTGAATCGGGTCAGCGCCCTTGATGTGTGGCGGCTCGTAACTCAGAATAACTTGACTGGGGCAATCGGCACGCCCACCGTCAACGCGGTGGGGCGCAGTTTGACGCGACGGATGCAAAAGCCTGCCTCGTTTTCGGATTTGTCATCAGGAGGTGGAGCCACTTCGTGAACGGGATGCGTTTTACCGGTTGGTGAGGTCTCCAAGCCCAAGTGATTGTTCCAAGCGTCCGGCTGATTGACCCATGGCCTGTCGATCTTCAGTCGGAACCAGTCCGCCCGTGTGTCGATCAATTCGGCTTTAACGTCATTGTCGATGGGCCGTGATCCGACACTGAGGGTCTTTGACGGCGACAGCATCACACTCTCATGTACCGCTCCGCCAGGTTTAATCTCGTTCCGGGCGCGGAGAAAAGGCGCGGAAGTTGATGCGAGATGGACAAGTTGTCGCTCGATCGAATACGTGCCGAGGCGATCACAACGAAGTGTCTTTTCGCCGATTCTGACTTCGATTGCTGAGCGTAGGCCGACGCGCAACTCGACGGTGATGGGTAAGCGTTCGCCGACGGTTGGTTCACGCCACGGTTCGTCGGATGTTGGCCTGACGCGCAGCAACTTCCCCTCGGCTTTGACGACGACCGCACTCTCCGGTCTTGCCTTCTTGGGGGGGACCTTTGCTAGGTGCGCCTCGTCCGCCCGGCAGAGCGGCGTCAGACACAGCACGAACAGGACGATCAGACCAGCGAAGATCGATTTCATGTAAATCACCCCTGGCTGACGCTATTCTACCGGCCCCGGTTGGTGGCACTGCCGGTTCGATATCGCCGTTGGGCGAAACGGTCGCTTTGCGGTATCCTATCGCCCCGATTTCCAGCCCAAACCCGGGCAGAATGCTTGCGTCACTCATCCCCCACGGACCTAAGGACACCGCGATATGACGACCACCGCGACGGAGTACTTCCCCGGCGTTTCGAAGATTGCATACGACGGGCCGGACAGCCGGAACCCGTTGGCGTTCAAGCATTACGACCCCGATGCGGTTGTTGCGGGCAAGTCGATGCGGGACCATTTCCGGTTCAGCGTCTGCTACTGGCATTCGATGCGGAACGCCGGGGCTGACCCGTTCGGCGTCGGGACGCGGAACATGCCGTGGGAGACGGGCTCGGACCCGGTCGAGGTCGCGTTGAACACGATGCGGGCCAACTTCGAGTTCATCTCGAAGCTTGGGGTCGACTTCTGGTGCTTCCACGACCGTGACATCGCGCCGGAGACGCCCGACGATTTCGCCAAGACCAACCAAGACCTCGATACCGTGGTCGGACTGGCTAAGCAACTGCAAGGCGAGACGGGTATCAAGCTGTTGTGGGGCACGGCTTGTTTGTTTGTGCATCCGCGTTACATGAGCGGCGCGGCGACGTCGCCTTACGTCGATGCGTTTGTCCACGCGGCGGCGCAGGTCAAGAAGGCGATCGAGGTGACGCACGAACTGGGCGGCGAGGGCTACGTCTTCTGGGGCGGGCGTGAGGGGTACGACACGCTGCTGAACACCGACCTGGGTCGCGAGTTCGACCACCTGGCCCGCTTCCTGCACATGGCCGTCGACTTCAAGAAGTCGATCGGGTTCGACGGGCAGTTCTATATCGAGCCGAAGCCGAAGGAGCCGACCAAGCACCAGTACGACCACGACTCGAGCGCGTGTCACGCGTTCCTGCAGAAGTACGGGCTGGTCGATCACCTGAAGCTGAACATCGAGGCGAACCACGCGACGCTGGCGGGTCACTCGTTCCATCACGAGTTGGAGTACGCGGCGGCCAACGGCATCCTCGGGTCGATCGACGCCAACCGGGGTGACATGTTGCTCGGCTGGGACACCGACCAGTTCCCGACGGACCTCTATGACACGACGTTCGCGATGTGGACGTTGCTCAAGTCGGGCGGTTTCACGACCGGCGGGTTGAACTTCGACGCGAAGGTGCGTCGCCAGAGCGTCGACCCGGAAGACCTGTTCCACGCGCACATCGGCGGGATGGACGCGTTCGCCCGCGGGTTGAAGGTCGCTGCCAAGATCGTGGAGGACGGGCGGATCCCCGATTTCATTGCGCAGCGATACAGCTCGTGGGACAGCGACCTGGGCAAGCGGATCGAGGCGGGGCACGTCGGTTTGGCGGACCTGGAGCCGATCGCGCATCAGAGGAACCTGGCGTCGGTGCCGTCGAGCCGGCAGGAGATGCTCGAGAACATCCTGAACGACTACATCTGCTGACCCGAAGCTGTTGTCATGGCCGGCGATGAGTGTCAATCTCTGGTGCGGCGCGTCGGCGTGTTCGGCGCGGTGTTCATGGGGCTGGGGTCGATCGTCGGCACGGGCGTGTTCGTGTCGATCGGCATCGGCGCGGGCGTGGCCGGCGCGGCTGTCGTGCTGGCGATTACGGTCGCGGCGGTGGTGGCGTTCTGCAACGGGCTGTCCAGTGCGCAGCTTGCGGCGAGTTTTCCGATCAGCGGCGGGACGTACGAGTACGGCTACCGCAAGCTGACGCCAAGCCTGGGCTTCACGGCCGGCTGGATGTTCCTGTGCGCCAAGAGCGCGTCGGCCGCGACGGCGGCGCTGGGCTTCGCAGGCTACCTGTTGACCGCGATCGATGTCGATGCTCAGTGGGCGCGGACCGGCGCCGCGACGGCCGCGGTGATCGTGCTGACCGTTCTCGTGCTCAGCGGGATGCGCCGGGCCAACGCGGTGAACATCACCATCGTGTCGGTGTCGCTTGCGTCGCTGGCCGTGTTCGTGGCGGTGTGTCTGCCGGACGCGACAGAGGGCGGTCGCGAGCGGTTCGTACCGTTCCTCGGCGGTGGCGACTCGTCGCGTCCTGCCTTCGCGCGGATGCTCGAAGCGTGCGCGTTGATGTTTGTCGCTTATACCGGGTACGGCCGAATCGCCACGCTGGGCGAGGAGATCCACAACCCGAAGCGGAACATCCCGCGCGCGATCGTAACAACGCTGGTCGTTTCGATGTTGATCTATATCGGTGTGGCGCTGGTGGGTGTCGGCGCGGTGGGCGCGGCGGCGTTCGCCGACGCGGCGGTGGACCAGGTCGCGCCGCTCGAAGTGGTCGCGCGTCAGGTCTCCGGCCCGACGGCCGGCTGGGTCTTGACGATCGGCGCGATGACGGCGATGCTCGGCGCGTTGCTCAACCTGGTGCTCGGGCTGTCGCGGGTGGCGCTGGCGATGGGTCGTCGCGGCGACCTGCCGGGTGTGTTCAGCAAGGTGGTCGGCCGACACCAGGAACCGGTGCCGGCCGTGCTGCTGGTCGCGTGCATCATCCTGTCGCTGGTGCTTGTCGGCGATGTGAAGGCGACTTGGTCGTTCTCAGCCTTCACGGTGCTGGTCTATTACGCGCTGACCAACCTGTGCGCTTTGCGGCTTCAGCCGGAACAGCGGCTTTACCCGCGGGCGTTCGCGTGGGGCGGGCTGGCGTCGTGCGTGTTCCTGGCCTTCTGGGTCGAGTGGCGGGTCTGGGCGATCGGGTTGGGGTTGATCGCGGTGGGATTGGTTTGGCACGTTGTGATGCGACGGCGATCGGTGGTGAACGGTCAAGACGGCGGTCATGTAGGGGAGTGACCGCGGATTGCGCGGAGGACGCGGATGGGAAGGAGTGATTTGCCTGCGCTGCAGACAGTGATTGGTTAGAATCCAAGCCACATGCAGATACGAAGAATTGATTATTTGATTCTCGTTAATCGCCTGCCCGACGATCTCGTGCCCCCGTTTCCACCAGAACGAGAGAACAACAGGGAAACGAGTGAATTGTTTCAACGTGTTATTGACACACGTTTAGCCTTGCGGGTGAGGTCAATAGACAATCGTGAGTCTCACTGGATTGACTTGCACTTTGCAAGCGACAATGGCGACGTCGAGTGGAGTACGTTGAGTGTGGACCATGATTGCTTTCGACGAGTTCCATGTGAACCCTACGACGTCGAATACGAGGTGCTCTATCCCGATTGAGAGACAATCAAGACCATCCGCGCTATCCGTGTCATCCGCGGTTGTCTTCTTTCTGATCTGGGAGTCGCGCTAAGCCGCAAGCGGCGGGTGAAGGGGGGTTAGGCTGCGGGGTCGGCGTCGATCTTGGCTTCGACTTCGCCGGAGGGGCGGTCGAGGCCGCGTTTGGCGTCGCGTTTGAAGCGGGGTTCGACGACGTGCGACGCGATGCCGACCAGTTGCAGCAGCTTGATCTCGTAGTAGCTGACGTCGACTTCCCACCAGCGGTGTTGATTCGATGCGCTGGACTGGTCGTGGTGATGGTTGTTGTGCCAACCTTCGCCGACGGTCAGGGCGGCGACGAGCCAATTGTTCCGGCTGTGCTCGCCGGTCTCGTAGTTGCGGTAGCCGAACAGGTGGGTGAGCGAGTTGACGGCCCACGTGATGTGCCACACGGCGACGGTGCGGACGAACACGCCCCAGACGAGCAGGCTCAGCCCGAACTGCAGGCCGGCTAACCAGGTGTCACCCGTAGCCCAGCCGATGCCGAAGCCGACGAGGAAGAACGCGGCCGCGTGCGCGACGTAGGTGTAGAACACGAGCATCGGATTCTTTTCGAGCTTCATGTAGAACGGGTCGTCGAGAACGTCGCGCGCGTACTTCTGATAGGTCGCCATCGAGGTGGTGCGTGCGTTGTGCAGGATGAGCCAACCGACGTGCCCCCAGAGGAAGCTGACCAGCGGGCTGTGCGGGTCGGGCTGTTCGTCGCTGTATTGGTGGTGAAAGCGGTGCGTCGCGACCCACTTGCCGGGCGTGTCCTGCATGCAGCACAGCGCGACGAGGACGGACAGCCGCTCGAACCACTTGGGTGTGCGGAAGCTGTGGTGGGTCAGTTGGCGGTGGTAGGTGATGTTGATTGCTTGGCCGAACACGTGCACGCCGAGCACGGCGACGATCAGGCCGGTCCAACTGAACAGCCAGGGTACACAGGCGGCGAGCGCCAGGATATGGATGGCGGCGATCGGCACGGCGTAGACCCACTGGATCCTGCCCAATTCGACGGTGTCGGGCAGGGGCAGACGGTCGTTAGCCGAGGCGGCTTCGGCGACAGGCGATGCGGGCGCTATCGCGGTGGTATCGCTTCGCGAAGACGGCGGTGCGTCTTCTCCAAGTTGTGGGTGCGGGATGGCTTGCACCGACCCGCTTTCAGGCGGTTTCAAAGGTTGATACTCCCGAGGCATCGTAACCCGACAGGCTGACATCGGCAATTATCGGGCCATCGGGCGGGGTTGGCCCAGTTCTTTGCCGGCCGTTTAAACGGCCATGAGGGCGTTGTGGGTATCTCGGAATCTTTATTAAGGGTGGCCCCGGGGTCATCGGTCGTGGTTCGTTTTGGCGAAAGCATCTGTCTCGTGCCACAGCCGTGTCGGCCGTGCGGTTCATCAATGGCGGTTCGCGCGGCCGACACGGCCGTGGCACGAACGTGGGCGCCAAAGTAAACCAATACCGGGGTGATCCGGGCCAACCGGCGACTGACAGGGCGGGCGGTATGATCTGACACGGACGGATTGTCCGCCCCTGTTTGCCAGACTGACGGCTCTCGTCGATCGACGCCCTTCTGCTGGGAGGCTCATCATGACTGATCGCCAACCCCGCCGTGCGGTACACGTTCTGCTAGTGGTTTGCGCGTTGGCAGGCAGCGGGCTATGGAGTCAGCCGATTGCGGCGGTCGAAGACGCGTTGCGCCTGACGCCCCATATCGTGCGCGACCCGATGGTGAACAACGTCGAGGCGTTCCGATTCCTCATGCCACCGGACTGGCAGGTGCAGGGCGGCGTGGTTTGGCGGCATGACCTGTCGAACCTGGCGCACGCGAAGATGTTGATCAGCGCGCCGGACGGGCGGACGGCGATCGAGCTGTTCCCGATCATGCCGTACTCCTGGCCGCCGCCGGCGCCGATCGGAGGCGTGCAGCACTTCAAGCCGGGCGGCAACTACCTGGGCAACCTGTTGTATGCGCCCGTCGAGCCGGGCGTGTTCATCACGCGATACATCGCACCGGGCCTGCGCGGTCAGTTCAAGTGGCGGCTGGTGTCGCGCACGCCGCTCACCAAGGTCGTCGAAACGATCGCCAAGTCGAATCAACCGATGGCGGGGTTGGCCTTCCGCGTGCTGGGCGAAAAGGTGCGCATCGAATACCGACTGCCGGACGGCTCGATGATGGAAGAGGACTTCTATCTCATCTTCACCTACACCACGTCGACCGTCGGCATCACGCGCGGCTCGACCTGGTGGCTGGCGCACCAGTTCTACTCGTTCCGCGCACCCAAGGGGCAGCTCGATCGGGCGTCGAACCTGATGCACACGATGGTCGCGTCGACGCAGATCAGCATCAAGTGGTTCAACGCATACATGCAGGTTCGCCAGATGGCGCACGAGGGTCGGCTGGCGGCGATCAAGCAGGCGGGCGAGTTGAGCCGAAAGATCGCGCAGGTCGGCGACGAGATCCGCGAGATCAATCGGCAGGCCTACGAAAACCAGCAGCGTTCGCGAGACGAGATGCACCGGCAGTTCACCAACTACATCCGCGGCGTCGAACAGTACAACACGCCCCATTCGAGCTACCCCGTTTCGTTGCCCAGCCAATACAAGCACGCGTGGGTCTCGAACACGGGGCAGTACGTCATGTCGAACAACGCGAACTTCAACCCCAACGAGCAGGGCGGCACGCAGACCTACACCCGGCTGAAGGTGTACAAGCCACAACAGCCCTGACACTTCGCTGGTGGGGTTTGTGTGACGTGCGGAGATCGCCGGCTGACCGACTTCACGGTGTCGTTTCACTTTGAATGAGGCCCCTGTCTCGTGCCACGGCCGTGTCGGCCGTGCGGTACAACCCAGGCATTTCGCACGGCCGACACGGCCGTGGCACGAATCTGGGCAACAGAGTGAATCAGGGCAGGCTCCACTTTTCCATTGACTTGCACGGCCTGTTTCCGGTACGCTGGATTGGCTCGCGGCGTTCCGCGAGGCTTGGTCGAAGTACCACGAGGACAAGCGATGAGACGCACCACCAAATCCGTCCCGGGTCGCAAGCATCATGCGCGCATCGCCTTGGCGTGCGCGATCGTCGCGACGCTCGTCGTCGGCGAGGTCGCGCGGGCTGTCCTCGTCATCAACGCCGCGCCGGGCTTCAACATCACCTGGGACGGGAACGAGGGCGACCACTTCAGCGCAGCCAGCCCCGCGCCTGTGCCGCCGAACCTCGCGTCAGCTCCGGACGGCGCGTCGTTCGCCTCCAGCGAACTGGGCTTGGGCATTCACGTCGTGCCCGCCTTGAACGACGGCCTGTACGGCAACGCCAACAGTTGGATCGGCGGCAACGGCGACCCGGCTGTGCACGGCGGTGTCGCGCTCGGCGGCGAACGTCAGGTCACACACGTCGCGTGGGGGCGTGACAACGGCAACAACGCGACCGACTGCTGCGGCGGGCAACTCACCGACCGTTCGCTTGGCGTTTACACCTTGCAGGTCACCACGCACCCGGCACCGCAGGTCGCGCCCGGCGCGGCGTGGACGACCGTCGGCACGCTCGACTATCAAAGCGTTGACGACGCGGTCATCGGCGGCGGTTTCACGCCGTGGTTCCGACATCAGTACGCCGTCAGCACGGCTGGCGGCGACCCGCTGACCGCGACGGGCGTGCGCATCCTCCCTCCCGGCACGGGTATCAGCCCCGCCGGCACGGCGATCGACGAGATCGAAGTCATCGGCACGTCGGCCCCAGGTGCACCGACGCCCATCGACGCGACCAGCCCGTCGGCCCACCTGCGCGGCGACCTTGGCGTCAACACCCTCGCCGGCAACGTCATCCGATGGAACGACCAGTCCGGCAACGGCAACCACGCCGCGCCGGGCGTCGCGCCCTCGCTCGTGGCCGACGGCGTGGGCGGGCTGCCTTCGGTCCGTCTCGACGCGGGGATTGAACACGTCAACCTGCCCGGCGCGGGGGCGCTCGGCTTGCAAAGCAGCGACTACGAGATATTCGTCGTCGCGCGGTCGGCCGACGCGAACATCCAGTTCCTCACAGCCAGCGGTTTCGCCGCCGGCGTCGCGCACCACGAGTTGCACCTGAACGGCGCGGCCGGCGCCCGGTTTATCCCGGCCGGCTTCGTGAACGACGCGTCCGCGGCCGACATCGGCGTCCCCGGCGCGTTCACCGACGGCCAGACCCAGGTCTACAGCGTCCGCGTCGAGGGCAACACCGGCATCATCCGCGTCAACGGCGCGCAGAGCGCCGACACCGTGGCCGGCGCGCAGTCGCCGGTCGACACCGGCTTCCTCACGCTCGGCGTGCGTGGCAACGCCTCGTTCCCGCTCCGCGGCGACATCGCCGAAGTGCTCGTGTATGACCAGCCGCTGTCGGCCGCCCAGCGCCGCAACGTCGAGCGTCACCTGGTGCACAAGCACAACGGCGTCTATCTTGAAGAAACCGGTGGCGACGGCGTGAGTTACAACGTCGCCTCGCAGGAAAACGGCGGCGTCGCCTTCGCGCAGGACGTCATCCCCGGCTTCCCCGCGATCCACGCGATCGATCACCTCAACGACGGCGAGTACGGCAACAGCAACAGTTGGATCGGCCTGAACACCGGCGCGCCCAGTTTCGCCGGCGTCGCCTTCGAGCAACCCTTCAAGATCGATCGCATCGCGTTCGGCCGAGACAACGGCGGCGAAGCGACCGTCTTCACCGACCGCGTCGCGGGCGTCTACACCCTGCAATACACGACTGACGAAGTCCTCGTCGATGCGATGGGATTGCTCATCAACAACCCGCAGTGGTTCGACATCGCAGACCTGACCTACAGCGCGACTGGCCCGACCGCGTTCCCCAACGACCCGTTCCTGCGACACGAGTGGTCGTTCAACCCGATCAGCGGTGTGACGGGCGTGCGCATCGGGGTTAGCAACAACTTCATCGCCATTGACGAGATCGAGGTCAACGCGATCGTCCCCGAGCCGGCCACCGCCGCGCTGCTCGCCGTCGCCACGACCTGCCTCATCGCCCGCCGACGTCGAACGCCGCTTGCGGCTTAGCGCGATCGACCCGTTGTTCACAAACCGCCTTCGACCCCCGACTTCCGATACAATACCCCGATCTGAGCACGGCCCACAAGAACCGATCGGCCCATGTTTGTCGCGCGCATACGTCGTTCTCGCGTCCCCATATCGGCGCGTTCGCTGCGCACGTCGCGCGACGGCTTCACCCTCATCGAACTGCTCGTTGTCGTCTCGTTGATCGTCCTGCTGATCGCGATGCTGCTGCCGTCGCTCGGCCGAGCGCGTGAGCAGGGCCGACGCACGATCTGCCGGTCGAACCTCGGCCAACTGGCACGCGGCGCGATCGACTACGCCGTTGACGCGGCCGGCTACCTCCCGCCGTCGCAACCGGACGACGGCTCCGCCTGGACCTACGCCTTCGACGTGACCGTGACAAACACCGGCCACGCGCCGCGCCCGCCCGGCGGGCTTGGCCTGATCTTCGAGGCCAACCTGTCCGGCCACGCCGGCCTGTTTTACTGCCCCAGCCTCGACTCCTCCGAGTCGGCGCACGGCACCAACTGGCACAGCATGGACGTCCCGCACGACAACTGGTGGAACGGCATCGGCATGTCGTACATGGACGAGCCGGCCTACATCTCCCGCCGGGCGATCGTCTCGTACAACTACCGCTCGCCGTCGTTCTTCCGCGTGCACGGCCGACAACTGCGCACGACGAACCTCCGCCCGACGCAGGTCATGGTCATCGACACGCCCGACCCGCGCTTCGGCATGAGCTACGGCCACAAAGACGGCTACAACTTCGCCCGCGGCGACGGCGGCGTCGGCTGGTTCCTCGACCCCGACAAGGAGATCGAGGCGTTCGCACTGGCCAACGGCACCGTCGTCGACGGCGTCAACCGCCCGCACAGCGACGAGTTCGCGTTCGACCTGATCGAACCGTGAAGCGTCGGTTCCGGCTGGCTGTGGCCAAGGCTCGGCGTACCACAGCGCGACACGCGGCTGGCAACCTTTGGCTTTGCAAAGTGTTCGCCGCGGCGTGACGGTTTGGTCTGAGGTCAACCGCGCACGTCGCCCTTCGGGACAGAGTGCGGCACCGGCTCGGCGAACCGTTTTCAAAGCCGGGGTCGTCGACGCGGCCGCGGCGGGGTTCATTCGGTCTTGCGACCGAGCCGACCCGCTCGCTTCATGCCGCGTCGTGACGCTCAGTTCACACCCGCCTTCCGCAGGTCGTAACAGCGCACGTCGCCGGCCGCGGTGCGCATGTAGATGCAGCCGTCGACGTACGGGATTTCCATGAACACCTCGTAGCCGGTGGTCGATTGGTGCGGCGGCTTCCACGGCTCGCTCAATCGCTTGAAGTTCGCCGGGTCGGCGGTGTACATCGCGATGGTCAGTCGATCGCTGTGCGACCCGTCCACGACGTGCAGCAGGCGGTCTTCGACCGGGATGAAGAACGAGTCGCCGTTCGGCTCCGTCGTGCTGAGCAACACCTTGCCCGTCTTTTCGTCGAGGATGTTGAGCGTGCGGTTGCGCTGGTCGCCGGCCTTGTTGGCGCCGTAGTGATAGACCTTCCCGTCGCGGATGAACACCCGCCGACGCGCGACGCTGTCCATGTGACCCTCGAACCAGAAGCGTTTGTCGTCCGGCATCGTCCACGCCCGCTCGGCGCCGCTCGCGCTCAACTTGTATGCGGCGAGTAAACTGAACGGCTTGCCCTCGCTGCCCGGCTGTTTCGAGTCGACATTCACCATCACGTGCGTCGCCGACGGGGTCAATGCGTACCACGTCGGCCCCAAGCCGCCGACCTTCCACAGCACCTTGCCGTCGCTCGGCTGAATCAGCCGCATCTCGCCGGCGCGCGTTGCGACCAGCACGTACTGTTTGCCGCCGTGCGACCACACGGCCGGCGTCGCGTACCGCGACGACACCGCCTCGCGCTCCCACAGCGTCTTGCCCGTCTTCGGGTCGACACCGCGCAGCGACGTGTCGACGGCGTGATCGAACATCGGCACGATCAGCACGCCGTCAGCCACGACGGGCGACGCGTCCCAACCGAAGTCGCTGGCGAACGTCTGTTTCTCGAACGCCTCTTTCTTCTTCTGCTCCATGCGCTCGTGGGCCGGGCCGATGTGCGTCTCCCACAATCGCTTGCCCGTCTTCGCGTCGTAGGCGTACAGCCGACCGGTCGTGCCGATGCTGAACACCCGCCCGTCGTCGTACACCGCCGACGGCCCGAACCCCTCGCGCTTGCCCATGTACCGGTTCAGCCCCTTGCCCTTCTCGACTGCGGTCCACAGTGTTTTGCCCGTCGCCTGATCGATCGCCACCAGCAGGTCGTCGCCGTCGATGCGCAGGTTGTCGCGCAGCTTCTCGCCCGCCAGGTCGAACCAGCGTTTAGCCTTGTCGCCCTTGGCGGCCGGGTGCTGCTGTGCCCAAGCCTTGCCGCTCGGCCGAAACGACGTGACGAACACCTTGCCGTCGGCGACGATCGGCGCCGACCACGAGCCCGGATGCCCCGGCCACTTCACGAGATTCGCGATATAGCCCGACACACTGCCCTTGCCGTAACCCAGGTCCTGCGTCTCGCTCTTCCACTTGAGTCGAGCGTCTTGCAAATCCGTCATGAGCACGTGCCCGTACCGCTTGGGCACGAGGTTGCCGGTGGGCCCGTTCATCGCGGGGTAGTCGGCCCGGGTCGATATGCACACCGACATCGCGGCGACAGCGGCGAACAGCAATACGGTTCGGGTCACGTTGAAACGGTGCGTCAATGCCATCGCAAAGCCTCCTTGAACAGCGCGTTGGAAACCAGAACGCCCACACTTGTCGCGTTGTTCCACCCGGTAACATCGAGCGGTGGCCGGAGGGCGGATCAGGATGATCGTGGCGATCTAAGCGCTTGCGTCAGTCTGTACGTCAGCCTCGGCCAACTCATCCGCTGCCTCCTCGATCGCCGTGCGCGTCTCCGCGTCGTCGATGTAGACGTCGTTTGGTTCGGTGCCGTCAACCGAATGCCTAAGCAGCAGATAGACCCACGTCTGGGCGCTGAAGAAGAACGCGGTGACGTAGGCGAGCATCAGGCCGGTCGCGACACACCGCCAGAAGTGGATCACGGCGGCCGTGCCGGCCAGCGGCCAATCGAGTGGCGTGTCGGCGTCGATCGCCTCGAAGCGGTCCAGGCCGTCGGCGTGCTCCGCCACGACGCCTAAACCCACAAGCTTGTCGGTCAGCGTGGTGGCCAGGCAGACGACGGCCGCGAACAGGCCGCAGGCGATCAGACCGATGACCACGGCCACGGCGTTGTAGCCCAGCCAACGCCACGGCCGAGCGACGACGTAACCGAGCGCCCGGCTGTTGGCGTCGAACCCGTCCGTGCCTTCGACGGCCAGCGCGGGGTAGAGCAGCGGCGCGCCGCAGGCGTAGACGGCCATGAGGAAGACGATCAGGATCGCCACCACCAACGCCAGGCCGTACAACACCGCGCCCAGCAGGCCGAGCCACGGCACGTTCAGCAACGCCAACCCGCCCAGCACGATGCCGCCCGCCAGCGTGCCGGCCAACAGGATCGGCATCCACGGCGTGACGAAGAACCAGACAAACTTCCGCCCGGCGAACGCGAGCGCCCGCGTGGCTGGGAGGCGTTCGTCTTTCGTCGCGTGCAACGCGGTCAGTCGGCTCAACGCGCCGCCGAACAACGCGAAGCCAAAGATCGAGACGAGGAGATGTGACACGATCAGCCAGGGGTGTTCCGCGATCAGCCAGCGCGGGAACGCGACCACCAGCTCTTGCAGCGTGCCGATCATCGATCCGCGCGAGGCCGAGCCGTTCACATGCCACTCGACCAGCCCCGTCCGCCGCGCGAGCGTGGCTGAGACCAGCCGACGCAGCAGCCGAACCTTGATCGCCGCCGCCGCCTCGAACGCGCCGCGGTTGTGCAGACTGTCCAACCTGCGAATCAGGTCGGCCCGCTGTCTCTGTTTGCCTGCGACGAACTTGGCCTTCGTCTGCTCGTTGAGCAGGTTCGACGCGTACGTGTGCGCGATCTCTTCTTCGACACGTTCGAGCATCCGCTTGCGCAACTGTGCCGTGCGGTCGGGCGACTGGATCGCCTTCTCCAACTCAGCCGGGTCGATGTAAAACGTCTCGAACGAATTGCGCAACGCTTTCGTGACGCGCTTGTCGCCGTCCTCCATGTACTTGCCGTAATCCGCCCGGCTCAGGTGGCGGAAGTGTTCGTAGTCGGCCGTGACCACGACCCGCCCCGTGACGGCGTCGTAGACATAGCCGCCGGCGAAGATGAAGCCGACCAGCAGCAGCGCGACGAACAGCGCGGTCGGCCGCAGCGCCATGCGGGCTGCGCGGGCGATCCGCAGCGCGGGTAGCGCGCCCGCCCAGTCGATCGATTCCACCGCCACGCGTTCACGGTCGTTGAGCATGAAATCCGCCGTTCCAAGCGCCGGCCCCGGCGCGGGCGGACATCATAAACCCTGCGGCGGGCAGGGCAAAGATGCAGGCCCACGATCATCTGAGCCTTCTGTTACAATCCGTCGTCAGAATGATTCAAAGCCGGGCCTTTCCGAAGGCCCGGATCAGATCGGTTCACTAACTCAACTGAGATCCGGGCCTTCGCAATGGCCCGGCTTCCAAACCCGTCGTATTTCGATCAGAACGATCGGGATGAAACAGTCTCCCTCCTCGTCCGACTACGCTCCCGCCAACCCACCTCAGGAGCCCCGCCATGACACGCCGACTCGTGCTCGCCGCCTTGCTGTTCGCGCTGCCCGCCGCCGCCGCCCAGGCCGAGGTCAGCCTCGCTCCCAAGTTCAAGCCCGGTTCGACCTGGGCGACGAACAACACGGTCGAAACCGACCAGACGATGACGATCAACGGCATGGCCTTGGAGACCAAGGCCCAGCAGTTTTTCAACGTCCGCGCCAAGGTGGGCAAACGCTCGGGCGACGGCGACCTGCCCATCGCCTACCACTTCGAGTCGCTGCAGGCCAACCTGAATCTGCCCGGTGGCTTGAAGGTCGAGTACGACTCGTTCGATCCGCCGAAGGAGCCGGCCGCGAACGACCCGTTGGCCGTGTTCAACCAACTGTTCACGCTGCTCTACAAGTCGAAGTGGACGGTCGTGCTCGACAAGCAGAACGACATCAGCGACCTGAAGCTGACCAAGCCGAAGGACGTGACAGTTCCCGAGATCTTCAAGAGCATGTTTTCGAAGAAGTACTTCCGCCAGTCGATGACGCAGGAGCTGACGCGGATGCCCGCCAAACCCGTCTCGGCCGGCGACACGTGGGAACGGACGGAGTCGCAGGAACTGGGCGGCGGGCAGAGCCTGACGATCACCGTTGAGTACAAGTACATCGGCGAGACCGAGAAGAACAACAAGAAGCTGCACAAGGTGACCGGCAAGGTCAAGAAGGTGAAGTACGTGCAGGACGAGAACGAGGCCGGCGGTGCGCCGGTGGTGACCAAGTCCGACCTCAAAGCCAAGTCGTCCGACTTCGTGCTGCTCTACGACAGCAAGGTCGGTCAGATCGTGGACACGAGAACGAGCATCAACCTGGTCGGCCCGCTGACCATGAAGATCGGCCAACAGGAATTCGCCGCGACACTCGACCTGACGATCAAGATGACGTCGGTGTATCAACCGTGAGGCGTGCCGTGATGGGGTGAAAGCGCGACTTGGCAACAGACCGAGCGCGCAGGGTGCCTGTGAATAAGCGAAGCGTTTCACGGAGTTGATCGTTCAACCCTGTGAAACGCTTCGCTTATTCACAGCCACCCCTGAATCTTTTTGTTCACCTATACCCGCACGCCAAGCCGCGTCTTTCCGAAGACGCGGATCAGACGAAACAGACGACGCTTCACCGCGGCTCGCCCAGCAAGGGTCGCAATTGACCGCCATGTTCCGCAATCCGTCGTTCCGCTTCGTCCCGCTCGACATTGAGCTTGGCCATCACCAACGCCGTCTTGACCCGCCCGTCCGCCCGGTCGAGCAACGCCAGCGCGTCGTCGCGTGACAGGTCGCACTGCGACGTGAGGATCCGCGCGGCGCGGTCGCGCAGCTTCGCGTTCGTCGCACGCAGGTCGACCATCAGGTTGCCCCACGTCTTGCCCAACGCGACCATCACCGCCGTCGAGATCATGTTGAGCGCCATCTTCGTGGCGGTGCCCGCCTTCATCCGTGTCGACCCCGTCACGACTTCCGGCCCAACGGGCAACGCGACGACGTGGTCCGCGAGTGACTTTCGCCCTACGGGCGTGCCACTGGCGGCTTGCCCGCCAGTGTTGGGGGCGTCCGGAGCACTGGCGGGCGAGCCACCAGTGGCACCCGATGCGTCGTTATTGCGCGTCGTTTCCGACTCGACACACGTCACCAACCCCGTCGCCGCACCCCGCGACTGCGCGATGTTGAGCGCGCCCAAGACGTAAGGCGTCGTCCCGCCCGCGGCGATGCCGACGACGGTGTCGTTTTCGTTGACGTTCAGTTCCCCCAGCACGTCGCGCGCCCCGTCGGGGTCGTCTTCCTTGCCCTCGCTGCTCCGCCGCAGGGCCGAGTCGCCTCCGGCAATCACGCCGACCACATTCTGGGGGTCGCAGTGAAACGTCGGCGGACACTCGCTGGCGTCGAGCACGCCGAGTCGGCCGGACGTCCCCGCGCCGAGATAGACCAATCTGCCGCCCCGCCGCATGCGTTCGACAATGGTGTCAACGAGCGCCGCGATGGCCGGCGTGGCCGAACGCACGACGCCCGCGATCGTCGCGTCCTGGTCGTTGATCGTTTTGAGCACGTCGAGCGTCGACATCGCGTCCAGGTCACGCGACGCGTCGAGGCGCTGCTCGGTCAGCAGGTGACCGCGATTGGGGATGTGCGATGTTTGATGTTCGATGTTCGATGTCATCGGGTTGGTCACGGTTGTGTGGCAGTCATCGTGGTGATGATCTGAACAACCTCTCCCTCTGGGAGAGGTCGGCGGCTTCGCCGCCGGGTGAGGGCTCGCGCAGCTAGGCAACGGCTCGACAGGGGTTGCACTGCCGCGCCGAGCCCTCACCCCGGCCCTCTCCCACGGGGAGAGGGGGTCGCAGCGGCGATACTCTGAAGTACATCGCACATCGCCGATCGACCGTCACACATTTCCAGGCCTGGCCCACACACCCGCGACGCCCGGGTCCGTCGCGCCCGTGACCTGCGGCAGCGTGATCGGCACACCGTCCTGCGACAACACACCGAGCACGGCGAATGCCATCGCCTCGCGCGCTTCGCAGGGGATGCCGAGGTCGGAAGACGAACTGGTCCTCGGTCGGTGATATCGCCCGCTGGCTACAGCGTGTTTAATAGCTTGAACGAGCGTTGGGTTTCGCACGCCGCCGCCGGCGAGAACTAGAAGGTCGGTCGTGGGCCACACGTCTGTCGAGTCGATGTAGATCTTGATCATCTCACCGACAGCCGCGATGGCTGATGCAATGACTTCTTCCGGCTGTGCGTCGCGCACGAATGCTGCCAAGCGGTCCAACCATTCAGTCCCAAACTCTTCTCGCCCCGTCGTTTTTGGAAAGTCTCTGCGAAAGAATGAGTGACTGAGAATCCAATCAACTATGGATTGATGTACCGATGCTCCGCGCGAAACTTGGCCATCGAGGTCGACGTCGAGTCCTGAAATCAGTCGTTGTGTCAAGCCATCGATCATCAGATTGCAAGGACCAACGTCGGTCCCATTGATGTTGGTTTGGTTTGTTAGGCCAATAGCATCTTTATTGATGAGCCAAGAAGCGCTGCACACGCCACCAAGGTTGATGACGATCGGGCACTCTGAATGGTGCCGATACATCACCCAATCCGCGATCGGCGTGATCGGCGCGCCTTCGCCGCCCGCGATCAGGTCGGCCTGTCTCAGGTCGTAGCAGACGGGGACGTTGAGTCGGTGGACGATCGGCCAGGGGTCAAACAGTTGCCAACTGAGTCGGCCGACGGCGTCGCACGGGGCGTGCCAGATCGTTTGGCCATGCGCGACGACGAAGTCGATGCCCGCCCCTTCAGCCCCGGGCTTTGCCCGGGGGCCGGCGTGGGGTTGATCGCCGGCTGCGTGTTGATGGGCGGCGTTGCTTAGCGGTTGCGCATGCGGAGCGGATGGGTTTGACGTCAACGTGTTACGCGTTGGATCGGTTTGGGTGGCCGATCCCCGGGCGGAGCCCGGGGCTGAAGGGGGTGTTGCGTGTGGTTTGTGATTGGCCAGCAACTCTTCGACGGCGTCGGCGTGTAGTTCGCCAAGGCGTCTTGCGGCCCGGAGGTAGTCGATGGGCTTGGCTGGGTTGCCTTCAGCCAGGTGTTTGAGGTCTTGCGCCAAGTCGCTCAGCGGCTTGGAGACCATGCCGGCGAACGTCGCGCGCATGTCGAGGCCGGCGCCTTCGATCTTGACCAAGGCGGCGTCGAGGCCGTCGAGGCTGGTGCCGGTCATGCAGCCGACGACCCATCTTGTGCGCGTTTCGGGCATGGGGCCGATAAGTGTATGACATGTGGGCTGGCACGCTTGTCATCGCGCAGACTTCATTCGCCGTGGCCGACTGGCTCGTGCTGGGTGGCTACTTCGTCTTACTCGCCGTCAGCGGGTGGTGGTTGTCGCGTCGGAAGCAGGGCGACACGCGTGATTACTTTCTGGGCGGGCGGTCGATCCCGATGTGGGCGGTGGCGATCTCGTTTCTCGCGACAGCCCAGTCGGCCGCCACGTTTCTGGGCGCGCCGCAGATCGCGTACAAGGGCAACCTGACGTTTCTTTCGCTCAGCATCGCACAGGTCATCGCGGCGTTGCTGGTCGCTTGGCTGTTCGTCCCGCGGTTTTACAAGCACAACGTCACGACGGTGTACGGCCTGCTCGAAGCGAAGCTCGGGCGGGCGTCGAAGCAGGCGGCCAGCGGGATGTTCATGGTCGGCCGAGTGTTCGCCAGCGGGGCTCGGCTGTTCATGGCTGCGCTGGCGGCGGCGATGATCCTGTTCGGCGACATCCAGGCGGGGCAGGTCGCGATCGCGGTGGGCGTGATGGTGTTCATCGGTATCGGGTACACGCTGGTCGGCGGCGTGCGCTCGGTGATCTTCACCGACGTGATCCAGGCGTGCGTTTATGTCGGCGCGGCCGTCGCGGCGATCGTCGTGCTGTGGCGGTTGCTGCCGTTCGAGTCGGTGGGGGAGGCGGTGGCGAGCCTCGCTAAGCCGCAAGCGGCTGACGGTGAAACGGGGCCGTCGAAGTTGACTGTGGTGGATACGTCGTTTGGCGGGTTGGGGGAGGGGTTCACGATCTGGACGGTGTTGACGGGTTGGACATTGCTCAACCTCGCGGCGTTCGCGACGGACCAGGACCTTGCTCAGCGCACCTTGACGTGTCGCAATGCCCGCAGTGCGGGGCGGTCGGTGGTGGTGGCGATGCTGGTGGGCGCGCCGGTGACGCTCCTGTTCCTGCTGGTCGGCACGTTGCTTTATGCGTACTACAACCACCAGGTCGCGTCGGGTGCGGCCGGGTCGTTGCCCGGCGACGACCGCAAGGTGTTCCTGACGTTCATCATGTCGGACATGCCGGTCGGCCTGGCGGGGCTGATGATCGCGGGGTTGATCGCCGCGGGGCTATCGAGTTTCAACTCGGCGTTGCACGCGATGGCGTCGGCCTTTGTGGACGATATCTATCGTTCGATTAGGCCCGGGCGGGACGAGCGGCATTACCTGCACGTCGGTCGGACAGCGGTGGTCGTCTGGGGGCTGGTGCTCGGGGTGTTTGCGTGTGTGTGCATTTATTGGCAGCAGGCGGAAGGCGCTTCGCTGATCGCGTTTGCGCTGGGCGTGATGATGTTCGCCTACTCGGGTCTGCTCGCCGTGTTCCTGACGGCCATGTTCACGCGGCGTGGCAGCACGGCCAGCGTCGTCGCCGCGTTGGTCACGGGGTTTGTCACCGTTCTGCTGTTTCAGAAGGCGGTGTGGGTGCGCGTCACACCCGGCGCGTGGCACGCACATGTGCCGGCCGGGCCGTGGCAGATGGTCGTCGCGACGGTCGCGGCATTTGGCGTGTGTTGTTTGGGCAGGCGGTCGGAGTTGATCGCGCGTGAAGATGAAACCGCCTCGGCTGATCAATCGTTGCCGGATGCGCCGCGGCGTGTCGGGTCGGTTGAGGTCGAGCCGTTGGCAGGTGTGGGCGCCCGCTTGTCGTCCGGGTCGCGTTGAATGCCGATGTGCTCGTCGATGGCCGACAGCGCGCGGTCGAGAGCCGATTGACCGTTGTCGATCGGCTGATCGTTCACGGCGTTCGGCGTGCCGTCGGCGTTGGGCGGTTGAGCCAGCGGCGTGATGCTCGCCGCGGGCGGCGCTTGCGTGACCGGGCGTTGCACGGTGTTGCCCTGCATCATGTCGATCACCATGCCCATGCCCATGAACAGGGCGACCAGCGAGAGCGCGGCGAACGCGAATGGTGCGAGCGTCGGCCGAGGCGCGTTGAAGACCGCGGAGACCGACTCAGTCATGGTCAGCGTGGCGCTGTCCGCGCCGCCCGCCGCGAGCGTGTCGCCGTACGCGACGCTGCGCTCGTCGGTCGGTGTGAACGTGACGAGACCCTGCGGCGCGGGCGTCTCAGCGGTTGAGAACATGAACTCGGTCTTGCCGACACGCACCCGGTCGCCCGGCGACAGCGTCGCTGGCTCGGTCAGGCGGTGGCCGTTGACGAGCGTGCCGTTGGTCGAGCCCAGGTCCTCGATGAACCATTGGCCGTCATACTTTTCGAGCCGGGCGTGTTTGCGCGAGACCTGCTTGTCCGTCAGCGACAGCCGATGCCGTCCGATGACATGCCTCCGGCTCTCGGGCAGCATGAGGACGCGGCCTTTGTCGGGCCCGTGGACAGCGCTGAGGATGATCACGCCGAACTCCGGGCGGCTGCGCGACGAACACCGCCACAGCCGCGGCCAGCGTGCGTCCGTGCGGGGTGGGGAGTGAAAAGAATGGCGGTCCGTCGCCGCCCATGAGTCTAGCGGAAGCGGGAGAACGGGGTCAAGGGGGAGATGAGCAGGGGAGAATGGGAGAGAGGGAGAATGGGAGAAAGAGCGTTGATATCGGACTAGGGCGGCGCGCCTGTGGTGGATGCGTGAGTAAGTAGGGCGAGCAGAATGAATGACGAATGGCGAATGGCGATCAACGAAGTCGGAGTTGGCGATCGGTCACATGTTCCGACATCGCAAATCAACAATCGCTAATCGTCAATCGGCAATCATCTTGGTCGTTCTCTGGGTCGGTGGGCATGAGTCATCTTTGCCCGCAACGGCCCCACGCCATCTCCCCTTCTCCCCTTCCCCTTGTCTCCCTTGCTCCGCCGCTCACCACGGAATCAACTCGCCGGTCTGCGCGTCGTAGCATTGGCCGCGTTGGGTGTCATTAGCCTGTTCGATCCAGTGGGCGATGCGTTGCGCGGCGTCGGTGGCCGAGATGTCGGCGTCGAACGAGCCGGAGTCGGTCATGACGCGGCCGGGGTGCAGCGCGTAGACCCGCACGCCGTCGTCGGCGAGTTGTTGGTGGAGGCAGAGCGTGAGCATGTTCTGCGCGGCCTTGGCCATGCGGTATGCAATGGTGAATGGCTTGCCGACAAACTCGCCCGACGCGTTGCGCGTCATCGAGCCGAGTCGGGACGTGATGTTGACGATGACCGGCCTTTGGGCGCGTTTGATGGCCGGCAGCGCCGCCAATGTCGCGCGCAGCGCGCCGACGGCGTGCACCTGGCATTGGTCGACCAGCTCTTGCGGTGTGATCGTGTCGAACGTGTACGCCTGACCGGCCACGCCCGCGTTGTTGATCAGCAGGTCGAGTGCGCCGTCGTGTGCGTCGAGGGCGCGCTGGATGTCGTTGGTCGCTTGGTCGTCGCGCAGGTCGGTGACGATTGGGTGGCAGCCGGTTGGCCAATCGTTCGTGATCGATTCGGCGTCCTGCTCACGACGCACCAATGGAAACGTCACACAGCCGCGCGTCGCATAAAGCGCTTGCAGCGCACGGCCGACGCCGCGGCTGGCGCCGGTGATCAGCACGCGCGCTGGTGACGTGTCGTTGGGCATGGTGTGGTATGTCGTTCGCTAGACGAGACGATTGCGAGTTCCGAAACCCCGGTCTTTCCGAGGGCCCGGATCACCCGATGCATTTTGAACCGGGTCTGCGGGCAGACCCGGCTTCATCCAAGGTGATCATCTCATTGAGACCCGAACGTCTGTTTGAAAACGGGCACGCTCTAATAACAACGATGGGGCAGACCGGCGTCTGCCCCATCGTTTGATTAGATCAGTGCAAGGTTGCCGGCGGCGGGCGTTTTACGAGCCGCGGCGCTTGTTGTCGTCCAATTCGAGCGCGCCGTAGGTCTGCTCGTACCGCTGGATCGTTTGGCCGAGCGTGACAGCCAGCCGCTTGGCGGCCCAGGGGTTCATGACCACGCGGTGGTCGATCTTCAGCCGCAGGGCGTTCTGGCCGGCCGGGCGGAGGCCCTGCGAGAAGTCCAGGAAGATCTCCTCGGCCGTGCCCCACACGCGGGCGTTGCCGCTGTAGGCCGACGGCGTGTTGCGGTCGTCGATCTGGAGCTGGACCTGCTTCTGCTGGGCGGCGGCGTCGCCGGAGCTGACGGCCTCGATGTCCGCGTTGGCCGGGGCGGCCTCGGCCGAGTGGTCGATCTCAGCCGCCGGCGCGGCGTCGGTCTCGGCGGGCTTGTCGTCGTTCTTCTTCTTGTTCCGTGCCATGATCGCTTTCCTTATTAATGGCGGTGTGCGGATCCTCGGAGGGCGAGGGTTATAACAGACCTTGCCCCCGATGTCCAAATGGGCCCCCATCCTAGTCCGGGCTGTGGAATATGGCTGAATATCCGCGGGAAGAGCGGTCGGGACACTGGTTTGTCGCGAAACCGAATCGGCCTTCACGAGCCTGCAGGCGGGTTCAATGCCGATCGCCAGTAGCGACACCTCGCCGTTTATCGGCAGGTCGTTAGGTGGAGAGCCTCGCTGGCGGGCTGGTAGCCAGGGTCGGTTGACCCCTCCTGATCGACGCCGATCGGGGACGACCGGCCGTGCCGGCTCAAAAACAGGCCCTAACAGATTCATGTTGTCAGCCAAGGATGGTCGATGGCAGACCCCATGCTGGACCCTCGGACGCGCCACGCCCGGACCCGGTCGGCGGTTGTGCTGCTGACAAAGAGCAGTTACACTCTGCGCCAATCGTCTTCAGCCCGGCAGGCCTTACCGGCGGGTAGGTCTGGTGGGATCAGTGTATATAGGAAAGTTTTCCACACGTTATGTGGCCGCTTGACACTATTTTGCCGCATCGCTAGAGTCGGAACCGATTTTCTGCGGAGTCTGTGTATGGTTGTGCCTTTAACACGTCAGAGAGCGTCTACTTGCAGCAACAGGGGTCACCCGCAGCCGACCGATCGGTGGCGCGGGTCTTACGCTGTTTAGAGGCACGCAAAGCTTGATTAATCAGATATTCACTAACAATCACCGCCCGTCTCATGTGTTGAGCGGGCTGTCGTCAGAGACGAAGTTCGGAGACCGGAAAGGCCGTTAGGGTTGAATCCCGCTAACACACCACGCATCACTCGTTTCCCGGTGATACGCAAAGGGGTAATTTCAGATGTCGAACAGTGCCATTGACAGGAACCACATGGATAACAGCCGTCGTCGGAACAAGAAAGACAAGGCGGCCCAGCGCCGCGGGTTCCTCGGTCGACTCATGGACCGCGTCCTCGAGTTGCCCACCCTGCTCAGCTCGCAGGTGCAGAGCGAACAGCTCGCATTGGCCGGCGCCAAGCCCCACTACGGTGTCGATAAGCTCGAACAGCGTATGTTGCTCACCGCGGTCACCGCGGGCGAGGTGTACGTCTGGGACCTCGACGGCGGCGGCGCAGGCACCGACATCGGTGCCATCGAAGTCGTCACCGGCACGATCGACGTGACCGATAACGGCGACGGCACGATCGACGTCGACCTCGATACGGCCGGTGACGTGTCGATCCGCAGCTCGCACGCGGTCGCTGAGATTGTCGACAGCGCAGCGGTAGACGCCACGATCGTCACGGGTGTGTCGGTTGATCTGGATATTGCCAACGGCGACATCCTCGCCGACGATGCCTCGGCCGAGACGACAGCCGAAGCGCTCAACGGCGACTTGGCGGCCTCCGGCTCGACGATCGCCGAGTTCGACCTGTTGGTGGCGGGGTCTGTGCTTGAGGGCCTGACAGTCAACGCCGTCGGGGCTGACCCCGGCGACGTTGAGAACAACAACGCTGCCGGCGACCTGATCGACGTGGACAGTGTTGACGGCGACGTCAGCATCGACGGGGGCTCCGGTCAGTGGGTTGTCCGTAACAGTCACAACGGGAGTTTCGTTGTCGGTGGTGATTTGGCGGACGACTTTGACGGCGACTCGTTCGTGGTTGAAAACGGTGACGGCAGCGACGCCACCGACTTCGGCACGACCACGTTCCAGGTCGACGGCACGGTCGACGGCAACATCATCATCGACGACCAGGACGGCGCGCAGGGTAACTTCCTGTTCGGCGGCGACGTGAACGGCAACATCACATTCACGGACGGCCTTGATGGCAACATCAACGCGGGCACGAACGACATCAACGGCGCCGTGACGTTCGACAGTGACGGCGGTAATGATGGCGATTTTGACGGCACACTGACGGCTAACACGGTGACCGGCGCGATCACGGCCGAGAACATCACCGGTGACGTCGACGTGGCCGACGGTGTTGGCGCCAATATCACCGTCGTGGCCGACTGGAACGGCGACCTCGATCTCGACACCGACGGCGACGGCGTCGGCGAGATCGGCGGCGGCGGCACGCTGTCGATCGGCGGCGAGTTCACGTCGAACGTGAACGTCGGCACGATCACCGTGCCGCAGATTTACACCGTGGCCGACTGGCTCGGCGGCACGGTGACGGTGGCGAACACCAACCTGGCGGCTGAGACCGAGCTGGTGATCGACGCCGACGCCGACGACGATGGCGACGGGCACTTGGATACGGTCGACTTGACCAGTGACGACACGGACGGCGGCGACGACTTTGGTCTATCGCTGAACGTGGGCGCCAACGGCAGCGGCGTCGGCATTGGTTCCGTTCTCTTCCGCGCCACTGGTGACCATGACTTGGAATTGGCCCTCGCGTCGCGTGGCCATGTCAACCTGGTCGACATCATTGACGCCGCTCCTGGCGACCCGAGTAACGAGCCTGATCTGGACCTCGTTTCCGACTTCGCGGCCGGCTTTGCGGTCAGCGGTATCAGCGTGACCGACCCGACCGACACTGTTGAAGGTAACGTCGTTCTGGTCCGTAACACGTCGGGGAACGAAGGTTCGGACATCAACTTCCAAGGCAACAGCATCACCGCCGACGGCGACGTGATCGATGTGCTGGCTGACGGCAGTATTTCTGGCGCTGGCGGCACGATCACTGCCGACGGCGACGCTGACACCGACCCCGAGCCGGGCATGATCGACGACAACGGCGGTGATGTGGACGCGGTCCGCGCCGGCCTGTTTGACGGCACGGGTCTGATCACCAGCTTGACCATCAGCGCGCCGTTCGCCAACTTCAACAGCCCCGGCATCCAGGCGACCAGCAACAACATCGACTACTTCCTGACCAGCACGAGCGCGGCCACCACGGCGGCGATCACGTTGGCGTTCGGCGCGGACCCGGGCGGTGGTTTCCCTGTCCCGGCGACCCTGACCGCGAACCAGGTCAACGGCCTGGGTGCGGGCGTCGACTTCGGTGCGACCAGCCGTGACGCGAACCTCGACGCCACGCCGACTCCCAGCGGCGCTTCGACCAACGGTTTCGACGGCGACCAGGTCATCCCGCTGAGTGCTGGCGGCGCGCAGACCTTCACCGTGGCCGGCATCAGTGTCGGCGACGGGCCCGAGGTCACCCTTGGCGCCAACGGCACCGACGCCGACGACATCACCGGCGGCGGCCCCGGCGTGACCAACCAGGAATCCGGCAACAACATGTTCATCGACGGCATGTTGACCGGCGGCATCGACGTGGACGACCGCTCGGGTGCGGTCGAAGACGGCCTCGGTGTCTGGAACGCCCTGTTCCTGACGACCGTCGGCGCGACCGCCTTCATCGAGTTCGAGGACATCGAGTCGATCGCTAACCTGCTGCCTCCGGGCATCGTGGTTCCGGGCGTCGGCATCAACCCGTTCACCGGCCTGCTGCCGGCTCAGAGCTTCGGCCCGACCGCGTTGGACACGCCTTCGACCATCCCCGGCTCGATCAACCAGAAGGTGCCTGCCGGCTTCTCGTTCGTCCAGTTCTTTACCAGCGGTGCCGGTGAGTTCGACAACTTCTTCGGTGTCATCAACCCGGGCGCGGAAGACGGTGAGCTGAACTACTCGGGCGTCGATCTCGGTGCGACCACGCAGGTTGACTTCTTCCAGTTCCAGGGCGACTCGGCCATGGAATCGACCCTGTCGCACGACGTGGTCGAGATGGTCACGGTCGGTGCGGCCACGACGGTTGAATACGTCCAGATCGAAGGGGACACGAACGTCATCCGCATCCTCGACGGCGGCACGGACGGTGACGCCACGACCGACGTTGACGACGAAGACGGCAACGCGCTGCTCTTCGGCGGTGCACAGGTCGGTTTCGATACGGCGCTCTTCGGCGTGTTCGAAACGGTTAACGCCTCTTCGTTCCTCGGCGGCGGCCCCGGTGCCTTGCCGGCGGCTGGCGTGACCAGCATCATCGACCCGGGCCTTGACGCCACCTACGGCGACACGGCCGCTGACGACGACTTCGTCATCGGCGGCGAGGGCGCCGGCGGCGCTTCGGCCCCGGGTAACGACCTGGGCTCGATCTACATCGAAGGCTCGACCAACATCGCCAACGCCGGCGCGTTTGCGGCCGGTGGCGGGAACACGACCCTGGCAGTGGCGGGTAGCCTGCTCGGCATCGGGGCCGGCGGCGCGCCCGTGACCAACGCGATCGAAACGGTCGACATCGAGTCGGGCGTGGGCTTCATCGACAGCAACCTCGACGGCGCCGGTGACTCCGGCGCGTTTGACTCGGACTTCCAGGGCGACACGCTGATCGGCAGCTCGTGGGCCTCGGGTGCGGCGGACATCGCCGGCGGTTATCTCAACGGCGCGGCGGCTGAGACGGTGACCATCGGCCTGCCGAAGGTCAGCAGCATCGGCGGCGATGGCCAGGCGTTCGAGGCAGGCGCGCAGGCCGACACCAACGGCGCGGCGGTCGGTTCGCTCGGTACGCCGGCGGCCCCGATCAGCATCGAGGTTGACGGCCAGTTCGGTAACACGCAGGGCGTGATCGGCGGCGGCTTCTCCGTCGGCGACGTGAACTCGATCGACGACAGCGTCGTGACGATCACCGGCGGCGACGGCTTCATTACGGCCGACGACGCCAGCGCGACCGTGGTCGTGAATCACGAATACGCTTTGGGTTCGGACAACATCATCGGCGACTTCAACGGCGGCGGCGGTCCGGAAGTTGACATCCCGACGGCTTGGGCGGCTGGCTTCGCGGCCGGCAGCGCGTTCGTGGCCAACGGCGACGCGACGGAAGAGTCCGACGACCTGCTCATCGACGGTACGGCTCACTTCCAGAACTCGGTCTTCGCCGGCGCGGAACTGCCGCTCGGCACGGCCGCGGTGGCTGACGTCGTCGGCCAATTCGGTGCGGGCGACGACGCGGACGTGACCCTGCTGGCGACGGCCGGCAGCTACGGCACGCAGGCCGCTCCGGGTGCCATTGTCGCCACCGGCGCTTCGCCGGGCGACGTGGCCATCGATATCACGACGGCCCTCGACGTGACCACGCTGATCGCGGCGGGCACGGGCGACGGCGGCAGCATCCTTGGTGACATCTCGGCCAACACGGCCAACGTGAGCGGCCGCGGCATCATCGACACCGTCGCCATTGCCGACGACAACGTCGGTGCGGCCGACGGTTCGAACGACTACGTCTCCGGCGGCGTGATCACCGACGTGGCGCTGATCGCCGGTGCGACCGAGGTCGGTGCGGCCGCTGACGGTGTCGGCGACGTGCTGGTTGATGTCCTCGCCGGTGTGACCGACGCGGTCCGCGGTATCGACGTTGAGACCGCCGGCTTCGTCTGGAACGGCGGCATCGGCGATATCACCAATCTGCTCATCCGTGCGGACGGTAACACCGGCCACACGACCAACGGCAACGACGTTGCCGCAAGCGACGACATCACGAACGTGGTGATCGCCGCGGCCGGCGGCAGCGAGACGCTGGGCGGCTTGGCCGGCCACGTCATCGCGATGAAGAACCTGGCGGCGGCGAACAGTGAGGGCGGCGGCTTCGTCGACCCGAACCTGGACGCCGGCCTTGACACGTTCGACGAGCAGCAGGTCAACACGCTGGGCGACGGCGCCACGGCGTTCGAAGGTGACGCCGGCGAGTCGGAACTGTTCTCGTACTCGGTCTACGCCGGTGCGATCAACAACTCGTCCAACGGTGGCAACATCAACGCCGGTGCGTTTGTTGCCGATCTTCAGGTCGGTCGTGACGGCGAAGGCACGGACACGATCCGCGCCGACGGCGACATCGTCGATCTCTACATCAACTCCGGCCTGAACGACGGCGACGCGGCGATCAACGAGGTGGTCTTCACCTCGGTGCTGGCCGGCTTCGACCCGAACGGTGCGCTGGTCAACGGCAACGGTGATATCTCCGTGTCCGGCGACAACAGCAACGTCATCGTGGCCGACGACAACATCGGTGTCGACTCGACCGACGGCACGATCGACGACGCGTTGATCCAGGCCACCGACGACATCACGAACCTGATCCTCGCCGCCGGCGGCGACGCGGCCTTCGGCATCACGCAGATGCACATGGCCGGCAACACCATGGGCGTGCCCGATGCCCCGGTGACGGGTCTCGGTGACGACGACGGCGGCAACATCTTCACGTCGGTTCGCGCCGGCGTGGGCGACCCGGTTGGCGGTGCGATTGGCGGCGCCAGCGACGGCACGATCAATGTGATCTACGCCCTGGCTGACAGCGACGTGGGTGCCTCGGACGGCACGGACGACATCGCGGCCAGCGGTGACATCATCATGATGACCTCGGTCGCCGGCTTCTCGAACAGCGGTTCGGATGACGACGCCGACGGCTTCATCGACGGCATCGGTAACTTCCTGCTCGACGTGATCGCCGGCGTGACCGCCGCGACGGTTGGCCTGGCGATCGACCAGGACTCCGGTGCGTTGACCAGCGGCTCGTTCGACGGCCACGGCGGCATCATTGACATCGCCGTGCGTGCCGACGGCCGTGTTGGTCGTGTGGACGGTTCGAGCAACATCGCCGCTCAGGACGAGATCGTCGGCGTGACCCTGATCGCCGAAGGCCGCGAGGGCGGCGGCGTCGACCCGGCCGGCCTCCGTACGCCGGAAAGCATGCTGAACCTGGCCGCCTCGGCTGTGAACGCCGACCCGGACAAGGAGCCGATCACGCAGGACACGTTGGCTGAGGTCGTGGCCGGCAACAAGGGCGCGGCTTACATGACCATCCTGCTGTCGGACACTGACGACACGGGTGACGACATCGACGTGCTCAACGGCAACGTCGGTGACGCCGGTGAGGTCGGCGCTCCGGGCGTCGAGCAGTCGGTGCTGATCGACATCAACGCCGGTGCGGACTTCGACCCGAACGGCAGCTTCGCCAACACGGCCCTGTCGACCAGCGACCTGCAGATCAACGCGGTCGTTGCGGACGCGAACATCGGCCACTCGTCGGCTGAGGGCTTCAACGTTTGGCGTGCCGACCACGACGTCGACATCACCTACATCGACGCCGGCGGCAACGACGTGGACGACAACAACACCGAAAGCTTCCTGGTCAGTGTCTACGCGGGCATCGAGCAGGACGGCACGACCGTGCCGGTGCTGAACAGCGTCGCCTCGGGCGGCGTGGCGCCGGACATGGTGCTGCCGGGCGGCCCGTTCACGGTCATCCCGGGCCCGGCTATCTTCGGTGACTTGAAGATCGGCCTGCTGGTTGCGGATGACAACATCGGCGCCGGCGGTCAGCTTGAGAACGAAGGCATCATCGCTTCGGGCAGCATTGCTCTGAACAAGGCTGAGGCCGGCGGCCTCGTTCGCCGCGGCGGTGCGGGCTTCGAAGAGCAGATCTTCCCGGACACGCAAGAATTTGACGACGGCGGTTCGTTCCTGGTCAACATGGTCGCCGGCTGGCGTGGCCAGAACTCGACCAACGAGACGACCCAGGCCGGCTACCTCGTCGATGGCGCCGGTGACGGCACCAGCGCGTTGCTCGACAACGACATCGACCAGGGCAACCTGTTCATCGGCGTCATCGCCGTGGACGACGATCTGGGCGAGAACCCGACGGTCGACCCGGTCGCGGCGGCGCCGCACCTGCCGACCTTCGCGGCCGACACCGGCAACGTCTTCTCGGCGGCCGGCGGCGGCTTGGACGGGTACATGGCCATCGTGATCGGCAAGCTGCTGGTCGGCCAGAGCTTCACCAGCCTGTCGGGCGACAGCTACGGCGGCGCCAGCTCGGTGAACGGCGGCGCGATTACGCAGCGTGGCCAGGACGGCATCCTGGGCACGGCCGACGACAACACGCTGACGCGCAGCGTCGGCGACATGAACGTTGACATCGTCGCCGGTGTCGAGGTCTCCACGTGGGACCCGATCCGTGCGAACATCAACGACGTCTCGACCAGCCTGCCCGGCGGTGCCTACCCGCAGTTGGCCGGCGGCATCGGCCGAATCAACCCGCAGACCGGCAAGCCCGGTGTGAAGGGTGACGTCTACAACGACGACATCAAGGGCACGAAGAATGGCCAGGGCATGGTCTTCGGCACGTCGATCGAAAGCGCGCCGCAAGCCACCATGAACCTGGGCGACTTCGACCACGTCATCCGCGTGGCCAAGAACCTGACGGTCAACCCGTTGATCGGTATGCCGGACATGGCGCCGTTCATCCCGGATGACGAAGACACCAACTTCAATCCGGATATCCCCAATGGCGAAAGCCTCGGCGGATTCGAGGGCAACGGTAACGTCAACTCGACGATCCTGGCCGGCTCGGACGTTGAAGTGAACTTCAACATCCGCGGTAACTTCGTCGGCCGTGACGGCGTCGGCGGCCGCGCGGTCATCGCCGCGGCGTCCTACCTGGGCGATGGCGACGACGGCTCGGGCTACTTCAGCAACCCGAACATGCTCATCATCCGCACGGCCGACCCGGGCGAAGACTGGGAATTCATGACCGCCGACGACGTGGCTTGGCCCGCGATCGACGGTGACTTCGTCGGCTCGCTCAACTCCGGTGCCTTCGTGCCCTTCGACAACTCGGGCAACAACCCGTTCAACGAGAACGACCGTGGTCCGGAGCAGGTCGGTAAGGTTCTGACGCTTGGTGAACTGAAGGTCGGTGTGGACTCCGAAGACGGCGGCATGCTGGATTCGCTGATGAACGGCTCCGGCTATGACGGCATGTTCAACGTCGGCCGCATCCGTGGCGAGTTCAACGGCACGGTGGGTGACAATGGCATCACGCTGGCCGAGGCCCTGCAGGGCATCGAGACGCTGGCCGACCGCACCTTCCTGGGCACGACGACGTTCAGCTCGACCGACGACATGCTCCTCAACGTCTTCGTCATGGGCCGACCGTTCGGCACGGGCGAGGCGGTTGACCTGCTCGGTGGCCAGGGTGCTGAAGGCACCGTGACACCGAACCCGGCCGACGGCGATGTCAACGCCCTGAGCGTCCTGTCCTTCGGTGAGATCACCCAGGGTGGTTTCGAGAAGGATGGCGGCGCCGACGGCACGATGGGCATCGTCGCGACCGACATGATCGAGTTCTCGTTCATCCTGTCGAACGTGGACGCCATTACGGCGATCAACACGTCCGACTTCGACATCACGGCCCCGGTCGATCAGCCCAGCGCCCCCGGCGACCCGTCCGATCCCTCGACGGAACTGGCGTTGAACGTGGGCATGGGCGGCAACGTCCAGGGCAACGATATCGACATCGTGGTTGAGTCGAAGGGCTTCGGCCAGGGTGCGATCTGGGGCGAGATGGTCGCGGCCGGCTTCGACATCTTCACGCGGATCGACACCGGCGGCGCGGCCTCGGCCAACGTCCAGGCCCCGGTCGGCTCGGTTGCGACCGCGCCGAAGACGCCGAGCTTCGCTCACAGCTTCGGTTTCGGTAACAACGACGCCCTGCTCATCGCGGAAGACCAGGACCCGACGAACGGCCTCGAGGTCGGCGACATCGGCCTGGGCTTCTTCGGTGCCGGTAACGATATCGACAGCAGTCACGCCGACGGCGGCGAGGGTGCGATGCGGGCCGGCCTGGTTGCGCAGGACGACATCCAGTTCTACGAGATCGGCACGATCGGCGGTAACCCGACCGACAACGACCCGTTCTTCCTCGACTACGACGGCGATGGCACGGCCGACCGTGACTTCGACGTGGCTGCCGGCCTGAACGTGAACCTGGGCATCAGCCCGTTCGCGGCGTCCGGCCTGTTCAACGGCGGCGAGAACGCCGGCGTCTTCCTGGCTGGTGACGATATCTACGCCGGCCGCTTGGAAGGCTCGGTCGCGACCCCGCCGGTCGTGATCCCCGGTGACACGTTCCAGGTGACGATCGATGGTACGAACACGGCCAACGCGTTCGACACGGTCGGCTTCTTCTCGGACGGCTCGGGCGTCGTGGACGACACGATCAGCCTGCCGGCCGCGTTCAACCCGGCCACACTGGCGCTCGGTGGCGTGCCCGCGGGCGCGACGCTGAACTCGGTTCAGGTCACCGCCAATGGTTCGATTCTGCCCGGTACGCCGTTCGGCGGCGTGAATGCCTTTGTGGCTCCGTTCGGTGTCGGCTCGCAGTTCTTCGAGAACCCGAGCGTGACGTTCACAATTGGCATCCAGCTCACGTCGATCACCGCCAACTCGACGATCACCGGTCCGGGCGTGAACCTGCCGTTCGCGTTCGCCCCGACGGTCTCGGAAGTCGGTGGCGGGACGGGTCTGGCATTGCCGCAGAACCGCAGCCTCGCCCCCGGGGAGAACGTTGAGTTCATCGTCGAGGGTAGCTCCAGCGCCAGCGGTGTGAACCCTGGTACGGCCGCCTACACGGGCAACGGCACCGTGGACTTCACGCTCACGACGAATGGCACGATCGTTGACCAGGACAGCAACACGGGTGGCGATCCGGCCGCGGCCAACACCGCCATCCGCGACCCGCAGTTCGGCGGCGACGTGACGATCGTCTACAACTACTCGACCAACGACGTCATCATCCCGGGCACGCCGGGCGGTAAGCAGCGTGTCATCAAGGAAGACAAGGTCCTGTTCACTGTGCAGGGCAACGGCACGCCCAGCGTGAGCCAGGGCAGCTTCGATGATTCGTTCCGCCTCGTGTCCGGTATCGAGGACCAGTTGACGGGTGAAGAGCTGTTCAACGGCTTCGAGAACTTCGTCGGCACGGAACTCGAGATCGATGACGACGACGAAGACGGCGTCTTGGACGGCCCCTCGGGCAACATCGACGCCGAGCTGATCGCCGGTGACGACTTCCAGGGCATCATCGACGCGGGCGACGTGCTCCAGCGGTTCAACGGCTACTTCGGCCGAATCGATCTGAACTCGGATCGAATCGACGACGGTGCGTCGGCCAAGATGCCGGGCGGCAAGCTGCTCGGTTCGGGTGTCGTCGAGGGCGACTGGAACGGTCTGCTCCACGCCGGCGCCGGTATCGATCTCAACATCCTGACGTCCCCGGACAACGACCTCCAGGGCAACATCGGCGAGTCGCCGGACGACGGCAGCTATATCTACGCGGGTGGCACGATCAATGTCGAAGACATGAATATGCCGGGCCCCAAGGGCGGCATCCTCGCCGAGGATGACATCGAGGCCGAGATCGTTGCCGGCTTCAGCATCAACGGCGGCAACCTGCTCGGTAACGTCGTAGCTGAAGAGACCATCCACCACATCGAGGTGTTTGGTTCGCTCGGTCGCGCCGGCTTCGACAGCGTGATCTACGCCGGTCACGAGGTTGAGAACTTCTTCATCGGTGACGACTTCCTGATTCCGCAGGAACAGGAAGACGGCGATTACGAGGCCGTCATCCTGCGTGAAGGCAACCGCCACAACGAGGTGTACAACGGCGACAACGAGCCGCAACTCGGCAACGCCGACTTCGGCATCGTCTACAGCGACATCCTGTTCGGCGGTGTGGAAGACGAAGAAGGCGGAGCCCAGGGTCTGGATGTGATCAACCTCAACGGCTCGGCCGGCGACGCGGAGCTGTTCGTCAGCAACGCGATCTCCGACCAGGCGGCTGTTGTGATCGGTCTCTACCGCGGCTTCGACCAGTTGACGATCTCGATGGGCGGCGGCGTCCGGTCGTACCACTTTGACGGGCCGGTTCCGACGGCGGGCGTTGGCCTGTTCGTCTTCGAGGGCGGCAACGCCGCGCCGGACATCTACGCGTACGACGCGACGACGTTCACGCTCGACAACGACAACGAGACGGACGACCTGGAAGGTCCGGGCGCTGACAACATCGACCTCGAGATCATCGGTGCGGGCATGGGCCCGGGTCTCGGTTCGGCCGGCCACATCGTCGCGCTTGACGGCGTCAACGAGATCCACATCGTCAACGGCGGTGTGGAACGCGTGACGGTCGATGACGACTACGACATCGAAACCGACCTGGACAACATCCGTGACAACATCCTTGGCACGGCCATGTTCAACATGTTCCCGTTCTTCACGAACTCGCTCCCGCCGAAGTCGGCCCTCAACTTCGCGGCCAACAACGCCAAGAACGAGGCCGACCTCGAGAACCTGAACGTCGAGTTCGACATCGGTACAGCCGGCCTGAACAACCTGACGGGTCTGCTGGCTGACAAGAGCAACTACGCCGTCTTCGTCGAAGGCGATATCGAAGAGCACATCACGTCGGAAGACGGTTCGGTCGGCAACGTCGTTGTCGGTCGCCGTATCCACGACTCGCCGGGCCTGGTCAACATCTGGGACGCGGACGTGGACGACATCGGCGTGGCCTTCTTGGTCGATGCGATCAGCACGGACAGCAAGATGACCGTGCTGGCGAACAACGGCATCTTCGGCGAGCAGATCACCGTGGTGATCCCGGCCGACGTCAACGCGGCTGAGTTCCTCAACACAGGTGTGATTGACACCGGTGATGGCGGCACGGGCGGCACCGGCGGCGCAGGTGGTACCGGCGGCACAGGTTCGACCGGCAGCGGTGGCACGGGTAATGGTGGCACCGGTGGCACGGGTGGTTCCGGTGCCGGCGGCGCAACCGGTGAAGTGAACATCGAGATCCTGCCCGATGGCAACCAGGCCATCACCGTGACCGAGACCGGCGACGGCGGCATCACGTTCGTCGGCGTCGACAGCGGTCCGGAAACCCTGGTCATCTTCGGTGCCGGCGACGGCCAGGAGACCATCCTGGACGCCGAAACGGTGACCATGATGGAAGCCATGGGCAGCAAGGTGCTGCGTGACGCCGAGCCGAACAGTGCGATCGCCCTGCAGCATGGCTTCGCGGCTGACTTCTTCGCCCGCAACAACATCGGTGACATCCACGTCACCCTTGGCGGCGCGATCGGTCACCCGCAGGCGGTCGTGCAAGGCCGTGGCGACAACGGCGAGAACGATCTCAACGACGCCAACGGTCAGTTCATCGAGGACGCGGACAACCAATTCGTGACCCACACGGGCAGCATGGGTGTCCTCCACGTCCGCGAGAACATCGATAACCCGACCATCGACGTGTTCGACAGCCTCGGCGGCCTGATCGCCGAACGCGGCACGCTCGACACGACGATCAAGCCGGTCCACGTGAACGGCTCGATCGGCCTCCTCCAGGCGTCCGGTGACATCACCGGTACGTTTGAGGCCGAGGAAGGCGACATCGGTGTTGACCTGAACCTGGCTGACAAGTTCACGACCGTGACGCGTCAGGAAACGACCGACGCCGGCATCTTCAGTGACATTGGCGACATCGCCATCACGGCCACGGCCGGCGGCGACATCGGCAACACGGGTTCGTTCGTGAACACGATCGACTCGGACTACATCGCCGGTGGCTCGATCGGCAACCTGACGGCCGGCCACAACCTGTTCGGCTCGTACCGGGCCGTGCGTGGTGAGATCGGCAACGCCACGGCGTTGACGGGTGACATCGGTGAGCAGGACGACCGCGCGAGCTTCGTCGCCAACGGTGGCGTCGAGATCGACCCGGCGACCCTGCAGCCGCAGCACATCCTCAACGGTGAGTTCAACGACGGCATCGGCTCGATCATCAGCGAGATCGGCAACATCTACGCCAACGTCCGCACGGGCACCAGCGTCGGCATCCAGAACGGCAACGACGTTCAGGGTGGCATCGCGGCCCCGATCGGTAATGTTGAGGTGGCCCTGAACATCGGCCAACACCTCGGCGGCATCAGCGGTGCGTCGGTGTCGATCGATGAAGGCTCGGTGATCCTTGGCACGACCGGCGTCGTCCGCGGTGCGGACGAGGTCAACGGTGCGACGGCCCACATCGACGCCGACAACGACCTGTTGATCAGTGTCGATGGCGTGGACCACGTCGTGGACATCAGCAACGGTTCGGCCTGGATCACCTACTCGGTGGCCGACGGTGAAGTGACGTTCGACGACATCCTCTACTCGCCTGCCGGCGGTAGCGGCAGCCTGAACGTCAAGACCGTGATCTTCGCCGGTGGTGCCGTCCAGGTGGACAGCGACGTCGTGACGACGGTGAACAACCTCGACGTTGACGGTTCGTTGACCGACTCCATGATCGAGGCGAACGTTGACTCGCTGAGCATCAGCGGCGACGCGACCAACGTCATGGTTGAAGGTCACGTGACGACGCTGACCATCGGCGGCAGCACGACCAACGTCGAAGTCGGCTCGGTGACGAACCTGAACGCGGACGACCCGTCCGGGATCACGCTGGGTGACGGCGGCGACGCCTTGGCCCTGCTGAATATCGACCCGGCGAATGTGGATGTCGAGCGTATCACCCGCAGCGGCACGCGTGTCGCGGCCGGTGGCAACGTGGTCCTGACCGGCAACGGTGACCTGCTCGTCTCGTCGGTCGTGACCGGCGGCGGTGAGCGAGTCGTGACGTCGATTACCTCGCTCAGCGCGGCCGTCAACGGCCTGCTGGTGCAGGGTCGTGTGCTCTCGATCGACACCACGGTTGACGGCAATGAGTTCGACGCCCTGGTCGCCTCCGAAGGCGGCGACGTGGCCAAGGCTCAGCGCAAGATCAACCGCAACAACGGTGCGAACCTGACGGACGTGACGGTCAACGGCAACGTCGACCAGATCATCGCCCGCACGAACATCAACCGCCTGACGGTGACGGGCGAGGCCGGCGTGATCGACGCCGGTGGCTCGATCACCAACTCGCAGGTCAACGGCGACGTGAACGTGCTCAAGGCGGCCCGCAACATTAGCGGCACGCAGGTGCTCGGCAACGCGGGTTCGGTCAGTGCCGGTTCGCAGTTCTCGCGCTCGGTGATCGCCGGCAGTGCGATCCAGGTCAGCTCGGCGTTCATCAACACGGTTGATATCGCCGGCAGCGTGGGCATCGGCATCGACGCCAACGGCAACCTCAGCCTCGGTGCGGCGTTCAGCCCGACCACGGCGGCCACCGTGCTGGGCATCGCGGTCGGTGCGGACGACGCCGAAACGTTGGACAACCTGTTCAACAACGGCGACGTCGGCCCGAACGGCGGCCGATTCCTCGGCGGCATCGGTGCTCAGCAGGTGCAGAGCACCAGCGTCGGCGGTGCGATCAGCGACCTGATCATCGAGCGCCGGTTCAACGGCGGCGACAACGGCCTGACCAACAATGTGGTCGACGACGCCTTCGTCGTGCTCAGCCCGAACACCACGCTCATCCAGACGGACGGCGTGATCCAAGGCTAAGCCGGATCGACAACTCCCGTAACACCAACAGCCCGGAGCCGCAAGGCTCCGGGCTTTTCATTGGGCTCACACGTGACGTGACTTGAGGTTCGCCATGCTCAACTTGACTCACGCCCTGCCCGATCTATCCTTCAGACATGCGACGCACGACGACCACCACGACTACCGTGACGACGACGCCCACGCCCGGGCCGTCGGCGGTTCGTGTTGGTCCGTAGAGCTCGCTCGCGACGACTTACGACTCACACGCGGCCGTCCGACTCATCGGGCGGCTGTTTTCGTTAGGCTTGGCCTGTTCCCACGACCCCGTTTGAAACGAGACGCAACATGAGCGCTGTCGAAACACAATCGATCAAGGTCACGCTCCCCGACGGCACGGTCAAGCAGTTCGACGCGCCGGTGACGGCTTACGACGTGGCGGCCGACATCGGGGCGGGGCTCGCCAAGGCGGCGATCGGCGCGAAGGTCGACGGCGAGCTGCGTGATCTGCATCGGCCGATCGAGGCGGACTGCGACCTGGCGATCGTCACGAAGCCGCGCACGGACAAGAAGGGGCTGAGCAAGGGCGATCAGCTTGGCGGCGACCCGGACGCCCTGTATCTGCTGCGCCACTCGTGCGCCCACGTGATGGCCGAGGCCATCCAGCGGATTTGGCCCGACGCGCTGCTCGCGTACGGCCCGCCGCTGGACAACGGCTTCTACTACGACATCGCGCTCGACACGCCGATCAGCAGCGACGACTTCGAGCGGATTGAGGCGGAGATGCGCAAGATCGTGGAGGAAGGGCGGCCGTTCTCGCGGTACGACTTGGATGTTGAGTCGGGCATGGCCGCGCTGCGCGACGAGGGCAACAAGTACAAGATCGACAACGCCGAGCGCGCGATCGAGGGCGGTGCGTCATCGTTGTCGTGGTATGTCACGGGACCGCTAACGCCCGCCCACAGCGGTGGGCGGGCTTTGGCCGAGCCGGAACATTGGCAGGACCTATGCCAAGGCCCGCATGTTCCGAGCACGGGCGTCATCGACGCGTTCAAGGTTATGTCGATCGCGTCGTCGCATTGGCATGGCGATATCAACTCCGACCGTTTCCAGCGCGTCTACGGCACGGCGTTTTTTACGCAGGCTGATCTCGACAAGTACCTCGAACAGCTCGAGGAGGCCAAGCAGCGTGACCACCGCGTGGTCGGGCAGCGGCTGGGGTTGTTCGCGATCGACGACAAGGTCGGGCAGGGGCTGATCCTGTGGAAGCCCAAGGGCGCGGTCGTGCGCGACGAGTTGCAAAAGTTCATCATGAAGCACCTGGTTCGGCAGGGCTATTCGCAGGTGTTCACGCCGCACATCGGCAAGCTCGACCTGTACCGGACGAGCGGGCACTTCCCGTACTACGCCGACTCGCAGTTCCCGCCGATGATCGACCACGAGCAGATGAAGGCGTTAGCTGACGAGGGGTGCTCCTGCGCGCAGTTGTCTAACCTCATGAAAGAGGGCGACATCGACGGCTACATGCTCAAGCCGATGAACTGCCCGCACCACATCCGGATCTACGCGAGCGAGAAGCGCAGCTACCGCGACCTGCCCATTCGGCTGTCGGAGTTCGGCACGGTCTACCGGTGGGAGCAGTCGGGCGAGCTGAACGGCATGACGCGCGTGCGCAGCTTCACGCAGGACGACGCGCATCTGTTCGTGACGGAAGACCAGCTTGGCGAGGAGGTCAACGGCTGTCTGGAGTTGGTCAAGATTGTGCTGTCGACGCTGAGCCTGGACGACTACCGGGTGCGTGTCGGGCTGCGCGATCCTGATGGGGACAAGTACGTCGGTGAGTCGTCGCAGTGGGACAAGGCTGAGGCCGCTTGCATCGACGCGGCCAAGGCGCTGGGTGTGCCGTTCAGCGAGGAGCCGGGCGAGGCCGCGTTTTACGGGCCGAAGATCGACTTCGTCGTGAAGGACGTCATCGGTCGCGAGTGGCAGATCGGCACGGTGCAGGTCGATTACCAGTTGCCGCAGCGGTTCGAGCTTGAGTATGTCGGGTCGGACAATCAGCCGCATCGGCCGGTCATGATCCACCGCGCGCCGTTCGGGTCGATGGAGCGGTTCATCGGCGTGCTGATCGAGCACTTCAACGGGCGGTTCCCGCTCTGGCTCAGCCCGGAGCAGGTGCGCGTGCTGCCGATCAAGAGCGACTTCACCGAGTACGCGCGGAAGGTCGAAACGGCATTGAAGGAAGTCGGTCTGCGCGCAGGGGTCGACACTTCCGGGGGTCATATCAAGGCGCAGATCAAGTCGGCGCAGGAAGAGCAGGTCCCGTACATGCTTGTCGTCGGCGGCCGAGACGCCGACGCGGGCACGGTGAGCGTGCGCGAACGGTCGCAGGGCGACCTGGGCGCGATGCCGCTGGAGGCGTTCGTCGAAGCCGCGGGGCGAGAGGTGGCGACGCAGGGGGGTGAGGTGGTGTCGGTGTGAGTGGGGGAGACAGGGAGTCAGGTAGACTGTTGAGCGCCAAGATGATTGCACCTGCCGATACCTTCATCTTCGATCTTGATGGCACATTGGTACAGAGCGTCGAATTCGATGATGTGCTGTATCAGGAAGCAATCGTGGAAGTCATTGGACGTGACGATTTCGATACGCGTTGGGAGTCTTATACCCACGTGACAGACACCGGTTTGCTCATCGAATTGCTTGCACGGCTCGGGGTTTCGGCTACGAACAAGATCATCTCTGGTGTTCGGACTGTCTATATCCGCAAGGTCAAGGCGTATCTTGAAACCGGAGCACTATGTCACCCGATGCCCGGAGCGAAGGAAGCTCTATCGGTGTTGGATGCGGCGGGCATCAAGTATGGCGTTGCGACCGGCGGCTGGGGTGAAACCGCACGGGCGAAGCTCAAGTATGCCGGAATCGAAGTGCCCGCAGTCCTTTGCAGTAGTGACGACTCAATCTCGCGTACCGGGATCATGGAGCATTGTGCGAATCGGCTGGGTGCACAAGCAAGTTCGGTGGTCTACTTTGGAGATGCACCGTGGGACGTTAGAGCCGCGAGAGAGCTGAATTGGCGGTTTGTGGGTGTTGGCAAGCGACTGGAGGAGACGTGCGACGCCTGGATTGCTGATTTTTTCGATCCGCGGTGGCTTGCCGCCCTACATACAACCCGTCGTAGCGGACGGTTGACCTTTCAAACGGATTGTCGATGATGACGTGACCTTTGGAGCACGTCATGCCGGAATCTCCTCAAGACGGGTCGAACCCGCTCGGCCGAGCGGCCGACGCGGTGCATCGTTTATTGAAGACGCCCATTCGGCTGCCGGGGCTGCGCGGCCAGCACGTGAAAGCGCGCGCGTCGGCGGTCGCCCGCGATCGGCCGCTGTCCGGTATCGAGAGCCTGCCCGACATCGACAAGCCTCCGGCGCCGGGGCGGGTGCAATTTCGTTGCTACGACTACAGCCCGGACCACCACCGGGTCACGGAGATCGACGACCTGCTGGCGTGGCTCGATCAGCCCCGACCGGACGACGCGGAGGTGCGGTGGGTGAACGTTGACGGGCTGCACCCGTGGGTCGTAAACCAGTTCAAGAATAAGTACGGCTTCCACACGCTGGCGGCCGAGGACGTGCTGCACACGCCGCAGCGGCCGAAGGTCGAACCGTTCGACAATCACCTGTTTGTCGTGTTGAACATGCTCACGCTGCGCGACGGCGCGCTGGCCACCGAGCAGGTGAGCGTCTTCCTGTTCAGGGACACGCTGCTGACTTTCCAGGAACGGCAGGGCGATGTGTGGGAGCCGATCCGTCGGCGGATCGAGAAGGAAGGGTCGCGTCAACGGAAGTTCTCGACCTCTGCTTACCTGCTATACGCGTTGCTCGACGCGATCATCGACCAGTGTTTCCCGATCCTCGAGCACTACGGTGACACGCTCGAGGAGATGGAGGCGACGATCGCGGACAACCCGACGCCACAGGTGCTCGCCCGATTGCACGGCATCAAGCGCGAGCTGGTCATGCTCCGACGGCTGCTTTGGCCGACCCGCGAACTGCTCGGCCGACTGCATGAGGACGAAGAAGAGATGCTCACGCCGAACGCCCGGACGTTCATGCGCGACGTGTACGACCACGCGATCCAGTTGGTCGACATCGTCGAGACCTACCGCGAGATGGCAGGCGGCATGACCGACCTGTACCTGTCGAGCGTGTCGGACCGGATGAACGAGATCATGAAGGTGCTGACGATCATCGGCAGCCTGTTCATCCCGATCACGTTTTTGGCCGGCGTGTACGGGATGAACTTTGAACATATCCCGGAGTTGGGCTGGAAGGGCGCGTACCCGACGTTCTGGATTGCGTGCGGGGTCGTGTTGACGGCGATGGTGACATTCTTTTGGCGGAAGGGGTGGATTGGGCGGGGGTAGAAGAATGCAAAATGCAGAATGAGGAATGCAAAATGGGGGACGTGAGCCCGACCGTCTCCCCGTCATCCCCGCCGCATTTTGCATTCCTCATTTTGCATTTTGAATTGCTCTGATCCGCGCTAAGCCGCAAGCGGCTTCGGGGGTGGGCGGGGCGCGTTACAATGGTGTCGTGCTGATTCCATCGCCTCAGAAATGTCGACCGGCCGCTTACGAGATGTTCGCTGCGCAGGTCGAACGGTTGGACACGCGCGACGGGTTACTGCGTGCGGCGGTGGCGATGTCGATGCACGAGCTGGTTGACGCGGACTTCCGGGCCGTCGATCGCGCGTTGCAGGGCTACGCCGACCGCGTGCTGGCGCGCGTCCCCAGCGGTCGGCCGCAGGCGTTGCTCGCCCACCTGCACGACGTGTTGTTCGATGAGGAACGGTTCACGGGCAACGCCGACGACTACTACAACCCGCTGAACAGCTATCTGCCGGCCGTGCTCGACACGCGGCGGGGCATCCCGATTACGTTGACGCTGATCTACCGCGACGTGGCTGAACGTGTCGGGTTGCGGGTCCACGGCGTGAACGCGCCGGGTCATTTCCTGGCCTGCGTCGAGATGGACGACACGCCCGGCGGGGGTGTTCTGCTGGTCGATCCGTACTTTAAGGGCCGATCGATGTCCGGGCCGGAGGCGTTTGACAGGCTGGAAAGAGTTGTCGGTCAGCCTGTCGTGCGGGACGAAACGACGCTGGCGTTGGCCAGCGGGACGCACTGGGTCGCCCGGATGTTGGCCAATCTCCAGAATGTTTTTGGGCAACAGGAGCGCGGCGACGACCTGACGGCGATGGTCGAACTGAGTCGATTGCTCCAGGCGCGCTCCACGTGACCGCACGCGGGCGGTCTACACTTGTCCATGTCCATTGATTCGAACGATTCACCCGCTTCGCATGGCATCGAGGTCGCGCCGGGCGTTCATCTGCCCGAGTCGGCGTTGCGGTTCAGCAGCACGCGCAGCGCCGGGCCAGGCGGTCAGCATGTCAACAAGGTGGCGACGAAAATCCGGCTGCACGTGTCGCTGAATGAGCTGCGCGGCCCGCTTGGTGAGGCGGCGGCGCGTCGTTTGGAACGTCTTGCAGGTTCACGTCTTACACGCGAAGGTGACATCGTGATCACGTCGCAGCAGACGCGTTCGGTCGCCCGTAACCGGCAGGATTGCCTGTCCCGGCTGCGCGAGTTATTGGTCCAGGCGATGCGTCGCCCGCGGCCGCGTCGGCCGACGAAACCGAGCGCGGCGTCGAAGCGCCGACGGTTGGAAGCCAAGCAACACCGCGCGCGGATCAAGGGTTGGCGTCGTAAGCCGAACAACGAGTGAGCGCGCGCGGCGCACGGCGCGCCGCGCTTGTTGAAAGGTTGTCATTTGATCGAAACACGACGGCGCGCGCGTGTTGATTCGTTGTTTTTGTTCGCGTTGGTGGCGTTGATGTTCAAGTGAACCGATCTAACCAACCGACAGCAACAGTCGATTCGTTCAAGTTGAGAGCGGAATTCAACCGATCAAAAAATTGCATCCAAGTGGTCTGTAAGTCTTGACTTACTTTGCTTGGTTCGATTAAAGTTAGTCCAATGCTCCGACGGCGCAACCGAGGAAACGTCATGGCTAAGAAGAAGGCTCGCAAGAAGGCCGCCCGTAAGAAGGCGACACGCAAGAAGGCGACCAAGAAGAAGGCTAAGAAGAAGGCCGCCAAGAAGAAGACGACCCGTAAGAAGGCCGCCAAGAAGAAGACTAAGAAGAAGGCTGCCAAGAAGAAGACGCGCAAGAAGGCTGCCAAGAAGAAGACTCGCAAGAAGGCCGCCAAGAAGAAGGCCAAGAAGAAGACCACGCGCCGCAAGAAGAAGTAGCACCGCCGGTCGCCGGCCCGAAGCCGGCATCGTGCACCGGTTGCCCGTCGCGACCCGCCGCTCCGAGTTTCAGGCGGACCCGCGACACCCAGGCTCACTTAACCGGCGCCACGGAGCAGCATTAAGAGGAAGGCGTCTCTCGTCGAGACGCCTTCCTTCTTTTATGCGCGGCGTGTGTCGTTCTTTGGCGCGCGGGAGCCCACGCATTGGATGGCGTGCGCGTCGGGGAAACGCGACCTCGTTTGGCGATGGGTTTGATTGACCCCCTCTCCCTTTGGGAGAGGGTTGGGGTGAGGGTTCTGCGCGGTGAACGCCCCGCTTGAAGTTGTGGCACGACCGCGCCGACCCCTCACCCGGCGGCAAGGCCGCCGACCTCTCCCAAGGGGAGAGGTTGTTTCATTGTCCGATCACATCCAGCAGCGTCGTCGTCGCGCGGTCGACGTACCGCACACCGTCGTAGTGCGACGCCAGCCAGTCCATCGCCTCGACCTGTGTTTGACACGCTTCGTCGCTATCGATCAGCGTGCCCAGTGTTTCGGCGATCGGCTCGACCTGTCCGAAGTGGGGGACGAATTCCGGCGCGATGCGCGGGCGGTTGGCGTGTTCGGCGATCAGGTTGGGCAGGGTGAACGTCCGCGTCTTGACCAGCCATCGGCCGAGCAGGTTCCACGTCCACGTGTTGACGTTGTACATCGCGACCATCGGCGTGCGGTGACGCGCGGTCAGCAGCGTGGCCGTGCCCGACGCGACCAGCGCCACGTCGCAGGCCTGCAGCACGTCGTCGGTTCGGCCTTCGACGACGGTGTGCGTGTCGTTGATCGACCGGATGCGCTGTGCGGCGCGTTCGTCGGCCGCGGCGACGACGGCCGCGATATTCGGCCGCGTCGCGCGCACCTGCTCGAGTGCGCCGGCCATGGTGGGCCAATTCGATTCGACCTCGGCTGGGCGCGAGCCGGGCAGCACGGCGACGCGCACCGCCGCGTCCGGCAGCGGGAGCGGCGGGATTGACGTGTTGCCAGCCGCGTTGTCCGAAGAGTCTTGCCCGCCATCGAACAAAGGGTGGCCGACAAACGTGCCGGGCATGTTGCGCTTGCCGAACCAGTCCGGCTCGAACGGCAGCAGGCAGAGCACGTGGTCGCTGAGCCGGCGCATGCGGCGGATCCGCCAGGACGCCCAGGCCCAAAGCTGCGGCGCCGCTAGGTGAACGACCTTCGCGCCGCGCACCCGCTTGCGGACGAGCTTGCAGATCGACCAGTTCGCGGCCGGGCTGTCCACGGGCACGTGGGCGATCGGCCGATAGTCGGTCATCCAGGTGCGCAGCATGTTTAGCCGACGTACCTGCTCGATCACGTGGGCGACGGCGTGCGTCCCCATCGCGGCGTGTTCGGTGGTGATCTGCAGCAACTCGGCCCCGGCGGCCGCCATCTTCGGCCCGCCCAGCGCCCAGACTTCCCAGTCCGGCCGACGCTCCCGCAGCGCGCGGATGACCGGCGCCGCCAGCGCATCGCCGCTCGGCTCGAACGCGGTGAACAGGATGACAGGTCCATCAGGCACGACGGGCGATAGTTTACGTCGACGGCGCGGGCAGAACGACGCCCGAGGGGGGAGCCTATTCAATCCCACGCATCCAAGCCGGATCTTTCCGAAGGCCCGGATATCAAGTGCCCGAAAAAGCAACCGCGGATCACGCGGATTGGCTTTGAAGCGGAGCATCGACTTGAGGGGCTTCTTAAACAACCTCGCCCTTTGGGAGAGGTCGGCGGCTTTGCCGCCGGGTGAGGGTTCGGCGCGGCCGTGCCCCAATCTGAATTGGGTCGTTCACTGCGCAGAGCCCTCACCCCAACCCTCTCCCAGAGGGAGAGGGGGTTATTCAAAGCATCGACGTGATTCATCCGCGTCATCCGCGCGATCCGCGGTTGCCTTGTTCTGATCCGGGCCTTCGGAACGCCCCGGCTTGTGGGGCGATTAGGGACTACTCGGTCGGCCGCAACAGACGCTAAACTCGCCCCGTGAGCCGAGCGACGACCGACCGACGCTGGATCGACGGGTTCGACGGCCTGCGGGCATTGGCCTGCCTGGCGGTGTTCGCCGTGCACTTCCACGACATCACGGACGTCGAAGGCCGAGTCGGCCCGTTCGACCTGGGGCGGACGCTCGAAAACGGCAACACGGGCGTGGCCGTATTCTTCATGCTCTCGGCCTTCCTGCTCAGTCAGCCGTTCTGGGCTGACCGATCCTTGAAACTCGGGCGGTTCGTCGTCCGACGGGCGGTGCGCATCCTGCCCGCGTATTACCTGTGCGTCACCGCGCTGCTCGTCACCGGCAAACTCGGGTCGCTGTCGGAAGGCCTGTCGCACTACCTGTTCATCCACAACCTCAGCGAGCAGACGATCTACGGCGGCGACACGCTGGCGGACAACCAGTTCTGGACGATCGCCGTTCAGGTTCAGTTCTACGCCCTGTTCCCGTTCGTCCTGTTCGCGTTGCGACCCGTCCGTGGTCGGCCACGGGCGGCGGTCGTTGTGGTTGCGCTGCTGAGCGTCGCGGCGTTCGGCCTGCACGTTTGGGTCATGCAGTGGGCGCAAAACAGCCCGGCGGATACTTGGCCGACGCCGCCGCGCGTCACGTCCGGCGCGGGCGTCGCGTATGGGTTCGTCGTCAGCCACTCGATCCTGGCTCACCTGCCGCACTTCCTGCTCGGCGTCGCCGTCGGCGGTGTGTACGCGATGACGACTGGGCGACGCGACGCGAATGGTCATCAGATGCAGTCGGGCAGCAGCCCGGTTTGCGACGTGCTGGTGATCGGCTCGATGCTCGCGATCGCCGCGATCCTGACGACGACACTCGACGAGGCGGTGATGGTCACATTCGCGGGCGACACGAACATCGACCTCGGCCGATACAACTGGCCGACCGTGCCGGTCTTGATCGCCGTGATGCTCGTCGCGTTGCCGGGCGCGCGGCTGACACGCCGCGTGCTCGACTTCGCCCCGCTGCGAGCGCTCGGCGTCATCTCATACGGCCTGTATATCTATCACCCCGCATGCCAGGTCGTCACAGCCGGCCGACTCCTGCCCGCGATGGGCGTTGACGACATGAACGAATCGTGGTGGCTGTTCGCGCTGGTCAGCCTGGCGTTGTCGATCGTCGCCGCGACCGTATCGTGGTGGCTGCTCGAACGGCCGTTGTTGAGGCTGACGGCAAAGGTGGGGCGGAAGTGAAGAAGCAGGGGAGAATGGGAGGCGGGGAGAATGGGAGAAAGGGAAGCACCTGGTAAGCTGCAGGGTGCCTGTGAATGAGCGAAGCGTTTCACAGATCTGATCAGTCAAGACTGTGAAACGCTTCGCTTATTCACAGCCACCCACCGCGCAGATTTCTCCGCCTCCCATTCTCCCATGCTTCCGCGCGTTCAACGTTCGACCCGCCGAAGCACCAGCCAATCCCCGTGCACCGGCTTGAGGCGCAGCCGACCTTCGCGGAACGACGCGTCGTAGCGGCGCGAGCCGGTCGTGGCCCCTTCGATCACAACCAGGTTGGTCGCGCGGATCGACCACGTGCCGCCGCTGGCCTTGTCCGCACCGGCGATGGTCATCCGCCCGCCCGGGTTGAACCGCCAGCCCTTGCCCAGCACCTTGGCCATCGCCTCGTTCGGAATGTACGTCGGCGAATCCACGCCGTTGGCGCGGTTCGTCCCCGGCCCGTCGACCGACCACGTGCCCAGGAACATCGATTCGGTCAGTTGTTGGCCCGGCTGGGTCGTCAGGGCCGGGCCGCCGCCGCCTTCCCAACTGGTCTGCCCGCCATTGCAGCCCGCAACCGTCGTCAGCAAGGTCAAAAGCAGGCACTGGACGCTAAGCCGGTGAAAGTGTCGCATGATTGGCCTCTGTCGTTAAGATAGTGGTCGGCGATCATAACCCCATGCCGCCCCCGGAAGCGCACCCGGAAGCGCCCCCGGTCGCAACCGTCAGGCGAGCGACCTACCCTATACAGCTTGCATCGACGAGCAGGAGTCCAGACATGCAACGATCGTTCCTCGTGACCCTCTTCGCCATCACGCTCTCCGCCCTGGTCGCCTGCGACGGTGGCGGCTCGGACGACCCCAAAGCCCAAGGCGACAAGACCGGCGGCGGCAAAGATGGCGCAAACGCCAAGCAAGTCGACCCCGAGGGCGCGAAGCAGGCGTACGAAGCGGCCTTGCAACTCCGCGACGACGACCAGCGTGACGAGGCGTACAACAAACTGGACGAGGCGATCGAACTCGACCCGTCGCTGGTCAAGGCGCTGGTCGCCCGCGGCCGAATGCTGCTCGAGGACGGCGACGCGAAGGGATTGGACGATATCGACGCGGCGCTGCTTGCCAAGAAAGGCCTGTCGTCCGTCGACCGGGCTGAGGCGTTGCAGGGTCGGGCGTCGTTCCTCGAACGCCGCCACGCCGCGACCGGCGACGCGACCGACCTCGAGCAGGCGCAGGCCGACGTCGCCCAGGCCAACCGCCTGCTCGGCCGAACCGAAAAAGTCGACACGCCCGAGACGCAGGTCCTCCAGAACGCGCTGCAGAAGGCGGTCGATCTGGATAAGGGACTACGGCCGTAAGACATGTTGCTTCGGGCGCAGACTGGATTTGAGGAGTAGCATTGCAATGCGAAGTGAGCTTCGATTTGTAATGCACCCCGATGACGAATCTCAATTTGTATCGTTTCTATTATCCGATGAGACGGTCCATTTTGTGGACGGTCCGCGTTGGCCGTCCGAAACACCGCCCCATTCGCGAGACGTCAGTAAGGTCGGTTGGTATTGCTTGATTTGGTCGCCGTCAGACTTACCGACGCTGGCTGCCCGCTTTGTCCCTTCGTGCCGTGACTACTACTGCAAGTCAGAGCATGCCACAATCCAATGGCTACGTTCAGAGCTGTCCGGCTCGTCGTTGGCCAATGGCCGTTTCGCTATTAGCACTCGGTATGACTTAGACGACTTTCCCGAAGAGCGCGCAAAACAGGTCGAAGCGCGATTCAACGCGATACGTCGCTTTGTAAAGAAACACTACACCAATTCCGTCGCACGTTGGTACAACGAATCGATTCCCTTTGCGCCTGCCGGTCCAAATCGTTCAGCCAATCCAAGTGAACCGGACAAGTCACTTTGGGTCGGCCCATCTGCATTGACGTGGCTAAAGTCTGACGAGGGCAGGCGCATTTCAGGAATGGGTACAAGCGTCAAAGCGCTTGTGGATCCAAGTTGTTAGTTGGCTCCACAGCGTGTTGAGTGATACTTTACTTCTTCTTCTCCTCCCGCAACACCTGGTTGATCACCGTCCATACCGTGCCCGCATCGGTGGTGGTGTCGTCCCATCGGCCGGCGAATCGGCCGCAGAACGAGCTTTGCAGCACCTCGGGCAGCAGGCGGCGCTGGGCTTTCTCCATCAGCGGGTGTTTCAGGTAGATGCACGCCTCTTCCGTCGCGCGGACCGACAGCCCGCCGGTCAGTTCCGGCGACTTGCGCACCGCGTCGGCCACCTTCACGATGCGCGTCACCAACGCCTTGCTCAGCTCCGGGTGGCGTTCGTGCAGCAGTTTGACCTCCTGCGTCGGCGGCATGTACGTCATCTGCAGCGGCGCGAAGCGGTCGAGCTGCGCGGCGTCGATGCCGAACGTCGCGGAGAACTCGTTGCCCCGGTTCACCGCCGCGATGAACTGCACGTTGTCCGGGATGTTCAGGAAGTGGTTCTCGATCGGGTGGAACACCTTCCGCGTCGTGTCGAGCGCGGGCATCAGCGCGTTGCGGGCGCTCTCCGGGCAGCGGTTCAGCTCGTCGAGAAACACGAGGTACCGCTTCTTCGGCTCGTCGCCAGCCTGCTCGAACGATTCGAGGACCGATGTCTTGACGAACTCCGTCACCGGTTGGCCGTTGTCCGACGCGCGGACCTGGATCGTCGCCAGGAAGTCCGTCGCCTCGACGACCGCGCCGCAGTTGAAGTAGACGAATTCCATGCCCAGCGTCTCGGCGATCGACTTGGCCAGCACCGTCTTGCCGCAGCCCTGCGGCCCGTCGAGCAGGATGTTCAGCCCGCTTTCGAGCAGGATCTGAAGCTTCTTCGACGCGATCGGGTCCAGCCAAACGCCCTTCAATTGCAGGTCGAGGTTCTGCACAAACTCGACCTCGATCGCCCCGCGGTCCGCCCGTTTCGGTTTGCGCACAGCCGTGATCCGCACGATGCAGGGCCGACCCGGCGAGATCCGCGGGTCGTCACAGAGCACGACCTTCGGCGCACGCCGCCCGTCCAGGTGCGTCGCCCGGAACCGGAACGACGACGTCTCGACCGGGTTGGTCAAAAACGTCGTCTCCATCGTCGCGCCGACAGTCAGGTCATCGATGTTCCACTTCTCAGCCATGGGCGTCTCGCGGGAGTTCGCAAGAGTTTAACCAGCGAGAGCACCGAGAGCACGGAGGGGGAGAGTTGATGAGTGGAGAGGACACTTGAGAGTTGTGGGAGGCTCGTCGATCCATTCAATTCTTCTCCCTCTGCCTCTTCTCGGTGCTCTCGGTGTCCTCGGTGGTTGAATCCATCCACCTCACGTCAACACCCGCCGCACCAGCCTCGCCACCGTGCGCCCGAACTCGCGGACGCTCGCGTTCAGGTCCGCGTCGTTCAACAAGACATAGTGCGGGAAACACACCTCTTCCAACTCGGCCACAGCGACCTGCGCGCAGCAGACCTTGCGGCGGGTGGACAGGTGCTGCACGAGCGCGCGCAGCGCGGCGACGGAGCATTCGGTGGGCAGGCCGTCGCTGATCATGACGAGCAATTTGGCGCGGCGCTTGCTCCGTTCGGCTTCCTGCGCGGCGTGCCAGAGGGCGGCGGCGTCGTTGTTACCGCCGCCGGCGGTCAGGCCGTGCACCGAGCAGCGGTTGCCCGTGCCGGCGTCGTAGATCTCGTGGTCGGTGAAGCCGAACGTTCGGCAGTCGACGCCGGCCAACCCGCGCGCAGCCTCGGCGATGAGCGTGCCGAATAGCTTGCCCCGTTCGATGCGCTCGCCCATCTGCATCGAGCCGGAGCAGTCGATCACCGTGCCGATGAACAGGTCGGTGGTCACGCGGCGTTCGCGGGCGATGAGGATGCGCGGGTCGGCGTGGATGGCCAGCCGGTGCAGGCGGGCGCGGTCGACGCGGTGGCCGGCCGTGCGCTGGTGGGTCGGCACCATCGCCAGCCCCAGCTCACGCAGGTGCTGCCGCAACTGCGCGGCGTGCCGCGCGACCTGCCCCGCGTACGTCGCGTGCGCAGCCGGGTCGTGCGGGATGGGCACGATGTTGGTGATCTTGTCGAAGTTCTCGTCCGGGTTGACGTTCAGGCAGACCTTGCCGCCGCCACCCTTGCCGCGCCCCCGGGCGTCGTGCTTGCGAGGGTTGAGGATGCGCTCGACCTCGCGCTGCACCTGGTTGTCGGTGATGCCGTCGCCGTCGACGGCCATGCCGTCTTCGCCGGGCAGGAGCATGCGGTCCTGGTCGAACAGGTCGAGCAGTTTGGCCTCGTCGCCGAAAATGATGCGCAGAAACTCGGCGATCTCGTACAGCCCGTCCATGTCGAGCCTGCGGAATTTCTTGTCGAACAGGTCGAGCGCCTCGCGCACCTTCGGGTCGTTGTGCCGGTTGCCCAGGCCCATGCGCAGGGCACGCATGAACCGGGCGAAGCTCATGCCCGCCCGTTCCATCTCGACCATGACCGGCCCGGCCGCGACGAGCACGCAGCCCTCTTTCCGCGACACGTCCAGCCGACAGCTCGTCAACACCGGCGCGGCGTTCGGCCCGAGCACGGCCAACAACTCGTCGACGTTCACATCGCGGGCCGCGTGTTGGAACGCGAACGCGCAAAGCCGCTTAAGCCGATCGCCGTAGTCGTCGTCCATCGCGCGCAGGTTGCGCTCCAGGTGCTCGTCCGACACGAGGTTGAGCAGCCGCATCATGCCGGCCCGCTTGGCTTTGTCCCACACGGCCTCGTTCTCGGGGCCGCGGTGGTAGACGTGATGCCCGTACTCGTGGATGATCAGGCCTTCGACCACGTCGCGGCCGTGCGTTTGGCCGGTGAGCATCGGCAGCGGGTTGATGAAGATGCGGTTCTCGTTCAGCCGCGTGTAGCCCATCTCCTCCTCGCCGGCCAGGGCGATGTTGAACATCCGCCCGGTCAGCTCGCGACCGGTCCGCACGCCCCACGCGAACGTGTTGGCCAGCCGTTGCAGCTTGCCCGTTCGCGCCCTGTTGAACGGCAACGCCTTGCGCGCCATGAGCCGCGTGCGCGAGAGCGACGCCTCTTTTAGGATGCGCAGCAGCCGCCGCTCGCGCATCAGCGGGTTCGACGAGTCGATCGCCAGGCCGACGATCGACGGCTCTTCGAAATGGAACGGGCCGGAGATGAGCACGGCCGAGATGGCCGGATCGATCAGATGGTCGGGCAGCTTGCGGACGAGTCGTTCGCCGGGCCCGTTGCGACGGATGGCTCTCAGCCAAGCCTCGAACAGGATCGGCTCGGCGACTTCCATTCGCTGTTTCGTCAAGGCTTTCGCGGCCTTGACCCGCCAGGAGAATTGTCTTTCGCTGCCCGCTTCGATGAACCGTTGCAGCCCGTCGAGCGCGTCGCTGTCGGGCGCTTTTTCGAGCAGGACGTTGACGGCGCAGCGGTAGGCGTGCGGCTGCGGCGAGATCGAGGTCGCGCACGCGAGCACGAACGGGTCGAGCCCGGCGCTGACCGCGTCGTCCCAGTCGCGGGTCTTGAACCACGGGCGCCCCGGCGCGTCGTTGATCAGGTCGATGATCGCGGCGGTCATGTCCCGGCTGGCGGTCGATCGGCCGAACGCCGCCAGCGAACGGTTCAGCGCGCCCGTAATTCTTTCGGTGTCGCCGCGCATGAGCGAGAGGATCGAGCGCTTGAAGCTATCGGTGATGCGCGGCGGGATCGAATAGGTGTGCACGGCCAGCGCGATGCGGAACCGCGCGGCCGAGTCCATGTTCGGCTGATTGACAAACGCTTCGAGCCGGTCGAGCCGGGCGTCGTTCATCGGCCAAAGCGGCACGCTGTCGGCTACGAGATCGATCGTCGACGCGCGGTACTTGTCAGCCTGGTCGAGCATGGCCAGCAGGCGTTCGATCCCCGCGTCGCCCGCTTCGACCAACGCCAGCACGGCGTCGGCCGCGACGGTCGGGTTCGGCTCGGTGGCCAATTGGCAGAGCTTCTCCAGACCGTCAGCCGCGGCGACGACGAGCGTGGGTTGCATCGCGGATTCGAGGCTTGCGCGGTCGCGCGTCGCTTCGTCCGCCAGGCCGATCGAGTTGATCCATAACCGCAAGCGCAGTCGGTTGCTCGCGCGGATGTCGGGCAGCAACGCCTCGACCCGCGGCCGGAGCATGGTCAGTTCAGCCTCGAACCGTTTCGACTTGTGGATGAAGTGCAGTGCACGCGTGGCCGCGCCGCCGAGCGACCGGTCGGGCAACGCCTCGACCCATGTGTGCAGCATTCTGCCGTCGATGAGCCGCGCCGTTTCGTCGGGCGCACGCGCCAGGCCGAGCGCGATGAAGTTGGTCACGGCGAGCCAGAAATGCTGGGCCAGTGTTTTGACGGGTAGGGCCGCCGTCTCGTCGAGGATGCCCTGAATCCCGCCGGGTCGTTTCGTAACGGCCTCGCCGAAACTGAATGCGTGTCGCTCCCACCGGTATAGCCAGGCCCGGCCTTGCAGCGGCAGGTCGTTTCGGCCGTCCAGCAACTTGACGGCCAGGCGGTCAAACTTCTTCGTGAATCGTGTCTTGGTGTCCCAGTACCGCTCGAACTGCTCCGCCACGACCGGCAACGGGTCGTGCGAGGCGAGCAGCGCGATGCACACCTCGACGCTGGGCGTGGCGCGGCCGGCGCGTTCCGCCAACGCGGTCGCCAGCCCGCGCGTGTTCGACGTGAGGGCGACCTCGACGGCGGAAGGCAGGTCTTTCTCGCTGCACGTTCGGATGACATTGGCCTGCTTGACCGTCAACGACTTGATTCTGCCTGTTGAGCGCGGCGCGGCCGACTTGTCGGCAACGCTCTGGATTGACGTGAGGCGTTCCTTGGCCCAGGCGTCCGCGACGGGGTTGCGGTGTTTGACAAGTGCGTGTGCGACGGCCAACTCGACGGAAAAGGGCAACGTCTCCATCGTCGGCAGCACGTCGAGCAGGGGGTTGAGTATGGAGTCGTCGAGCCGTTTGACCGTGTCCGCCACTTCCTCTGCCGCCAACTCGCGCATCATCGCCGTGACCAGAGCGACCGCGAATCGGTGCGAACCGGGGTCGTCGAAATCCATCCACTGACGCAGCACGCGTTGCAACATGCGCTGCGCACCGGACGACTGGAGCATCAGGTCGGTCAACGCGGCCGCCGCGACGGGGCGTCGCCGATCGCTGAACGAGATCGTGCCGTCACTTTCCAGGTCGAGCAGCCGCGCGGCGATCGCCAATGCCTGGCCGCCCGGTAGGCCTTTGAGGAACGACCAGCCGTCGGCCGGCAGGATCGCCATCATGTGCGCCCACGTCGTCGGCAGGTCGTCGCCGAGGTTCGCCAATAGGGCGACCATGTACGCCTGCCCGCGGGCTGAGTCGTCGTTCAGGCTGAGGAACGGGATCGAGCCGACCACGTCCTCGCGGAACGCGGCCTTGATGGCGTCGGCGCCGAACCAGCGCAGCAGTTGCTCGTAGGGCGGGCCGTCGATGAGCTTGAGCACGCCGCCGACGACCCACAGGTCGAGGTTGCCGCTCGGCCGACGGGCGATGTCGGTGCGCAGGACGTATTGCACCATGGCCGCGGACTGGCGGCGCATGTTGTGGCCGTGCTCGTAGAGCGTGTGGATGGCGTGCCGGCGGACGTCGACCGACACGCGGTGCATGCGCACGAAGCGCGGCTCAGCCACGACGGCGACTGCCGCCGCCCGCGGCGACCACCAGCCCTGCCGCGATGCGCAGGCGATCAGCGCGGCCATGATCGCGCGCCGTTCGTTGACGCCGTTGAGCGTTCTTTCGATCGTGATCGCCTTGAAGATGCGCTTGAAAAACTCGGCGATCAGGTCGTCGTCTTCGTCGTCGCCCATCCCCTCCGGTTCCCAGAACAGGTCGAACATCGCGTCGAGCGGGTCGGCGTGGTCTTCGATCGGCGGCGGCTTGCGGTCGATCTCGGTCTTGGCCCAGTCGACCAGCAACTCGTTGTCGCGAATCGATCGGCCGCCGATCGGCTCGAACATGTTCGCCAACTGGAAGCCACCGTTCGCCGTGGCGACGAGTCGGCGGGCGGTCTTGCGGTCGATCAGGCCGGTCTTTGCGTGAGTGACCACGATGGGGATCATCGCCTCGTCGATAGTCATGTCAGCCAACGACGCACGCACCTGATTGGCGACCTGGTTGTCCGCGAGCAGGTAGAGGTTGAAGCCGTGCAGGGCCGGCGCTTCGACCGCGCGGTGCGCAGCCGCACGGCGGACATCGAGCTGTTGGTGAAACGCCGCGTGCGCCCAGCGGGCCCGGTCTCGGCCGGCCGACTCGAACAGGGCTTCGACCGCGACGCGCCGCACGTCGGGCGACTCGTCGTCGAGCGCCGCGACGATGCGCTCATAGCCCTGCACGCCTGACGCGCCCGCCAGCGCGGCCACCGCCCGCTGCCGCACGCCGGCGTGGTTGCTGACCAACGCCGCGTCGATCACGCCAAGCATCGCCGCCCGCTGCACCGGCTCGACCTCAGTCAACCCGTCCAGCAGCGGCAGCAGGTCGTCCGTGTCGGACGACTTGCTCGTCAGTCGTTGCCAGAGTTCGACGTCGCGCAATGGGGTGTCTCGGTGTGACGTGTCGCGGGTGGGGGAGGTGATTGGTTTGTTCTAGTTCATTGGCATGCGTGGGGTGATTGAGTCTGAAGAAGGCGGTGCCCTCGCCGGGCGGGCCTCGTCAAGCGCCAGAGCGGCTTGGCGCTGCGCTTCAACGGAACGGCTACGCCTTGCGGACTACTTTAGTTGGGGGACGCTCGCCGCCGCTTCCCCCAAACCCCCTTGGCTCCCCCACGGAAGGGCGGGCTACAGCCGACGTGGGTGCCTGTGAATGGCGACGCCTTTCACGGACCGGCATGTTGTAGGCTGTGAAACGCTTCGCTTATTCACAGGCACCCTTTCAGTTCACGGCGTTGCCCTCAAACTCCCCGGCTTCCCCACAAAAGGGCGGGCTACAGCCGACGCGCTTGTTGCGCACCGCACTTGCCGGGTGCGGCCGGACCGTTGAGCAGGGGCAGGATGCAGAAGGCCGCCAACCCAAGAGTCGCCCGAGCCTCGGACGTGTGCGCCGACGGGGTGGCAATCGAGGGCGAAACACCGTTGTCATCGAGCGCGAAGTCCGAGCCACTCTGGCGATTGAAGAGGCCCGCACGGCGAGTGCATCGCCTTTGATCATGCCACGAATAGACCAGTTGGATCATTTGTTTCTTTCGACCCTAACGAAAGCAGGGCGGGCCGGGGCGCGTCAAAAGACTGACGGCCTCGGCCCGCCCATGGTAACCAAGACAGGGCGTGTTCCCCCGGCGTTTCCCGGCTGAGCACGGCGGCGCGCGGGTCGGCGGGTGACGGGTCAGGTCGGTTTGCCTGGCCTGACCGTAAGGACCGCCGGCCGCGTCGCGTGCGTCGCGCTGTCCTGTCTCATCGCCGCACAGTGTTTGACATTCCGCCCAAAGGCCGCCCTGAGGTGGTGTGGCGGGCGCCGGACGCCGCGCCCGACTGCTCCCACCAGAGAAGTCGCTATGCCGGCGCGGGCCGACCGGCCGATCGTGAATTGGACGCGGCGGGGTACTGCGATTGGAACCGCGCCACCGGGCCGATCGGCCGGCGATGCCACCGGCGCAAGGCCGAGGCATCTTGTGGCATGCAAGACAGGCTCCGTGTCATCGACACCTGTGACACGGACGCGCAAGACTCAAACGCGCTGCGGGGTGCAGCAAACGCTCCTGTCTCATTCCCAATGTCAAAGAGCAAATGCCGCCAACAGGCGACGGTTCGTGTCTCAAGCCGACCGCGGCACACCGCAAGCCGCTGACGGACCGCGGCGGCGTTCCTCGACCGGACGGGTTGTCGGGCGACCGCCTGCATCCACGATCCTCTCGTCGAGGTCCGGTGTTAGTCCGGGGGTGGGTGGGGGGTCGAACGTGCGCTGCTCTAACTAAAACTACGCAACGCGAACGCGATTGTTCCTGCCGAAACCGCGAAGTCAACCAAAACGTCAATCACTTTTGCGAATTGATAGAGCTTTCCGAAATCACGGTGAAGATGTTGCACACACGAATTTGGCGCGCACCGCGCAAGCCGTGTGTGATCGATCGCGGAGCGTGTTTGTGATCGATGTGTTGGACCGTTGTGATTGACTGAACTCGTTGTCGGGGACATCACGCATGCCATGCGGCCGCAAGTCGAACCGTTGCAAACAAGAAGCCGGGCCTTTCCGAAGGCCCGGATCAACACAACAGCAACCGCGGATTGCGCAGACGACGCGGATGAGAGTGAGGCAAGCCATTTCCGGTCCATCCGCGTCATCCGCGCAATCCGCGGTCACCTCCCACCGTTTCCGGGTCTTCGGAAAGACCCGACTGCAGACTCGTGCCCCACCCCCTTCCGACTTCGCCACTCGCTACTCGTCACTCGCCATTCGCCATTCGCCATTCAAATGGGCGCAGCAGTCGCCCCAAACAACGCGCCCCCGCACCCCCTTTGCGACCACAACACACACAACGCGCAATCAACCCGCCCCGCCCCCTGTGACCCGCCTGTCTTTTCCATATGATCTTCCCGCCATGACGACGCAAACAATAAAAGTACCCATCCGCCGACTCCCCGGCCAAGACGACCTGCCGCTGCCGGACTACCAGACCGAGCACGCCGCCGGCATGGACCTGCACGCGGCTGTGCCCAGCGACTCACCGCTGACACTCGCCCCAGGCGCGTTCGCGCTCGTCCCCTGCGGCTTCGCGATGGCCGTGCCCGTCGGCTACGAAGCGCAGGTCCGCCCGCGCTCCGGCCTGGCCGCCAAGCACGGCGTCACCATGGTCAACGGCCCCGGCACGATCGACGCCGACTACCGCGGCGAGGTCAAAGTCCCGCTGATCAACCTCGGCCCGCAGCCGTTCACGATCGACCGCGCGATGCGCATCGCCCAGATGATCATCAAACCGGTCCCGCGCACGCAATGGGTCGAAGTCGACGACCTGCCCGACACGGCCCGCGGCGAGGGCGGGTTCGGGCATACGGGTCGGTAAGGCTTGCGTGTCACGGAGTCCATACAATTGGTTTGCTGTGTCGTGCGGCGGTTGATTCTGCTCTGTCACCCAAACGAGCCGTGATCCATGTTGCGACATTCAAGTCCACTCCTGTTCGCATTGGCGGCGAGCGTCGCGCTGTCCACGGGTTGTGCAACCGGGCCGGTCAACCCCGAGTTTCCGTTGAGTGTCGGCGACGCGCAGGCCGACCTGCGGCGCATTCGTTCGAGCCCGACGTCACTGGCGCGTCCCGTGGTCGTGTTGGGTGGCTGGGCCGACCCCGGTTTCGCCACGTCGACGCTGCGTCAATCGATTGAAAAGTCTTTCGTCGCGCCCCGTGTAGTGGATGTCTCCTTTGTCCTGATAGGCGACTTCGATGACTGCCGCGAGCGCGTCCTCGACCGTGTGGACGAAGCGTTGGGGCGGGACGATGACGGTCAGCCGATCGAGGTGGACGTGATCGCGGTGTCGATGGGCGGGGTGGTCGCGCGTTATGCCGCCGTCGAACGCGACGCGGAGCCGGCGCGGCGTCTGCGCATCGCGCGGTTGTTCACGATCGCGTCACCGCATCGGGGCGCGGCGATGGCGCCGTTGCCCACGTTCGACCCACTCCAGATCGCGATGCGGCCCGGGTCGCCGTTCCTGGCTCAACTCGAATCCGAACGGTCGCGTCAAGACTTCCCCATCATCCCGTATGTCCGGTTGGGCGATGCGATCGTCGGCTCGGAACAGGCCGCGCCGTTTGGTCAAGCCGTGTTCTGGGTGCCAAATCGGCCGTTGGAAGGGGCGCATCTCACAGCGTTCAGCGACCCGCGCATTCAGGCAGACATCTTCCGCCGTCTGCGCGGCGAGCCGCCACACACGGCGACTCGATCCATCAAGTCGTCGATGACGGCCAGCGCGGTGAATCTCAAGGCGTCTGAATGAGATGATTGAGTTGGCTGTTCCCGCTTATTGAGGCTGGCGCGTCGGTTGATCCGAGTTATCGGCCGAACATCAACGTCACGCCGCTCCTTTCTTTATCGCCCCTCAAACCCATCCGCCGATCTCCCCTAGGACCGCGCGGTCGTTTTGCGCGGTCATCGCCGACGGGTCAGCCCATGGGTGGCTGGGGTTGAGGCTCGGATCAACCCCGGACTGGCGCGCTGCCATCCACCTGGCGGTTGGAACGTACGTCGGCACGGTGCTTTACCGGGGTTGCTCAAAGCGGCAACCCCAGCCACCCAACGCAATGATCACCGGGAAGCGGATACCACATGGCCAAGAAGAAACAGACCAAGCAGAACCAGACCCCGGAAGTGCCCCCCGCGTTGCGTGTCGCGCGGTCGGTGGGGTGGACGTTGCTGACCGGGCTTTGGCTGCTCGTCGCGGTGGCATTGCTCAGTTACGACGCGGCCGACCCGCCGGGGCACATGGTCGCGCCGCTGAATGAACAGCCGAGCAACTGGGTCGGCGTGTTCGGCGCGGTGGTCGCGCACCACGTCTATCTCATGCTCGGCCCCGGCGCGTGGGTCGCGTTGAGCGGGTTGGCGACGTACCTGGTGCTGACCGCCAAGCGACGCCCTGTTTCTCAGCCGATCCTGCGCTGCATCGGCTTGCTGCTCATGACGATCGCGGTGAGCACGCTGGTGACGCTCGGCGTCGCGCAGCGGGGCGACGCGGGGCCGGCCGGCTGGATCGCCGGGTCGCTGCCCAGTTCCGGTCGGCCGGAGGGCGCGGGCGGGCTGATCGCCATTTGGCTGAACGACCAGTTGCTGCCCCGTTTCAACGCGCTCGGTACGTTCGTGATCCTGACCGTCGGCTTCTGGGTCGGCGCGGTGCTCGCGGCTGACACGCTCGTGCTCGCCCTGCCGCGGTGGTGCGGCCAAATGCTCGCCAAACTCCGCGACATCCATTGGCCCAAGCCCGTCCTCGTCGGCAGCCTCGCCCGCGTCCACCTTTGGGGCAAGCGAAGCGGCGACGACGAGAAGACCAAAACCAGGTCGAAGCCGTCGCGCAACAAGCGCAGGTCGAAGAAGGCGGCGGCGATCGATGACGAGAACGAAAACGAAGTCGAGGGCGACCATATCCCCGAGGACGCCGGCGGCGTCGGCGGGACCGAGTCGTTCGATCCGGATGATCTGGATGGCTCGAAGAAGAAACGCCGTCGCGGCAAGGCGGCGGTGGTCGAGGAAGAAGAGGATGAGTGGGTCAAGGAAGGCGCTGAGGATGAATGGGAGTATGAGGACGAGGAAGAAGACGACGGGGGGGACGTCGGGGGGAGCGCTAAGCCGCAAGCGGCTGGGGACGACGAGGAGTGGGAGTACTACGACGAGGACGGCAACCCGATCGCGGCCGACGAGTTGGACGAGTACGAAACGGAAGACGACGAAGAGGCGGAGGCCGAGGACGAATACGAGTACGAGGATGAGTATGAAGACGAAGAGGAAACCGCCGACGCCCCGGGCGCCTATGTCGAGGACAAGGAGCCGCTGACCAAGGACCAACTGCGCGACAAGATGAAGCAGTTGACGATCAACTTCGCGCCGCAGGCCAAGAAGTCGGCCCCGCCGCCGCGCGAGGTCGACCTGACCGGCTACGAGTTCCCCGGCCTCGACATGCTCGAAGAGGCTGAGGGCGACTTCACGGAGGAGCAGGAGAAGTTCGTCCGCGAGCAGGCGGTCGTGCTTGAGTCGGCCTTGCGTGAGTACCGCATCGACGGCGAGGTCGTGGGCATCGACACCGGTCCGGTCATCACGCTGTATGAGGTCCGCCTCGCGCCGGGCACAAAGGTGTCGCGGGTCAACACCGTCGCGTCCGACGTCGCGCGTTCGCTCAAGGCCCACAACATCCGCGTCGTGCCCAACACGGCCGGCAAGGACACGGTCGGCATTGAAGTGCCTAATCAAAAGAAAGAGCGCGTCCGCCTCAAGGAACTGATGACCGTCGAAGACGAGCGGTCGAACAAGGCCCGCCTGCCGATGTTCCTGGGCAAGGACGCGTCGGGCAACCCGGTGATCGAAGACCTTGCGAAAATGCCGCACATGCTCATCGCCGGCACGACCGGCTCGGGCAAGAGCGTGTGCATGAACTCGATCATCATGTCGTTCCTCTACACCAAACGGCCGGACGAGCTGAAGATGGTGCTCGTCGACCCGAAAATGGTCGAGATGAGCCTGTTCAAGGACATCCCGCACCTGATGTGCCCAGTGGTGACGGAGATGAGCAAGGCGGCCGCCATCCTCGAATGGGCGGTGACGAAGATGGACGAGCGTTACGAGTTGCTGGCCGAGGCCGGCGTCCGCGACATCGCCTCGTACAACAGCCTGTCGTGGGACGACCTCAAGGAACGCTTCGACCCGGCGACCGAGGAAGAGGAAGCCAAGATCCCCAAGAAGCTGCCGTACTTGGTCTTCATCATCGACGAGTTGGCCGACCTGATGATGACCAACAAGGAGGTCGAGAGCTTCATCGTCCGCATCGCGCAGAAGGCCCGCGCGGTCGGCCTGCACCTGATCCTCGCGACGCAACGCCCGCAGGCGAACGTCGTGACCGGCCTAATCAAAAGTAACATGCCATGCCGCGTCGCGTTCAAGGTCGCGTCCGGTATGGACTCGCGCATCGTGCTCGACCAGAAGGGGGCTGAGCTGCTGCTGGGGCAGGGCGACATGCTCTACCTCACGCCGCGGTCGAGCAAGCTCGTCCGCGCGCAGGGCACGCTTGTGGACGACATGGAAGTGCGTCACACCGTCAAGTTCCTCAAGACCGTCGCCGCGCAGAGCTTTGAGCCGCAGTTGGTGCAGATCAAGGGCCCCGGCGCGATGGCTGAGGACGACGAGGAACGCGACCCGCTGTTCGACGACGCCGTCCGCGTCGTGCTCGAAACGCAGCGCGGCAGCGTCAGCCTGCTGCAACGCCGTTTGGCGATCGGCTATTCGCGGTCCAGCCGACTCATCGAACAGATCGCGCAGGCCGGCATCATCGGCGAATACAAAGGCTCGCAGGCCCGCGAGGTCAACCTGACGCTCGAAGAGTGGGACGCGATGAAAGCCGCAGCCGAGCAGGACGAGGCCGGCGTCGAAGTCCACGGCACGATCGATGAAGACGCCGAAGCCGTCTACGACGAAGACGAAACGCTCGACGACGACGGCGAGGCCGTGGACGAATACGAGTACGAAGACGACGAAGAAGACGCCGACGATGCGGGTGACGCCGAGGCGGAGTATTCCGGTGGCGAAGACGGCGAGGAATGGGAGTACGAAGACGAGGAAGATAACGAAGACCAGGCGGCATGAGTGTTGAATGTCGCCGGTGGAGCGGATGGGTATTGGTTGCGGAGGTCGCGGAGTCTGTTCGCACCATTTGACCGGCGTCGTGGCGGAGTCGGTTGTGTTCACGTCGTTGTTGTGAACTGAGATAGAGCAATTCACGACGCATGGGTGCGCACAACGTGTGACGCGCATCCCCATGCATGACTCGACCGAATCCACAACGGTTGTCGCGTGCGCCACCGGAGTAGGTCAAGTCGCGGCGTTGACATGCCGTGTCAGCGAACCGACCCCCTCGACAGCCCTGACGCGGATCGTGTCGGGGGACGTGGCGGGATGTGTCGGGCCCGCCATGGGAACGGCGATCGTGGCCTGTCAGCGGGGTTCGCTGTGTCGGCGTGACACGGCGATGGACGGGCTTTGATCGCTTCAACGATTGGATTGGCAGATGTTTACAGGATGTACATTCGATGGGGTGGGGGCCGGACCCTGCCACACGCCTCAGCGCCGGTGGGCGGGTGCAGGACACCGACCCGGAAACACCCCTGCGTTAGACTCTTACATTCGGGGTGTGATCACCCCGAGACCGAGTTCGGCCGATGGGCCGTGGCGGGCTGGTATCATGACGGACCCGCCGGCACGGTCGCCGGCCTTGGGCGGAGGTGTTCGCCCATCCCGTTTGTTTGTTCACAGTCTACTTAACAGGAGATGCCTCGATGATGAAGTTTTCACCCACCAAGTTGATCGCCTACGGCGCGTTGCTGCTGACGGTTGTTTGCCTGACCAACGGCCGAGCGTTGGCGCACTGCGAAGTGCCCTGCGGCGTTTTCGCCGACCAACGCCGGTTCGAGGAAATGCTGGAAGACCACAAGACCATCGCCAAGGCGATCGATCAGATCAGGGCGCTGGCGGGCAAGACCGACGCCAAGTCGGCGAACCAGTTGGCTCGCTGGGTTGCGACGAAAGAATCGCACGCGAAGAACACGCAGTACATCATCGCGCAGTACTTCATGGCCCAGCGGATCAAGGTCGGCACCGAGGGCTACGAGAAGAAGCTCAAGGCCGCGCACGCGGTGATGGTCGCGGCGATGAAGTGCAAGCAGGACGCGGACCCGGCCACAGCCGTCACCCTGCGCAAGTCGATCCTCGACTTCTACCGCGCTTACGAGGGCAAGGAACCGCACCTGCACGGCTGAACGCCGGAACGGAGTCACAGAGGGATTGTGGTTGTGGGCCGGCGGCAGCCGGCCGGGCCGCGGTGTTGGCTGCGCGTCTGGTTGACGCCCGATATAACCAATCGGCGCGAGACCGAGCAACGTCGCCCGGCCAACAACCCTTCGTGCCTAAGTGCCTCCGTGCCTTCGTGCCTTCGTGCCTCTCCCCCCGCCCATGCTCGACTTCTCCGACCAGCCCTACCACTACTTCCCGCCGCGCCGCTGCGCACCGATCGTTTGGCTGTTCAACACGGTCAATCGGCTTCACTACCTTCCGAACGTCAAGCGGATTGAAGGCGTCGAAGTCAGCGGGATCGACAAGCTGCGGGCGGAGCGTCGGCCGAGCGATCGGCTGATGATCATGCCTAATCACCCGACGCACGCCGACCCGCAGACGCTGTTCGAGGCGTTGCGGCAGGTCGGGATCAAGACGCAGACGATGGCCGCGTACGACCTGTTTTTGCGTGGGCGGTTGGAACGATTTGTCCTGCAACGCAGCGGGACGTTCAGCGTGGACCGCGAAGGCTCGGATCCGAAGGCGATGGCCGAGGCTCGCCGCACGCTCGACCGTGGGCGGCACGCGTTGACGATCTTCCCGGAGGGCAACGTTTACTTACAGAACGATAGAGTTACCCCGTTCCACGAAGGCGCCGCGATGCTCGGCCTGCGCGCCGCACGCGACCTCGCAAAAGCAAGTGAGCCGGGCCGTGTCGGCCCGGACAGTCAACCATCAATCGCCCCGCGCATCCTCGCCGTGCCCGTGTCGATGAAGTACACGTACACCACCGACGTGCGCGACGGCGTGCTCGACAAACTCGCCGAGTTGGAGTCGTTGCTGGAGGTCGAGTCAGACGCGAACGACGACCCGGCGGCGCGCATCCGACGCGTCGGTTTGGCCGCGTTGCATCGCAACCTGAAGAACCGCGGTATCGATCCGCCGCAGATCAGCGGCGAGCACGACACGCTGCCGGAGTTGATCGACGCCGCGGCGTCGGCCGTGCTCGAACAGTTGGAACGCAAGCTCGACTTGTCGCCGCGGCCGAACGACGCGCTGATCGATCGCGTGCGCAAAACCCGCCGGGCGATCCACCAGGTGCGGATCGACCCCGATCGGTCGCACGACCACGCCGCGGCAACGACCTGGGCGGACGAGGCGATGCTCGCCTTCCGGATCGTCAGCTACACGCCGACCTACGTCTCGGAAAAACCGACACTCGACCGTCTGGCTGAGACGGTCGAGAAGTTGGCGGAAGACCTGTTCGGGAAGTGGTGCGAGCCGTTCGGCCCACGGCGGGCGTTCGTCCGGTTCAATCAGCCGATCGACCTGACCGGGTACCTCGAGTCGTTTTCGGACAAGGCCCGGGTGGCCGTCCGCGAGCTGACGGACGATGTGGAGGCGGCGGTGCAGGCGGGTATCGACGACCTGAACGAGGCCAACGGGTGTGCGGGGGCGGAATTGATGGGGGGTGCGGGGTGACGGGGCGGAGTGCCAAGCCGCAAGCGGCCACGAATTGGGATTGTCCATGAGGGCTCGTTTTACCTACGGTATCCGCCCGTAAAAACACCCCCCCCGGAACACCCCGGACCCGGAGACGTCGGCCATGTCGATCGAAACGCTTTACGACAAAGACGGTGATATCAACGCCTTGCAAGGCCGAACGGTCGCGGTGATCGGCTACGGCAGCCAGGGCCACGCACACGCCCAGAACCTGCGCGACTCGGGTGTGAACGTCATCGTCGCCAACCGGCGTGAGTCGGACAACGGCAAGCTGGCGATCGAGCACGGCTTCGACCCGCTGCCCGTTGACGAGGCGGTGAAGCAGGCCGGCGAAGGCGGGCTGATCATCGTCACGCTGCCCGACGAGGTTCAGCCTGACGTCTACAGCGCGTCGATCGGGCCGAACTTGAAGGCCGGCATGACGCTGGGTTGCACGCACGGCTTCAACATCCACTTCAAGACGATCACGCCGCCGGAAGATGTTGACGTGGTCATGGTCGCACCGAAGGGACCGGGCCACACGGTGCGCAGCGAGTTCGAGCGCGGCGGCGGTGTGCCTTGCTTGTTGGCTGTCGAGCAGAACAAGTCTGGCCAAGCATTCGAGACGGCGATGGCGTGGGCGATCGGCGTCGGCGGCGGCAAGGGCGGCATCCTTAAGACCAATTTCAAAGACGAGTGCGAGACGGACCTGTTCGGCGAACAGACCGTCCTATGCGGCGGGTTGAGCGAGTTGATCAAGGCCGGCTTCGAGGTGCTGACCGAGGCGGGTTACCCGCCGGAGTTGGCGTACTTCGAGGTGTGCCACGAACTCAAGCTGATCATCGACCTCATCATCCGCGGCGGCCTGTCGTACATGCGTTACTCGATTTCGAACACGGCCGAGTTCGGCGACTACCACACCGGGCCGAAGATCATCGACGACGCGACGAAGCAGCGCATGCGTGAAGCGTTGACCGACATCCAGACGGGCAAATTCGCCGAGACGTTCCGCGGCGACTTCGCCAAGGACTTCCAGTGGTTCAAAGCGCAGCGTGAGAAAGACCACGCGCACCCGGTCGAGCAGGTCGGCAAGGAACTCCGCCGCATGATGCCGTGGCTGAAGCCCGTGGAGATTTGAATCGGCGACGAGTCGAATAAGGGATCGACGGGTGACCTATTCCGCCAACTCCTGCCGCCACGTGCCGGTGACAGGTCGCATGGTGGTTTTAGGCGGTCCGGTGCCTTCGACGAGCATGGCGTTGTCGATGTTGAAGTCGGTCAGCGTGCTGAGCGTCCCGACCCGCCAGACGGCGCTGTTGAGCGTGCCCGTCCAGGTCGGCGTGATCGTACCGGACAGTTTGACCCAGCCCGTCGCCACCCAGGTGGCCTGGTAATACGCCAAGACAATCCCGTTGCTGGTGTCGAGTTCGAGCACGACGTACATGGTGTTGTTGAGAATACCGGGGTTGATGTAGACCTCGCTGTAATAGGTCTGGCCGTTGACGATCACGTCGGAGACGTCCTGTCTCGGCCCGGCGTGGTTGTTCGACCGGTTGCTCGTCTTGAGGCTGTAACTCCCGTCGATCTGAGTGGACGAGTCCTGTTCGATGTCGCAGTTGCCCGTTGCGCCGGCTCCAGTCCAGTCGACCAAACCGTTTTCGACACCGACGTTGCGCAGCAGGTTCGGCGGTTCATCGGCGCGCAAGACAACGCTGTAAAGTCGTTTGGTGAAGCCCAGTTCGGCCTCGACGTAGAGGCGTGCGTCGTCGCTTGGGTCGTCGGCCAGGTCGGCGTCCGATTCGTCGATCAGCTTGAAGCGATAGGACGTGTCGCCGAACGTCTGTGTCGAGGTCCACGTGTCGTTGGTGTAGGTCGTTCGCCAGTTGCTGTCGTCATGCAACCGCGCCAGGGCGAGGTGGACGATCGACTCCGCCTGCCAGCGGGCTTCCACGGTCTGTAAGCGTGCGGCCGTGGCTCGCGTCTCGACGCGCGTCACGACCAGCGCCGACAGGCCGATTACCGTTACGGCGCTGGCGGTCAGCAGCACGAGGACATAGACCGCGCCGCGCGTTCGGCCGAACGACCCACTCATGTGTTGCGTTGTCCGAGTCGCGTACGACACACTCATTCCTCCATTGGGTTCGACCCGACATCGCCGCGCAGGACGTGTACGACCGCGGCCTCCGCGCCATCGACGGTCACCGTCACCTCGATGCGCTTCAGTCCCGTCTCGCTGCCGACGCTCCCGCTGGGTGAGCTTGGGTTGCACCACGTGACGACGACCCTTCTGGCGAATCGACCCGCACCCGACAAGGCCGTGCCGTCCTTTGACTCAGCCGGGTCGGCGGTCCAGTTGTGGTAGTCGTCGATGTCGTCGAAGTCGGCGCGGTCGGTCGTCCCCTCGCCGGATTCAACACCGATGGCGCCGCCGGGCGACTCGGGGTCGGTGTACGGCAACTCGGCGATCTCGGCCAACAGGTCTTGGGCGAGCAGCATGGCGTGGCTTCGGTCGCGGTTCGACAGCCGCGAGCGGGCCGTCGCGCCGATCGTGTTCAACGCCGCGACCATCACCAGCGCGAGCACTGCTGTGGCGACGACCGTTTCGACGAGTGTCAGGGCGTGTTGAGTTTGAGTGGATCGCATGGGTGTAAATGGGCTTTGGCTGAAACGGGTCCAGTCAGGGTTGGACCGTGAAGTTGCCACCGTTTCGGAGGCGCACATAATCAAACTCACCGGCGTCACCCGTTTCCCTCAAACGCAATTTGGGATTGGTGGTCGTCGAGTATCGGACATACGAAAACGTGCCTCGGTGCTCCCCGTCAACGACAAGAGACGCGGTGTCGCTGTTGGCATCGACCACCAGACGCACGTCAATGAAGGTCGAGGGAAGACCGGCAATGATCGTTAAGTCTTCGGTCGTGCTCTGGCTTGTGTTTTGGCACAGTGTCAGTGTCTGTGTGTTGTCCGATTCGAGATTCAGATTAATCTTGAAGGTTGCGCGGATATCGCCGGCCACATCCGCAGCGACGGTGACGCGAGCGACATCGCTATTGGCGACCGTATCGCGGAAGCGCGCTTCCAGGGTCGTGACCGCACTGAAGCTCTGGCTGGCCGAGGTTCGTAGCGTGACCGAGCCGGCATGCCAGACGCCGTCGCTCAGTTCATTGGTGTTGAAGGGCCCACCCCCTTGGTATTCAAAGTCGCCCTCGCCGTCGCCCAGTAGATCGAGTTGCGTCGGGTCACCATCGAAATCGGCTTCCCAGACGGCGTCCAGCACCTCAGGCCGATTCAGGGTGGCGCTTCGCGCGGCGAAGGACGACTGGGCGGGATCATTCATCGTGACATTGATGGAGACGTCGGTCACGCGCGTCCGTTGCACGTCGAATGCGGGGGAGCGTGTGGTGACCTTGCCGTAGATGTAATGCTGCAAGCCGTAGTTGGGATAAAGGGTCCATCCGCCGCCACTGTCGGTTGTATGAAGTAAATCGAATCCGCCGCCGGCGTCGTACTGCAGCGAGACAGGGAAATCGGCCGAGGCAAGCGCGACGACCATGCAGAGGCCTTCGCCGGGGCTTCGGTGTTGAACCTCGTCGAACGTGACCTCATGCCACGCGAATGAGCTGGGCAGGTCCCATTCATTGACCAGAACCTGCTGAATGATGGTCGATGTTGGCTTTTTCGAGCCGTCCTCAGGTCGGAATTGAACGTGAAACGTGCCGATCGGATCTGCATTGACTCGGGCCATGAGCAGCGCACGCGTGACCTGCCACGAAACGGCCTCGGCAGGCATCGCCGGAACGAAGTACTGCCCAAGCCAGCCACCGCTCGTAATGTCGAAAGTCGTCGGAGTCGCCGGGTTGTCGTGACTGCTGAGCACAACCTCGGGGCCTTCGACGTCTGCCGTGTCGTACGACTCGGTCGTCTGCTCGGTGTCGAAGCCGAGGTTGAGTAGTGCGACGTTGTCGATGTAAGTGATCGGTGTGGCGCCATTCATCTGCCGTGTGATCGGGTCGCCCGCCGTGCCGCCCCATGCGTAGTGCACCACCTCGGGCAGGCCGTCGCCGGTTCGGTCGGCCAGGACGAGTGTGACGGCCGTGGGCGTCCGTTCGAGCAGGTAGCGCGCGGTGCGCAGCTCCTCAGCCATCGTGTCGATGGCCAGCGCGGTCGACGCGCGCGGGTTGTTTGCGTTGACGGATTGCGGGATGGATTGGCGGGCCAGGAAGATGACCGACCCCATTGCGGTCAGGAGCACGGACACGATCGCCAGCGCGGTCATGACCTCGACCATCGTGTAGCCCGGCCGCGTGCTGTCGGGACGCGCCGGGCTCACTGGATCTCCGCCTTTCCGGTGTCGGCGTCGACCGTCACGACGCGCAGTTCGCCGTCTTTCCTCAGTGTGATGCTCCCGCCCTGATCGGGCAGGCCGAAGCCGTTGAAGTAGAGCGACGTGCCCGAGTCGTTGATGTCTTTACCAAACGCTTTGAATAGTTCGACGCGGTAAGGCGGTTCCGCCAACTGGACCCAGGTATCGACGTAACCGTTGTCCATGTCTTGGATGCCGTAGAGAAAGTAGCTGTGGCCTGAGAAGTCGAAGTAGACCTCGTGCTGCTTGCTGGTGGCGCGGGCGGCCTCCTGAGCAAGCATGAGGTCGGCCGCGAGGCGATGCGCAGCCGAGTCGAGCTGATACCGCCGCGTGGCCGAGGCGTACCGCGGCACGGCCACGGCCGCGAGGATCGTGGCGATGAACAGCACGACGACCAGTTCGATGAGCGTGAATCCGGTTGCACGTCCCGTGTGCGCGGGGTGCCGGCGCGTCGGATTGCCGGTGTGCTTCGACACGTTCATTCTCCACACGACTTCTTGTCGGGTGTGCTTCTCGGGCCGTATCACGCAAGCAGCCCCCGGCCGCGGCCGAGGGCTGTCTTGTTCGTTCGTTCGCGACGCTCAAGGTATCGGTACGGGGACTGGCACGGGCACGGGTAGGTCGTCCGCGTCCGGCGCTCGCCCTTCCAAGTACCTTCAATAGGCGTTGTACTGCACGCCCGCGTCGTCAACCTCGCCGTCGGCCAGGTTGGCCTTGACCTCGCCGGTGTTCTCGTTGTACCACCAGCCCGCGCCGCCGGCGATCTGTGGGGCCGCGCCAGAACCGTCGGCAAACGTGGCGTCGCCCTTGTTCGAGCCGACCGGCAGCGGGGGGATCGCCTTGATGTACGGGCCGAAGTAGTGCGTTGAATCTTTGCTGGCCTGCGCGGCGTCGGCGTCGAAGTTGCTGTAGCCGGTCAGGTGCGTGGCCAACGCGGTGAACGGCGGCACGGTGTTGTCATGCTCGGCCGAGTAAAGGTCGACAGCGTTGCGCAGCAAAGTCAGGTCCTGCTTGAGCGCCGCTTCACGGGCGGCCGAGGCGCCGCGGCTCATGCGTGGGATTGCGATCGCCGCGATGACACCGATGATCACGACCACGATCACAACCTCGATCAGGCTGAAACCGCGCCGCGCGTTGGGGAGTCGGTTTAACATGTCACAAGTCTCCTCGGGCTTTGGGGGTCGAATCTAATCAGTCGATACCGTTGACCGGAAAACAACGGCCTTAAAAGTCATCGGCCGCTCGGGTGGAAGACTTGATCGGGTTGTTCGGGCTTTTCCTATGAGGTGGCCGATAACTTTGCGGTCTTTTCCGTTATCGGCGTGCGATGCGTGGCGCGGGCGCGTTGTCGGGCCATCCCGATCAGTCTTTGTTCAGGTCGATTTGGACCTTTTGGCCGGACAGCTCGAAGACAACGGACCGCGCAGCGATCGAATGAAGGCGTGCCTTGCCTAACAAGTCGCCGACGCGCAACAGTTGATTATCGACGATGGCCACAGGTTGGCCGTCCTGCGTGACGATCGCCTGGAGGCGTCGCGTGCGGGCGAACTGCTCGGCCGCGAGTCGCGCCGCTTCGGCGTCCGCCTGGCCGGGGCCGATGTGCTTCGGCCTGTCGCGCGGGGCCCATGCCTGCGACACGCTGAACGCGTCGAGCGCGTCGTCCGGGTTGATCGCGTGCGTGGCGGAGACGTAGGTCAGCCGCTGGCTTACCTGGCTGAGGTCCGGCCCTTCCGTCGCGGCGGGGCGCGCAGTGTCGGCCTTGCTGCCGCGGCGATCGCGGTTGCGCGGCGTGGGCTGAGTCTGTGCCGGTGGGGCGACCGCTTCCGTCGTGTCCGGGCCGCTACCGCCGAGCACAAATACCTGGTCGATAATGACGAGCAAGAGGCCGACGCCGACGACGCCCAGGTACATCTTGTGTTTGCGCGTCAGGTTCTTCATCGCGCCGCCCCCAACGTGGTGACCCGCCCGCGCCCATTCCGCTCTTGACGTGTCGGTGCGTCTGTTTGTTCTTGCTTCGGCAGCGATGTCGGCGCGGCGTACCAGACCAGTTCACACTCGAACGTCGCCAGGCCGTCGCCACCCGGTTTAGGCGTGCGCGTCAGCGTCAGCGAGCCGACGCCCGTGTCGATCAATTCCGTCCGCAGCGCGTGCAGGAACTTGACGCAGGTCGGAAACGAGCCCGCGCCGCGCACCTGGATCGGCAAGCGAGCAAACCGCTTGCCCGGTTGAGCCACACCGGGCCGCATCGTCTCGATCTCGACCCCGTTATCCGTCGCCAGTCGGGTCAGACGAGCCAGCCGCTGATTGACCTGCGTGACGTCTTCCAGCCGCAGCGCCTGTCGGCTGAGCGCTGCCTCGGCGTCGTCGCGCTGCGCGGCGAGGTCGGCAACCTGTTGTTTTGTTCGTTCCTGCTGGGCTCGGCTTACGTTCAACTCGTCCAGCCGACCGCGGGTCTCGTCGCGAGCGTCGAGCGCGGGCTGAATGCCCACGATCAGGACAATGATGGTCACCACGGCGCAGGCGCCCGCGCCGCATGCGTGGATTGGCCAGATGGGTCGGCCGGGCTGGGCGTCGGTCTTCGCCATCAGCGCGCCTCCAGGTCAAGGGCACAATCGATTTGGAACGCGATGGCGTTGCCGTCCAGAAACGGCTCCCGCCGCGTGTCCACCAGCTTGACCTTCGTGAACAGGCCAAGCTCTTCGAGGCGTAACACGAACTGCGAGACGGCCGGCTGCGAACGCGCCAAGCCCGCCACACTCAGCGAGATCGTCGCGCCAGCGGCCGGGGCGTTCTTCTGCGGCGATGGCGACGCAACTTGTACGGTCTGTTCGACCGGCAGGAGATTGCATTCGCTTAGAACGACGTCGTCGCCGACCTGCTTCGCCAGCAGGCCGAGCAGCAGGCTCCAGTCCGGCAGGCCGGTCACTTCGCGGTTGGCATCGAGGTGCGCCTGCACCCGCCGCAGGTCGCGGCGGTGTTCGGCCAACTCTTGTTTTGTCGTTTTCAGTTCCAGGTCGGCGTCCGCCAGGTCGCTTTCGATGGCGGCGCGGTCGGCGTTGAGTGTTGAAGCCAGCCCGACCCAGACGACGCCTAACGCGAAGGCGTAACACGCGCACGCGAAGGACCATCGGTGGATGGCCGTCCGCCGCCGCCGCGCGACGCGCCGATGCATCGGGATGAGATTGACCTGCATCATGCCGCAGCCTGTCCGTGCAAGGCGAGCCCGACCGCCAACGCCAACGCCGGCCGATCCGCCATGGCGTTTGCTGAGCCGTCTGAGCCGGCCGTGTCGCGCGGCGCGACGACCTGCGCCGCGCTTTCCAGCGATTGACCAAACCAGTTCGACAGCCCGGCGATCGATGCGCCGCCGCCAATCAGCAGCAGGCGGTCCACGACCGCGTCGGGGTACTGTTGTTCCGCGTAGTTGAGCGACGCACGCAGTTCCTGCACCATCGGCTCGAAGTGGCTTGCGATGCGCTGCCGGCAACGCGACGCCAACTCTTCGTCATCCGACTCGGCATCGACGCCGACCTCGAACAGCATGTAGTCAGCCGCGCTGTGATCGACCTGTAGCTGCTGCTTCAGGCCGTCGTGCAACGCGCCGCAGCCGGAGTCGGTCAATTGCCGCTCGTAAATCAACACGTCGTTGAGCAGGATGGCCAACCGAGTGCCCGACCAGCCCAGGTCGAGTACGGCCGTGATGCCCCGGGCGTTGGTCGTCGCGCCCGCGCACGCCCGCGCGGCCGCGCAGGGTTGAATGTCCAGCGCCAACGGCTGCAGCCCCGCGTCTTCGACGCGGTCGAGCAGGTCGTCAGCCGACCGGGTCGGGCAGGCCGCGGCCATGACGTGCGTCGCGTCGCCGGCCCGCGCGGGCAACGGCAGGTCCCACATCGACATCTCGAACGTGTCGGGCGTCAGCCGGTGCGTCTGCGCCATCTCCATCCGCGCCAGTTGTTCGACCGGCGCACCCGAGTCGCGCTTGGGCAACGCGAAAATGCCCGTCATGACCTGCGCCGGGGGCGCATGCACGACGACATCGCGGCCGGTAAAGCCCTGCCTGTCCAGTGCGCGGTTCAAACGGGTGAGTGTCGCGTCGTCGATGGCGTCGTCTCTTGCGGTGGTGTTGGCGTCGCCCTCTTCATGTTGTCGGGGCAGTAGCGTGGCGGCGTACAGCGTCCAGCCGCGGCGCGCGCGACGCAACTGCACCGCCTTGATGGCGGCGCGGCCGAGGTCGAGGCCGATGGGCGTCAGTTGTCCGCTTCGCGTCATGCTCGATTCGCCGTGTTCTCTTCGCCGCCGCGGTCAACCGCCGGACATCGCCGACAGGTCGAACAGCGGTAGGAACATACTCACCGCCACAAAGCCGATCAGCAGCCCCATGCCGATCAGGATGACCGGTTCGAGGATGCTGGTGAGGCTTTTAACGATCACATCGTTTTCTTCGTCCATAAAGTCGGCGATCGTCAGTGTGAGTGCAGCCAATTGCCCGGTTTCTTCGCCGTTGCGGATTGCTTCGTACACCGAGATGTTGACGAGCTTCGGGTTATCGAACGCGTCGCTGACCGGTTGGCCCTTCGTCAGCCGGTCTTCGGCGTCGTCGATCAAGGCCCGGTAATGCGCGTTCGGCGTGCTGGCGCGGATGTGGCCGAGCACTTCCTGCATGGGCAGATAACTGTCGAGCAGGATGCCGAATAACCGAGCGATCCGCGCGCTGGCGAAGTTGCGCAGGATCGGGCCAAGGATCGGCAGGTTCAGCATGACGGTGTTGCGCAGGTGTCGCCCGGACTCGCTGCTCTGCCAGACCGCCAGCCCGACACCCACCGCGACGCAAGCCGGCAGGATCGCCCACCAGAAGCCGCGCATTACGGCGCTGATCCACATCAACGCCTCGGTCGACGGCGGCAACGGCACGTCGAGCATCGCGAACATGTCGGTGAAACGCGGCAGGACGAACGTGACCATCATGACCAGCACGCCGATCGCCACGCAGATGAGCAGGGCGGGGTAGATCAGCGCGCCCAACACGCTCGAACGCACATGTTGCTGCTTGCGCACCAGCGTGCCGAGCCGGTCGAGCACCTCGGGCAGTTTGCCTGCCGACTCACCCGCCGCAATCAGGCTGGTGAAGATCGCGTCAAAGTGGCGCGGCTGCTTGGCCAGCGCTTCTGAGAGCGGCGCGCCCTGTTCCACATCGTTGCGCAGCGTCTGGATTGCCGCCCGCCAGCGTACGTCGCGCGCCTGTCGCTCGACCGCCCGCAGCGCATCGACGACAGGTGTGCCCGTCGACAGCAGCACGTGCAACTGCCGCGTGAACGTCGCCAAGTTCTTCAGTCGACGCCCCGTCCCGCCAAGACCGACCCCACCGCCGCGCGCACGCCGCTGCCCGCCGTCTTCGTCGGCGTCGATCTTCGCGACAAACAGGCCGCGTCGGCGCAGCTCTTCCGACGCTTCAAGTGCGTTGGCCGAATCGATCGTGTCGGTGAACAGTCGGCCGGTCTTGTCGTAGGCGGTGTACGCGAGTCGCATGGCCAACCACTCTCGGTTCGATGATTCCCAAAGCCCACGCCTCTGGCGTGGGATCATTCATCGGCCTACTTCTGGCATCGATCTGCTGCCAGTGTGTCGGGCGACGCCTCTGCGGCCGATCCCACCCAAAGGGGTGGGCTTTGGGCGCTACGCCGCGCCGCGCATCGCCTCCGCGCCGCCGCCCTGTGTGTGTACCGGGTCGTCGTCGCTGTGCGTGACGCGCAGCACCTCTTCCAGGCTGCTCTTGCCTTCCATGGCGAGGATCACGCCCTCTTCTCTCAGGCTCAGGCTGCCCTGCTCGCGGCACTTTTCGCGCAATTCGTGCGACGGCGCGGCGCGGTGAACCATGCGGCGCATCGCCGGCGTGACCGGCATCACTTCGTAGATGCCCATGCGCCCCTGGAAGCCGCTGTTGTGGCACTGCTGACACCCCGCGCCGCGGCGGAACGTCTTACCCGTGTGTTCGAGCAGGCCCGCGTCGGCCATCACCTGTTCGGTCGGGTAGTACTTGCTCGCGCAGCCGGGGCAGACCGTCCGCGACAGCCTCTGCGCGACCACGCCGTTGAGCGCGCTGGCCAGCAGGTAAGACTCGATGTTCATATCCAGCAGGCGCGCGATCGCGCCCGGCGCATCGTTCGTGTGCAGCGTCGCCAGCACCAGGTGGCCGGTCAACGCCGCCTGCACCGCGACGCGGGCCGTCTCCTCGTCGCGGATCTCGCCCACCATGATCACATCCGGGTCTTGGCGAAGGATCGTCCGCAGCGCACGCGCGAACGTCATGCCCACACGTTCATTGACCTGCACCTGGTTGATCAGGTCGAGCTGATACTCGACCGGGTCCTCGACCGTGATGATGTTCAATTCCGGCGAACGGATCAGGTCGAGTGCCGAGTAGAGTGTCGTCGTCTTGCCGCTGCCCGTCGGCCCGGTGACCAGCACCAGCCCGTGCGGTTGTTTCAGGATCGACTCGAAGACCAGCAGGTTTTCAGGACGGAAACCAAGGTCTTCCAGCTTGACGTGCAGGTTGGCCTTGTCGAGGATGCGCACGACGAGTTTTTCGCCCAGCAGCGTCGGCATGCTCGAGACGCGCAGGTCGATGTCGCGGCCCTCGGCCACGATGCGCACCCGGCCTTCCTGCGGGAGTCGTTTCTCGGCGATGTCCATCTTGCCGATCACCTTAATGCGCGAAACGATCGCCGCGTGCATGCCCGGCGGCGGCTTCATCAGGTCACGCAGCACACCGTCGATGCGGTAGCGCACACGCGTGCCCGCCTTGCTCGGCTCGATGTGGATATCGCTGGCCTTGTCCTTGATCGCCGTCAACAGTGCGACGTTCACAAGATTGATGACCGGCGAACCCTCGACCATCTTGTCCAGGTCGGTGGTCGGGCCTTCGTCGACGCGCTCATGCTCGATGACGTCGACATTCGCATCGACCAGCGACGTCAGGAACTCGTCGACATCGACGTCGCCGCCGGCGTACTTCTTGACGAACTCCAAAATGTTTGGCTCGAGCGCCAACACGGGCCGAATGCGGCAGCCCGTCAGTTGGCGCAGCCGATCGATCGTCGGCAGGTTCTGCGGTTCGGCCATCGCGACAGTGAGCGTGTCGCGCACCTTGAACATCGGGATGACGCATAGCCGCTCCGCTTCGTCCTCGCCGACAAGCGGCAACAGCGCAGGGTCGATCAGGCCGTGTCGCAAGTGACAACCCGGCACGCCGAGCCGGTTGCTAAGCGTTCGCACCAGCGCCGGCCCGGACAGCACGCCCTCGGACACGAGCATTTCGCCCAGGCGTTGGCCGGTTTCGCGCTGGCGTTCCAGCGCATTGCTCAACTCGTCGCCGGTGAGCAGCCCCGCGTCCACCAGCACATCGCCGAGCCGTGTTTTGCCCGGCGGCGGCGGCGGCGGCGGTGGGGGAGTCGGGTTGTTCGTCGGTTCGGTCATGCGTTCACAGGAAACTTCGCACCGCGCTGGTCGTGTCGTCATACTGCTCGAAGAGCATGGCGATGTCCGTCAGGTGAAAGACCTCGCGCAGCGTGTCGTTCGGGCCGCAGACTTTCAGCGCTCGGCCGCTTTGAGCCATGCGGTCGCTCACCTCGATCAACGCTTCGAGCCCCTGGCTGTCGGCGTACGGCACGGCGCTCAGGTCGACGATGAACCGCCCGAGGCTCCGCTCGTGCACCGCGTCGACGCGCGTGCGGAACGCATCTGCGTCGTCCTGCACCAGCGCACCGGAAGGCCGAACTACCACGACCGCGCCATGTCGTTCTTCGTTGATGGTCATGACATTTGCGATTGTCGATTTGCGATTTCAGACCTGCGATTCAAGCCGTGCTTCCGGCCGCAACTTCAATCGCCAATCGGCGATCGCAAATGGACAATTCCCCTTACGCCGCTTCCGCCAGCGCGGGCAGCGTCATCGTGAATCGACTTCCCTTGTTCAACTCCGACTCGACGGTGATGTCGCCGCCGTGCATCCGCACAACCTCGCGTGCCAGCGCCAGGCCGAGGCCCGAGCCGGTGATCTCGCCGAGCCGTTTGTCCTTGGCCCGGTAGAACTTGTCGAACACGTGCGCGGCGTCGTCTTCGCCGATGCCGATGCCCGTGTCGGCCACTTCGACGCTGATCTGCCCGTCATCGCACTCGACGTTCACCTTCACCTGCCCGCCGTCGGGCGTGTACTTCAGCGCGTTGCCGACCAGGTTGTGCAACGCCAGCACGAGCTTGTCCTGATCGCCCTGCACCACCGGCAGTTTGGGCGGCAGGTTTAGTGCGAACGTGATGTTCTTGTCCGCGGCTTGCGCGCGGTAGTCATTCTCGAGCTGTGTGAACATGTCACGCAAACGCACGTCGTCGCGGCGCAGTTGCAGCGAACCGGCTTCGATCTCGGCCACGCTGAGCATGTCGGCGACGATGCGCTCCAGCCGGCGCGACTCGGTGTTAATCACGTTCAGGCAGTCTCCGCGCACCTTCGCGTCGTCGGCGCCTTCGTCGATCGCCGTCTCGGCGTACAGACGTATGTTGGTGAGCGGCGTGCGTAACTCGTGAGTTGCCTGAGCGACGAACGCGTGGCGCGACTCTTCGGCGACGCGCTGTTGCGTGATGTCTTCGATGATGATCATGGCCGACGCCGAGTCTTCCCGTCGCACCGGCCGAACGGTGAACCGCAGCGATCCGCACGTGCCCGAGCGGTCGTCGCTGTCGTCGCGGTCGATCTCGAACTGCTTTCGGCTGCGAAGGTCGCCGCTCGCCGCGCCGCGGACCGCGTCCATCACGTCGGTGTTGACGATGAACGGGCTGATTTCGCTATCAGTCAGTTCGTCACGCGGTGTTTGTAAGAACACGGCCGCCGCGCCGTTCGCATAGTGCACTTTTAGCGCGTCGTCGATCAGGATGATGCCCTGGCTCATCACGTCGCAGGCACTGTCCAGGCCGGCCGTGCCCGACCGCCGATCGCCGAGCATCGCGCGGGCCTGCTCGCCGGCGGCGGCGCGCCGCAATTCAGCCACGTCGTTAATCAACTCATTCCACGCGTCGGCCTCCGAGCAGTTGTCCGCTTTGACGGTCAGCTCGGTCGGCGAGGTCTCTCCGTTCGCCGAGGCGAACAACGCCTCGCGGATTGTCGCGAGGCCGTCCAGGCGAACGCGCAATCGGCGGTACACCAAGAACAGTCCGGCCAGTGTCACGACGCCGAAGGCGCCGAGGCCGGCCTGCGTTTCCCACGACGACCAGAAGACAGCCGGCACAGGTGCTTCGATCTCGAGTTGTGCAACGCCCTTACCCGGCACGCGAAAGACGTGCGTCGCGGCGATCGATTCGTTTTCGTCGTGCGTCACGGCCGGCGCGGCGGATGCGCGTTGCGTGCTGCTCGGCCAGTCGGCCGGCACCTCGGTCGCTGTGATGCGTTTGACATCCGCGTCAGCCACGACGACGCCGTTGGGCAGCGTCACGCGACAAGACTCCAGATGGTGGTCCGCCGCCGTTTGAATGACCAGCCGGCGTAGGGCGCTGAGGTTGTCGTCGGCCAGCAGTGCGCCCGACGTCTCGCCCAACAGGGTCGTGACGCTCTCGATCCGCTTGGTCGCGGCTGCGTTGTCGCGGTCGCGCTGCACAGTGAGCGTCCACCACGCCGAACCGGCCAACGCAAGCATTAACAACGTCGCCAGCGACAGCCCAGCCGACGCGACGAGCGATTCGCCTCGCCCCAGAATCAGTCGTTTCAGGCCTGTTCGGCCTAAGCCGGATCGGGTCTCACCCACGGTTTCTCCTCCGCGGCGCAGTGACCCCCTTGTGAGTGCATATCGGTCGGATGAGACGGCGCGATGAGGGTGGAGAGCGATAAGAGACGAGCGACGAGCCACCAGGGTTGGATGCCGGTAACCCGCCTTTCCCTCGTGGCTTGTCGCTCGTCCCTCGTCGCTTCCCCTCGCTTGACTCATTGCCCGATCCCGCCAAAATCGTGCGTCCTGATAACCCCGCGCGCGAGTCGAATCATGATCGAACAGACGCAGACGCAGTCCCTTCCGCCCGTGAAGCAGGTCGCCGTCGAGCCCGGCCGAAGCATATCGGACCTGCTCGCCGCCATGGCCCGCACCGGCTTCCAGGGCAAGGCGCTGGCCAAGTGCGCCGACGTGCTCGCCGACATGATCCGCGACCCGGAGGTCACCATCCTCATGGGCTACGCCGGCTCGCTCTCGACGACCGGCCAATACGAGATCATCAACTGGTTCCTCGAGCGCGGCTATGTCGACATCCTCGTCGGCACCGGCGCGAACCTCAGTGAAGACATCGTCGATGGCATGGGCAAGCCGTACGTGCAAGGCTCCGCGCAGGCCGACGACGCCCACCTGTTCGAGGCCGGCTACAACCGCTACCTCGACGTGTACGGCCGCGAGGACGACTACCTCGACATGACCGAACTCATCGCCGAGTACATCGTCACGCTCGAGCCGAATCGGCCTTACTCGTCGCGCGAGTTTTTCCAGGGCTTTGGCGAATGGCTTGACGCTAAGTCCATCCGTTCGATCATCAGCGTCGCGGCCAAGCACAACGTTCCTGTCTTCTGCCCCGCGATCATCGACAGCCCGTATGGCGACGCCGCGCTGATCGCCAAGAGCAAGGGCTTCGACCTGATCCTCGACGGCGTGAAGGATTATGTCGAGTTCATGCAGATGTCCGAACGCGTGGACGACACCGGCGTGTTCTACATCGGCGGCGGCGTGCCGAAGGACTTCATCCAACTGTTCGCCGTCACGGCCGACCTGCTGTATACCGACCGGGCCGTACCCAACCGCGGCGCCGCCAAGACGCGCGAAGGGACCGACGAAACCTACTACCCGCACAAGTACGCCGTGCAGGTCACCACCGACAGCCCGCAGTGGGGCGGCCTGTCCGGCTGCACGTTTGAAGAGGCCGTCAGTTGGGGCAAGGAAAACCCAGCCGGCGGCTTTCAGCAGTGCTACGTCGACGCCACCATCGCCCTGCCCATCCTCAGCCAGGCGCTCGCTGAGCGACTCGAAGGCCCACGCACCCGCAAACCCCTCATGGATTGACCCACCCAACAATCCGGCCGCTTGCGGCTTAGCGCTCCCCCAATTCACCCAACGCCTCCAACCCAGCCGCCCAATTCCCCGATAACCTTGAGTATCACGGCCACGTCGCCGGAGCGGGAATATGGACGCACCCCAATCAGACCCACCCACGTCGTCGGTCATCGACTTGCGGCGGTACAACGTCGTCTGCCTGCTCGTGCTGACGATCGGTTGGCTTGGGCCGATCGCGTGGCATGGCCTGTCCGGCAACCGCCGCGTGCCGTACGCCGGCAAGCACCTGAACGACCTGTACCGTGTGTCGTGTCTGTTCACCGATCCGGTCCACGCGTGGAGCGATTACTACATCCAGGTCCAGCTCGAAGGCGAGAGCCGTTGGCACACGCTTGACGAGCACGATTACTCAACCTTCGAGCCGTTCAGCCGGCGCACCCGTCTGCACCGCAAGCTCTCGTTCGCCAACTCGCAGACCAAGGCGCACGGCATGTTGCAACGGCAGCACATGTCGTTGTATGTCCGCGATCGGTACGCCGCGTTGCACGATGACGCCCCGCCCGTCGTGGCTGTGCGATTCTGGCGGGCGTCGTACCGCACCGGCCGAATGCTCGCCCGCGAAAAGGGGCCCTGGGTCCACAAGCCGTACGACGAGGTGGACAGCTCGATCCTGCTACTCATCTCGACGCACACGTTCGACGGCGCTGACCCGGTCGACCGCGAAGGCAGACCCGTTCGGCTGCGGTCAGCCAACGAGGGCTTCGAACACCTCAGCATCGACCCGCGCACACTCGAAGCGCGACCCGACGATGAAGACGACGCGGAGGGCCGACCATGAGGCCGCACCGCGACAGGCTCGTCGAGTTCTTCTTCCAGACGGTCGACCCGATCCGCCTCGACTTTTTCCGACGCGGCATGGCGTTGTCGTTCCTGGTTTACATGGCCTGGTGGTTCGGCATGGACCGCTACGAGTGGCTCACGGCCGAGGGCTTTCATTACGACGCGATTTCCGAGCGGCAGCACATCCCCGCCCGTTGGCCGTTGCTGCACACGTGGGCGGTTTGGCCGTTCGCGACCGTCTTGTTCACGGCCCTCGTCGGCATGATCACCGGCTTCAAGCCGCGGTTGGCCACGGCTGTCGCGCTGGTCTGTTCGCTCTACCTGCACTGGGTCGACAACATCTCCGCGTTCACGATCAACAAGCTGTTCACCATGAGCTGCGTCGTCATAATGCTCGCACCGTCGCCCCGCGACTACCCACTGCCCGACGGCTCGACCCGCCGGATGCAGGTCGTTTGGCCGGTGCGCGTGCTGCAACTGACGATCATGATCCAGTACTTCGGCGCCGGCTATTGCAAGGCGTTCACGCCGAAGGCCGGCTGGATCACCGGCGCTTACGACGTCATCCACCACACGGTCCGCCTCCGCCTCGGCACCGCGTGGGAGGCGATGGGCGACGTCCGCTTCCACCCGGACGTGCTCTACACCCACCTGCAAGGCATCTACCGCACCGACCTGGCCGCGTGGATGCTCAACCACCTGCCGCTGTGGTCGATCACCGCCATGATGATCAGCGCCCTGCTGTTCGAGCTGCTCGCCCCGCTGCTGTTCGGCGTGAAAAAACTCCGCCCGATCGCCTTCGCCTGGGGTGCCGGCTTCCAACTCATGATCGCCCTGACCATGAACAAGCTGTTCTTCTTCAGCTTCGAGCTGGTCATGTTCTACTTCCTGTTCGTCAGCGTGCCGACGCTGCACAAACTGGCCGTCTGGCAACGTCTCCAACGCCGGGCTTTGGCAGTGGATCAGTAACCCGCGGACGCGAGTCGCAGACGACGCACGCAACGCAGGCGACGCGTGCAACGCGCCCGTCATGGCGTGTGGCGGGGCCGTTCCCCCCGCCCTGTGATGTGCACGGGTTGTAATCATTGTTTAAATCACCTGATAGAGCCGTTTTTCACCGCCGCCGGCCGTGTCACCCCGACACGGCCGACCCGTCTGCCGGTTCGTGATCGCCGTTTGCATGGCTACCCCGACACACCCCGCCACTCGCCCTGACACATTCCGTGTCGGGGTGCGTCGCGTGCACGCGAAGCGCGCTTGCGCACGCAACGTCGGCGGCGCACGCGACAACCGTTGTGGATCGGCTCGAGCCATCGGTTTGATTCTGTGTCGCATGGTTGTGCGCACGGGCGCGTCGCAGACGGCCGTATGTCGGTGCGCCACAAGACGATGTGTGCGAGCGGTTTTGCTGTAAACGAGTCCGATCCGTGCGGGCCGCGCGTTCGGCGCGACTGTGCAACCCTTTCAAAGTTGCGTCACGTCCGCGCGAACCCTCACCCGGCGGCACGGCCGCCGACCTCTCCCAAGGGGAGAGGTGCTTAAAGCAAAACCGAGCGGCCGTTGAGGGCCGCTCGGTTGGGTTGTTGGTTGGGTTGTCGCGTGAAGCGATTGCTTACGCGGCCGAGCGTCGTCGGCGGAGCATGACCAGGCCGCCGACGGCCAGCAGGCTCATTGAGGCCGGCTCGGGGATGCCGCCGCCGGGCGTCGGGCCCGGTTGCGGTCCGGGCGTCGGTGTCTGAACCGGCGTGCCGGTTACGAGGTTGTTGAGTCGGACGCGAACGGCGCCGTCCTGCTGGATGCGGACCTCGCCGAGTTCATCGCCCATGTTGGTGATGCCGCCGACGAAGACGGTCGCGGGGTTGTTGTTCTGACCGATGTCCACCAGCATCGAACCGAGTGATGCGCCGCCGGTGTCGAAGAACTCGATCGTGGGGCCGGTGTTGTCGAGTGCCGACAGTTCGAAACCGAAAGCCGTCACGCCGGGGTTGGGGAAGTCGAGAATCAACGCGGTGAGGGCGCTCACATCCGTCGATCGCACGGCATTGTCACCGCCGCCGATATCAACGGATTCGAGATCGTCAGCAAACGGGTTGTCTGGATCGTGAGCGACCAAGACATCGACGCCGGGCGTCGGCGAGAACTCGTTCGGCGCGAATAACGCGGTGTTAAAGACGACACCCGCCGGGATGCCGTCCAAGTCCTGCGTTGTGTCCGTTCCGCCCAGGTCGGCGAAGAACGCGGCGGCGTCGTTGACGGCGCCCGTCTTGTAGATGACGACTGCGGCCTGCGATTGGGCCACGCAGACCGACACGGCGACAGCGGCCGCACACATCCAAACTCTCTTCAAGCCACTCATGATTCTCTCCGGGCGTTTCTCGGGGTCTTCCTTCGCGTCCTGTCACGGGTACAGCGCCGTGAGGGGTAGCCATTGTACAGGATGCTGTGGGCGAGTCAATGCTCAGCGGCCATTAATCCTTCATTCGGGCCGAATTACGTCGGCGGCACGTGTGGCATGAAGTCGAATGGGAGACGCTTCCCTGGCAGGTGTCGATTGCCGGCCTCGGCCGCGGGACGCCCGAAAAAAGAACCGAGCGGCCGTTGAGGGCCGCTCGGTTGGGTTGTTAATTAAGTTGACGCGTGAAGCGGTGTTTACGCGGCCGAGCGTCGTCGGCGGAGCATGACCAGGCCGCCGACGGCCAGCAGGCTCATCGAGGCCGGCTCGGGGATGCCGGCACCGGGGCCGGGTCCCGGGGTCGGAACCTGAACCGGCGTGCCGGTCACGAGGTTGTTGATTCGGACGCGAACGGCGCCGTCCTGCTGGATGCGGATCTCGCCGAGTTCGTCACCCATGTTGGTGATGCCGCCGACGAAGACGGTCGCGGGGTTGTTGTTCTGACCGATGTCCACCAGCATCGAGCCGAGCGATACGCCGCCGGTGTCGAAGAACTCGATCGTGGGGCCGGTGTTGTCGAGTGCCGACAGTTCGAAACCGAAGGCCGTCACGCCCGGATCGAAGCCGCTGAGAACCAGCGCGTCGAGGGCGCTTAAGTCGGTCGATTGAACGGCGATGTCCCCGCCCCCGATATCGATGCTTTCGAGATCAAGTGCAAATAGATTCTGAGGATCGGCCGAGAGTAACCCGTTTGTGCCGGGAGTCGGGGAAAAGGCTGCTGGGAAAAAAACTGTCCCGTCAAATGCTTGGACGCCGAGCGCGTCCAAGTCATAGGTTGTATCAGTACCAGCCAGATCGGCGAGGAACGCCGCTCCGTCGTTGACGGCGCCCGTCTTGTAGATGACGACCGCGGCCTGCGACTGGGCTACGAAAACCGACAGAGCGACAGCGGCCGCACACATCCAACCTCTCGTCAAAGCACTCATGATTCTCTCCAAGCGATTCTCGGGATCCTTCTTCGCGTCCTATGTCACGGGACCAAGCCCGCGACTCGGCTTCAATTGTACAGGCTCTTTGGGGCGAGTCAATGCTCAGCGGCCGTTAATCCTTCATTCGGGCCGAATTACGTCGCCGTCCCAGGGCGGCGAAAACGCCGATTGCGGCCAGCAGGCCGGTTGCCGGTTCGGGAATCCCCGCGCCGCCCGGGCCGCCGGGCTGATCGGCCGCCACACCGAAACGGATGTTGTCGATCGACAGCCTGGTGCCCGTCAGTTGGATGAGGGGCGTGATGACGAGTCGGCCGATCAACTCGTCCGACGTCAGGCCGAAGAAGGTCTCGCCCGTGCCGGGGACGCTGACCATCAGGGCGTCGCCGAGCGAGGTCGTGTCATCGACACCGAAGAGGGAGATCGCGGCCTCGGCCGACTGACCGTCGGTCGAGAGCAGGATGCTCAACGCATCCACGGCCGGGTCGAAGTCGACCTCGAACGCCTGCATGCCGGTCAGGTCGGTTGAACGCAGGGCGTTGTCGCCGGCCGACTGCTCGAACAACTCGAAGTCGTCGCCGAACGGGTTTTCCGTGGTGAAGCCAACGGTGATGCCGGCGGCGATATCGCCGGCGGCGAACGGCCCTGCGGCGACCGCGTTGTTCAGGTCGGCGTCCCACGTCGTCGGGCCGCCGGAAACGTCCGGTCCCTCGAAATCTTCGAGCGACAGGGACGTGGTGGCGGCCTGGAAATCACCTAGGTTCGCGTACGTGGTGACGGGCGCGGGCGGTAGGGCCGAGACGGTCAGTGTCGACGAGCCGAGGCCGGCTGTGACCGCCCCGTTGTTCGTCACGGCTTCCGGCGTGATGCCGCCCCCGCCGCCGGGCTGATCGAACGTGAACGCGAATGCGGAACGCACGCCGTTTTCACCCTCGCGCTGGCCGCTGATCACGGCGATGCGTTCGGTGCCGCCGCCGGGTCCTTGCGTGACGCTGACACCGAACAAAGCCGATTCACCGCCGGGGATGGCTTCGATGTCGGCTTGAAGGTCGAACTCTTGCAGCATGCCGACGTCGGCGCTGGTCGGCGAGGTCATCGGCGCGGTGTAAAGCCGGCCGTCCGCGCCCACGACGTACAACTGATTGTCGTACACGTCGACGCCGAACAGGCGGGGCGTGCCGCCCAGGAAAAAGTCGGTGCCGGTCGGTGTGAAGCGTGCGACCTCGGTATCGGCACCGGTCGCCTCGTCGAGGGCGAAGATCACCCAGTCGCCCGCGCCGTTGTCCGAGCCGGTGTAGAAGTGGTTGCCGTCGTGCGAAATCCCGCGGAAGCGGTAGGCGGTGCGCTCGGCGACGTTCGGCCCGATCATGTTGTTGAACCAGGCCAAGCCGCCCACGTTGATCGTCGCGCCGTTGTCGACGAGCGTGACGGCGCGGATGAAGTCCTGACCGCCTGTTCCACCGGAAAAGCCGGCGCTGAAGTTCGTGGCGAAGACCGTCCCGTTCGTCGCGGCCGACTCGACACCGCCGGCGAGGAAACCGTTTTCCGTGACGGTCAGGGTGAACACATTCGGGCCAACCGGGGCAGAGCCTTCCAGCGAGCCGGTTGACCAAGTCGCTGCGTCGAACTTGTAGAAGCCGCCGTGATCGTTGCCGACGCCGTACACGTCGCTGCCCAAGCGGATCGGCGCACCCTTCGAGCCCATCGGCGGCATGCCCAGCGACTGCGCGCGGTTTTGCACTTGGTCGTTCGTTCGGATCGTGCGAACGGCCGCGCCGGTCGCAAGATCGACCTGGTGCGCACCCCAACCAATCTGACCGAGGTTGACGACGGGTTGGCCGCCTGGGCCAACGTCGAACTGGCCGTTGTTATAGAAGACGCTTCCCTGGTTGTTGGCCGGGTCGCCGGCGGTCGCGTCGAACGTCCAAGAGTGCGTGGGCGTGGTGATCGCCGCGACATTGCCCGCGATCAGGGCAATGCACAACCCCGCCAAGATTGTCCTGACAGCCTTCATCCGCGTGATCTCCTGTTCCATCCGGTCGATGGGTCGGGTCTTTCGTCTCATTCCGTCCGCCGGGAAACGGCTCGGCGTGGTTGCAGTATATCCGGGCTGGGGGGGCGATACAAGGGCGATTAGGCGGGGTTCACACGGTTTTTGCGGGCGGCTGGTGGGCTGATTGCGATCGGGTGGGTCATCGGTGGTTTGCCCAGATTAACGCGGCTGGATTGGTTTTTGGGTCGTACTTCGCGTTGACGTCGAGATTCGTGCCACGGCCGTGTCGGCCGTGTGAAACACCCTCGATGAACCGCACGGCCGACACGGCCGTGGCACGATACGCGTGCCTCACTCCAAATGAACCACTTCTGGCTTTCGTCAACACTTGGATCTGGTAGATTCATCGGGTACACTCGGGTGGTAGGTTCCTGTCGGCTGCGTCGCCGCTGGTGTGACAGTCTGCGAAGTCGTTCGAATCGCCCCAGCCGACCGTTGGTTTCGGTGTGCTTTCGGTTGCGCGTGTATCGCACGTCTTGGGCGTGCGCGGGTTCATCGCCGGCTCTCGGCGACACATCAATTTGGGATGAGTCACATCGCACCCTTGACGCGAAGGAGATGTCACATGCAGCGAAGTCGGTTATCCATCACCCTCATCGCGGCCGCGGCGGTCGCCCTGTTTGCCCATGTTCACGCGGCCCAGGCGGTCGTGACATTCGACGACAACGGGGCCCACACGATCCCCGGGACGGACGGGAGCATTATGGATGTCGACGGTGGCGCGGCCGCGGAGGTCGAAGGCACGACCTCGCTGACGCTCGGCCTGGGCGGCGAGATCTCGTCGATCGACACGGGCAACACGGGCAACGGCGCGACGGGCGTGCGCGTGGAAAACAGCGCGCTGTTCGACTTCTCAGGCGGCACGCTGAGCGCGACGGACACGACGGGCGGGGAGAACGCGACGGGCATCCAGGTGCAGGCCAACGCGATGGCGATCGTCTCCGGCGCGGGGTCGTTCACCGTCTCGGACACGGGCGGCGGCGACGCACGCGCGATCCTGGCGCAGGGCAATTCGATTGTGAGCATCACGGCGGGCGGCGTGATCGACTCGGTGACCGACGCCGGCAACGACGACGCGTTCGGGGTCGAGGTCAGCGACGGCGCTTCGCCGACGATCAGCATGTTGGGCACGATCTCGCTGGTGCAGGACAGCGGGAACAACTCCGCACGCGGGTTGCAACTGCATGACAACAGCGCAGCCGTCGTGTTCATCGGCGGCAGCGGCGAGTTCACCGACATCGACGAGAGCGGCTCGGGCGACATGCGCGGCCTGATGGCGCAGGGGTCGAACAACATGTCGATGGTGTCGTTTTTCGGCCTGATCAACGCGACGGAGGCCGGCAACGGCGCAGGTTATGGCGCGCAGGCGCAGGGCTTTGCCACGTTCGACATCGGCGGCGAGATCAACGTGCAGGAGAACGGCAACGGCGCGGGGTTCGGCATCCGCGCGCAGCACAACGCCGTTGTCAACCTGTTCGGCACGGTCCGCCTCGATGAGAACGGCGGGGGCAACGCACGCGCCTTGCAGACGGACAACGACGCGGTGGTCAACATCTATTCGGGGTTCAACTACGGCTCGCAGCAGTTGGGCGGCGGCAACCACACGCCGATCCTGATCAACGGTAACAGCACGGTCAATGTGTTCGGCGGCGACCTGGACAACCAGACGGGCACGAACCTGAACATCGATGTCAACGGCACCGGCGCGCTCAACCTGACGCTCATGCCGTTCTCGTCGTTCCTGTTCGATGGGACGCAGTTCATCCTCGGGGCCGGCCAGTCGTTGTCGTTCTCCGATGTTGACGCGCCGGGCGACAACAGCTTCGTGCCAATCTCCGGCATCCTGGCCGACGGCACGCCGTTCTCGAACCAACTCAGTATCGACGGCAACGCGCTGGTGACGTTCCAGACCGCGCCGGTGCCCGAGCCGACCTCGGCGGCGCTGGCGATGCTCGGCCTGGCCAGCTTGGCGATGCGCCGTAGGCAACGGCGCGCAGCCTGATCCTGCCGGCCTGTTGGCCGGTCGGTTGCGTCGCGACCGGCCGGCGGGGACAATCACGTCCCCACCATGAGCGAACAACTGGAAAAACACCGCCCGCTCGTTCGGCTGCTGTTGCGGCTGATGGGTGTGTTTTTCTTTATCGAAGGTGTGTGGACCATGTTGGCGTACGGAATCGACCTGTTCTACCGCATTCGGTTTTATGAAGAGCAGAACGTCAAGTGGACACCGGACGATGCGTTCGCGCAACTGGTGGCTGGTTTCGTAGTATGTCTCCTGGGGTTGTACCTGATCTACAAAGGCCAATTCATCATGGACATCATCTTCCATGAAGCGACCGCCAAGGCCGTGGCCGAACCTGACGACGCCGACGACGCGCGGGGTGACGAAGACGACACCGACAAGACATGAGCAAGCCACCGATGCGCATTCAACACGTGACGTGTTCCGCCATACTTCTTGCGGTATGCCTTGGCGCGTTCGGTGTTCAGCCCGCGAACTCGGCCGAACCTACGCCGCCCAACATCGTTTTCATCTTCGCCGACGACCTCGGTTATGGCGACCTTGCCTGCTACGGCCACCCATACGCGAAGACGCCCGCGATCGACCGCCTCGCCCGGGAAGGCACGCGGTTCACGCAGTTCTATGTCGCCGGTATTACCTGTTGCCCCAGCCGAACGGGCATCATGACCGGCCTGTTCCCCGCACGGTTCCCCAAGTACATGGCCGACTACGGCTTCCGCGGGCGGGTCACCGTCACCGACCTGCTCAAGCAGCGCGGCTACAGGACCGGCCACTTCGGCAAGTGGCACATGGGGCCGGACACCGACGGCGTTTACGGCATCGACGAATACGCCGCCGGCGAGCGAACGAAAGGCACGCCGCGCGGCCGCGACGCCGGGCTGTTCGATTCAGCCATCGACTTCATCAAGCGGCACGCCAACCGGGACAAGCCGTTCTACGTCAACATTTGGGGGCACATCACGCACTACCCCGTCGCCCCGCACCGGTCGCTGGCCGCGAAGTTCAAGCACGTGAAGGTCGACCGAAACGACTTCTCTAAGACCATGCAACACAAATTCGACGAATGCCTCCAACTCGGCGGCGACCTCGACCGCTGCATGCAACGCTATCTCGGCGACGTGTACGCGCTGGACATGCAGGTCGAACGCGTGCTGAAGACCATCGACGACCTGGGCATCCGTGACAACACCATCGTCGTCTTTTCCAGCGACCACGGCCCGGCCCCGATCAAGCTCGGCAAGGACAAACACGCCAAGGAGTTTTCACGCAACATGCTCGGCTACGCGGGTCAGTTTCGGGGCGGCAAACACTCGCAGTACGAAGGCGGCGTCCGCTCGCCGTTCCTCATCCGTTGGCCCGGCCGGGTCAAGGCCGGCCACGTCGACAACGCCAACGTCATCAGCGGCATCGATTGGTTGCCCACGCTTTGTTCGATCGCGGGCGTCAAAGACTTGCCCAAGCGGCTCGACGGCGACGACGTTTCCGACATCTGGCTGGGCGCGACTCGGCCGCGCATCAAACCGCTGCTCTGGCGGACCAGCTCGCCCAACGCCTCGCCCGCCATCCGCGACGGCAAGTGGAAGCTGCACCTCGGCAAGCGGCGCGGTCAGACCGTCGAGTTGTACGACCTGTCCAACGACCCCTCCGAAAGCAACAACGTTGCAAGCCGCCACGCCGACGTCGTCGCCCGGCTGACGAAGAAGCTCAATGCCTGGGTCGCCCAGTTGCCCAAAGCCTACGACAAGGCGGACAACAAGGCTGATCGTAAGAAGGCCAGGAAAGAGCGGCGGCAATGACTGTCATGTCGCGTAAGTGTCGCCTCGCTTCAAGCTCGGCGGTCAGTCGTTAGTCGACTTCTGACTTTCCTTCGGCAACACAATGTGTGTCCCCGGCGTGACGCTCCAGTGGTTTCGTTGAAGTTGGGGATTGAACGACCCGCCGTACAGCCCGCCCCACTGGTATTGCGAAGTCGGGTATTCGCTGCTGGCCCGCGCGGTCTTGGCCCAGTAGGTCTTGCCGTCCTGATCCACCAGGCCGACCGCGTCGATCTCCTGCCAACCCTTGACGTTGACGGAGTCGAGGTAGATGCGGATGCGGTTCAGCGGCTGATCGGGATTCAACTCGATCGTCGATACGCCGCGCTTCTCGGTCGTGGGCGTCGGGTCTTTGCCTTTCCATAGCTCGACCTCGCGTCGCTTGGCGTCGATGGTCGTCACGCGGACGACCGCGCCGGGCCCCATGTTCGCGTGGATGACAACGGCCTTGGGCTTCAGCTTCTTCTCGTAGGTCAGCTCCAGCCACTCCATTCGGCCGTCGGCGGTCTCGGGGCACCACGCCTTGGTCGAGTCGCCGGCGTTGGGGGAATTGGGTTTGCCGGTGGCCTGCACGGCCTTGTAGCTTGTCGTGGGAACGGTCTGCGGCATCGTGCGCAATGGAACCAGGACGTAAACGATCTGTGGTTGCGGCTTCGGCGTGACGTCTTCTTTATAGATGTGCCAGTGCGGCGCGATGTAGACCCAGTAGCCGGCCGGCACGTCGTCGGTCTTGTCATCGACGTAGCCGCGGACGAAGAAGTCGCCGTGGTCGTCGCGGTCTTGCGGGGCTTCGAACTTGGCGAGCAGCGTCTTGTAACGCGGCAGTTGCGGCTTGGCCGGCTGCGGCGGCTGGATGGGGTAGGGCATGAAAACGAACCGGCTGTATTGTCGCGGATCGACGTACGCGTTCAGCCTGCTCATCGTCTGCCAGGTCGTCCGGTCGTAGCCGGCCTGCAATGCGAGGGCGGAGTAGGCATTGGCGTCAGTCGGGTTGACGAATACATGCTCGTAGCTGGACGCGCCCAGCGGGTTGCCGCTTTGATCGACGAGCGGCGCGATGCGCTGGATGACGTCGGCTAGTGGCGCATGCTTCGCCTTGGCCGACGCAGGGTACAGCCAACTTGGCGGGGCCGGCGCCAACGGCGTGTACGCGAGGCTGAGCACATCGGCGTCCACGGCGACCAGCGCGACCTGCTGCGGCGCACCATCCGAATTGCCTGCCGCCGTCCTGTCATTGGCCTCGTTGTCGCTGGCGGCAGGATCGCCGGGCGCATTGACGACCGGTTGCGCGCGCTGCGACGACGACAGGAACGCGGGCACGCCCCAGCGTTCGACGGCCGCCCCGCCCGTAGCGACACCGGCCAACAGGGCGAGGACGGCAACCGCGGCTAGGCGCACCCGGCTGCGCGGCTTGATCGACGACTCGGCCACGCGCGACATGACCCCCTCTCGCAGCGTTGCGTCGCCTGCCAGCGAATCACCGATGTTCGCCAGTGACTGTTCCAGCTTCTGGTCGTTCATGATTCGTGCTCCTGTTTGAGCGTGTCGCGCAACCGTGTGTGGGCACGCGAAAGTTGTTTCGTCACCGTTCCGATCGGTCGGCCGAGGATGTCGGCCACGTCCTGCACGCTGTGGTCGCCGAAGTAGCGCAGGGTTACCACGGCTTGCTCCTGTTTCGGCAACGCGGCCACGGCGTCGAGCAGCCGGCGCGTTTCGTCGTCGAGTCGGCCGTTGGACGCCGGTTGCGCGCCCGCGTCTTCGACCTGCTTCTCCTGCCCGTTCAGACGGGCGGTGCGCCGGCGCTGTCGGACGTGACGCATGGCCTGGCGTCGCGTGATCTTCATCAGCCACGCCCCGAATGCGTCCGGCTTGCGCAGCCCGGCGAGTTTTTCAAACGCCGTGACAAACGCGTCCTGCGCCACGTCCTGCGCCGCGTGTCGATCGCCGACAATCCGCAACGCCGCGGCCGACACCGCGCGCTCGTACCGCGACACCAGCGTCGCGTACGCGTCACGCCGGCCGCGAAGGACCGATTCAACCACGTCCCGGTCCGATTGCACGCCGCATTACTCCGTGTCGTCTCTCACAGATATAGAGACGCACGGCGAGCCAATGCGACACAGAATTGAGAAAAACGATGAAGATCGGATTCACCGACCCGGCCGTCTGCCCGCCGAACCTCCATCAATCGCCCGGGAATCGGATTCAGCCGACCGCTTGGGCTACGATCGGGTCATGCGTCGTTCCACTTCCCAATCGATCGACATGCGCGCGGTGCTCAAGGCCGCCAAAGACCGCTTCGCGCTCGACCTGCGCGGGATCCACGGCCCGGCCCACTGGGCACGCGTCCGCGAGAACGGCCTGCGGTTGGCCAAACACAACGACGCCGACCGACAGATCGTCGAGTTGTTCGCGTTCCTGCACGACTGCTGCCGGCAGGACGACGGCACCGACCCCGGCCACGGGCAGCGCGCCGCCGACTACGCCCAATCGTTACGCGGCCACCTGATCGACCTGTCGGACGCCGACCTCGACCTGCTGATCGAGGCGATCCGCGACCACGAACTCGGCAGAACGCGGTCCGACCTGACCGTCATGACCTGCTGGGACGCCGACCGTCTCGACCTCGGCCGAGTCGGCCAACGCCCCGACCCCGCACGCCTCTGCACCGACACGGCGAAACAGAAGTCAACGATCACGTGGGCGTACAAGCGCAGCCGGGTCGGGCGGTAGGTGGTGACGGTTGATTAGGGTGTGACCGTTCAGACGCTGACATGCAGTGCAACAAGGCGTCCTCGAATCAGTTGCTCGCCGTTTGGGAGATCTGATAGCACGCGATGTTGCCGGCCTTGTTACGGATATAGAGTCGGCCGTTGGCGTAGGCGGGCGCGTTCCAGACCTGACCGCCAACGGTGTCGAATCGGAGGTCGGGCGTGAAGCGCTGTTGCGTGAGTCGGCCGATCTCGACCTGGCCGCGCGAGTTAACGCGCACGAGATGTTCACCGATCAGCAGCGCCGAGCCATCGCCGCCGGACCGCCAGTGCGGCTCGCCCGTCGCCGGGTCGAGGCAGGTGAACCCGCCGCCAAGAAAAGCATAAAGCCGGCCGCCGTGTGCGAAACCGCTGGCGTACGCGTGTCCGCTGTCGGCCTGCCAAACCTTGCGCGGCGAGTCGCCGCTCAGATCGTACATCACCGGCCGAAGCCCGTAGTTGCTGCACACGAACATGCGCTTGCCGATGAACACCGGGTTGCAGGCGTTGACCGCCAGGTCGGTCTTCCATGGGATCGACCAGATAATCCGCCCGGTGCTTGCGTCACGCGCAATCAACTTGTCGCCACCAAACAGCGCGACGGCCGGCTTGCCCTCGTGGTCGAAAAGCACCGGTGTCGCCAGCCCGGGAAAGCCGGTGTGTTCCCACACGATCTCGCCCGTTGCCTGCTTCAGCGCAACGCCGCCGCCCGCGTTGAGAATCACCGTGTCCTTGAAGACCAGCGGTGACCCGGCGTGGCCGTAGTGCCGCTCGCCCATCGGCTTGGGCATCGGACGTTCCCAAAGCTTCCGCCCGTCGCGCGCGTCGAAACAGTAGGCCGTCGGCTTGTCGTTCGCAGAAAGCACAAACACGCGCCCGCCGGCGACCACCGGTGTTGCGTCGCCTTGCCACGGGCCGACGGTCTGCGTCCAGATCTGTCGGCCTGTGTTCGCATCCAGGCAGACCACGTTGTCCTGGCGACCCGTGCCGAACGTATACAGGCGACCATCCTTGATCGTCATCGACGACCAGCCCTTGGCGACGCTGGCGGTCCACAACTCTCGAGCGTCGCGCACCAATCGCAGACGCTGTCGTACGGTCCCGTCGCCGTTAGGCCCGCGATAGAAAGGCCATTCTGTCTCAGCCGAATCTTGCCCAAATGTTGCTGTGCAAGCGGCAAGAATAGAGCAAGCAACGAACAGGCGAAAGCATACACGCATGGCGAAGGTCTCCAGGGAAAAGTGGTGACACAACGTTCCAAGGATCAGAACGTATCGCCATAACACGGTCACGCGAAGTCCAACCGCACCCGCCCATTCCCGGTCGACTTACCCCCGCGCCTCGATCTCCGATGTCGTCTCGGTGAAGCAGATGTCGTAGCCGTTGCAGTCGGTCACCGTGAATTGCGTCTCGCCGTAGTCCATCGCCTTCGGCTCGCCGTGGACGGGCGCGCCGCGGCGGACGCACTCGTCATAAAACGCGTGGATGTTGATCACGTAGACGAGGATCAGAAATCCCTTGTTCACGACCTCCCCGGTCATAAAGTGCAGGATCGTGCCGTCGAGTTTGATGCCGCCGTAAAACGGCGGGTCGCCGCACGTCCAATCGTCGACGACCTCAAACCCAAGCTTGTCGCGATAGAACGCCTGTGCCTCGCGCACGTCGGCCACGTGGAGCATCGGGAAGCAATGGTTGAGGCGGTAGGGTCGGTCCATGGAGTGAGTTCGTCGTAAGGGTGTGTCTGACTGCCGTTAAGTGAGCCTTGCTCTACGGCCTAATACAAATCAATTCCTTAAGCGTCCGAGCGTATAGCCTGCCGTTGTCGCACGCGATGCTGGAAAGTCGGTAGGTCAGGTCATTGACCTGACAATTCGCCGCGGGCTGCGAGATCGTGTCAGGTCAATGACCTGACCTCCCGACTGGACGTTTTTCTGCTTACTCTTCCAGTTCCACATAGGCCTGCCCGTCGTAACGCAGGTGAGCGCCGCCGCCGTCCCACGACTCGAATCGCGGGTAGCCATACCCGTCGCCGGCGATGCCGCGTTCGAGTTGGAGCCAGCCGTCGTGCGCTTCGAGCAGCCAGAGTCGGCCGTGGCCGTGCGCGACGGCTTTGTATGCCCCGCCGTCATTCAGCAGGACGAGGTAGTGCGCCCAATCAAAACTGTTGCGGCCTTCGGGCGGCTGAACGCGCACGATGAAGTCCTCAACGCCGTCGTCGTTCAAGTCGATCTTGGCAAGCTCGGTGTATTGTGGGTCGGGGGTGCGCGTCTCTTCGGAGCGATCTTCAACACCATCGCTCGCGGGCAGGTCGGCATCCAGCAAGGGGACTTCCCGCACGTCCCAAGCGTGCGCCGCCACGGCGCGTTGAAGTTGCGCGCTCGGCGACGCGTCGTCCCACGATATGAAAGTCGGCTGCGAGTCGAGACGCTGAGGCCAATCCCGACTCGACGCGACGGCTACGACGCCAGCGATCAACCCGAGCAGGCAGCCTGCCACGGCCGAGCCCATGTACACCTCCGCTCGCGGGACGTCCGTGCGGGCCGCGACCGTCTTCCAGTCGGTCGTCTCACCCGTGCGCGGATTGACCTGCCGGCGACGTGTCAGAATGCGTTCCGTCGCGAAGCTGGCCGGCACGCCGATGATGGCGATGCCGATCAGCAACCCCAGCCCGCCATAGGCGAGAAGTTTCGTCACCACGCCACGATGACTCACCGACATCCATTGCACGAAGACGTACAACACACCGACAGGCAACGCCAACACCCCCAACGTGCCTAACTCGATCAAACAACCGCGCAATGTCCTATTCATGGCAGGTACGTCGATTATTGGTAAATCAATTCGATAGCGTCTGTCCGCTGTCACTCATCCCCGTCAGTGCTTCTTATATACCGCATGCCCCGCATCCCCCCCCGCCTCGATATACGCCATCAGATCAAGCACCTCCTGACGTGTCAGCGTGTTCAGCAGACCCGTCGGCATGATCGACTGTTTGGTCACGCGTTGCGTGTCGATGTCGGCCGTCTTGATCCTGATCGGCGGGGTCGTCGCGCCCGTGACGATCTCGACGTAGTCCTTAGTTTTGTTGGCGACGAGGCCGAAGATGCGGTCGCCGTCGAGGTTCTCGAGCATGACGGCCCGGAACTTCTCTTCGACGACGTCGGACGGCTTGATCAGTTGCGTCAGGATCGCCTTGCGGTCGCCCTTCCACTTCTTGAACGTTTCGGTCAGGTCGGGGCCGAGCACGCCGCCTTCGCCTTTGATCTTGTGGCATTGCGCGCAGCCGAGCTTGGTGAACACGTCGAGGCCGGCCTTGAACGATCGGCCGTGCCTGACGTGATGCAGGTCGTCGGCCAGGTCGTCGACGGTCCAGTTCTTGACGACGCGCGGCGCGGCGCCGGCCGCGTCGGGCGGCAGGTCGGCGGCGGTCGGGACGACCAGCATCTCGCCGCGCATCAGCCGCCAGTGGCCGGGGAATGTGCAGACGTACTCGTACTTGCCCGGCTTGGTCGGCGCGACGAACTCGACCGACTTGCTTTCGTCCGGGTTGACCATCTTGATTGTGTGCAGGATGAGGCTTGAGTCGGGCACGAAGCCCTTCTTGAATCCTTCCTGACCCATCTTCTCAGCGAGCGGGCCGACGACTTCGCTGCCGCCCGGTTGCACGACCAGCAGGTTGTGCGGCATGTGGTCTTTGTTGTCGAGCACGATGCGCAAGGGCTTGCCGGCCACGACGGCGAAACGCGTCTTGTTGTAGATCATGCGCGTCGGCACGGTCTCGATGCGGATGACCTGTAGGTTGAGGTCGGCTAGCTCCTCAAGCAGCTTCGCGCCTTGACCCTTGGGCAGGATCAAGGCGATTTCCTGCGCGAGCTTCTGACTGTTTTTGAACGCCTGGCTTGTCCGCTGATTGAGCGGGAAACTCGGCACGTAGTTACGCAACGCAGCGGCGAGCGGCACAGCCTTTACACCCGTCCACGACTTGCGGCTGGTCCGGAGGATGGCCGCGATCGACTGCGCCCGGTACTTGCCCTGCGCGATCAGGTCAACCAGTTGGGCGAACGCCTCGCCGTCGTTCCCCGCGACGTGCGGCAGCAGGTCGATCGCGGCCAGGTGCACCGCCGCGGCCGGGTCGCCGTCCAGCGTGAACGCGATGTTGTGCGTCTTGAGCTTGTTGTCGGCCTTCGACCACACCTTCGCCCGCGAACCGTCGAGCACGGTGATCGTGAAGCCCTGCAAGCGGTCGGTGCAGCAATCGGTGCGGTTCCACACCTTGATCGACTCGATCGGCACGGACGCACCGAGGTCGACCTCCCACCACGGGTTGGGCGTGTTCTCTTGCGTGTGCGTGGCCGAGCCCTGGCCGTACACGCCGGTCGTGTCGCCATCGACCGCGCGGTTCGCCGTGCCGCCGGAGGCGACATTGAGTTGCGACGCCTTCTTGCCCTTGGCGACGTTCACGCCGCCCGACATCACCTCGACCTCTGCGAGCGTGAGCGTGCCACGGCGCGGCAGCTCGATGCGGACGAATCGGCCGACCGTGCCGGGGTTGGCGTCGGCGTCGGCCTTGAGGTTCGGCGGCAGCGTGTGCGTCAAGCGCTTGACGTCGGGGTAAACCGACGCGTGCACGGACTTGCTATTGATTAGGCGCAACGAGCGCAGAAACGTCTGCATGTTGCCCATCGACTGGTTCGCCAGGTGACGCGCGGTGATAGGCCCACCCTCGGCGATGATCATCGCCGCATACGCGGCTTCCTTCACGGCGGGGTTCTTGCCCTGCACGGCCAGCAGCCCCAAGTCGTTGACGGCCGACTTCAATTCGGCGGTCGGCCGACCGGGCAGCAGTTTCGCCAGGTCGGGCAGCGTGGCCGTGAACTTGCCGTCGTTGTTGTGCATTGCGGCGATCAGCACAACCGCGACCGATTGTTTGTGCGAATTGCTCAGGTATTCCAACGCTGTCAGCCGGTCGTTAGGCTTGACGCCGGTGCGCGTGAGCAACGCCTCGGCCACGGCCTCGTTCATCTCCATCTTGAGCAGGCTCGAGATGCTGGCTTTCTGCAACGCGTACGCCTGCGCAGCCTTGGACAACGGCTTGCCGGACTCGACCGCGTTGCGCACGATCGCGTCGATGTTCAGTTGGCCGCGCGCCCAGTTGAGGTTGAAGTCGAGTTGGACGTCGGTCGGTCGGGTCGCGGCCTCGAAGATCGCCTCGGCCGCGGCCACGCCCTCGAACGACGGCGCGGCGATGACCGCCTCGGCGCGGACGAGCGGTTCAGCGTCGCGCGCGGCCGCGATCAGCAGCTCAGCCCAATTCTCGATCCCGTTCGGCCCCCAGTGCCCAAGCGTGCGAATCGCCGCGGCGCGGACGCGCGGCTCCTTCGCTTTGAGCACCTTGCGCAGCAGCGCCTCGTTCGGCACGCGGTGTTCCTGGAATACCCAAAGCGATTCGAGCAACGCCTGCTCGTTCTCCGGCGAGTCCGGCTGAATGCTCGACGTCCATGCGCTGAGCGCCGCGACGACGTCGGTCGTCTTGCGACCGCTCAGCTCAAGCCTTGCCCGGTAGCGCGTGCCGTTCTCTTTCGCGTAAAAAGCGCGGAACACGTCCTGCAACGGCTTGCCGATCAGCTTGACCGGCTTGAGCAACGGTCGGCCTTCGTACGTCACGCGGTAGATCCGCCCGTGCAACGCGTCGCGGTTCGGGTCGCGCATGTTGTGCTGCATGTGGCCGATGAGCGGGTTGCACCAGTCGCTGATGTACAACGCGCCGTCGCCCGCCACCTCCAGGTCGGTCGGCCTGAAGTTGGGGTCACTCGACACGACGATCGGCTCGATCTCGTGCGCCGTGATCGTCGCGCCGTCGTACTTCACCTCGTGCTGCAACACGCCCAGAAAACCGATCGCGTTGCAGATCAAAAAGTTGCCGTTGTTTTCCGGCGGGAAGTGGCTGCTCGAAAGAATACCCGTCGCCGGCACGGGTCGCACGCGCTTGCGGTACCACTGTTGCGGCGCGCCGACGCCCTTGCCGATCGCCATGTGCGAACCGGTGCCGCTCGTGCCGTCGGTGGCGAACTGGTAACCCCACTGGTCGATCACGTGGCCGTGCGGGTTCGGGCCGATCGGGAAGTGGAAGTCGATCTCGAACGTCCGGGGGTCGAAGCGGTAGACGCCCGACCGCGTCGAGCGGAACGTCTTGGTCGGTGTCTCGGCGTTCGTCACGTGGAACACGCCACGCGACCAGTACAGCCCGCCGTCCGGCGCGACGACCAGCGCGTTAGCGGTGTGGTGCGTGTCGGCGCTCGAGACGCCCTGGAACATGCGGATCTTGACGTCGGCCTTGTCGTCGCCGTCGGTGTCTTTGAGGAACCAGATCTCCGGCGCCGCCGCGACCAGCACGCCGCCGCCCCAGAACGCGAAGCCCGTAATGCTGTTCAGTCCTTCGGCGAAAACAATCATCTTGTCAGCCTTGCCGTCGCCGTCTTCGTCGGGCAGGATGACCAGCTTGTCCTTCAACTCTTCCTTCGGGTTCCAGTGCGGGTAGGTCGGCCAGGTCGCGACCCACAGCCGACCGTCCGGGTCGACCGACATCTGCACGGGGTTGATCAGGTCGGGGAACATCTCCTCCGAGGCGAACAGGTTGACCTTCATCCCCTTGGCGACCTTCATCTTGCCGATCGCCTCCTCGCCGCCGAGGAACGGGTACTTGCCGCCCTCCAGCGGGCCGGGCCGGTTCGTCTTGACCTTCAACAGCGGCGGCGTGTTCGAGTCGTCCACCTTCAGGTCACTACCGCGCGCCACGGCCCAGACGCGCTTTTGTCGGTTGGCGGTCATGACCTCGAAGACGTCCATCTCGCGTTGCATGACGTCGGCGTTCGATTGGCCGTGCCAGTTCAGCTTCGATCGGCCGCCGTACACGTTGTAGCCGTCCACCGTGCGGTACAGGTTGAACCAGTGGAAGTTCTTGTCGAGGATCGCGGCGCGAAGGCGCTTCAGGTGGTCGCGGTTGTGCTTTGGCGTCAGGCCGAACAGGTAAGTGTCGATCACGTGGGCGACCTGACGGTTGCCCTCGGTCGTCAGGTGGATGCCGTTCATGGTCATCGGCCGAAAGTTGGCGTCGTACAACTTCTGCGAAGCTGTGAACAGGTCGATGGCGGGCACGCCCTTTTCCTTCGCCACATCGATGATCGCCTTGGCGTACAGGCTGAGCCGGGCGTTATTCTCTTTGCCGTCGGGCAGGTGCGGGCTCTTGAGGTCTTCGTGCGTGATCGGTGTGAACAGCACGACGCGCGCGTTGCTCTTGCCGTTGTACTTCTGCTGCAGTGTGTGATCGACCCACGCGGCCAGCTTCTTCTTGAACGCGTCAACGCCGCCCTCGCCGGCGAACGATTCGTTGTAGCCGAAGAACGCGAACACGACGTCGGTCTTGCAGCGGGTCAGCCAGTGGTCGGGCGTGCCGAAGTTGTTCGACCTCGGCCGCTTGTCGATCTCGTCGCCCGTGAAGCCGAGGTTGCGGAACGACAGGTCGTGGTTGGGGAACCGCGCCTGGATGAGCGTTTCCAGCCAACCGTCGTGCTGCATCCGGTCGGCCAGGTTGTTGCCGACGTAGCTGATGTGGTCGCCCTTCTTGAGTTCGAGCTTCTGCGCCAAGCCGGGCGCGGCGAGGCTGAGCAGCAGGGCGAAAGTGGCGGTCGTGATGACAATGCGACGGGTTCTCGAATGCATGAAGGACTCCAAGGTGCGGGTCGTTTTATATAGATGCGGGCCGACGCGGTCACGCCGGTGAACGCGGACGGACATGTTACCGCGCGGGCCTCGATTGACCTACGGGGGCAGTTGCGTGGCCGTTCTGTGTTGCAGTGTCGCCAATGGAGCACAGGGCGGAAGCCCCGTGCCTCGCCCAATGACCTTGTGCGTTGCGATCCGCGACGTATGTTTTTGATCTGGCAGTGGGCATGCGGTGACGCTGGACGCGGCACGGGGCTTCCGCCCCGTGCTCCCTTCGTTGAATGCGCGGCTAACATGCAAGGTCTTTCTTACTTTGAACAGCGAGCCACGTCATGGCCAAAGAATTCAGCAAGCACCAGCAGGGCATCGTCAAACGCTACTACGAGCACCACGAGACGATCCAGAGCAACAAGCTGTCCGAACTCGTCTCGGAACTCTGGCTTGCGGACACCGAAAAGAAGAAGACCAAGCTTTGGGGCAAGGCGCAGGTCGCGCTGATGCGGCTGGGCGTTGACGCCAACGAGGTCGCCGCGGCCGTGGGCGACCGCGACCTGGAAGCGCTGGCCGCGCTCGTCGCGAAGGTCGATGCCGGCACGGCTCCGAAGGACGACGGTTCGGGTGAATCGGGTGGGCCGAAGCGCGTGCCGCAGCACGACGACACACGCACGGTCAAACAGATGCGTCAGGAGAAGCAGGCAGAGGGCGGCTACGACTCGCTCGACGAAGCGAACCTGCGGCGTGCGATGAACGCGTTCAAACGCAAGCTCAAGTCGATCCGCCGCGACGACGAGTCGCGACTCGGCGGCCGATACACCTCGGCCGGCCGATCGTCCGACATCACGGCGATTCAACCGCCGAACCAGTTCCCCGCCGCGGTCTGGAACAAGCTGGTCGAAAAGGGCAAGCTGCGCCGCGCGGGGCAAGGGACGTATGAGGTGGCGAAGTGATGGAGAGGCACGAAGGCACGTAGGCACGGAGGCACGGAGGGGCGGTTGACCGGACGTCTCGATTAGCGGCGTGCCCGCCCCCGGAATCGGCCGCCTTCCGGATTGATAGTCGCTGCATTCGGAATACGCCTGTCGCGTGAACGCGTTTGGATGCAACCCGTCACCTCGCGCGACGTGGCTGCAATACTCCAACGCAACAATCTTGATTCATTCTCAACCAGACCGACACGAGGAATACGACATGACGACCCGTTATCACAACACCGCCACGCAGCCCACACGCCGACGCTTCCTGCGCAACTCGGCGATGGCGGGAATCACGTTCGCGTTCGCGCCGGGGATCGCGCGGACTTACGCGGCCAATGAGAAGCTGCGCATGGCGTCGATCGGCGCGGGCGGGCAGGCGTCGGGCGGTGTGAGTTCGGGCCTCGGGCAGCAGCTTGTGGCCGTGGCCGAGGTCGACCTTGGCGGCAAGGCCAAGAAGATGATCGAACGTGTCACGAAACAGTCGCCCGACACGAAGATTTACACCGACTACCGCAAGCTGTTCGACGCGCACGGCGATCTGGACGCGGTTGCGGTGGCGACGCCGGACCACAACCACTTCAGCGCGTCGTTGCGCGCGATGGAGGCCGGCGCGGGCGTCTACTGTGAGAAGCCGCTGACGTGGTCGATCTATGAAGCGCGCAAGCTCCGCGAGGTCGCCGCGGCCAAGAAGGTGCCGACGCAGATGGGCAACCAGGGCCACTCCAGCGACTCGATCCGATTGATCTGTGAAAACATCTGGGCGGGCAACCTGGGCGAGGTGCGGGAGGTTCATTGCATCTCGAACCGGCGGTTCAGCGCCGGCGACAAACGGCCAGCCAGCAAGCCCGTGCCCAAGGGGCTGGACTGGGAGGCGTGGATCGGCCCCGCGCCGTTCCGTGAGTATCATGACGGGCTGCATTCGTTCAGTTGGCGGGGTTGGCTTGACTTCGGCACCGGCTCGCTGGGCGACATGGCCTGTCACACCATGGACGGCGCGGTCTGGGCGTTGAAGCTCTATGAGGTTGATAGCTTCACCGTCGAATCGTTACACGGCAAGCCGACGAAGGAAGGCTACCCGCGTGAGGCTGAGATCCGCTACGGCTTCCCCGCGCGCGGCGACATGCCGCCGGTGACGCTGACGTGGTACCACGGCGGCAAGAAACCGCCGCGCCCGCGCGACCTGGACGAGGGCCAGCCGATCCAAAGCCAGGGGTCGTACTTCATCGGCGACAAGTGCTCGATGCAGTCGGGCAGCCACTGCCAGGGCACGCGCCTGCTGCCGGCCAAGGTCGCCAAAGAAACGCCCAAGCCCAAGCAGGTCATCGAGCGCGTCAAGGGCGGCCACCGCGGCGACTGGATGAACGCGTGCAAGGAACGCAACGGGCGACAGCCGTCAAGCAACTTCGACTACGCCGGCCGACTCACCGAGATCGTCCTGGCCGGCAACCTCGCGCAACTCAGCGGCGAGAAGGTGACGTACAGCCTGAAAACGGGCAAGACCGACAACGAAAAGGCCAACGCGTTCCTCGGCCGACCGGCGCGGAAGGGGTGGGAGCACGGGTATGGGTGAGTCATTGCGGTTCTGAAAGATCGGCAGCGTCTTGAATCGCCGATAACAGGTTTATGGCACGCTCTTCGACGAGCGCCGTCTCAACGACCACCGTGCCCACGCGCCCGCGACGTCGAACGCGGAAGCGCAAGCGGCGGGGCGGTCGCCGTGCGCGGCGGTTTGCCGCGCGTTGCACATGGGCCGTCCTGCTCATGCAGGGCGCGGTGCTGCTCACCTTTGCCGTCACGCCGTCATGGTGGCTGCCCGAGGCCGGCGGGTTCTGGGCGATGGTGTGGGCGTACTTCCATCAGCCGCAGTTCTACCCGCTGGTTGTGCTGCTCATCGGGGGGCCGATGCTGACGGTCGTCGCGTGGCATACGAACGGCCCGCACCGCACGTGGTTGTTCGTCGCGTGGTGCGTCTTCCTGATCGTCCTGTTCTGGCATTGGCAAGACCGCGTGGTCGTGATGGTCGACGTGCTGCAACGATTGTGGATGGAATAGACGGTCAAATCGGCGACACCGTCACCGGCTCGCCACGCGCCGCCAGCGCCGCGTCGATGCGGGCGCGGTGGTCGTCACTCAACAAACAGTTCATCCCGCCGACGTTTTCGATGATCTGGTCCGGCCGTTTCGCGCCGACCAGCGCGCACGTGATGCCCGGTTGGGTGATCGTCCAGTTGAGTGTGAGTTGACTCATTGAGACGCCGGCGTCGTCGGCGATCGGGCGCAGCGCGTCGAGCAGGTCCTGGTTGCGCTGCCACTCGTCGCCCTGGAACATCGGGTACTTCTTGCGCCCGTCCTTCGGGTCGAAGACGTGGCCGCGTGTGAGCTTGCCGGCCAGTAAGCCTTTCATCAGCGGCCAATAGACGCAGACGGACACGTCGTTTTCGACGCACCATGCGAGTCGTCCGTCGCGCTCGATGTCGCGCTGGATCATGTTGTATGGCGGCTGATACGCGGTGACGGGACACACCTCGGCAAACGCGCGCATCTGTTCAAGCGACGTGTTCGACAGGCCGACGCTGCGTGTCTTACCCGCCTCGATCAAGTCCTTGAACCCGCCAGCCACCTCGGACATCGGCGTGTCGCCGTCGGGCGCGTGCAGGTAGAGCAGGTCGACGTGGTCGGTGTCAAGCCGTTGCAGGCTTTCGTCGCACTCGCGTTTGATCGTTTCGGGTCGCGAGTCGAGCACGCGGTCAAGGTTGTCGTCCCAGTGCAGGCCGCCCTTGGTGGCGATAACCAACTCGTCACGCCGATGGCCGAGCGCCTGCGCGATGCGCTTCTCGCTCTCGCCGTCGGCGCCGTAGCAGTAGGCCGTGTCGAGAAAGTTCACGCCGTGATCGACCGCGGCCTGAAGCGTCGCGAGGCTATCGGACTCATTGACCTGCAAACTGGTCATGCCGGCAATCGGCCAACAGCCCAGAGCGATTGGGGAGATCGAGATACCGGTCCTGCCGAGCGTGCGGTGTTGCATGGCGTGGATGATAGCGACGGACCGGTCCGATAGGCGTTCACGCTCTTAACATGGGGTTCTCCCGTTGGCGACGATCAAGTCGCCGCCCGATCCCGACGATCAGCCCTGTGAGACTTTGCCGATGGTGACGGTCGCGCCGGATGCGCAGCCGACGGTCGGCATCAAGGGCTGTTGATTTGTCAGCCGACGCATCACAAGTGCTTTCCGCGGCCGGGGCGCGTCGCGCGACGGTGATCCGTCCGCGCGGGGCTTCGCCCTGGGACCGGCTGTTCGACCTGTTCCGTTATCGCGACCTGCTGATCCTGCTGGCCGTGCGTGACCTGAAGGTGCGCTACAAGCAGACGGTGCTCGGCGCGGCGTGGGCTGTGTTGCAACCGCTGGTCACGATGGTCGTGTTGCACGTGTTCTTTGGGCAGGTGCTCGGCGTGGCTGAGCGCGTGGGCAGCGCGGCTTATCCGGTCTTCCTTTATGCGGGCTTGGCGCCGTGGATGCTCTTCGCCGCGGCGACGACCGCGACCAGCGGGAGCCTCGTCAATGAGGCCGGCCTGCTGCGCAAGGTCTACTTCCCGCGGCTCGTGTTGCCCATCGCGGCGCTGGGCGCGCCGCTGGTCGACTACCTGATCGCATCGGTCGTGCTGTTCGGCCTGATGGCGTGGTTCGGCGTCGCGGCGACGTGGCAGGTCGCGCTGCTGCCGATCGCGGTGGTCAGCGTGCTCATCGCCGTCGTCGGTATGGGAGTGACGTTGGCCGGCCTGACCGTCCGCTTCCGCGACGTGCGCCACGTCGTACCGTTCCTCGTGCAGACGCTGTTCTTCCTCACGCCGGTCATTTATCCCGTGACGATCCTGCCGACGCAGTGGCGTTGGCTGATCCAGTTGAACCCGATGGCCGGCACGATCGAAGCCTGCCGCGGCGCGATCCTCGGCACGCCGATCGACTACGCGGGCTGGGGCTTGTCGACGACCGTCGGCGCGCTGTTGTGCGTCGTCGGCGTCGCGTGGTTCATCCGCGCGGAACGACGATTCGCGGACATTGTGTGACTAAGAGGCCAAGACGAGTAACCACCGAGGACACCGAGAGCACCGAGATAAGAAAAAGCAGGAAAGCAAGAGAGCAGGAAAACAGGAAATGACGTGATGCTGAACACGGGACGCGCGGAGCAATCGACTCTCCCCTACTCCCCGCCTCCCGTTCTCCCCTTCTTCTTCTGAACTCGGTGCACTCGGTGATCTCGGTGGTTTAACACGAAACGACGAAAACGCCCCATGCCCCAACCCGCCATTCAAGTCGAAGGTCTTTCCAAGCGCTACCGCCTCGGCGGTATGCGGTCGATCGACCAGACGCTGCGCGAGGCGATCCACGACAAGGTCGAGGCGCTCTGGCGGAAGGTGCGCAAGCCGGCGCGCGACGAAAACGACCAGACGCTGTGGGCGTTGCGCGACGTGAGCTTCGACGTGGCTGAGGGCGAGGTCGTCGGCATCGTCGGGCGGAACGGTGCGGGCAAATCGACGCTGCTCAAACTCCTGTCGCGCATCACCGACCCGACGCAGGGCCAGGCGACGATCTTCGGTCGAGTCGGCAGCCTGCTCGAGGTGGGCACGGGTTTCCACCCCGAGTTGACCGGTCGCGAAAACATCTATCTGAACGGGACGATCCTGGGCATGACGCGGGCCGAGGTGCGCGACAAGTTCGACGCCATCGTCGACTTCGCCGAAATCGAGCGCTTCCTCGACACGCCGGTCAAGCGCTATTCCAGTGGCATGTTCGTCCGACTGGCCTTCGCCGTCGCGGCGCACCTCGAACCGGAAGTGCTGCTCGTCGACGAGGTGTTGGCCGTCGGTGACGCGTCGTTTCAGAGCAAGTGTCTGGGCAAGATGGGCGACGTGGCCCGCGACGGGCGGACGATCCTGTTCGTCAGCCACAACATGGCCGCGATCCGGCAGATGTGCCCGCGGTCGGTCTGGATCGACGACGGCCGACTGTGCATGGACGGCCCCAGCGAACAGGTCGTTGATGCATACCTGAATCACACGATGCGCCGCGGCGAAGCGGGGCACGGCGCGGTGTTTGAAACTGATCCAAGCAAGCCGTTCCAGGTCAAGCAGGTCGAAGTGGTTGACGAGCACGGTCGACCTGCGCCGACGTTGAATTGTGATCAGCCGGTGACAGTGTCGATCCATGCGACGGTGCGACGACCCGTGCACGGTTTGTACGGCTACCTACAGGTCTTTCGTAACGACGGGCATTGCGTGCTGGAGTCGGACAGTTTCGACGCCGGCGCGAACCCGCTCGACGCGTTGCCGGTCGGCGAGCATCGGCTGGACGTGACGTTCCCGCCGCGCGTGCTCGGCCACGGAGGGTACCAGGTCTATTTGAACTTCGGCAGCTCGATGAACGACGGCGGGTTCGACGTGGACACGCCGGGAGTCTGCTGCCAGTTTCAGTTGAGTGACACACGCACCGCGCGCGGCGACGGCCGACGCGGCGTGTTGAGCACCATCCTGCCTTGGCGTGTCGCGCAGGCGACGCAGGCCAAGGCCGCTTGAGAGACGCAGCGCTATGACGACCGGCATCATCATCCAGGCCAGAATGGAGTCGACGCGTATGCCCGGCAAGGTGCTGCGCCCGATCCACGCCGGCAGGTCGATCCTCGACCTGATGTTGTCACGTCTGACGCGCAACGCGCTCGGTCTGCGCGTGTGTGTCGCGACGCCGGACACACCCGCCAACGACGATTTGACAGAGGCGGCGGAGGCCGGCGGCGCGGTCGTTTATCGCGGCAACAGCCACGACGTGCTGCACCGCTTCATCGGCGCGGCTGAGACGTTCGGCTTCGACCACGTCGTGCGAGTCTGCGGCGACAACCCGCTGCTCGACATCGCCGCGCTGGAGAAGCTGGTCGAGCGCGGGAAGGAACTCAAGGCCGACTACGCCGGCTACGTCATGAGCAACGGTCAGCCGTGCATCCGCTCACACGCCGGCCTGTTCGCCGAGTTTGTCGCGCTGGACGCGCTGCGTCGGTCCGCCGAGGCAGGCCCCGGGCCGCACCTCGAGCATGTCACCAGCTACGTCTACACCAAATGCAGCCAGTTCAACATCCTCGAAGTGAACGCGCCCCGTCCGGTGCGCGAGCGTTACGACCTTCGCCTGACGGTTGACACGCCCGAAGACTTCGCACTGATGGGCACGTTGCTGGACGAATGGTCGATCGCGCACCCACACGACTTGGACAGAATCGACTTGAAAGAACTGATCCGCTTTCTCGACGCCCGCCCGCGCATGATCGCGACGATGCGGGAGCAGATCGCGCGGTCCATCAACAGGAAGGTCGCATGAATACGTACGTCATCGCCGAGATCGGTCAGAACCACAACGGGTCGATGCACATCGCGCGGCAGTTGATCGACATCGCCGCGATGCCGGTGATCGACGCGTTCAACGGCGATTCGCTGCCCGGCGTCGACGCCGTCAAATTCACCAAGCGCGACTTGGCCAGCGAGCTGACCGAGTCGCAGATGGGCCGACTCTACGAAGGCCGAAACGCATTCGGACCGACGTACGGCCTGCACCGCGCGGCACTCGAACTGCACGACGAGCAGCACCACGAGCTTTACAAGTACGCCAAGTCGCGCGGCCTGCAGTTTGTCGAAACGCTGTGCGCGGTCGGCTGCCTGTCGCTGCTCGACCGGTTCACGCCCGATCGCTTGAAGGTCGCGTCGCGTGACCTGACCAACCTGCCGCTGCTCGACGCGCTGGCGGAAACGGGCATCCCCATGATCCTCTCGACCGGCATGACCGGCCGGGGAGAACTGGAAGACGCGCTTGAGACGATTGCCAAGCACCACGACGACGTGACCATCCTGCATTGCCTGTCGCAATACCCCGCGCAGTACGGGTCACTGAACCTGCGCAAGGTCACCGGCCTGCTGCGTGACTACCCGAACCTGACGGTCGGATACTCCGACCACTCGATCGGCGTGATGGCGCCGGTCGCGGCGGTGGCGCTCGGCGCCCGTGTGATCGAGAAGCACGTCACGCTCGACCGCTCGATGAAGGGCAGCGACCACTTCGGCTCGGTCGAACCGGACGGTCTGTGGCGGATGGTCCGCGACATCCGCAACCTCGAACGGTCACTCGGCAGCGAGTTGGCTGACGTGTCCGACGCGACACGCGACGCACGACTGAAACTCGAACGCTCGATTGCCGCCAAGCACGACCTCGAAGAAGGCCACCTGCTGACCGAAGACGACCTGACGCTGCTCAGCCCCGGCTCGGGCGTGCGCTGGTCGCAACGGCATCAACTGGTCGGCCGACGCTTGAAGCAGGCTGTGGCGCGACACGAGCTGATCGATTTGGAAAATGTGCAGAGTATTGAGCAGACCGCGTGGCGACGCGCGGCGTGAAAAGAGATTGACCGCGGTCGATTCCAATCAACACAGGACGCATTACACGCATGAACATCAACCTGGTCATCACGGACATCGACGGCGTCTGGACGGACGGCGGGATGTATTACGGCGACGACGGGCTGGAGTTGAAGAAGTTCAACACGGCTGACAGTGTCGGCGTCGCGTTCTGTCACCTGAATGACATCCCCGTTGCGATCATCACGGGCGAGGACACGCCGATCGTCACGAATCGGGCGGCCAAGCTCGGCATCGACGACGAGCTGGTGTTCCTGGGTGTGACGAACAAGCTGGACGCCGGCCGATGCATCGCGCAGCGGCTGGGGACGGACCTGTCGCGCACGGCGTTTATCGGCGACGGGCCGAACGACATCCCGTTATTGCGACGCGTCGCATTGGCCGGGACGGTGCCGTCGGCGCCCGCATACGTCAAGAAGCACGCGGCGCACGTGACGTCGGTGGACGGCGGGGCTGGGGCGTTTCGCGTATTTGTCGAGTACATCCTTGAGACGTCCGGTCGGCTGAACGCGACCGTTGACGCGTACGTGGCGAGGCATGAGTCATGGCAGGAATCAGCAGCAGCCTGAGTTGGCGGGCGAAACAGGTCGCGCGTTGGACGGTGCCGCCAGCGATCAGCGGGCGCGTCGGGCGGGTTGCGCGCGCGGTGCGCGATTGGCGTGTCAGTAAGCAGCCTGACCTGTCACGCAACCGCGACGTACGCGACCGGCATCGCGGAGAGCGCGCGTTCGTTGTCGCGACGGGGCCTTCGATCAAACAGCAGAACCTGACCGCGTTGCGCGGCGAGCTGGTGTTCGGCGTGAGCAACTTCTTCGTCCACCCGGACTACGACGCCATCAAGCCCGCCTACCACTGCATCGCGCCGTACCACCACGAACTGGCCCCACACGCGTGGGACGCGTGGATGGACGAGGTCGCTGAAAAGACAGGCAACGCGACGCTGGTGTTCGGCCAGAACGACAAGGCACGCAACACGGCGGGCGATCGATTCGCCGAACGCGATATCCGCTGGCTCGAGCTGCGCGGTCGCACGCCGTTGGAAGAACTCAAACAGATTGACCTGTCGCGACCGCTGCCGTCGCCGCAGTCGGTACCGGTGATGGCGTTGTACTCGGCGATCGGGATGGGTTGCCGTGAGATCGTGCTGCTGGGCTGCGACCACGACTGGATCCTGCACATGGGTGAGAGTCGGCATTTTTACGCCGAGCGCGAGCACGCCATGAACCGCAAGGGTCACAACGAGTGGTACGAGCCGGGCTACGGCGACCAGTGGCGGTGTTACCACCGGCTTTGGACGCAATACGAAGCGATCCACGCGATCGCCGCGCGTCAAGGTGTGACGATCCGCAACGCCACGGCCGGCGGCCTGCTTGACGTGTTCGAGCGTATTCGGCTGGAAGACGTCGTTGGACAACCCGTGCAACGCCGCGCCGCGTGATCAAACAAAGATCGGAGCCGACCATGTCGGATCGCACGACCCCCACTCTGAACAGGCCTCAGTCTTTGTCGCGCCGCGTCGCCAAGCGATTGCTACCGAGTGGCGTGAAGCGTGCGGTTTACCGCGCTGCCCACAAGACGCGCCGGCAACGCCGGGCGGTCAAACTCGCCGCGATGCATGCCCGCGCGCGGTTCATGCGCCCGGGCTCCGTGCAGCACATCGCCGGTTTCGACGTGCGCATCAACGACGGCGAAAACTTTTACATCCTGTACAAAGACATCTTCCTCGACGAGATCTACCGCTTCGAGTCGGACAAGCCCGACCCGCTGGTGATCGACTGTGGCGGCAACGTCGGCCTGTCGGTGTTGTACTACAAGCACCTCTACCCGGGGGCGCGGGTGGTTTCGTTTGAGCCGGACCCGACGATCTACCCGCTGCTGGCTGAGAATGTCGAGCGTAACAAGCTGCGCGACGTGCGGGCGGTCCAGGCGGCGATCGGCGGCGAGGAGGGCACACTCCGCTTCGCGTCCGACGGGCTGTACGGCAGTTGCCTCGCGGAACACTTGCCCGACGACCGCGACGGGTGGGACGTGTACGACGTGCCCTGCGTTCGGCTACGCGACCAACTGAACGAACCGGTCGACTTCCTGAAGATCAACATCGAAGGGGCTGAGTGCGCGGCGCTGCTCGACGCGGCGGATCGTTTACAGAACGTCCGCGAGATGGTCGTCGAGTACCACCACCTGCCCGGGCTGGACCGCAACCTGCACGACATCCTGACCGCGCTCGACGCGCAGGGGTTTGAGTACCTCGTGAACGACCTGGATGCGCAGACCAATGGTGGTGCCTGTCCGCCGTTTCGGCTGACGCCGCAGAGCCGTTACTACCTGCTGATCTATGCGCGTCGTCGCGAGGCAATCTATCGGCAGGCGGCTTGACGGACGCGCCGCTGGGAGGACGAGGCTCCGACGTAGGGCGGGCACTGCCCCGCACGGAGTAGGACGACGCAACGACAGACAATGGTGGGCAGTGTCCACCCTACGGATCACGTTCCGACGACCAACTCAACGCTTTGACATGCTTGCGACCAACTCAACCATACCGACCCGCCAAGCGAGCGCTGGCATCGCCTCTCGACTCAAGGCGTTCGTCAAGCGCGTGATGCCCGACGCGGCATGGCAGCGATTGCGTCGGTGGCGTGCGGATTACGACGCCCGGGCCGCACTGGAGCGTGTCCGGTTTGGGTCGTTACGACGGACGGAACCGGTGAGCCGAAAGTTTGGTTTCGACCGTGGCGGGCCGATTGACCGTTGGTATATCGAGCGCTTTTTGAGTGAGCACGCCGACGACGTGCGCGGCCGAGTGCTGGAAGTCGGCGACGCGACGTACACACGGCGGTTCGGGGGCGACCGCGTGACGCACAGCGATGTACTGCACGCCGAGCCCGGTAACCCGCACGCGACGGTGGTGGGTGACCTGCAAACGGGCGATGGGCTGCTGGATCGACCCCCTCTCCATCTGGGAGAGGGCTGGGGTGAGGGGTCGGCGGAGGTTGGGGCGACCGCTGTTGTTGGTGACAGCGCTGCGCGCAACCCTCACCCGTCGGCTGCGCCGACGACCTCTCCCAGGGGGAGAGGTGGGACATACGACTGCATCATTCTGACGCAGGTCTTGCCGTTCGTGTACGACGTGCGCGGCGCGGTGGCGACGTGTCACAAGCTACTTAAACCGGGTGGCGTCGTGTTGGCCACACTTCCGGGGGTCAGCCAGATCAGCCGATTCGACATGGACCGGTGGGGCGATTACTGGCGGTTCACGTCGTTGTCGGCTAATCGACTGTTTGAGGATGTGTTCGGCGATCATGTCGAGGTCACGTCGTGCGGAAACGTGCTGGCGGCGACAGCGTTTCTGCACGGGCTGGGTCGGCACGACCTGACATCGGCTGAGTTGGAAGCGAACGACCCGGACTACGAGGTCTCGATCCAGGTGCGGGCTGTTCGACGCACGGACGACGAGCGGGGCGGGGGTGACGGATGAGCGTGGCGACACTGGGCTCCGTGCGCCGCGTGGCGCGGCGTGTGCGCAACCGGCTGGTCGGGGGCGTGGTGGTGTTGCTGTATCACCGCGTCGCGTCGCCGAAGCGCGACCCGCAACTGCTGGCTGTGTCGCCCGATCACTTCGAGGAGCACCTGAATGTCCTGCGCCATTTGGGACGGGTCGTTTCATTGGAGCAGGCGGAGCGCGACCTGCGGGCGGGGCGATGCCCGCGACGGACGTTTGTGGTCACGTTTGATGACGGGTACGTCGATAACCTAACGCATGCCAAGCCGATCCTCGAGAAGAACGACGCGGCGGCGACGGTGTTTGTGCCGTCGGGTCACGTCGGCGGTCGGCCGTTCTATTGGCAGACTTTGGAGTGGTTGTTGCTCGACGCGGCGACGTTGCCGGGCGAGTTGTCGTTGACGATCGGCGCGCAGCGTCACGCGTGGTCGTTCAATCAAGAGGGGTATGGCGGAGCAGTAAGAGACGACGGGGCGGACGAGGCTTGGAATGTGTTGGACCGCGCGAACCCGACGCCGCGGCATGGTTTGTATCGGGAGTTGTGTGACCTGTTGCGTCCGATGGCGGGTGGTGAGCGCGAGGCGGTGTTGGGTGCGTTGGCAGCGCAACTGGGTGACAAAGGGAGCGAGGCCCGACGGGCCTCGGCGAAGCGGGGTGGGGACGCTGACGCGGGGCGTGTGGTTGACGTGGATGAGTTGAACGCATTGGCGTCGGGCGATCTTGTTGAGATCGGGGCGCACACGGTGTCACATTCGATGTTGTCGCGGTTGCCCGTTGATGAGCAGCGGGTCGAAGTGCGGCGCAGCCGGGCCGAGTTGGAGGCTTGGACCGGTCGCGCGGTGCGCAGTTTTGCGTACCCATTCGGGTCGCGGATCGACTACACGGGCGAGACGATCGACGTCGTGCGTGACTGTGGCTTCGATCGGGCGTGCGCCAACGTGCCGGGCGTGGCTCGGCTGGGCGTCGATCCGTTTGCGCTGCCGCGTTTTCTCGTGCGCGATTGGGACGGCGACGGTTTTGCTCGGCGCGTCAGACAGTGGGTCTCGGAGTAGCCGACTCGATGCGGATCTGGCATGTCAACACGGAAGACGTCGGCGGCGGGGCGGCCCGTGTGGCGATGTCGTTGGCTCAAGCGCAGGCGGCGCGCGGGCATGACGTGTCGTTGATCGTGGGGCGACGCTCAAGTGGAGAGCGTTTTGTCACGGAACTGCCGGGCGACGCGGCGCGCGGGCGATGGGCGCGGGCATTGCACGGCGCGGCGGCTCGTTTGAAGTCGGCCAATGGGAAAGTGCCGGGTACGTGGCGGCTGGGCGCGGCTTGCGACTGGTTGGCTGAGCCGGGTCGGCAACGCGCGATCGCGCGCGGGGCTGAAGACTTCGACTATCCCGGCACGCGTCGGCTGCTGGATCGTGTGCGGGACGCTGACGATCGACCTGACGTGCTGCACTTGCACAACCTGCACGGCGGGTACTTCGACCTGCGGTTGCTGCCCGAGTTGTCTCATGCGGTGCCGACGGTGGTCACGCTGCACGACGCCTGGCTGTTCAGTGGGCATTGCGCGCACGGGCTGGGTTGCGACCGGTGGGTCACCGGTTGCGGGTCGTGCCCCGACCTGTCGATCTACCCGGTGGTGCGTCGCGACGACACGGCCATGAACTGGCAGCGCAAACGCGACATTCTCGGGCGGAGTCGCTTGTACGTGACGGCGCCGGCCCGCGAGTTGATGGACAAGTTTGACCGTTCGATCGCCAAGGCCGGCGCGGTTGACGCGCGCGTGATCTATCACGGGATCGACACGGGCGTGTTCACGCCGGGCAGTCGGGTCGCCGCGCGTCGTGCGGTTGGCTTGGAAGGCGACGAGCCGGTGTTGCTGTTCGCGGCGCGGGGCATTCGACGATCGGTCTGGAAGGATTACGCGACATTGCGTGACGCGGTAGCGACGGTCGCGAAGCGGCTGGGTCGTGGCGTGCGGTTTGTCGCGCTGGGTGAGGACGGGCCTGACGAGACGATCGGCGAGGCGCGCGTGCGTTTCGTGCCGTTCGAGCGCGACCCGGCGCGCGTGGCCGAGTATTACCGCGCCGCCGATGCGTACATCCACGCGGCGAAGCAGGAGGTCTGGGGGCTGACGATCACCGAGGCGATGGCGTGTGGCTGCCCCGTGGTGGCGACGGCCGTCGGCGGCATCCCCGAGCAGGTCGTGGACGGGCGGACGGGATTCCTGATACCGGTGGGCGACGCGGGCGCGATGGCGGACGCGATTGCCCGCTTATTGGACGGGCCTGCGCTGCGGCGGCGGTTGGCGGACGAGGCGGCGGCGCACGTGCGCGGCTGGCTCACGTTGGACCGTCAGGTGGACGATTATCTGGACTGGTACTCACATGCGGTGTCGCCGAGGTCGCACAGCGGGGCCAAGGCCGATTCCGGGGATCGGGAGGGCCGGGGGAACGGGGGGAGCCGGGGGGGCCGGGGGTTTGCGCGTGCGGCGTGACGCGGTCAATTCGAGCCCGCGGCGCGTGCCGGATGAAGGGGACGGGAAGCCGATGGAAATGCCGCGCATCACGGTGGTGACACCCTCGTTCAACCAGGCGGCGTTTCTGGAGCAGACGATCCGCAGCGTGTTTGAGCAGCGGTATTGCAACCTGCAATACGGCATTGTCGACGGCGGCTCGACGGACGGGTCTATTGAGATCATAGATAAGTATCGCGATCGGCTTGACTTTGCGATCGTCGAGCCGGACGGCGGTCAGTGCGAAGCGATCAACAAGGGCCTGGCCCGCGCGGAAGGGGAGATCGTCTGTTACCTGAATTCGGACGACATGCTCCTGCCGGACGCGTTGCGCTGCGTGGGCAGTCATTTCGCACGTCAGCCGCAGGACAACTGGGTGATCGGCTGCTGCGTCGAGACGGACGCCGAGGGCGAGCCGACGCGCTGCCTGCAACCGACAGGTCGTTTCACGCTCGAGGGCGCGCTGTTGCGCGACGAGCCGTTCAACGTACCGCAGCCGGCCACGTTCTGGCGGCGTCGCGTGCTTGACGAGGTTGGTCTGTTCGACGAGTCGCTGCACTACTGCATGGACTTCGAGATGTGGTGCCGGTTCCTCGACGCCGGTCACACGCCGCGGCTGATGCGGCGGACGCTGGCGACGTACCGGCTGCACGAAGCGAGCAAGACGTGTTCGCAGGCCGACGGGTTCCACGCGGCGTTGATCGAGATCGAGCGGCGGTACCTGCACCGCTTGCCGTGGCGTCAGCGAGCGAAGTTGGCCAAGGCGATCGGTTATCAGACGCGGGCGCGTGCGGTGAAGCAGTCGCGGGCGGCGTTGGCGGCCGACGTGTTGCGTCGGCCGTGGTGGTTGGCCTCGCAGCAGGTGCGCCGGCGGTTGTGGGGCGGTGATGCAACTCGGGCGGCGTGAATCTATGAGAAAGCGACAAGTGGGGCAGACAGGAATGTCTGCCCCACTTCGACACATGTCAACAGTGCTAAGCCGCGAGCGATCTGTGGAAAAAATCGGGTTTGTGGGTTGTGCGGCTTATGTCGGTTAGCGGGTTGGCCGATGCGAGGGATGTCCGATGCCCGCCGGCCCGCCCGGCCCCCGCCCGAGATACGCCATGACGGCCCCGCGTATTACCGTCATCACCGTCAACAAAGACAACGGCGACTATCTTGAGCAGACGCTGGTCAGCGTGCTGGATCAGGGCTACACCAACTTCGAATACTTCGTGCTCGTCGGCGGCTCGACCGACGGCAGTGTCGATGTCGTCCGCCGCTACGCGCACGACCTGGTGGCGTGGCGGTCGCGGGCCGACGGCGGGCCTGCCGACGCGATCAACGAGGCGCTGCAACAGGCGACGGGGCAGATCGTCACCGTCGTGCCCAGCGGCGACCTGCTGCTGCCGGGCGCGCTGCACGAGGCGGCGCGGGCGATGTCACCGGACGACCCGCCTTGGTGGTGGGTCGGGCACAGCCGACGGATCGGCCTGATCGACGACGACCGCGGCGAACTGCGCGCGACGCTGCCCGAGACGACGGCCGCGTACCTCATGCACGACTCGGGGGTGATCCCGGCGCTCGGCTCGTTCTGGCGGCGTGAGTTGTTCGAGCGGTACGGCGCGTTCGACAGCCGGCTGCGTCACGCGTTTGCTTACGACTGGGCGGCGAGACTCTTGCTCGAAGGCCGTCGGCCGAATATCGCGCCGGTGACGTTGGCGGCGCACCGCGAGACGGTTGAACGTTCGGTTGACCTGACGATCCGCGCGGGACTGGAGACGATCACGGTGGCCCGGCGGCACGGCCCGCGTTTGCCGTTGCCCGAACGGTTCGCCCTGTGGCGGAATTGTGAGGCGAGGCAGCGGATCTACACGCTCGCGCAAGCGGAGATGCGCGACGCCGACGCCCGCACGTTCCTGGCTCAACACATCCTCCGCCACCCGTGGTGGTTGGCAGACGCCATGACACGGCAGACGCTGCTGCACGGCGTGCAACACCCGTTGCCCGCGGGCACGACGCGGCATGCGGCGTGAGGGATCTCACATCAACGATCGTTGCTTCTGCCACGAGGACGCCCACGGATTGCAATCCGTGGGCTTGTCGCATGTAACGATTGTGACGGTTTTGCGGGCTGGGCAATCAACCCGTCGCGTTGTCGCGCCGATGCACAGGATGTGTCGGAGTTTGTCAAAGCAAGGGACGCGATCGGTATGCGCATCGCCCTGGACGCCCGCACGGTCTACCGCCCGCAACGGCGGGGGACGGGCAAGAACCTGATCGACCTGTACGCCCACCTGGCCGAGGCTCGCCCCGGCTGGCGGGTGACGGCCTATCACCGCGCCCGGCCGTTGACGCCCGATCTGGCCGGCCTGCTGCCGCGGCGGGTCGCCACGCCCAAACGGATTGAGATGATGGGCGACCGCTATGACGCGTGGGGTCGCCTGCGATTGCCCATGGCCGCGCGGCGCGACCGTGTCGATGTCTTGCACTGCCCAGCCAACATGTGTCCTGCGTGGATGCCCGTGCCGACGGTCGTCACCATCCACGACCTGATCCCGCTTCAACCGAACAGCGGCGTGCCCGATGGTTTCAAGCGTCGGTTCGAGTCGTCGGTGCGCACGGCCTGCCGCAAGGCAGCGGTGATCATCACACCGTCTCAATTCACACGTCAGCAATTGCTCGACGGTTACAAGGCCGATGCGCACCGTGTCGTGGTGAACCCGTGGGCGGCGGACAGCCGAATGCGCCCAGTCACGCCGCGCGCAGCCGAAGCGACGTTATTGAAGTACGGCGTGCGGCGGCCGTTCGTCCTGCACATGGGCGCGGCCGACCCGCGCAAGAACACGCGTCGGCTGTTGCACGCCTGGTCGATCAGCGACATCGGACGAAGCGGCTGCTGCCACCTGCTGGTCATCGGTCTGGACGGGCCGACCGCGCGCTCGCTGCAGCAGACGGTCGAACAGTTCGGCATCGCCGGCACGGTTCGGTTGTGCGGCTTTGCCGATGAAGACGACATGGCCGCGCTGTTCAGCATCGCCGAGTTGATCGCCTACCCGAGTTTGGCGGAGGGGTTCGGCCTGCCGATCCTCGACGCGTGGTCCGCTAAGACGCCGATTCTCGTCAGCGACACGACCAGCCTGCCCGAGGTGGCCGGCGACGCCGCGGCGATCGTCGACCCGACCGACGCGTGCGGCATTGCCCGAACCATGACGCGCATCCTGCGCGACAAACACACGCGCATGGAACTTGTCCAACGCGGCTTGAAACGACTCGAACAGTACACGTGGCGGAGCACGGCGCAGCGGTTTGCCGGCGTGCTCGAATCAGCCGTCGGCGGGCACACCCTCAGCAGAGCGGCTGCGTGATACGCCGGGTGACACGTACCTGGTGACTCGACATGACGATCGACCCCCTCAACCCGACAAGTGTTTGCGCCCGCCGCGAGGCGTCGCCGACGGCCGACGTGCTGTTCGTCGCCGGGCAGCCGCTATGGCCTTTGGACCAGGGGTTTAAGGTGCACGGCCTGCACATGGCGAGGGCGTTGCGCAAGCTGGGTGTGTCGGTGGCGATCGCGTCGGTCGAGCCGTTACCCAACGACGTGCCCGACGACGTGCGCGCGTTGCACATCGATTGGCCGACGGCGAACGACATCCAACACGCGCGCTGGCGGTCGGCGCAACGTGGGTGGGTTGGCGCGTTGCGACGACGCATGACGCGGTACCGTTGGCTCAAGGTCGAAGAACTGGCCGGCGCGGTCGAACTCATCGACGCGCGTCGTCCGTTGGCGGTTGTTGGGCTGGGCATTCCCGGCGCGATTCTTGCGAAGCTGATGCAACCCGTCACCGTCGCGCCCTGCGTCTGGTACGGCGCGGACGAGCTGCTGCATTACCACGCGACGTGCATGAAACGCGAACCGGTCACACGCTGGCCTGGCCGATGGCGACGGATGGCTGACGATGCGCTGTTCGAGTCGCTGTTCGTCCGCGGGCTGGACGGCGCGATCGGCGTCAGCCCGACCGACACTCGCCTGCTCAAGCGGATCGCCGGCGCGAAGCGGGCGGTCACGGTCCGTAATGGCGTCGATCTCGACACCTTCACGCCGAACGACAACGTGCAGCCACGCGACACGTCGTTGGTGTTTTGGGGGCGTTTGGACTTCGAGCCGAACATCGACGCGGTGACGTGGTTTGCCCGCGCAGTTTGGCCGCGACTTTGCGCTGAACAACCCGACGCGACTTGGCGGATCGTCGGCAAATGCCCCACGAAGCGCGTGCTTGAACTCAACGCGATCCCAGGGATCGATGTGGTCGGCCCGGTGGACGACATCCGCAACGAAGCCTGGTCTGCCCAGGTGACGGTCCTGCCGATGCGCTGCGGCGGTGGGATCAAGAACAAACTGCTCGAAGCGGCGGCGATGGGCTGTCCGATCGTCGCCTCGCCGCGCGCGGTGAACGGCCTGGAAGCCGGTGACGGCCCGTTGCCGTGGCGATTGAGCGGATCGGTCGAAGACTGGGTACGGCAGATCACCGACCTGTGGCGGCAGGCCGAGCACCGTGCCGAACTCGGTCAACATGCGCGGCGGTGGGTTGAAGCGTTTCACGATTGGCGGGGCGCGGCGCAGGCGATGGTCGATTGGCTCGAAGAATTTACGTCTCATATCGCCCAGCACAAGATCGACCACAGACTGCCGTCGGACGATGGTTATCGGCGCGCGGCGTAGAGCGGCGGCGTGCAGTACACATTGACGTGTTATCGGTGTGCCACTGGCGGCTTGCCCGCCAGTGCCGTTGCCGGGCATGGAAAGCACTGGCGGGCAAGCCGCCAGTGGCACGCTCAAAACCAGACTCGACGCACGAATCGCGGCTCGGACGGAGCCTCGCCCTCCCGACGACATGTCTATTCGCAGCATCGGTCCGTCTTGACCCCATCACACAATCCGTCGATGACTCATGAGGGGTCGGAGGACTCACGCGATGGCGTGGACGAGTATGCACTTTGCCGTGGGGATGGGGTGCGCCGGCGCGGCGTTCGCCGCCGGGTCGTACTTCCTGCGCCGCGGGCACCGCTGGTTGCCGGCCGCAATGACGGTCGGCGGCATCTGGGCGTGCGTGCCCGACTTCCCGCGATTCTTTCGGGAAGACTTCCCGCAGGTCCCGCTGGCCGGCACGTTCGGCTCGAAGACGCTCGAGCGTTCGCTGCACGCCGTGGGCGACTTATTCGGCTTTCACCGTGCGCTGGACGCGCAGCCGCACGAGTTTGCGTTGCACGGGTTGTTCTGCATCGTCCTGCTCTACAACCTGGCGATCGGTTACCTGCTCACACTTGAGTCGCGGCAGCGGAACAGCCTGGCCAACCGCACGTGGCGGGCGCACGGCGGGGACGTGGCTGAGGAGGCGCTGTCGACGCGACGCAAACGCCGCCGACAATCGCGACGACGCCGTTCGCAGGAGTCGGGCGACGTGCCGGAACCGGCCTATCTAACTGAGGGCGAGCCGCCACCGTCCGAGAAGGACGGCGACGTGATCTACCGTATCCAACCGACGCGCAACGCGGAAGGCTCTTGATCGATTCGCCACCGGCCGACACAATGGTCGGCGTGACGCGAACATTGATCCCAAATCCATGGACTTGCTGCGTACTCGCTCTTGCGATGTCGATCGCGTGGGCGGACGTCGCTGCCGCTTATCCCGAGGGCTACACCTGGCAGCGCAACAGCGCGTACCGCGCCGGCCGAACGCACGACTCGACACGTGGGAATCCGAACATCGATGGCGAAGGCGCGGGCGTTTACCACTACTACGCCGTCACCGCGCCGTCCGACGCCGGGCGAGACCCGTCGCTTGGAGCGCCGCCGGCTGAACGCTGGTACCGCCTTGCTCGGCGGACGCTGCCTTGGGACAACAATCAGGACCGTTGGGCGCACCGGTTGGCGACGGTCGGCAGACGCGAGATGATCCACTCCGCCCTCGCGCAGGGCAATGAGCACCAGTTCGTCCCGATGTACGTTTGGAAGAACCCGGCCGGCGACGGCGTGTACGTGCGCATCGACGGTGCCTACACGATCCGCTGGACGCACGACTACGACATCGAGATTGTGGTCGCCTATCACGACGTGTCGGAAGACCGTTGGGTCGAACTGTCACCCACGGCCCGCTACGCTCGGCCGGACGGCTCGTCGGCGCTCGACCTGCGGGCGGACCCGGTCTTGCAGCGGTTCGACGCGGGCGATGAACTGGTCGTGAGCGTCCGTGCACGTGAGTCGGTCGAGGCCGCGGCTGCGCTGGCCATTCTGGAAGACCAGATCACACTAACACGCGTGCCGCAACCGCGCGCATTACCGACCAAGACGCTGATCAAGCCGCGCGCGTCGGACGCGAACGACTCAACGGCGTCGAACGCAACAACACCCGCGACGACCGGCACGTCGTCCAACGCGCCGGCGCAATGGTCGTCCGGCACGATCACGATCGTGTTGGTCACCGTTGCGGTCATCATCAACGGCGCGCTGGTTGTGTTGCTGTGGCGGTGGTGGCGGAACCGGACGGGCGCTGTGTAGCGACACACCTCTCCCGCTGGGAGAGGTCGGCGGCGCAGCCGCCGGGTGAGGGTTGCGCGCGGGGGTCGCCCGTTCACAAAACACTCGAACAGCGACCACTCGAGCGCCGGATTCCGTCCTCCGTTGAACTGAAGATCAACCGCGCGCAGCCCTCTCCCAAAGGGAGAGGGAGCCGGATCGACCGCGTGTGAATACCGATTACTTCACCGCGTCGGTCGTCAACCGGTACACCGTCGTCTTGCGGTACTGCTCGCCCGGTTCGAGTACGACGCTGGGGAACTTGGGTGTGTTGATCGAGTTGGGGAAGTGCTGCGGCTCGAGGCAGAAGCCGTGGTACTGCTCATAGACCTTGCCGCCCTTGCCCGTGTTTGTGCCGTCCAGGAAGTTGCCCGTGTAGAACTGGATGCCGATGTCGGTGGTGAACACCTCGAGGACGCGGCCGGTCTTCGGGTCGCGGACCACGGCCGCCTTGGACAGCGATCCGTTGCTGCTATTGAGCACGTAGTTCAGGTCGTATCCGATCGGGTCGCCGCCGACGATCTTCAGGTCCTTGCCGATCGGCTTCGGCTCGGTGAAATCGAACGGCGTGCCCGCGACGGGCGCGATCTGGCCGGTGGGGACGAGCGTCTCGTCGCCGGGCGTGTATCGGCTGGCCATCAGTTGCAACTCGTGGCCGAGGATGTCGCCGCTGCCCGCGCCGGCCAGGTTGAAGTATGAGTGGTGCGTCAGGTTCACCGGCGTGGGCTTGTCCGTCGTCGCCAGGTAGTCGATCTGCAACCCGTTTTCGTTGGTCAGCGTGTACGTCACCGTCAGGTCGAGCGTGCCGGGGTAGCCTTCCTCGCCGTCGGGGCTGGTGTATTTGAATCGCACGGCCGGCGCGCCGTCGCGCATCAGCGGCTCGGCCTTCCACACGCGCTTGTCCAGCCCTTTGTCGCCGCCGTGCAGGTGGTGCGGGTCGTTGTTCGCCGCGAGCTTGAATTCCTGCCCGTTCAGCATGAACTTGGCGTTGGCGATGCGGTTGGCCACCCGGCCGGTCGTCGCGCCGAAGTAGGGGTGACCCTTCAGGTAGCCGTCGAGCGAGTCGAACCCCAGCACGACATCGCCGAGCTTGCCGTCGCGGTCGTACGCGTGCAACTCGGTCAGTAGCGCGCCGTACGTCATGATCTTGGCGACCATGCCGTGCTTGTTGCGCAGCGTGTAAAGCTCGACGGCCTGGCCGTCTTCCGTCTGCCCGAACGGTTCGCTTGTGACCATGGGTTTGAATTCCCCATCGCGCACCGCGTCCCACGACTCGCACCCGCCGACGAAGGCCAGCAGCACGACAACCACGAGACACGACGCCAATTGTTGAGTGAGGTTTTGCATCGGTTTAAGACCTTTGTGACAAACGAGGACCCCGGCGGCAAGCCGCCGACACGGGACATGGTAACGCATGTCGACTTCACACGCGGCCTCCTCCGCGACGACCCTGTCAGGCCTTGCAGGCGCGGGCCGATATACTACCGTCCAAGTGACACCTAATCCCTCCGCAAGGACGCCCGACATGAACGGCACACCGGCCAATCGATTGGCGATGACCCTCGTCGCCGGACTCGTTTTGAACCTCGCCGCCTGCTGCCAGCAGACGCCCCAATCGATGGGAGATGCCGGCTCATCGGCCGATGACGGCGCCGGCTGGGGCGCGCTCTTCGACGGCAAGACGCTGAAGGGTTGGAAGCGCACGGAGTTCGGGGGCGACAAGGCCCCGTACGTCCAGAACGGCATGCTGGTCATCCCGACCGGCGAGGTGCTCAGCGGCGCGACATACACCGGCAAGCTGCCCACGACCAACTACGAGATCGACGTCGAGGTTCAGCGGATCAACGGTCTGGACTTCTTCTGCGGGCTGACATTCCCCCACAAGGAATCGAACGCGTCGCTGATCATCGGTGGTTGGGGCGGCGGCGTGTGCGGCATTTCGAGTATCGATGGGCTGGACGCGTCGGAGAACGAGACGACCCAGTTCCTGAGCTTTGACTCGAAGGTGTGGTACACGGTCCGCCTGCGCGTCTGGGAGGACAAGTTCGAGGCTTGGTTGTCGTACGACGAGAAGAATGAAGAGACCAAGAAGAACGAACGCGTCATCATCAAGCTCGTCGACGTCAACGTCAAAGATCGCAAGGTCGACGTCCGCCCCGAGGTCGAACTGAGCAAGCCGTTCGGGTTCTCGGCGTTCCAGACGACAGCCGGGCTGCGTAGCATCCGGATGCGTAAACTCGACCCGAAGAAACCGAAAGAAGGCGCCCCGAAGGAAAACCGCGATCCGTAAAACGTAGGTCAGGTCATGGACCTGACACAACTCCACCAAGCGCATCCCATTCGTCAGGTCAATGACCTGACCTACTTTCAAAGCGGTCAATCATCATGTTAATGGACAAAGACCTCCTCGCCGCCAAGTTCGACCAGGCGTTGCCGTATGCCGACTTCGTCGCCGTGGGCGAGCCGATGGGCCATCGCCCGCCGTGGGACGAGCGTTACGGCCGACTCGAACTGACGCCGGAGCAGGACGCGCGCGTCAAGTCGTTTGCGCGCAAGGTGAACGTGCTCAGTCTCACGGGCACGTGGTGCGGCGACTGCGCGTTGCAGGGGTCGGCCTTGCAGCGCGTCGCTGAGGCCAACCCCGACAAGATCGACCTGCGTTTCATCATGCGCGAAGAGGCGCACGCCGACCTGATCGTCAAGTGCCCCATCAACCAGGGCTACCGCGTGCCCGTGACGTGGTTCCTGGCAGAAGACATGGAGCCCGTCGGCTGGTTCGGCGACCGCACGCTCAGTCGATACCGATCCATGGCGCGCAAGGCGTTCCCGGGAGAGAACATCGTCCTGGCCGAGCCGCCGGCCGACCCCGTCCGGGCCGTGCTCGACGAGGTGCTCGACGAGTTTGAACGCGTCGAACTACTCCTGCGCATCAGCCCAAGACTCAGGGAAGTTCACAACGATTGATCCCAGCCGCTTGCGGCTTAGCGCTCCCCTCACCCACCTCCGCATTTTGCATTTTGCACTTTGCATTTTGAATTGACCCCCATGCCCCTCTTCGAAAACGACATCAAGGCCGGCCGAATCGTCCGCGGCATGAACTTCCACGAACAGGTCTGGGCGATCGTTTCGCGCATCCCCGCCGGCCGAGTGACGACGTATGGCCAAATCGCCGTCGTGCTCGACACGCCCAACGCCGCCCGCGCCGTCGGCCACGCGATGAATCGCAATCCGTTCGCCCCGACCGTGCCCTGCCACCGCGTCGTCGGCGCCGACGGCTCGCTGACGGGCTACGCCGGCGGACTGCCAATGAAAGAACGACTGCTGCGCGAAGAGGGTGTCGAGGTCGAAGGGAGACGTGTCGATGTCGAGCGGTTTGGTGTGTCCGGCGAGGTGTTGTCGAGTGCGGCCCAGCCGATTGGTCAATTTGGTTGACCAATGCTTTCGGGGCGATGGATGATCCGCAGCTAGGCTGCGATCGGTTAGTTCGTCGTCCGGCCGACGCAGTAGCCCGTAGGGTGCGCTTTAGCGCACCAAGGCCGCTGGGAAACCGTCCGTTCCCCGTGGTGCGCTGAAGCGCACCCTACTTTTCGGGCGAAGCCTGATCCGCGAGCGGTTAATTCGTCGTCCTGCCGATGCAGTAGAGGTGCTTGTCGCCGCGCAGGAATAATTGGCCGTTGCTGATCGCGGGCGACGCGTAGACCGGTTCGTCTAACACATTCTTAGCAACGATGTCGAGCGTGGGGCCGGGGCGGACGACGAGGGTGACGCCCTTTTCGCCGCGGTCCTCACCCTGGTCGGCGGTGAAATAGACCAGGCCGTTCGCTTCGACCAGCGATGCGCTGAAGTGTCGGCCGAGCTTTTCCCGCCAGACGACCCTGCCCGACTTCGCCTCGTAACACGTCGCCGAGCCGAAGTCGGACACGACCATGAAGTACGGGCCGACGGAGATCGGGCTGGGCACGTACGACGCGTGTTTGGTTTTCGACTCATGCCACGACACGTGCGTCTCGGTCACGTCGCCGCTGCCGCGTGGGTCGATCGCGAGCATGTGCAGTTCGGGGAAGCCGCAGGTCAAAAACAGCAACTCGCCGTTGTAGACCAGCGACGCGACGTACTGCTGCGTCGGGCCCTGCACGATCCAGTGCTGCTTGCCCGTGTCCGGGTCGTAGCTGGCGACGCACTTGGTGCCCGAAAGGATCATCTGGTTCCGCCCGTCGATCGTGCGGATGATCGGCGTGCAGTAACTGCGCGTGTTGTTCGGCCGCGGTTGTTTCCAAACGGTCTGCCCCGTCCGCCGGTCGAGCGCGACGAGGTAGCCCGGCCCGTCGTGGTCGCCGTTGATAATGACCTTGTCCTTCCACAGGATCGGGCTGGAGCAGTAGCCGTGTCGGCTGGAAAACACGCCGGGCCGCTTGGCCCAGAGTTGCTTGCCGTTAAAGTCGTAAGCGGCGACGAACATGTCCTTCTTGTCGAGGAAGCTCACATACACGCGCTGCCCGTCGGTCACGGGCGTTGACGACGCCCGGCTGTTGAGTCGGTGGATCCGTTCGGGCGGCGCTTCGAGCACGGTGCGCGACCAGAGCGTCTTGCCTGTGACGCGGTCGAGGCAGATCAACGTGCGCGCCTCGTCGATGTTTGTCACGACGAAGACGCGGTCTTCCCACACGATCGGCGACGCGTGGCCGACCCCCGGAAGGGGGACTTTCCACACGACGTTGTCCGTGCCGGACCACTTGATGGGGACGTTCTTCTCAGTGCTCGTCCCGTCGCCGCGCGGCCCGCGCCAGCCGGGCCAGTTATCGGCGTGTGCCGAGGTCACCAGCAGGCTGAAAAACAGGGCGAACCAGAGAGCGTGGCGGGAGTGGGTCATGATGGCGTTCGCTGCGGGGGGTGACGTCGGCCGCGATGATTGGGTCGCGCGGGGCTGACCTTGCGCTAAGCCGCAAGCGGCTGAGAGACAATTGTCATCGGCCGCGTGGTTGTTACGTTCGCGGCTCGACGCCCGCGCAACGGTATGCGTAGGCTGCCGCGTGCTTCCGGGGCTTCCGGGGGTCAATGCCGACGCGGCGGCGGCTCCCAATCCGGCGGCAGGACGTTGGCGTCGCGGGGCGGCGGGTCGCGGCGAACTTCGGCCAGGGCGAACGCGCTCATAACCGACAACGCGGCGGTCAGCAACACCAGCAGGCCGTTGACGATCAGCCCGGCTACGCTCGCGCCGCCGATTGCCAGAAAGACACACGCTGTGATGAGCACCAGCGTCATGACCACGCTCGTCGCCACCGCGCCGTAGGCCGCGCGCGGCGTGTCGGACTGCAAGCCAAGCCCGAACGACGCCAACGCCAACCCGCCAATCGTTGTGAACATGACCAGCAACACGACGCCGAGTTGCCGCGCCTTGGCGGACGCGTCGGCCCCCTCGCCGGTGACCCGTTCGGGCTCGCGTTCGAGCAGTTCCGCCAGCGCGGTCGGCGACATGGTGTCTTCAAATAGCCAGGCTGAGGAACACACGCAACACGACGACAGGAACAGTGTGAAACCGACAACCTGGAGGACGATCCCCGTCCCGCGCGCGAATGGGCGTCGTCGGCGGTCATCATCCACCGTGTCGTCGGGCATCGGCGGACCGGTGTCGCCTTGCGATGTGTTAGGCGAGGATTGTGATTCGTGATCGGTCATCGTTCAGACTCGTGCCACCGCCGTGTCGGCCGTGCGGCGCGTTAGGGTGGTCCGCACGGCCGACACGGCCGTGGCACGAATGCATGGAACGTTAACCGACATGGTTTTGACGCTTCGCACGTACATCACCCGTGACCGAACGCCAACACCATAGGATGACGCCGATCAGCAGGCCGAGCAGCGTGCCCAGTGTCAGGACGATCAACGTAATCGACGAGGGGTTGCCGCGCAGGCTCGCCGTGGTGAGCAGGTCGATCATCAGCAGGGCGACGGCGACGACCTGCACGCACGCCAGCACGATCGCGCCGAGCGACGCGGCGCGCCGCTTGCGGCGTACCGCGAAGGACAGACCAAGATACCCCGCGCCCGGAATTACACCGAGCAACAATGCGCCGACCGCGCGCTGCCGAGCCGTCGAGCGCACCTGCTCGATCTGCGCGGCTCGTTCGGGCGAGTACGTCCCCTCGCGGACCCGCTGCTGCAATTTCGTGTCGTCAAGCCCGGCGATCATGGTCAGCAGTCCCACGCACGCCCCGAACGTGACGACCTCGACCGCCCCGAGCACGCGGCAGAAAAACGCGGCCCGTTTGGCAGGGTCGATTGGGGGGCGGTCGGCTTGTTCGGTGGCGTCGTTCACACCGGGAGTTTAGGGCATGAATGCCCAAGACTCGACGCGGTCGCCGGGTCGTGGGGAGTGTTGACGGAAACTGGCCGATACTATCCCAAGCCTGTTGGCCGACGCATGAAACGCAAGCACGTCACCATCGCCGTCCGCATCCTCATCGCCGTCGTGGCGGTTGTGTATATCGCGCTGGCGCTCGATTGGCGGGACTACCGCGACGACGAAGGCGTCCTGCGGCAGGGCATTCTCAACACGATCAAGTCGGCGAACGTGACACTCATGCTTGTCGGCGCGGCGCTGGTCGGGCTGGTCTATCCGATCACGACACTGCGGTGGTGGGTGCTGATGCGTGCCCGCGGGATCGACGTGCCGGTGACGCGCGCGTTCCGGCTTGTCATGGTCGGCTGCTTCTTCAACTACTTCATGCCGGGCACGACCGGCGGCGACGTGGTCAAGGCGTTCTACGCGGCCAAGGGAAGCGGGCGGCACGCCGACGCGATCATGTCGATCGTGGTCGATCGCGTCGCGGGCGTCGTGGGGTTGGTCATCCTCGCCGCGACGGTCGGGCTGTTCAGCCTGGACGACCCGGTGGCGAAGCAGGTCACGTTGTATCTCGGCGCGGGCTTGGCGTTGCTAGTGATTGGTGCGGTGCTCTACTTCACGCGCGCGTTACACAAAGTGTTCCTGCTCGACCGTTGGCTGCACAAACTGCCCGGCGGGTTGCTGTTGAAGAAGGTCGATGACGCGGCGGTGGCGTATCGAGATCACAAGATAGCACTGGCCGTGTCGCTCGTGTTGAGCCTGGCGGTGCACGCGTGCATGTGTACCGCGACCGTGTTGGCGGGCAAGGCGCTGGGCATCTCGGCCGACTTCGCGCCGATGGTTGCGATCGTGCCCGTCCTGTTCATCTGCGCCGCGCTGCCGATCAGCCCGCAGGGGTTGGGCACGACCGAACTGCTCGGCGACGCACTGCTCGTGCAGACCGGCATGGCCACGTTCAATCAGGTCGTCGGCATGCTCATGCTCTGGCGGCTTTACCAGGTCGCTTTTGCCGCGACGGTCGGCCCACTCATGCTGCTCAAGGGTGACATCCACCTGCACCCGCAGGACGAGGAAGACGCGGCGACCGCGGATGACGCGGATCGCGCGGATCAGGAAGGTGCTGCGGCGGCGACGTGACAGTGACGGTCGGTCACCCCGCACGCGATTCCCGCTAAACTCTCGGCATGAATCGGATCGACGCGATCTTTGCCGACCTGCGGAGCGACGGGCGGAAGGCGCTGATGCCATACCTCACGGCCGGCGACCCGGACGTCGCGACAACGGCGGCCATGCTGCCCGCGGTCGAGTCGGCCGGCGCGAGCATCTGCGAGGTCGGCTTCCCCTTTTCCGACCCGATCGCCGACGGGCCGGTAATCCAGGCGTCGATGTCGTACGCGCTCGACCACGGGGCGCGCGTGCGCGACATCCTCGACGCGGTGCGCGACGTTCGACCGAACCTGTCGCTTGGGCTGGTCGCGATGTTGAGCTGGTCAATCCCGTACCGGTTCGGGCCGGCCCAGTTCATCGCGGCGTGTAAGGACGCGGGATTCGACGGTTTCATCTTCCCCGACCTGCCGGTGGAGGAGTCGGACGACGCGCTCGGCCTGGTGCGCGACGCGGGGATGATCGCAAGTTTGTTGATCGCGCCCTCGACGCCAATCGAACGGGCGCAGCGCATCGCGCAGGCGTCGAGCGGTTTTTTGTACGTCCTCTCCCGCGCGGGCCTGACCGGCGAACAGACGGAGCTGCCAAGCGACCTGCCGGATCGGCTGAACAAGCTGCGCGACGTGACCGACCTGCCGATCGCGGTCGGGTTTGGGATCAGCACACCGGAGCAGGTCGGCGCGGTGGTGCGCGTGGCCGACGCGGCGATCGTCGGCTCGGCCATCGTGCGACGCATCGCCGACCGGCGTGAGCTTGAACGCGACGCGCTGGTCGAACACGTGAGCGGTTTTGTCGGCGAGTTGGCGCAAGGATTGAACGTTCCCACGACACAGGCGTGACACGTCATGGCGCGGGCGGTGAAGATCACGGCGGTCTGGCTCGGGGCGGCGGTCGTGTTGCTCGTCGGCCTGGGACTTTGGCAGAACAGCGCGCCGTTGGCTGAGTCGATCGCCAACTGGGCGTCGGTCGATCAGACAGCGACGAAACCGGTGACGCGCGGCCTCGCCGTGGCGCTGATCGGCTTGGCGCTGCTCGCGTTCGTCCGCTTCGTCGCCGACGACCTGTTCCCGCTGGCGCCGCAGCCGATGCGCGGGTTTATCAAGACGTTCATCGCCGTAATCGTGGGCGGCGCGGTGCTGTGGGGCGGGATGACGCTGCTTGGTTTGGTGTGGTGAGCTGATTCGCGTTGATGCGACGACTTCTTGCCACGGCCGTGTCGGCCGTGCGGGTCATCGTTGGCCGCCGCACGGCCGACACGGCCGTGGCACGAATCCGAGGCGCGGTCTACTGTCCCAACATGTTTGAGTCGACGAACAATAACAAGGCGTTGCTTCTTTTCGACATCGACGGCACGCTGCTGCTGACCGGCGGCGCGGGGATGCGCGCGATGGCCGCGGCCGGGCGTCGGCTGTTCGGCGACGCGTTCAAGTGGGACGGCATCGCGCCCGGCGGCAGCCTCGACCCGCTGATCCTGGCCGACGCACTGAAACTCAACGGCGTCGAGGACGACGACGACCTGCACACGACGTTCCGCGATCACTACGTCGAACTGTTGCAGCATGAACTGACCGTTTCGCGCGACCGCGTCCGTATCATGCCCGGCATCCTCGACCTGCTTGCGGCGTTGCGGCGGCGGGTCGAAACGCACGACGACGTCGTCATCGGCATGCTCACCGGCAACTACGCGGCGGCTGTGCCGCACAAGCTCGACGCTGTCGGCATCGACCTTGAGTGGTTCACCATCACGGCGTTCGGCGACGAGGGCGCGACCCGGCCGGACCTCGTCGCGCTGGCGATGCGCAAGTACGAGCAGGCGCACGGCCAAACGCCGCACCCGCGGCGAGTCATCGTCATCGGCGACACGCACAAAGACGTGCACTGCGCCAAGGCGCACGGCTGCTTCGCTTTCGCCGTCACCACGAGCGGCCGATCGCGCGAAGAACTGGAACAGGCCGGTGCCGACATCGTCGTCGACGACCTGTCCGACCCCACACCGTTATGGCAATTGATCGACACCGGCGTCGCCGACCGGGTTTGAAACCGGCTGCGCTTCGCCGTTCACGTCAACCGTCTTTGTGTCGTCGGGCGCGTCGGGGGGGGCGTCGTCGACATCGTCGGGCTTGACAAGGTTCGGTTGCGACGTGCTTCGCGGCGCAACGGCTCGCTCGGCTGCGACGTCGCCGCTGATCGTGACCAACGGCCCGCCCACGACGCCCAGCGCCACCGCCGCCGCGGCCGCGATGGCCGCGCCGCTGCGACGCGCCGCGTCGGGCGTTGGCGTCACGTCGCCGGTCGGCTCGCGGAAGAAGCAGACCGATGCGAGCCGCAGGTAATACACCGCGCTGATCGCGCTGTTGAGCAACGCGATCACGACCAGCCCGACGCAGCCCGCGTCGATCGCCGCGCTGGACATGTACACCTTGCCCAGGAACCCGACCGTCGGCGGCAGACCGATCAGCGACAATACGCTGATGAGCATGATCGCCGCGAGTCCCGGCGCGCGTTTGACCAGGCCGGCCAGGTCGTCGAACGTCTGCGCATCCTCACCACGTCGTTGCAGACAGGCCAACACGGCGAACGCCCCGAGATTCCCCAGCCCGTACGCGACGAGGTAGAACAACACCGCGCCGAACGCGCTGGCCATGCTCTCCGTCCCCTCGCCCGTCGGCCCGGCGAACGCGACGAGCGCCACGACCATGTAACCCGAGTGCGCGATCGAGCTGTACGCGAGCATCCGCTTGACGCTGTTCTGCAGCAGGCCGAGCACGTTGCCGACCGTCATCGTCAACGCCGCGATGATCCACAGCGTCCACGTCAACGCTTCGACCGCCGGGTCGCCCGTCTTCAGGACTGTCACCGGCGCGAGCAAGAGGACCAGCGCGACAAACCCGGCCGCCTTCGGGACGAACGCGAGGAATGCCGTGACGGGTGTGGCCGCGCCTTCGTACACGTCGGCCGCGTAGAAGTGCATCGGCACCGCAGCGATCTTGAACGCCAGCCCGATGATCGACAGCACCATGCCGGCCGTGAAAAGCAGCGGCGCCGAACCGCCGCCGGCCGAGACGTCGATCAGGTATTGCTGGATGCTCGTCACGCCGTCGCCCATCGTCGGGCCGAACAGTCGCGTCGTGCCGGTCGCGCCGTACAGCAGCGTGAAGCCGAACAGGAACATCGCCGCCGCCATCGCGCCCAAGAAGAAGTACTTGACGGCCGACTCGTGGGCCTGCAGCTTGTCGCGCGAGATGGCGATCATGACGTACGTCGGCAGGCTGGTCAGTTCGATCGCCAGGAACAGCCAGGCCAGGTCTTCCGCCGCGCCGACCAGCATGACGCCCGTCAGGCTGAACAGGAAGAACGCGTAAAACTCGCCACGCACCGAAAGCGACGGGTCGAACCGCTTGCCGTGCCCCTCGGTGTCGCGCGTCGCGCGCAACGCGTCGGGCGTCGTCGCCGCGACGAGCAGCAGCAACAAACCGATCACAATCGCCGCGCCCTTGACGTACATCGCCAGCGCATTGATCGGCCCCGCTTCAACGCCAGTCACCACGTCGGCCTCAGCCGCGCGCGACGCGCCGTAGTCGATCAGGACAAACATCCCCGCCACCGCCAGCGTGAGGCCGGCCAACCACGGCGTCGCCCGCCGCGCCGCGACCGAACGCGACAGCCCGATCAACAGGCACGCGCACGCGCCCGTGAGCATGACCATCTCCGGGGCCAACCCGGCGACCTTGTCGGCCATCTCACCGGTCATGGTTGAGGGTCTCCTCCGGGGCGATGCGCGTATTGGGTAGACGTGTGTGATTCAAGAGAGGCACTGCCCTCGCCGGGCGGGCCTTTCCGGCGGTCAAGCGCCGCAGTGGCTTGGCGCTGCGCTTCAACGGAACGGCTTCGCCTTGCGGACGGTATGAGTTGGGTGGCTTCGCCGCCAGCCCTCCAAACCCCCCGGCCCCCCGAAATCCCACGCGGAAGGTCGAGGTGTTTCGTGGTGCTTGGGACGTCGCCGTAGGTCAAGTCATTTGACCTGACATCGGGTGTCTCTCGCGCGACTGTGTCAGGTCGATGACCTGATCTACGCGGATTCATGCTTGGATCGCCGGGGAATTGCAGGCCCGAAGGGTCGTTACTCGAAAGCCCAGGGCGCAGCCCTGGGTTGGTCAAGCGTTCGTGATCGAGCCCTGAAAGGGCGAAATGACTCGGTCGTTCGGGTATCGCCCCGTCAGGGCTCAAACGGCGTTCCCCACTCGACCCCAGGGCTTCGCCCTGGGCTTTCGAATGACGGCCTTTCAGGCCTTTGCGAACCTTCACGCCGTCGCCGTAGGTCAGGTCATTTGACCTGACATCGGGTGTCTCTTGCGCCACGGTGTCAGGTCGATGACCTGACCTACGGGGCTGCGCGGCAACGCCGTCTCGCTCGCGCGTGTCGTCATCATCGTTCTTGACCAACGCCGTGCGTTGCTCGACGATGCGCGATGCGCCGGCAGTCAACTCCTCCATCCCCGGCTCGAGGCTCGACAGGACCGGCTTCGGGTAGATACCGAGCACGAGGCACGCGATTGCTAACGGCGTCAGCACTGCCACCTCGCGCGCGCCCAGGTCGCGTACCGGGCCGTGACCTGCGGGGGTTTTCGGCTCGCCGAACACGACCTTGCCGACCATGTGGAGGATATAGATCGCGCCGAAGATCATGCCCACACCCGCGAACGCCGCGTACGTCGGCCCGAGCACGCCGCGCGCCGTGAACGCGCCGGCCAGCGTCAGGAACTCACCGACAAAACCGTTTAACCCCGGCAGGCCGACACTCGCCAGGCAGAAGTAGACCATGAAGCACGACCAGACCGGCATCGTCTTGGCCAAGCCGCCCAGGTCGCGCATCTGCCGCGTGTGGAACCGTTCGTAGATCATGCCGACGCACAGGAACAACGCGCCGGTCGACAGGCCGTGGTTGATCATGTACATGACCGAGCCGGTCTGGCCCATGACGTTCGTGCCGACGGCGAACATGCCCAGCACGCAGAATCCCAGGTGGCTCACACTTGAATAGGCGATGAGTTTCTTGATGTCTTTCTGCACCCAGCAGATCAGCGCGGTGTAGAGGATGCCGACGACGGCGAGCGTGCCGATCAGCGGCGCGTACTCGACCACCGCCTGCGGGCACATCGGGATCGCGAAGCGGAGCAGGCCATACGTCCCGAGTTTGAGCAGCACGCCGGCCAGGATGACCGAGCCGGCGGTCGGCGCTTCGGTGTGGGCGAGCGGCAGCCAAGTGTGGGCTGGGAACAGCGGCACCTTCACAGCGAAGCCTGCGCATAGGGCGAGCAACACCATCGCCTGCTGGTCGGGCGCCATCGACGCGGCCGTCTGCGTCAACGCCGCGATGTCGAACGACCACCCCCCGGATTGGCTCGCGTGTGTCCACGCGACGTACAGCACGCCGGCCAACGTCAGCACCGAGCCGGTGAACGTGTAAAGGAAAAACACCTTCGCGGCGCGGAGCCGTTGCTTCGACCCCCAGACGCCGATCAGGAAGAACAGCGGGATGAGCGTGAACTCGAACGCGATGTAAAAGAAGATCACATCGCGGGCGACGAACGTGCCGATCATCGCCGACTCGAGCAGCAGCAGCCAAACATAAAACTCGCGGGTCCGGTGCTTCACCGCGCTGAACGACCCGAGCACGACCAGCGGCATGAGGAACGTCGTCAACAACAGCAGCCAGAGCGACATCGCGTCGACGCCGAACGCGAACGTGAGCCCGAACCGCTCGACCCACGGGAGGGTGACGCCCAGTTGCACCGCAGCCGGGTTGTTGAAGTCGAACGATTGCAAGACCAACAGTGAGATCGCGAACGTGAAGAGCGTGCCGATCAACGCGTACAGCTTGCCCGCATCGCTCGGCTTACCCGCCCGCCACGGCAACAGCAACAGCAGGCCGCCGAGGAGCGGCAGCGCGAGCAACGTCGGTAGCAGGGCGGTTGGATCAATCACGTCAATGCCAGCCAAACGAGTATTGCGATCGCAGCCACGCCCGTAACCATCCCCAGGCCGTAGCCCTGTAACACGCCGCGCTGCGTCGGCCGAACGGACAGACCGATCCAGCGCGGCACGACACCGATGAACATCACCAGCCCGTCGATGATCAAACGGTCGACCTGAAAGAACACATTGCCGAGCATGCGCAGCGGTCGCACGATGATCGCGTCGTACAACTCGTCCACGAAATACTTGTGGCGCAGGATGAGCACCGTGCGCGGCCAACTGCCCGCCAGGGCGCTGGCTGAGTCGCGGTCGAACCAGTGGAACCACGACGCGAGCATGATGCCCACGCCCGCGACGATCCCGCTGATCACCATCATCGCCACGTGCAGGTCCATGCCGAACAGTGTGTGATGCGCCGGCTCCACGTCGCTCGGCGGCATCGCGACGCCCGCCGTCGCGTGCGCCACGCTCGACTCGATCCACCCGCCCATGTAGCCGGCCACGATCGCCCCGACCGCCAGCACAACCAAAGGCCCGTTCATCAACCAGGGCATCTCATGCGGCTCATGATGCGCATCATTGGCACCATGCGCATCGTCCGCGCCGTGCGTGTCCCCGTCTTCCGCCCCTTCGTGCCTCCGTGCCTCCGTGCCTCCGTGCCTCTCCTCCTCCTCATGATGCTCATCCCCCATCGTGAACTCGACCGGGCCGAGGAAGACTCGGAACCAGAGGCGGAACGTATACAACGCCGTTAGCAGCGCCGTGAGCAGCCCAATCAACGCGAGGATCACATACCAGTAGTTCCCCGCGTGTTGCACTCCGGCCGCGTCGGTAAACGGCATGCCTTGAGCCAACGTCGCTGCGAGGACCGTGTCCTTACTAAAGAAGCCGGCCGTGAACGGCACGCCCGCCAGTGCGAGGCAGCCGACGAACATCAGCCAACACGTCACCGGCATCTTGTGACGCAGGCCCGACAGTTTCCGCAGGTCGAGTTGGCCCGCACACGCGTGCATGACCGAACCGGCTGTCAGGAAGAGCAACGCCTTGAAGAACGCGTGCGTGAACAGGTGGAACACACCACCCACCGCACCTTCGCCGCTGGCCCCCCCGGAAATGCCCCCGGAATCGGCGGCGATCGATACCGCACCGACCCCCAGGAACATGTACCCCAACTGACTAATCGTTGAATAGGCGAATACTTTCTTCAGGTCGTACTGGCACAGCGCGATCGTCGCGGCGAACAGCGCGGTCAACGCGCCGACCGTCGCGACCGTCGGCAGGGCATACGGCGAGAGCGTAAAAATCGGCAGCAGGCGGACGATCATGTAGACGCCGGCTGTGACCATCGTCGCCGCGTGGATCAGGGCGGAGACCGGCGTCGGGCCTTCCATCGCGTCGGGCAGCCAGACGTAAAGCGGCAACTGCGCGCTCTTGCCGAACGCCCCGAGCATGAGCAGGTATGGGATGAGCTGGATCGACCACTCTTCCGTGCCGCCGCCGGCCAACAGAGCGTTCCACAGTGGCAGCAGCTCGCCGAACCGCACGGTGTCGAAGTGGTAGTACGTCAGGAAGATGCCCAGCGCAAACCCGAGGTCGCCGATGCGGTTGACGATGAACGCCTTCTTCGCAGCGGCGACCGCCGTGGGCTTCTTGTAGTAGTACCCGATCAACAGGTACGAACACAGGCCGACGCCCTCCCAGCCGAGGTAGAGCAGCACAAGGTTGTCAGCCATGACGAGCGTTGTCATCGCGAAGATGAACAGACTGACATACGCGAAGAACCGCGCGTAGCCCGGGTCACCCTTCATGTAGCCCGCGGCGTAAATGACTACGAGCGTGCCGACGCCTGTGACGACGCAGAGCATGAGGATCGTCAGCGGGTCGAACCAGTAAGTGAAGCCGGCTGTAAAGTTGCCGACCTGGATCCAGTCAAAGCACTCGACGACGTGCGCGCTGAGCAGCTTGCCGCTGATCGCGTCGATGTTGACGGCCTGCACGGCCGGCTGGGCCATGAGGGTCAACATGAACGACCCGGCGATCGCCAAGATGCACACCGGCGCAGCCGTCACCCGCCACGCGGGACGCAGACAGCACAGGCCGCAAAGCAATGCGGCGAGCGCGGGGAGCCACGGAATGAAAGATGCGCCACTCACGAGTCGACTACCAAACTCCAGTGCTTGCCGAGCATCGAATCGCTCAGCCTTGCATCGACGCCCACGCTTCCGCGTCGAGCGTCCGTTTCCGTCGGTACAGCAACACGACCAGCCCCAACGCCAACGCCGCTTCCGCGGCGGCGATCGTCAGCGCGAAGATCACAAATGTTTGCCCCGTCACATTCAGGTGGAACCGACTGAACGCAACCATCGAAACGACCACGCCCTGAAACATCATCTCCGTGCACAGGAACATGACGATCAGGTTCCGCCGCGTCACGAACCCGACCAACCCGAGCACGAACAACACCGCGCCGGTCAGAAGGAAGTGCGAGAGCGTCAGGCTGTCGATCGGTACGTTCAAGGTCGTTTGTGTTCCAATGTCGAAACGTCGTATGGATTCCACCAACCGTGCCGGGCGGTCGATCACCCCACGCGATCACGTTCCGCCGTTTAGCGGTGTGCCCGAAGGGCCGCCTGCCCCACGCAACCCACCGTCACCGTCGGCCGCGTCTGCACGCTGCCTCGCGATCACCACCGCGCCGACCAGCGACACCAGCAGGATCACGCCCGCCAACTCCAGCCCCAGCGGGTGCGATTGAAACAGGTCAAGCCCGACGCGTTCGGCGTTGTCGAGCACCGGCGCGGCATCGGCTGCGTCACTGGCCGCACCCGGCGCGATGATCCCCGCAGGTCGTTCGGTGAGCACGTCGCGGACGATGGCCGCGTCGCTCGGCGCCTCGGCCGCGGGGTTGCGGCGCATCGGCTCGAACGCGACGTTCAACAACACGGCCAACAGGACGAACCCGACGGCCACGGCCGCCGCCGGCTCACGCGCCAACTTGTCGTAATCGGGCGACTCGCCCGGCCCGGCCCCCGCCCGGGACGCGGCGCCTTCCGGGGGCGGGTCGCCGGCGTGGGACGCGAGCATGATGACGAACACGTAAGTCACCAAAATCGCCCCGCCATAGATGATGACCATGGCGAAGGCCATGAACTCCGCACCGAGCACCAGGAACAGCCCGCTCGACGCCAGCACGACCATCACGAACCAGAGCGCCGCGTAGACCGGCTTCGTGTGCGTAATCACCCGTACAGCCGACCCGATCGCCAGGGCGCTGAACACGTAGTAATACGGTGTCGCGCCGTCGCCCAGCCCGGCCATGCTCGATGCCCCGCCGCCGGCCTCGAACGACCTGCTGAGGTAGAGCCAAAGGCCGCCCAGCGTCGCGCCGCCGAGGATCGCGCCGATCCGCCCGGTGCGCACGCCGCGCCGCGGCATCATCATGAACAGCGCCGCCGCGCCGATCACCGTGGCGATGTAGAGAGCGTAATCCATTAAGCGGACTGGGCTTGCGCAAGGGGCACGTGTCAGCGGTCACCGGGGCCGACGCCCGCGGGCCACACCGCGGTTTGGCCCGCGGATCAGGCCGACACCATACGGCCGGCCACCCAAGTTAGCAACACGTCGAAACGCCCATTTGCCCAGCGATTTGCGTGCACGTTCACAAGGTCGAACGGTGCCCAATCAGCCGACGAACCTCCGTCTCAAAAAAGCCGACGCGGCCGCCAGCGCCCCGCGTCACACCGCGACCACGCTGACGACCGTCGGCCGGTCAAGGAGTCTGATTCACTCGACGTCCCCCGCCGTCCCCACGTCGCGCCCGCCCGTCGCCCGTCGCCAAGGCCGCCGACTGCGCTCGACCCGCCGCTCCGCCGACGCCACGCCCGGTTGTGTCGTTCGTTTGACATGCTCTACGCCACCTCCGCCAACAGGCCATCCGTCTCGTTTTGCTGCCCGCCGACAAACGCCTCGACCTCAGCGCCCGTCGCTCGCTTCCCGCCCCCGTCTTCTTCCGCCGCCAAAATGCTCACCGCGCATCGCGCCGCAGCCGACCGTCCCAGGTCCAACGTCGCCAACCGCCAGAGCATCCGCGTGTCCGCGTCCAACTCGTCGCCGTGCTCGTCGAACCAGTTCAACAGGTCGTTGAAGCGCACCGCCTGCCGGAACGCATCGTCGCCCGCCAGCAGGCAGAGCACGAAGGCCGACGTCATCGCCCGGTCGTCAGCCGATCGGTCTTCGCTGTGCGCGATCAGCCCGTCGTCGCCCTGCGCCGCCGCCAACGCCAGCAACGCCCAGTGCCGAACCGACCGCCCTGCATCGGCTTGCGCATCCTTATGAACATCAAGAACATCACGACCCACTTCGCGGTTGCCGCCGATCTCACCAGGCTCGGCGCCCGCCAGCGCCCCGTCCACGAGCGCCCCACCCGCCGATGTGCGCGCCGCCCTGCGCGACATCGCCGTCGGCGACACCGCATCGCCCTCATCCCCCAGCGCCGCCGCGACCGCCGCCGCCGTCAGCGGGTCACGCATCGTGTCGTTCACCGCCCCGCCGTCGCCCAGCCGCTCGCGGCTTAGCGCTCCCCCAGCCAACGGGCCGCGCACCGCCCTACTTGATCCCCCGCCCTCACCGTCCGTCAGCGACGGGTCCCCCAGCCCGGCCACCAACCGCTCCCGCATCGCCCGCGACAGCGCCGTCGGCCCCCAACTCAACTGCCCGACCCGCCGCAGCGCCAAGGCCGTCACCGCCGTCGGCGACCCGCTCAGCCGGGCCCGCAATGGCAGCGGCATCTCCAGCCCGTTGCCCGCCAGCCCGTCCAGCAGGCTGTCCCACCGCCCCCGCTTGAAGTAACGCTCGATCAGGTAAACGCTCAGCATGTTCGACCCCAATGTTGTAAGGACGTTGTTCGTATACCAATCATTACCCGAACACATCGGCAGGTCAAGCCCGGAAGTTTGAATTTTGTTCGGGTTCGTTCGACCAGACTCGATCGCCCGCCCTCTGCCCCCGCCGTCCGTGGCGTGATTAGCAGGGTTTCCTTTCCCCAAGCCGAATGGCGCGATCGCGCAACGTATGTCCAAATATGAATTTGCAGGCCAAGTCACCAGCCATTTCGCCGTGTCACCCCGACAGCTCGCACCCCGCTCCCAGCCCGCCAGGCCGGGCCACTTGACAGCCCCGCCGCGCGCCGTGTCGGGGCACGCCATCGCCCGTGTCAGGCCGAGCTTGTTCGGGTCACATCCGGTCATGCACGGGGCCCGCCCGCGCCAGCCGTGCGCACACGCGGTTCGAGAATCCGGAAAAATCGCCCACGCCGAAAGCCGCCGCCACATCCCGCCAGTGGCGATTGGCGCGACTTCTCGCACAGACCGTGCGCACGCCCCGCGCCACCCACCCCCGTGCGACCCAACAAGCCATCGCTCAACCCACACACGCCCAGGAAGAACGATGAACCACCAAACGATGAACCACCGAGGGCACCGAGTTGAGAAAGAGAATGGGAGAACGGGAGTCGGGGAGAACGGGAGTGATGGATATCACACATTGGGCGTGAGCACGCGTACTGCGTCATGTTTAGTTCTGCTTTCCTGCTCTGGTCTCGACCTCGGTGCCCTCGGTGGTTCTAAACCCGACTTTCATGAAAGGACACACCATGCCCAAGTTGCTCAACCAACCACTGCCCGCCACGGACTCCGACGAACACGACACGAATGAAGTCGCCCACGCTTCGCCGATCAAGTCAGCCACAACAGAACAAGATGCGCCCGCCACAGCAGACCCCAAGTCACCCGCCGCGCCGCACGACACCCCGCCCGTGACCGACATCGTCCACGACCTGCACGCCGGCCGACGCAGCGCCGCCGACCTGTCGCCGGACGTCCGTCGCGATTGCGTCGCGCACCTGACGTATGAAGGCTTCAACGCGCCGCAGATCGCCGAGCTGATGCGCATCAGCGAACGGACGGTCTGCCGCGACCGCGCCGCCGCCCGCAAGCAGGCCGCGCTCGCCCCCAGCCGAACGCTCGGCGACGAACTGCTGGGCGAATACCACCACGTCACGCTCGCGTCCGTCAGCCGACTCATCCGCCTGGCCCGCGAAACGCAAACCCCCGCCTACGCCCGCCTCTGGGCAGAAGAAGCGATCAGCCGAATGTACCACCGCCTCATGCAGACCGCCCACCGCATGGGCTACTTCGAGACCGGCCAAATCCGCCTCACCCGCCAACGCCGCCAGGCACATGGCCAGACACTCCCACCCCTGCCCGACCTGAACGCCCTGGCCAAAACACAAGCGTCACTCAAGTCGCTGATGAGCGTATTGAAGTTGGGCGAACAGAAGGGCGGCGAAGACGATGTCAAGACCAAACGCCCACGCGCGTCGTGATTCTCCGTAGGGTGGGCGCTGCCCACCTTACTTCCCCTTGCGCGCTTGTTTGCGCCGCTTGAGGGGAACGCTCTTGGCTTTATCGATGTTGGGATGACGGGCGATGTCTAGGCTTTTGTCCAGCCACTCGGCCATGCGGTCACATGTCACAATGTGCGTGAGAAACTGTCCGACCTGTTCGTCAAATCCGTCCGACTTCGGCTTGTTCATAAGCAGCGCATGTCGCATTGCAAATGCCTTGTGCCTTACACCCCCGGCGATAGCTAACACGGATCCTGTTGTGGCAATCACCCCCAGATCTTGTAGTCGAGTTGAGGCAATCCTTTGATTCAGCCACTCGATTTGCTCCCTGAATTCGTCGGGCAAGTCATCCAGTGATCCGCCCGGAGGCGGTACGGCAAACAGATAGTTGCAAACGTCCCCGATGCAATGGTAGTTAGCAACTGCGTCGTTCTCGTGGAAGTGTGCTTCGTATTCTTTTGCAAAACTGAGTAGCACTCCCAGTTCAGAATGAATTGCTTCAAGCGGAGCGATTTCTTTGTAATTCATGAGTCGATGTTTTCCGCCCACCGCACCGATACCCACCAGAGCGACGTTGGGTTGGTGTGTAGCAAAACTAAAGCCGAGTCGCATGTCGGGATCAACGCTTGTAGTCAGCGACTTGTCGACACGTACCTGAAATGGGGTGCCTGGGAGCGCATCTTCAAGAGTGTTCACTACGGAATTGGCGTCAAGGTGTAGCTGTCGCCGCGTGCTGTGTTGTCGCACCTTCATATTTCCGCACAGGGCAACTACTTCGGCCAATTCTGGATAGGCTCGTTTTTCTTCAGTCAGATTGTCGGCCGCCCCTCCCGGACCGCGCCCGCTCGCAACGCCCAAGCGGTCTGCGGGTCTCAGAATCGGGCCCAGGACACGTGTGCCCATCTTGCCAAGGAGTTCGTGAAGCGTGTCGTCATATTCCAGCGGATCGGCTGGAACTGACTTGCCAGGCTGGAGAAACCAATTGGAGATATCTGCAACAAGTGCAAATCGGAGCTGAAACAACTCAGCCAATCGATCTTCCTGGTCGGGTAGTCGATCTGGAAATGACAGGGACGATGGATTACCAAAACGATGTTTGACATATCCCGCTTCGTCAACCTGTCTTGCAATGCGTTGCAATTGAGGTATTCCAGGGATTGAATCGCCGTTTTTGGAAAGTTGATCTCGGATGCTGCGCCAAGCATCAGAGCCTTGGCGATCCTTATATGGCAGTGACCAGATGTACTTCGCGATTGCTAGAGTCTGCTCTGTGAAGTTCATATCGATGTGAAACTCCTAGAGACTACTTGGCGGACTGACTAGCGAAGGTTACGGCCAAAGCCGGCGCGCCACAAGTCGTGTACTGGCGCGCCATGGCGCGCTGGGCTGGCGCGCTGTGATGCACTTGAAGATGCCTCAGTTTGCGCCCCAAGTTAGGTAGCTTGTGTACCTAATGAAGGAGCCAATTGTGGTCAATCAAAGTCACGAATCCCGGTATTGCTCGAACCCATACTGTGAAAAGGGCCTCCCTGTTGAGTTGCCTGAGTGCCACTTTGAGAAGGAGCAACTCAAGCCGGAATACCGCCGTTTGAACATCGAAGGTGCGTTCATCAGCCCCAACGGATGGTTGTATTGCAACGTCAGGTGCTACTGCAACTTTAATGACGACTAACCCGAGTCACTTACTCAGACGAAAGGGGACAATCATGGTTTTCATCAGCAGCCTCAAGAAGGGATCGATTAGCATTAAAGGCCGTGGGTTTAGCCCGGATCAGAAAGTAGTCTTTGACCTTGCCGCAGATGTGGCCACGAAGCAGCGTGGGTGCAAGGTCAAGGTCTTCTTTGCAAACGGCCGCACTCAGGAGTTCGACGCGGAGATCGTCTCCCGTCCCGAACTGAATACGGGGGAGCGATGCCGAGTGGTCGCAGTAGACAAGCTCTCGGCCCACAGCGCAGTTGAGCAGTTGGTTGACGCAATGGTCTCTCTGGTCGATCACTACGGTTAGCAGGCTCATCAGTATTGCGTTGGTCTCATCCGATACCGAGATTCAACAGGTTCAGACTCAACCCCGGTCAGTACCGGGGTCTTTTTTTTTGCCAGCGTCCGTGGCAAGTGCTGGCTGGGACAATCGAACGTAGCGGCGGGTGGCTGGGACAAAGGTCTGGCGTGCCCCAGCAGAGTGACCTTGCACAAGTCATTCCAACGAATGACCCTGCCCAACGGGCGCAGAATAAGAATGTAGTGTAGATCAACCAGCAACTGCGGCAGGCCAAGCCTTTACCACAGGCACGCGTCGATGTGGGTATCATCTCGATTCATTGCACTCTGTACCATTGGCCAATGACTTGGCCCGGTTCGCTCAATCTTGAATGAAGTTAGGGGGCAACCCATGGATCACCGTGACCTCGTCGCGCAGAGCATGGAAGAACTCCGTCTCAAGACGGCGGCGCACGACAGTTTGTGGCACTTGGGGCAGGCTGACTGGAGCGTTGATCAGGACACCGGCAAGATCGTGTTCACCGCGCCGAACGGCGTGTCGGCCACGTGCGATGTTCAGATCGTTGGGACGTTCGACACCGTCAACTCGACCTGGATGTGGGCTTGGGATCACCCGTCCGTTCAGCCCGGCCTTGCCGCGCACGCGACGCGCCTCCGCGAGTATCGCCAAAGCAGTGGCTTGAGCGACCTGACGACCCGGCAGTTGTCCGCGACGGAAGAGCAGTGCTGGGAGTTCACGGCGTTGGCCTGCAAGTTGAACGAGGCGCAAGGCGGCTACCGCGGGCCGGCCGGCACGGTGCTTGTCTTCATGACGTTCGGCCAACCGCAGATCACTGGCGAAGTGCAGGCTGATGCCGGCGAAGATCACGCCGCGCCACTCGATGCCGAGTTCACGGACGAAATCCCGGCCGACGTGCGATCGAGGGTGACGGGTTTCATCACGGCGTTGCACGACTGGGAAGTCGCGGCTTACCAAACGTCGGAGGAAGAGGAGGAGGACGAATCGACGGACTCGATGGACATGGCGCAAAGCACGTACGACGCCCTGATCCGTCAATGGTGTGTGTCCGATGTCCAGACGCAAGGCGTTTCATACGGCAGTGATCCGGACCATAGTCCGGATGGCGAGCAACTCATCGCCGCGGCCTTGTCCGGCGACCGCTGCCGCGTCCGAACACGACACACGAACTCGATGGACTTTTCGACGGATTACGAGTACCACCTCCGTCAGGTCGACGGCGAGTGGTTGTTCGAACAAATCTACTACGTAGATGGCTCTGACAAGTTTGAGATGCTGTAGGCGCGGTCGAGGGCACGCGGCGTAAACTTGTCTCGCTTGACTGATCGACCTCACTTTCTGTTCGTCTGTTCACGCAACCGCTGGCGGAGCCCGACGGCCCAAGCGTTGTATGCGGACGATCCGCGCATCAGTGTCCGGTCAGCCGGCTTGAGCGCCAAGAGTCCGCGAACCTTGGCCGAGGCGGACATCCGTTGGGCGGACGTTGTGGTGGTGATGGAGCGCAGCCATCGGGCGCGCATCCTGGCTGAGTATCGCGGCACGCCAAACCTGCCGCCGATCGAAGTGCTCGACATCCCGGACGACTACGCGTTCATGGATGAAGAGTTGATCCAGATGCTTCGGCCTGCGATCGAGTTGTTGATCAGTCAGACGTCTGCCGATTGAAGTGAGCGTGAGTGGTCGCCTGCTTCACTCGAACCCCGCCCTTACCGGCTCGGACTCAAGTCGTTTCGCGGCGGCGTTGACCGCGCGCAGGTGCAGGCCGTCGAAGGCGTAAGCGCCCGTCTTGAGGTACGGCGAGGCGTCGGGTGATGCGACGTCGCGCATCCGCCAAACGACGACTCGTTTGCGCAGGCGGTCGGACACGAAAGTGATCGTTCGGCCATCTTCGCTGATGTCGGCTTCGCGGGCGACGCCGGCGACGTCGAGGGCGTAGAGCAGTCGGCCTTGCAGGTCCCACAGGCGCAGGTAGCCGTCGGCGCCGGCGCTCAGGATGCCCTGGCCCTGCCGGCAGAAGCGCAGTTGGTTGATTCGGCCGGGGTGGGCGGCGATCGTGCGGATCGGCTTGGCGTTGACCGCGTCCCACAGGTCGATCACGCCGTCTCGGCCGGCCCAGATCAGCGTCTTGCCGTCGGGGCTGAGCGCCATCGAGCGGACGGACGTGCCCGGTCGCGTCGCGGGGACGCGCTGCACGATCTTGCCGGTCTCGAGTTCCCACGCCAGAACGTTGCCGGCGGCGTCGCCGCCGAAAACCGTTTGGCCGTCGGGCGTGACCACGGCGGCCTGCCCCCAACTGACCAGGCCTGACAGTTTGCGAACGACCTCGCCCGTGGTTGTGTCCGCGACGTACAGGTTGTTTTCATTCACCGGAACGACGGCGAGCTTGCCGTTCGGCGTCACCGCGATGGGCCTCTCGAACGGCAGCTTCGTTTCCGCACGTCGAAGCTCTTTGCCCGACTCGAGGTCCCAGAAGATGATCGTGCCGTTGCGGTGCGCGGTGATCAGCGTCTTGCCGTCGACGTGGACGCGGGCGAACTGGAATGCGCGCAGCCGGGCTCTGATTTGGCGGGTCTCGTCGCCGGCGTGCAACGCGTTGAAGATGAGCGTGCCCGAGTCGCCCTCCAGGCGGGTCGTGACCCATCGGCCGGCCGGGTCCATCAGCAACGCCTCGACGTTCAGCTTGGTGGTCTGGTCGAACAGCACGTCGCCCTTGCGCGGGGCCGACCACAAACGCACGACGCGGTTGTCGCCGCTGAGCGCGACCTGCTGACCGTCCGGGCTGAACGCGACGCCGCGCAGCGCGTCCCGCTCATCGCTGATCACCGTGCCCGTGCCGAGGTGGCTGTCGTAGAGTCGCACCGTGTGCAGGCCTGTTCGGAACATGATGCGTTGGCCGTCCCGGCTGACCTGCAACTGCCGCGGCGATTCGACCTCGCCGATGTCGAACGTGCGGCGCATCTGGCCTGACATCGATATCACAACGACCTGATCCGGCGTGACCAGGACGAGGCCGGTCAGGTCGGGCAAGATCGCCGACGTGTACGCACCGATCTCTTTGGGCAGTTCACGCTTCCAATCGGAACCGGACTTGTTGTCCGTCGCCCAACTCACCAGCGACTTGCCGGCCAGCGCGTAGCCCCGGCTGCTGTCGGCCTTGAACACGATGTCGTACACCCGGCCGCGCAGATTGGGGTCGGTAATCAGTTTGATGCGCTTGCCCGTCTCCAGGCTCCGCAGGTCAACCTTGCCGGACGAGTCGCCGAACGCGGCGAGCTTCCCGTCCGGGCTGATCCGCATGGCCGTGACGCGCGATTCGAGTTGCATCCGCCGCAACACTTTGCCCTCGCTCAGCGACCACAGCTCCGCGACCTTCTGGTCATCGACCGCCAGCAGCAGGCTCGCGTCCGCGCTCACTTCGACTTGCCGAACGGAACGCATCGAGGTCTTGAGCGTTCGTTGGACCTCGCCGGTCGCGGCGTCGACCAACCGCAGCGACCCGTCGTTGCCGCCCGTGACCAGCGACTTGCCGTCGGCAGTAAACGCCAACGCCAGGGTCAGGTCGTCTGCCAACGGCAGGATTTTGCGCTGGTCCGTGGTGAGGAATTCCCACGCGAGCGTATGGCTCGGACTGCCCGACACGACAACCGCGCGACGCAACTCTGGAAACGTCAGCGCGAACGTGTCCGGCCCGCTCAAACTCATCCCTCGGTACACTCGGCCGGTCGCGACGAGCACATGCCGCAGCAGGCCGTCCTTACCGGTCGAGATCACCGTCGCGTCGTCCTGCCGAAACACGACGCGCGTGACGTGGTGCAGATGCTCGTTCAACACCTTGACCTGCTCACCCTTCTCGATGTCCCACAGCCGAACCTGCTTGTCCTGCCCGCCCGAGACCAGTTGCCTGCCGTCGGCGCTGATGTCGAAGCAGAAGACGGCGCCCTCGTGGCCTTTCAACGTGCGCGCCGCCACGCCTTCCTCCATCGGCCAAACGCGCAGCGTCCCGTCGCGGCTGGCGGAGACGACCGACTTCTGATCCGGCGACATCCGAACGTCGGTGACGCCGGCCGTGTGACCCTTGAATGTCTTGACCACCGCGCGCTTGGCTACATCCCACACGCTCACCACCCCGTCCGGTCCACCGCAGATCAGCAGGCTTGCGTCGGCGTTGAAGGTCAGGGCGTCAACAACGCCCGTTCCATCTGGAAACCCCCCTGCGGCCGCCGCCGTTTGCTGACCGGTGACGCGGCTCCAGGCACGGACACCGCCGTCGTCGCGACCCGAGCTGACCAGCACGTCGGCCGCCGCGTGAATCGCGATCGCCCGAACCGGCCCGGCCTTGCTGTCGATGACGTTCAGCAGTTCGCCCGTCTCCAGCCGCCAGACCCGAATCAGCCCGCCCACATGCCCCGTCGCCATGAACTTGCCGTTCGTATCCACGGCCGCGCAGGTCACGTCGGCCTGCACGTGTTTCGAGAAGCTCAACCGCCAGCGCTCGTGGATCGGCTCGAGTTCGGTCGTCCATCGGCCGACCGCGTCCACGTCGTCGCCGAACGTCCCGCCGGCCGCGATCGCGCGTCCGAGGTAAAGCTTGGCCTGATGGAAGCAAAGCCGCGCGAGAAAGTCGTTGCCGTCCGACGCGTACTGCCGCGCGCGGTCCCGGTACATCCTGCCGACCTGCGCCAGTTCGTCAGCCGAACGCAAAGCCGATTGTTGCGTTCCCGCATTGCCCGTCCCGTCCGACCCGTCATCCCCGTCCGCCGCCTGTGCCTGACGCCCTTCGTTGGCCGGGCAACCGAGCACGCCGATTAACAGAACGACGACCAGCACGCCGGCGCACGCACGCCGTACAGACAACCAGCCCGCGCATCGTGACTTGTCAACGAGGTGTTTGATCGTTTCCAGAATCGTGCACCATCCAATCTGTTTTAGTGGTTGTGACACCTAAGGCCATCCGAACACGGGTCCGATCATAGCAAGGCCGCGCGGCACGCCATCGGTCAGCGCACCGTGTCCGACGTCATGCAGTTTCTACGAACAGCGCCGGCTCAGGGTCGCGTCATGCAAAACTGGACGCCGTCGCCCGCGCCTGCCGTTTGTGGGGAAGACCAGCCCACCGTGGTATCCTCTCCCCGTGGCGCACGACGTGTTCATCTCTTACTCGTCGAAGGACAAGCCCGTGGCCGACGCGGCGGTGGCGGTGCTGGAAGGGCGGGGCGTCCGGTGCTGGGTCGCGCCTCGGGACATCCTGCCGGGTGAGGACTGGGGCGAGTCGATCGTCGACGCGATCAGCCAATCGCGGGCGCTGGTGTTGATCTTTTCCGAGCACGCCAACGAGTCGAAGCAGATCAAACGCGAGGTCGAGTTGGCGGTGGATGGCGGCATCGCCGTGCTGCCGGTGCGGATCGAGGACGTTCAGCCGGCCCGGTCGCTGGCGTACTTCCTGAGCACGCCGCATTGGCTGGACGCGTTCACGCCGCCGCTCGAAAAGCACCTGACATACCTGGCTGAGACGGTCAAGCACCTGATCGCTCAGCCGAACGCGGAGGGCGGCGGCGCGGCAGCGCCCAAGCCTCGGCCGACGGCGGAGCCGGCGGGCCCGCGTTCGGACGCACGGCGACGCGCACTGGCCGTGATCGCGGTGGTCGGCTGCGCGGTCGCACTGCTGTTGCTCGTGCTCTTGATGATCCCTGACGAAAACGGCGATGGCGCCGGCCGACGTCGCGCGGGCGGATCAAACAACGAAAAGAACGCACGCGACAATAACGACGAAACCCCGGGCGACAACGACCTCGCGTCGCAGGGCGTCAAGCCGTTCGTCGGCAAGTGGCGGCTGGTGTCATCGAACATGGAGCGGCAACAGGTGTTGCCCGGGCCTCCCATCGTGGCGATGACCATCCCGCACACGGTGAACGCGGCGTTCGATGGGCCCGGTGCGAAGTCGGTCATGACGATCGACGCGGCCGGCAGCTACCGGGCTGATTTCGACATCACCGGCGAGGGCACGTACGTCGCGAACTTCACGCCCGACCGATTCAATAAGGAAGCGGGCAAGGGCACATTGACCTTCACGCCCAAGGGCAAGTCAATGTCCGACCGCACGAGCGCGTCGTTCGACAAGGTGACGGCCGACCTTCCGCACACGAACGCGAAGAAGGGCGACAGCGAGTTGACGCTGCTGCCGCTCGGAAACAGCGGCGGCGCGACGGCCTTCTGGGTCAGGTCGGCCGACGGGGGTCAGCCGAAGGCGTCCGTCGTTGGCGCCTGGCTGAATCAGAAGGTCTACATCGATTCGTACCTGCCGTACCATTCGACACTCGAGTTAAGAGCCGACGGCAAGTATCGATTGAATTTCACGCGCGTCGAAAAGGGGATGCTCGACGCGGCCAACGGCAAGTACCACTTCCGCCGAGCCATCGCCATGGGCCCGCCGGCGCAGGGCAGTTACCGTTTCGACGGCCCGGACCGGTTTACCCTGACCGAGCCACGCGGTTCGACGACGTGGGAACGGGTGGAGTGAAGGCAAACGCGTGTCCATGTTTGTTCGAAAACGACCGAGGTAATGGAATGCACGGCGGACGACATTGCCAATGCGTGTTGATGGGTCTGATTGCAGGCCTGACCTTGACTGCTCACGCAGCGGGCGCGCAGCCGGCGCGCGAGAGTGGCTTCGTCTCGATGTTCGACGGCAAGACGCTCGACGGTTGGCGGGTGACGCCTGCCAAAGCCGGTGCGGCGTGGTCGGCCCGCGACGGCATGATCGTCGGCGAGGGCGACAAGGGGCGGAGCTATCTGACGTACAATCGCGGCGACATCGCCGACTTCGAGTTGAAGTTCAGCTACCGGTTCCCGGGCAAGGGCAACAGCGGCGTGAACATCCGCGCCCGCAAGGACCCGACGGGCAAGCGCGACTTCCAGGCCTACCACGCCGACCTCGGCCATGTCGGCATCGGCAAGCAGGTGCTCGGCGCGTGGGACTTCCACACGCCCGGCCGACGCGAGCACGCCTGCTTCCGCGGCGATCGGCTGGTCATCGACAAGGACGACAAGCCGACGGTCACAAAGATCAAGAACGCCGTCACGCTCGACGACATCCGCAAGTCTGGCTGGAACGACGTCCGCGTCATCGCCCGCGGCAACAACTTCAAGCTCTACATCAACGGCAAACTGTCGTCAGAGTTCACCGAACACCTCGCCCCCAAACGCCGCCTGCACAAAGGCCTGATCCAACTGCAACTGCACGACCCCGGGATGGTCGTTCAGTTCAAAGACCTGCGGATCAGGATCATGAAGTGAACTTAGGATGCAATGCCACAAAACGGCTGCATCGGCCTTGTCCGAGCCGGACTCTGCGAGTCCGATTCATCCAACGAGCCCTTGAGGTGAGGCGGATGAACGCATGTCAACACCGAGATGCTGCCCTCACACCAAGTCCGCCCGCGCGGCATCAAGCCGCTTGGGCGGATCGGACTCGCAGAGTCCGGCTCGGTAAAGACATCGCGACCCGATGTGAACTTGCATCGAACCGACAGGCGATGCGGGCAGACCGATTGCAGGAGGTTCAAAATGCCCCGTGAACCGCAAATCAATGCCGAATCAGTAAGACTCATGCAGGCGCTTCTCGCGCGGCCCGACGCTGCTGCCGTCGCGGCCGGCGCGTTTCGCAAGGCGTACCCGGACGCGCCGCAGGCGATGATTGATGCGGCGGTGTTCCACGTCGTCATCGACGGGGTTGAAGCAACGGTCGACTGGCTCGCCGCGGTCGAGCGCTTTATCCGCGACCCTTCGGAGGGGCTCGACTTCGGCGCTGTCTGGCACGTCGTGTATCACCTCTACAACTGGTTGCAGTTCGAGGCGCTCATGCCGATGGGAGCCACAGGCCTGAAGGAACACCTCGGTGATGTAAAACACTTCATTGAGGAGGACGACAAGGAGGCCGCGCTCGACGTGCTGAAACGCCTCGTCAGCGCGATCGAAGGCGATGCGGGCCCGCCGGGGATCGGGTGACTTATGGAGTCTGCACGCTGCTCACTCAAACCCAGATGTCGGACGTGCAGTCGCCGCTGGGGAAGCGCATCTCGTGGGCGCGGGCGGGGCCGGCCGGCTCTTTGCCGAAGTCGACGTGGAAATCTTTGTTCAGAGTCAAGCCGCCCTTGCTTGTGTCGCAGTCCAGTTGCAGCAGGAACGACCCCTTTTCAGCCATGTCGGGGTAGAACTGGTTGTCCCAGACGCTGTAGAGCGAACTGGTGACATACAGGCGTTTGCCGTCGAGGCTGAGTTGGAGCATCTGCGGGCCGCCGACGGCCTTGCCGCCAGTCAGTTCGGACGGTCTGCCGATCACGCCGCCAAGCCAGACCTGGCCGGTCAGTTTCGGGTTGGCGGGGTCGCTCACGTCGTATTGGCGGATGTCGCCGTGCAGCCAGTTTGAGAAGTAGAGGTAGCGGTCGTCCATGGAAAGGACGAGGTCGGTGATCAGCCCGGGCACGGGGAACGGCCAATCCTCGGTCTCGACCGGATCGACCTGCACGACGCGGTCGGCTTGCCACTGGTTGGCGTCGCGATGCCAATGCCAGATGGCGCTGGAGAGTGCGGCGCCCACGAAGCCGTGTGAGCTGTTGGGGTTGTGGTGAAATCGGACTTCCAGCGGGATCATCCCGTTTTCGCCGAGATCGATACTCTGCGCGATCGTGCGTTTTTCCCAGTCCCAAAAGTGCAGGTGATGTCCGTATCGACCGGCCTTGACGTCGTCGAGTTGGAAGCCGCGTGCGACGGTCTGCGGCGCGGCCCACTCGCTGCTGACCATCGTGTTCAGCCGCGGCTGGTACCAGAAGTCGTAGTTGAAGTTCATGCCTTCCGTCGACTTGTCCCATCGGCCGATCACGTTGAAGTCGTGGTCAAGTTCGATGAAGCCGCCCGGCGCGCGGCCCTGGGCGTCGCCGAGCATGGAGATCATGATGTGACCGTCCGCGCGGCAGTGAACGGTGTGCGGTGCGGAAAGATTTGTCTTCCGCGCGATCTCGTCGGCCTCGATCACTTTGACCATCTTCGGGGCGCGCACGTCCGCGGCGTCCACGATGTGGATGCGACTCGAAGCCAGGCCGGGGACGATCATGTAACGCCGGCTGAGCTTTGCATCGCCGTGACAACTGCTGCACGCGTTCCAACCGAAGTGGTGCAATTCGTCACCAACCTTCGGCATGGGCAGCCGGTGAACGACCTGGCTGTACGTCGACGACGCCGGGTCGAGGTCGACAGTGGCGAGGTAGTCGGGCTTGTTCACTGGCGTGCCGGTGTAGATCGCCGGCAGATACATCAGCGTCTCGCGCGGCGAGGCGATGGCGTCCAGCGGCGTCGCATACGTCCGGAGGCAGGCCGCATGCCCCGCCGCGTGATCGGACGAACGCGTCGCCTGGCATCCCAGCATCCACGACGACGCGGCGATACCGGCCGCACCCGTCAGAAAGTCTCGTCGTCTCATGGCTGCACTCCCAATTCAGGTCTGTCACGCGTCCATTGAACTGCATGAACTATTGAGCAATAGATCTCACCGACTTGTTGCGCTCGTCTCAACATGACACTAACCGATCGCGCCGCGTCATGCTGGGAGTCGATCGCCGGACAACTCACCCCTTCTTCCGCTTCTTCCCCTTCCCCTTCGCATTCGGGTCATACTTCGGGTTCGGCGTCTTGGGAACAGGCGCGTTGACCTGTTTTCGCCAGGCGCGCACGTCGGCGTGCAGTTCCGCCAACTTGTCGGGGTGCTTCTTGGACAGGTCGTTTTGTTCGCCCAGGTCGTCGCGCAAGTTGTAGAGTTCGGTTCGGCCGGTCTCGAACCACTCGATGAGTTTCCAGTCGCCTTTACGGATCGCGCCGGCCGGCGTCGTGCGGAACGGTCCGCCGTGCGGGTCGCCGCTGCCCTGCAGGTAGCACGGGAAATGCCAGTAGATCGCATCTCGGCCGAGGTTGGCTGACGCGTCTTTGAGCACGGGCAGCAGGCTGACGCCGTCGAGCGTGTAGCCCTTCGGTTTGTCGGCGTTGGCGGCGGCGAGGAACGTCGGGTACAGGTCGATGCCGATGACCGGCTCGCGACAGACCGAGCCGGCTTTCGTCACGCCGGGCCAACGGACGATCATCGGTTCGCGGATGCCGCCCTCATAGAGCATGCCCTTGGTGCCGCGCAGCGGGTGGTTGCTCGTCGCGCCGCCGTGCCCGCCGTTGTCGGAAAAGAATACGACCAGCGTGTTGTCGGTCAGTTTCAGCTCGTCGAGTTTGGCCAGCACCGCCCCGACGCTGTCGTCCACGCTCTCGATCATCGCCGCGTAAGCAGCGTTCTTGTGGTGCGGCGTGCTCTTTTTGTTCTTGTACTTCGCGGTCAGGTCGGCCTTGCCCTGGATCGGCGTGTGTACCGCGTAGTGAGTCAGATAAAGAAAGAATGGTCGCTTCTGATTCTCTTCGATGAACTGCACAGCCTTGTCGGTCAGCGCGTCGGTGAGGTAGACGCCTTTCTCTTTGACAACAAGGTTAGGGTAGTTCAGCGGGCTGTGGTAACCGCCGCCGCTTGGGCTGCCCCAGGTCTTGCCCGCGATGTTCACGTCGAAGCCCTGCGTGGTCGGGTCGCTACCGAGGTGCCACTTGCCCATGCTGACCGTGACGTAGCCGTTAGCCTTGAGGCTTTCCGCCATCGTGATGAAACGGTCCGCCAACACGGTTTTGTTTTCGGTCGGCTCGAGTTTGCGGTGCGCGTGGTTGCCCCGCCGCGGGTCGCCGACGGTGTAGACGCCATGCCGCGGCGAGTATTGGCCTGACATCAGGCACGCCCGGCTGGGCGCGCAGTTCGGCGCGTTCGCATAAGCGTCGAGGAACACCATCCCCGACCTGGCCAACGCGTCGATGTTTGGCGACTCATAAAACCGCGTCTTGCGATCGAGATGGTCATACATGTAGCCCAGGTCGGTCCAGCCCATGTCGTCGATGAAGAAGAACACGATGTTCGGCTTGTCGGCCGCGTGGGCGCTCGGCGTCTGCCCGACCGTCAAAATGAGCAGCGTGGCGGCGAACAGGAGTGTGGCGACGAGCGGCGATGGTTTCATGGTTAGACCTGACTTGTAGTAGGTAAGGGAATGACCATGGTAACGGAGGCGTTGGTGAATGAAGCGTTGGCAACGACGTGCGGTGTGAATCACGCGCCCCGATAGCCTCACGATTAGCCACAAATCCAATGGTCACAAAGGCGGTGCCCTGCCGGGCGGGCCTGCTCAAGCGCCGCAGGGGCTTGGCGCTGCGCTTTGACGGAACGGCTTCGCCGTGAGGACTACATGAGTTGGGGGACGCTCGCCGCCGCTCCCCCAAACCCCCGAGGCTCCCCCGCGGAAGGGCGGGCCAAACGCCTCGCGCCGAAAGCGCACCCCGCCTTCCGGGGGCGGCCCGGGGGTTCGGGGGCTGGCCGCGGAAGGCCCCCGATCGCCCGAGTCGGCGACGCGAGCATCAACTTGATGGTCATCGAGGGCGAAACATGGTTGTTGACTGGCGTGAAGTCCGAGCCACTCTGGCGATTGAAGAGGCCCGCCCGGCAGAGCACCGCCGTAACAAGCACCAGCCACCTTGTGGATTAAGATGACCCGGTCTTTCGACGGTCACGCAAGCCGGGAACTGGCTGGCGTCGTCGGCGTCCAATGGGAGTCGGACGAGACAGATTGGGGGGCGGTTCGATCCTGTCTGTTTGCACGAGGAGCGTCTTATGACCAAGTATGCCGTCAAGCGATTGGCCGTCGTGTGTGTGTTCGGTGTTGCGATGTCGAGTGCGGTTTCGATCGCGCGTGCGGACGACGTGGCCGACGCCGCGGCCGTCGCCGCGCAGCGATTGGCGGAGGCCAACCGGAAGAAGACCGAGACGTTCCTCGCGTGGATGCTCGAGCAGAAGAGCCTCAAAGGGTCGCAGTCGTCGATCCGTGCTCTGTTCGACCTGGTGTTCACTGAAGATCAGGCGCAGGCTGTGGTCGACGTCGCCAAACGGGCTGAACCGGGCGCGCACCGCAACCTGCTGTGGCACGCCGTCGCGTACACCAAGTCGCGCGCGGGCGAGACGTTTCTGAATGGCAAGCTGAACAACGGCACGCCCGACGAGCGGAAGTTGGCGGCCGACTGTCTCGCGGCGCTCACGTTGCGCAAGATGGGCGTGCAGTGCGATCTTGACAGCGCCGGCTGGGTCGTCCGCACCTTTTACCCGGGCCGAGAGACGCCCTATTCGGCTGACGACCTCAAACACCTGCGGCAGTTTCCTCGGCTAAAAGGTTTGAGTGTCGGCAACGTCACGGACGGTGGGTTCGACGTCTTGGATGGGGTCGAAACGCTCGAGTTCGTGTCGCTGCGGATCGAGTCGCCAGCCATCGACCGGGCGCTGGCAAGTATGCGCGCTTCAAAGAAGCTGAACGTGTTGAACCTGCACGGCCCGGTGACCGACGCGGGGCTGGCGCACTTGGCCGGGTTGGCGGAACTTGGCTGCCTGCGTGTCAACCACTCGAAAGTCACGGACGCCGGGATGGTTCACCTCAAAGACTTGAAGAAGTTGGCCATCCTCGAGTTGGAAGACACGCAGGTCACCGACGCGGGGCTCGTTCACCTGGAAGGCCTCACAGGAGTCAAGCACCTGAACCTGGCCGGCACGCGGATCACCGACGACGGGCTGGTGCACCTGCGCAATATGAAGCAGCTCTGGGCGCTGCACCTGGGTCGCACAGCCGTCGGCGACCTCGGCCTCGAGCAGTTCCGCGAGTTTGACGCGCTCAAGGGTGTGAACTTTCTCTATATCGAACAGACCAACGTGACCGACGCCGGCCTGGCCCACCTGACCGGCATGCAAAGCCTCAAAGGCCTGCACGCCAACCGCAATAAGCTCACGGACGAGGCGCTGCAACACATGGCTGTGCACAACAACCTCGCGTGGATCAACGCGTCGCGCACGGCGATCACCGAAAACGCCGCAAGACAGTTCGCCCGCGGCCAATCAACATCGTTCTACCTGACCTACGGCACGACCACTCGGGTGCACCACGCCAAGGGCGGGCCGCCGAAACTCGACCCGGAACTGGACGAAATCTTCCGCGTCTTGGAGCGGACCAATGACCGCGGCCGCGTCGCGGAGAAAGACCTGCAACACCTCGCCGATCAGGGCCCGAACCTCATCGAGCCGCTGCTCGAGTCGGTCAAGAAAGGGCAGAGTGGCTACCAGAACGCCGCCCGCGTGCTGGTCCGCATGGGACCGGCCGCTCAGCCGAGACTGTTGGCCGCGCTGCGCAAGGACGAGCATTACATGACGCGGCAGACCATCGCCTGGGCATTCCGTGAGATGGGCGTCAAGGTCATGCCGCTGATGATCGACCTGCTCGGCGACCAAAGCCCGCAGGTCCGGCACATGGCGTCCGACAACCTGTACCACCTGATCAGCCAGGCCGGCTCGGAACTGCCCGACGGGTTAGAGGCCAAAGTCATCACCGCGTTAAGCGACAAGCACGCCAAAGTCCGCCGCAACGCCGCCGGCATGCTCAGCCGATTCGGCAACGACTCCGGCAAGGTCGTCCCCGCACTACTCAAGTCGCTTCAAACCGACAAAGACCTGAACGTGCGGATCTACTGCGTCGCGTCGCTCGGCCGAATCGGATCGAAGCTCGACAAGGGTCACGCCGACCAGCAACGCACCCTCAAGGCGCTGACCGAGTCCTGCCTGAACGACCAGAGCTCCTACGTGCGCGACGTGTCCGTCTACTACCTCGGCCAATTGGCCAAGAAGGACAAGTCAGCCGTCGTCCCCATCGTCAAAGCCACCGGCGACGAAGACCGCAACGTCCGGGCGAAGGCGAAGCAGGTGTTGGATGGGTTGGGGGTGGTGTATTGATTTGGAAATCTGCTCCGCGGGTGCCTGTGGTTGATGCTCGGATCAACCACGGCCGGGCGCGCGCTGACGGAAGCCCTCACCGACGTGTCGACGACGCGTTACTGTTGACTGTCCGGGGTTGCTCAAAGCAGCAACCCCAGCCACCCGCCGCGGCACCCGGCTCTGTCCTATTTTCAGCCAAGTCTGAATCACTTCAGCCCCGACTTCGGCAACTCGTCGACGAAGTAGTAATTCAAGTCTCGCGCTTCGCCAACGTCATGCAAGTAATTCCTTGTTCCCATAAAGGGATACTGTTTGAACACCCCGCCCGCAATGCCCGATTCTTCATATGCTGGGGAAATGACAATCACACTTCCCGGCTCCATTGCATCGAGTCGCGCCAATACCAAGAAGAACCCATCCTTTCCCTTGCCAACGCTCTTGCCGTTCCAGAGAAATTCTGCTTCCTCTGGATCGCCCGTTCCATCGTATCCTCGCCACGACAGAATTGCGTCGTGTCTTGGGACTGAACTACCGGGAGGCCACATTGTCAATCTGTTTGGGTTGTCCGATGGGCCGTTGCGCGGCGACGTGCAACCAAACATACTCAACGAGGATACGGCAATACCCAAAGTAAGCGTTTTGATACTGGTAGTAGTTGACTGCACTATTCTACCTCGGCCTCAGGGCTCAACCGACTAGCGAATGATAAGCAGGTAGGCCGGGCACGTTGCCCGGCGCATGGTCACCCAACGACACTCAATTGCCGGGCAAACTGCACGGCCTACGGACAATACAGCGAGGAATGGCTGTCGAACGCACCGAGTCTGATTGGCGCAGGCACAGAGAAACGTGCGAGGAATTGCGCGCGATCTGTGTTCAGGCGGTGAGCGAATGCGACACACTTGATGCCAAAGCACGGGAGAACAAGAACGCCGTCGGCTCGATCGAGCCGACGCACTTTGATGAGAGCTATCTCGCCTTTCTGGTGGAACAGATTGAATTGGAACCAAGGGGCCCGGAATGGACGGCCCGTTTGAGAACAAGGTTGGAGAACCTGTCACCCTATGTGAATCGCGAGTTGACGCATTGTCGGCTTCAGTACGGGCACGATGACTACACGATCTATGTGGAACCGCTCTCCGGCAAAGTGATCCATTGGGAGCACGACGACAACTCACCTTGAGATGGCGGGTGGTTGTGGTTGATGTTCGGATCAACCACGGCCGGGCACGCGCTGCTGGTAACTCTCACTGATGCGTCGTCGGTGAGATACTGTTGACCGTCCGGGGTTGCTCAAAGCAGCAATCCCGGACACCCGCCGCTCGCCGACTCATCCCACCAGATCAAGCCCCGCCATCGGCCCCGTGGCTGAGGCGAAGCGTTCGACGTCCAGGCCGAGCCGTTGCAGCATCGAGACATACAGGTTGCACAGCGGCGGGTGCTTGGCCGTGTCGAAGGCGACGTGTCGGCCGTGCTTGAACCCGCCGCCCGCCAGTAGGATCGGCATGTTGCGCGTGTTGTGGCTGCTGGCGTTGCCCAGGTTGCTGCCGAACAGCACCATCGTCTTGTCAAGCAGTGTTGCGTCGCCTTCCTTCGTCGACTTGAGTCGCGACATGAAGTCGCCGATCAGGCGCATCTTCTCCAGCTCGACGATCTTGAGCTGTTCCAGCTTCTGCGGGTCTTTGCCGTGGTGCGACAGGTTGTGCCAGTCGGCTGAGACGCCCTGGATCGGCGGCACGAGGTTCGTTCCGGAGATGGACAGCGTGATCAGCCGCGTCGAGTCGGTCACCAGCGCGAGGTACGCCATGTCGAGCATGAGCCGCAGTCGGCCGACGAAGTCCGCCTTGTCGGCCACGTCTTTCGGCGGCGCATAGTCGACCTTCGGCTTGGGGCGTTTCGACCACGCCTCGGCCCGCACGAGTCTTGTTTCCAGGTCGCGCACCGCGGAGAAGTACTCGTCGAGTTTGGCCTGGTCGCGCTGCCCGAGCGTGCCGCGCAGTTGCCTGGCCTCGCCGCGCACGACGTCCATGATGCTCTGCCCTTCGTGGATGCGCCGCATCTGCCGGCGCACGTCGTCGGGTGAGCCGGCCAGGAACAGGCGCGCGAACACGCGCGACGGCCGATCGTCAGCCGGGATGCGGATGCCGCTGCGCGTCCACGAGATGCCACCGCCGTTAGTGCTCAACGCCAGGTAGCCGAACCGCGTGTCGGCGTTGAGTCGTTCGGCCGCGAACTGGTCGAGCGAGATCGTGTTCTTGAAGCTGCTGCTGCCCGGGTGCGGCGCGGCCGTCAGAAACGACGACACCGACGAGTGCCCACCGTCGACATCGGGATGCGACAGGCCGGAGAAGACAGTGAATTCATCGCGCAGGTCGCGCATCGGCTCGAGGTAGGGCGTCAGGTCGTAGTCCTTGCCCGCCTTGGTGGGGTAGAGGTACGGCGTATGGACGCCGAGGTACGTGCAGATCGCGACCATCCGTCGGCGTTGGGCAAGCTCGCCCGTTTCGGTGCGCTTCGCGTCGTCGGCCTGGCGGTCGGCGGCGTGCGCCGCGACGTCGAGCACGGGCAACGCAAGCGCCACGCCCGCGCCGCGGAGCAGCGTTCGACGTGTGATGGGTCGTGTCGTCATGGTCGGTCTCCAGCGGCACTACGTCGCGCGCCGCGCGTGAGCACTTACTTGCGTTTGAACAGGTCGCTCTGCACGACCTCGTGCAGCAGCGTGCGCAGGCCGTACTGCTTACCCGCCGCGCGGGCCACGATCGCGTCGACGGCTGCGCGGTCGGACAGGCGGACGACGCCGCCGGTCGCGTAGGTCAAAAGCTTTTCGGTCACGCACCGCGCGACGCGTGCCTTGTCTTTCAGCAGGAGTCGTTTGTAGTCGGCGATGCCGTCGAACCGTTGGCCGTCGGCCAGCACGTCGCCTGCGTCGACCGGCAGGCCGCGTTTGTACCGCACGCCGCGGCCGTCGATCTGCACGTTGACCCGCTGCCCTTCGCCGACGCTGCGGTAGTGGTCGCGCCAGCCGCCGATCACGTCGAAGTTCTCCAGCGCGAAGCCGGCCGGGTCGATATCGCGGTGACACGAAGCGCACGTCTCGTCCTGGCGGTGTTTGGCCAATTGGTCGCGGATCGACGTCGCGCCGCGGATGTCCGGCTCGACGGCGGGCACGTTGGCCGGCGGCGGCGGCACGTGTTGGCCGACGATGTTCTCCAGCACCCACACGCCGCGCAGCACGGGCGACGTGTTCGTCCCGTTGGCTGTCACCTTCAACACGCTCGCCTGCGTCAACACGCCGCCGCGCACGCTGTCGGCCGGCAGCTTGACCTTGCGGAACGCCTGCCCGCGCACGCCCGGGACGCCGTAATGCCGCGCGAGCCGTTCGTTCAACATCGCGAAGTCGGAGTCGACGACGTTGACCACGCTCAGGTCGTGTTTGAGCAGCTCCTCGAAAAAGAGTTGCGTCTCGCGCACCATGGAGACCTGCAACAACTCGTCGAACTCGGGGTACAGCAACTTGTCGGGCGTGGTGAAGTCGATCTCCCGCAGGTCGAGCCATTGGCCGACGAAGTGTTCGGTCAACCGGGCCGCGCGCGGGTCGTTTAGCAGGCGTTCGGTCTGGCGACGTAGCTCGGCCGGGTCGCTCAGTTTGCCGCTGGCCGCGGCCGCGAGCAGTTCGTCGTCGGGCGACGTGCTCCAGAAGAAATACGACAACCGGCTGGCCAAGCCGTAGTCGTCCAGCGCCTTACCGGGGCGTTCGGGCAGGTAGAGAAAGTCCGGCGAGCACATCGCCGCCTTCAGCCCTACGCGGACGGCCTGTTGAAATGTGTAGCCCTTTTCCAGGTGCGTGCGGATGACCGCGAGGTAGATGTCGCGCTTAGCGTTGCTGACCGGCCGGCGGAACAACTTGGGCAGCAGTCGATCCAGGATCGCCCGCGCGTCGTCGATCGGCTTGTCGGAAACGACCTCGCGGATCGGCTTGGTTCGGCGGTTGCGTTTGATCTCGTCGGCGTTGACGACGCCGATCGGCAGGTCGCCGAAGATGGTGCGGTGGCTTGGCGGCGGCCAGGAGTCGATCAGCGGGCCTTCGATTTCGACCCAGCGTACGGCCAGGCCGGCGCCCTTCTCATTGACCGCCTGGTTCCAGCGCGTGATGTATGTGCCGTACGGCACGACGCGGACGGTGTTGTTTCGGCCGAGCCGCGTGACGAACTCGGCTGTCGCGCCGTTCGGCGGCGCGTCAGCGTAGCCGACCAGGTGGCGTTTGATCCCCACGCCGCCGTAGACGCGGAGTGTCACCGGCTGATCGCTCTGATACGCGTAGGCCGACACGCGCACGCGGTAGTTGCCCTCGGCCGGCGCGCGGAACTGGTTGATCTCCGTCGGCGAGTAGCCCGCACTGAAGAAGACGATCGCGTCGTCGACGGGCAGGTAGCTCTTGTGGTTCTTGACCCGCCGCTCGTCCTTATAAGAGAAGCGTTGTTTGCGGGTCGTCGGCCGGGGCGTCGTCACGATGGCGGCGTCGAGCGCGGCGTCGGCCGCTTCGAGGTAGCGTTCGAGCAGCACGGACGACAGGTTCAACGCCTCGCCCACGTTGTCGAAACCTTGGGCTGAGTTGTCCTGCGGCAGCAGGTCTTTCAGGTCGGCGTCGATCGCGAACAGGTCGCGGACGGTGTGCTGGTATTCCGTGCGGTTCAATCTGCGCAGCACGACGCGGCCGTCGGCCTGCGCCGCGGCACGCTGCGCGGCGACGAGGTTGCCGCGGACCCACCGCACGACCTTCGCCACGTCGTCCACGGGCGGGCGGGGCTTCTTCTTCGGCGGCATCTTGCCCGACTCGAGTTTTTGCAACACCTTCGTCCATGCCGCCCCGTCGTCTGCGTTCGAGAATCGGGTTTGCAGCCGGTCGAGGCGGAAGTCTCCGTCGTCCGCTTCGGGTCCGTGGCATTCGTAGCAGTGCTTGGTGAAGAACGGCTGAACGGCCTTGTCGAAGCTGACAGCCTGCGTCTCGGCGCCCAGGGCGGGCTGAGACAGGCCAAATGCGATTGCCAACAGGATGGAAGCCGTGATCCGACTCATGTCGACTCGCCTTCCTATCAAGTGACGTGGAAAAGGGGGGCGGTTACGAGGCGGCGATCGGTGTGATATATGGTATTCCCGCCCGGTGTGGGCCCTTGCACGCGCGACCAGGTGGCTTTTGGGGCAGTGGTTCACTTTGGACGAGGCGGTCTGTCTCGTGCCACGGCCGTGTCGGCCGTGCGGTCCACCACAGGCGATGCACACGGCCGACACGGCCGTGGCACGAAGCCGCAGGCCAAAGTGAACCCGTACTTTTTTGACCCGCGCTTGGAGTTCGGGGCGGTGGTGGGTATACTCCACGCAACGCCTCGGAGGCAACCTCTATGACGATCCGCAAAGTCAATATCTCGCTGCCGAACTTTTGGCTTCCGTGAGCGGATCGTCGTGCTGTTTTGAATCAGCCTGATCGGCCCGCTCACTGGAAACGAGCGGGCTTTTTTGTTGGTCACCTTTTTGTGCACCGCAAGGCCCGCGTTCGACGCGGGTTTTTTGTTTGGGTCGGTCGGGTGTGATTCGGGTCGGGTTGGTCGGGCGGGCGACGCCCGTGGAACGAAGTCGAGGACGGCATGCGTCAACAGATAGCCATGATGTGGCGGATCGCGGCGGGTCAGCGGCTGCGCTTCGGCAGCGCGGGGTTGGCGATTGCGCTGGCCACGGCGTTCACCTTTGTC